>JBAXFL010000084.1:0-1519 GCA_037139935.1 Thermoleophilia bacterium | reverse complement strand
GAGCACACGGCTGAAAACCGTGGTGTCGCCGGTTCAAGTCCGGCTCTCGCCATTCCCACCGGCAGCTCGCGCTACCGGTTCTCCAGCGGCACGAACGGCCGTTCGGCAGCGCCTGTGTAGATCTGGCGGGGCCGGGCGATCTTCGTCTCGGGGTCGGTGAGCATCTCCTCCCACTGCGCGAGCCACCCCGGCAGGCGGCCGAGTGCGAAGAGGACGGTGAAGTATTCCCTGGAGTACCCCATCGCCTGGTAGATCAAGCCCGAGTAGAAGTCCACGTTCGGGTACAGCTTGCGGCTGACAAAGTACTCGTCCTCGAGCGCGATCCTCTCTAGCTCGAGGGCAATCTCGAGCTTCGGGTTGAGACCTGTCTCGGCGAAGACGGAGTCCGCGACTTTCTTGACCAACGTAGCCCGTGGGTCATAGCTCTTGTAGACGCGGTGGCCGAAGCCCATCAGACGGGTGCCGGCGCTCCCGTCCTTGACCGCCTCGACGAATGCCGGGACGTTCGCTCGGTCGCCGATCTGGTCGAGCATCGTCAGGACAGCCTCATTGGCACCGCCGTGCAGCGGGCCGTAGAGCGCAGCAATGCCTGCCGAGACGGCCGAGAACGGATCCACATGCGACGACCCGACGCTCCGGACGGCGCTGGTCGAGCAGTTCTGCTCGTGATCGGCATGGAGGATCAGGAGGATCTCCAGGGCTCGCTGCAGCACCGGGTTTGGCTCGTGCTTGCCGCCGATCTCGAAGGTCATGTTGACGAAGTTGCCGACGTAGTCGAGGTCGTTGCGCGGCAAGACATAGGGAAGGCCACGCGAGTGCCGGAAGATGTAGGCCGCTATGGTCGGGAGTTTCGCGATCAGCCGCACGCGCTGGAGATAGCGGTTCTCGGGGTCGGAGATATGCTTCGCGTCGGGGTAGAAGGTGGACAGCGCGCCGACCGTACCGAGCAGCATTCCCATGGGATGCGCGTCGTAGCGGAATCCGGCGAGAAACTCGTTGAGGTTCGTGTGGACGTACGTGTGACTGCGCACATCGTCGCTCCATCTGTCGAGCGCCGAGGGGGTCGGCAGCTCACCCTCGAGGAGGAGATAGCACGTCTCGAGGAACCCGGCCTGCTCGGCGACCTGCTCGATCGGATACCCCCGGTAGCGCAGGATCCCCACGTCGCCGTCGATATAGGTGACTGCGCTCCGGCACGACGCCGTGTTGAGATAGGCCGGATCGAACGACATTAACCCCGTGCCGTCGAGGCCCGTTATCTGCCCGAGGTCGGTGGCGCGGATCGCTCCGTCAACAATCGGGATCGAGTATTCGATTCCGGTGCGGTTGTCTACGACGGTGAGGGATTCAGATTTCATCAGGGAGCGGTTCAAGAGTAGTCACTTGAGGATACACCGGGGGCAGGAGCTACCGGACCGGAGCAAGAATGGCGGAGCTCAGTCAGAGGCCATGAGCATCGACACCGCAGCAACCAGTCCTTCGACGTCGTGGGTGGCCGCCTCGGCGCAAACCTCGACAC
>JBAXFL010000083.1:0-1549 GCA_037139935.1 Thermoleophilia bacterium | reverse complement strand
CACAGTCCTCTGACAGTAGTGCGCCGAGCGAGCCACGTCCATACCGGACAAGTCCGAGACCGACACTCCGGTTCCTAGTGGCCGCGCGCCGCGTTGCGCAGGTGGAGGGCCTCGAAGACCGCCAGCTCGATCTCCTCGATCGTGAAACGCTCGGCGCACTCGCGGGCGAGCTCTTTCCTCGTCATCGTCTCGTACCCTGCGCCGGGATCACCGCTCCCGAGAAGATCGATCAGCTCGGCCTTGCGCATCAGGTACGCGAGCGGCTCGGGCTTCTGGTGGCGGTTTTGCTTAGGTGACCTCGCCGGCGCAGCCTCGTGCACGATCTCTACGCCGCTCGCCGACGAATGTACGACCCAGAGTCCCCAGTACCCCGGGAGCAGTTCCCTGGCCTTCTCGAGGTGACCCTCGGCAACGACAAGGATCAGCTTGCGGAAGTAGCGCTTGTAGCGCTTCGCCTGAGCGGGAAGCCGCTTGAGCGTGTCGGATTCCGACTTGATCTCGAATCCGCAAAGAGTCCCGTCGAGCATGGCTACGACATCGATCCGCGTGTTGTTGGACGCGAGCGAGATCTCGTTGAGCGGACGGCCGCCGCGCCGAACGAGGAACGGCAGCAACCATTCCCTGATCGCCTCATCGTTCACTGGGGACTCTTCCACCGGGGTTGCATCTTCCGCCTTCGGTAACCAGACGCCGTCACGCCCCAGTACGGCGGCGATCTCCACGATCCGCGCTTCCTGCGCCGTCACCGTTGCGCGGGCAAGGCGCTCGACCTCCTCGGTATCGACTCCGCGCTCCCCGGCCCGCGCGATCGCCCACTCCTTCTCGTGAGCGCCGTACTCGTCGATTGCCTCGTCGCCGGTGGGGCGGCACGACGGCGCCATCATCGAGGCCAGCAACTCGAGCGGGTGCGTCTCGAGATACTCGTCCGGGATCCGCGTACCCGCTGCCGGGATCTCGGTGCCGACGGGGATTCCGTACAAGCCTGCCGTCAACTCGTCGGCGTGCATCGTCCCGACGACGCGCACCTCCTCGACCTCGAGCCCGAGCGCCAGGGCGACCGCGGCGTGCGTTGCCTCGTGCAGGCAGAGCGCACTCGGCGCGCTCGGTTCGAGTGGGGTGCCTGCCATCCGGGCCGGCGTCACGCGCCCACCCGCTTCGGCTGCTTCATCGTCCGCCTCCACTGCCGGGCGGCATCGCGTGCCTCTCGTGCCATCCGGACGCTGTTGGCGGCGACCTCCTCGCTCACGCTCCCCGGGCGGCGCGACGGACGTGCGATGAACGAACTTCGCATCGAAGCTCGGAGGCCCGCCTCCGACCACATCCTTGAACTGGCTCCTCGCTGACGAGCATTCCGTCTCTTCCGCTCGCTTCCCATTGACGACCACCTCCTCGCCGGCCCGACTGTCGGATCTTGTTCCGAGCAGCCGCCTGTCCGGCTCCGTTGACGAAATGACCGTGCCGACGAGATTCCATCGTGTCAACCACCCGAATTGCCCCTCCCCGTAGGGGAGAGCGATTGCAAGATTTACAAAGTCTTTACGTTCGGCGA
>JBAXFL010000082.1:0-1719 GCA_037139935.1 Thermoleophilia bacterium | reverse complement strand
CGGTTCGATCGAGTCGGGCCCCGCCCCGAGTGAATACCCAAGCGAGCCGATGAACTCCTCGAACTCCTCCACCTTCATCCCGTCGGGCTCTTCGTGGATTCGGTAGAGGGTCGGAACCGCGTTCGTCTCGAGATGCCGCGCCACAGTCTCATTCGCCAGCAGCATGAACTCTTCGATGATCCGATGGGCGATGTTGCGCTCGGACGCCACAATCGCCTGCACGAGGCCTTCGTCATCAAGCACAATCTGGGATTCCTTCAGATCGAAGTCAATCGACCCCCGACGACGACGACGGCCGTTCAGGATGCCGAAGAGCTCCTGCATCTTCTCGAACATCGGCACGAGCGTCTTGTACTTGGCGATGGTCGCCGCATCGTGATCGGTCAGGATCGCGTGGACCTCGTTGTAGGTCATGCGCGAGTCGCTGTTGATGACGCCGTCGTGCATCTCGTAGCGCAGCACGTTACCGCTGCGGCGGTCGACTTCCATCAGGCACGACTGCACGAGTCGATCCACGTGCGGGTTGAGTGAGCACAGACCGGTCGAGAGCTCTGACGGAAACATGTGCACGGCGCGCTCGGGGAAATACACCGAGGTGCTGCGATCGTAGGCTTCTTGATCGAGCGCCGTGCCCTCACGCACGTAGTGCGACACGTCGGCAATGTGCACGCCGAGCCAGAAATTGCCGTTCGCCATCTTCTCGATCGTGATCGCATCGTCGAAGTCACGCGCGTGTTCGCCGTCGATCGTGACGGTCGTGACGCCGCGGAAGTCGGTGCGACCCGCGATGTCCTTGTCTTTCACCAGCTTGCCGAGTTTGTTCGCTTCTGCGATCGACTCCGGGCTGTGCACATCGGTGATGTTGTATTTGCGGATGATGACCTGCGTATCCACGCCCGGCGCATCGATCGGCCCCAGCACCTCCACGACTTTGCCCGTGGCGGGTCGTGAGGCAGTCGGAAACTTGATGATCTCCACGCTGACCATCTCGCCCGCCGCTGCACCCATCGCATCTGCCGCCGCGATCTGGACGTCCATGATCAGCCGGCGGTCGAACGGCACGACGAAGCCGTTGCCAGAGCCCACCACGTCATACCGGCCAACGATCGTCTGACTCGCGCGTTCGAGCACGCGGACGATGCGGCCTTCGGGCCGCGCGCCTTCGCGCTCGACGCGGACGACGACTTTGTCGCCGTGCATTGCCTGATTCAGATTGCCACCGGCGATGAACACGCTCTTCGGGCTGTCCGGTTCGGGATCGTCAAAATCGACGAACGCGAATCCGCGCGGGTTGGTCGATACCGTGCCGACAATCAGGTTCATCAGGTCCGGCAAGCCATAGCGCTCACCCCGAATTTCGACCAGCTCACCAGTGGCGACCAGCTGTTTCAGCTGGCGCTTGAAGGTGGCGCGGGCGTCCTTGGGGACTCGCAGCAGTTGCAGGAGTTCCTTGACGGTCGCGGGATGGTCCACCCGCTCGCGCATAAGTTGTGTAATTTGTTCAAGTTCCATAATTTGTCTCAGTCTATCTCTCTGTCTGGGTCTCTGTGGGGACGGCCGGGCTCACGCCCGGCCTCTCCATCAATCTCTTGTTGCTCGAAAAATACCCAACCAACGGGCTGGGGCTCATGTCTACTGTCACTGTGACCCTCGGCCTTTCGCAGGTCCTTACTGTGTTCATGCAGGCCACCGAGTTGCCTGGCGACCAGCCGGTCGTCG
>JBAXFL010000081.1:0-1989 GCA_037139935.1 Thermoleophilia bacterium | reverse complement strand
TGCACCCGGGCGGGTAACACGGCCTCCTGGGCGGTCGCCTGCGCGACCGATACGGGAAAGAGCGGGAGGCTGCAAGCTCGTCAACCGGATGCAGACCGACCTGAAAGAAACTGCGTTTCGCGAGTTCGTCATCACCCTGGCGAAGCACTTCCAGGGCGCACCGTTCGACGAGTCGGCGTTCCCGGGTGACTAGCGCGCAACGCGCTCGTAATCGAGAAAGACAGCTCGGCCTTTGAGGCCGACAAGCTCGTGAGGGATGCTCTCGCCGGGCTCTGACTAGATCGGTCTGGCGCGCACGGCAGTCGCCTGCGCCAGTTCGGGGATGTCGCCCGAGCTGCTGCTAGCGTCTGTGCCTCGATGGATTTCTTTCCGATCCGGTGGTGCCTCCTTGAGGATGCGGAAGATGAAGAGCTGCTACGGGCCCTGACGTACGCACACACCGTTAACGACGGTCGTCCATGGGGCGGCATCACGCGCCGGTGGCGTCCCGACAGAACCGTCGCAGAGATTCGGCCGGAACTCATCGCGCTCATACGCGAGGGGCACGTTGCGCTGTACCTGAAGAAGCACTCCCCAAACGAGTCGATCGCGGTGGATCCCGAGGCGGCGTTGGCGGTGGTCGCCGATGTCGCGAACTGGGGCTTCCCGGACAGATCTGGGCGGGATGTCGGGTATGTGCTGCGCCTCACCGCGTCGGGCGAACAAGAGGCCCAGCGGTTGTTCGGCAGCGGATAAGCGTTAGGCGTGATCGCCTGCGCCAGTGTTCGGGAATGTTCCCTGAGCGGTCGATGGGCTCTGCGTGGCTAGCTCGCTGCTCGACTCCAGGAAGTCGACAGGTCGGGAGCGGTCGCGATCGTCTGATAGACGACGCAGTAGCGTTCTGTGAGGCGAACGAGAGTCTCGAGTTGCTCGTTGCTTGCGTTCGTCTCGAGCTCGAGGCTCAGCCTTATCGCGCGGAACCCGACCGGCACCTCCTTGCTGACCGCGAGAGTGCCACGGAAGTCGAGATCACCTTCGGCGCGTACGGCGCCTGCCTCGACCTCGATCCCAAGCGACGTGGCAACGGCCCGCAATGTGACCCCTGCGCACGCGACAAGCGCCTCGAGGAGCATGTCGCCCGAACAGAGACTCAGGCCGTCGCCCCCACTAGCCGGGTGGAGGCCCGCCTCCGCAAGGGCTCGACCTGCTGCAACCGAGCACGTGATGCCCTCACCCAGCGTCCCGGTCGCGTGCAACGTGACGAGCGCCTCGCCCGGATCTTCGCGGTACCGCTCCTTCAAGGGCTCTTGCAGCGTACGTAGCTGCTCGCCGTTCATCCAAATCTCCTTCGGGTTAGAACCACAGAACGGTTGGACCCCTCGCGCTCGCAATCACACTAAAGAACGATGTGGGAGGTCACCGCGGACGATAGTCGCACTCTCCATTGTCGGGAGACAGGTGATCGACCTAGGCCAGGGTGCTCTCGCCCGGAACTACCGAACTCCCGCTGCCAGCACACCGGGCAGAAGACAAGAAGCTCGCCCAAGCCGTCTGACTCGACGCGCCAGTCGTCGTCGGGGTTCTCGTCGGGGCGAGGAGTGCGATCGCAGTTGGCGCAGCGGGGCTGTTCGGGCTCGTCGGTCACCGTCGTGTCGTGATCGCGCTGTACGGGTCATAGATCGTTCGCGGACAAGCCCCCCACTGGAAAGGGTGTCAGGTCTTGCATTGCAACATTTCTTGCGATTCGTTCGTGGAAAGGGTGTCAGGTCTTGCATTGCAACATTTCTTGCGATTCGTTCGTGCAAGACGTGAAGCCGAGACTGCCGACTGCAAACGTGCATGAATGCAAGAACTGACACCGCTCTCACTATCAAGTCAATAAACCAGTGTTGCGACGACCGGTTGAGTCCGGTCAATATTTGTCGAACGATTACAGCCAGGCCCTCGATGCGCAACGCATGCGCCCGCGGGTCGGCGTAGGAGCTTGTAGCTGACGGCACAGTCCTCTGA
>JBAXFL010000080.1:0-2096 GCA_037139935.1 Thermoleophilia bacterium | reverse complement strand
TGCGGCGGGCGCCGTGTTGAGGCGTGCCGTCTCACCCGAAAGCCAGAGCTCGTACTCTGCCCGGCCTCCGGAGCCGAGCAGATCGAACGACCACGAATGCCGACGGATTGCCCTGTTGGGATCAACGTCCGCGTCCGTCCCCTGGGTAGCCAAGGAACCAGCCTATCCCGCGTGTTCGGTTGCGCTCTGCGAATGGCTATGGGTGGAGGGACGGAGGCCGAGCGCCTCCTTGTAGGCGAGGAAACGCGGTGCGAGCTCCGCGAGGCCGACCCGCTGATTCCCGTACCGGGTGACGCGGCCAGCGCCGGCCCCCCGCGGCGAAACCACGCGGCGTGCGTGCAGCGCACACCCGTGCGCCCTGCGCCCGAGGGGTTGACGTCACTGCGCTGCACTGCGCTGCACTGTGCTGCACTGTGCTGCGTGCATGCCCGCTATCCTGGCGCGATCACGGCGCGTGTGCGTTAATGCCAAGGAGGCACAGGCATGTTTCACGAGCACGATCGGTTCGACTCACTGTTCAGCACTCCGTTCGACCGGAAGACCCTGCTCAAGAGGTCGGCGCTCACCGGTGCTGCCCTCGCCCTTGCGCCCTGGGTTGCCACGTCGAGTGCGGCCACATCGGCGCGGGCGATCAAGATCGGTTTGGTCACCCCGCTCACGGGTCCCCTCGCCGAGTTCGGCGCGGCGAACGACTTCACCCTCGCACAGATGAAACGCATCTTTGCGAAGGGAATCAAGATCGGCGGAAGCACGTTCCCCGTCAAGATCGTGCAGCGTGACGCGCAGTCGAACTCCAACCGCGCAGCGACGGTTGCGCAGCGCCTCATCTTCGACGACAACATCGACCTGATGCTCGTCGGCGACACGCCCGACATCGTCAACCCGGTCGCCGACATCTGCGAGGCGAACGGCGTCCCGTGCATCTCCTCGCTTGCCCCGTGGCAGCCGTACTTCTTCGGCCGCAAGGGCGATCCCGCGAAGGGCTTCCAGTGGACGTACCACTTCTTCTGGGGCCTCGAGGACATCATCTCGGTGTTCTTCGACATGTGGGGCCAGGTCAAGACGAACTACAAGGTCGGCTGTCTCTTCCCGAACGATCCCGACGGCAGCGCGTGGGGCGACAAGAAGTTTGGCTTCCCCGGGGCGTGCGTGACGGCCGGGTACAAGACAGTCGACCCGGGCCGCTACCCAAACCTCAGCGACGACTTCTCCGCGCAGATCGCGAAGTTCAAGGCGAGCAAGTCGGAGATCATCACCGGCGTCCCGATCCCGCCTGACTTCACGACGTTCTGGACACAGGCCCTCCAGCAGGGTTTCCAGCCGAAGGTCGCATCGATCGGGAAGGCGCTGCTCTTCCCGGCGTCGGTTGAGGCGCTCGGCAAGAACGGGGCGGGGATGTCCACGGAGTTGTGGTGGAGCCCGTTCCATGCCACGAAGTCGTCCCTCACCGGGCAGAGCGCGGCGCAGCTCGCAGCACTGTGGGAGCGCACCACGAAGAAGCAGTGGACGCAGCCAATCGGCTTCGGCCACGCGCTGTTCGAGGTCGCTGCGGACGTCCTCCGCCGCACCGCCGACATCGACGACAAGGCGTCGATCGTCGCGGCGATCAAGACGACAAACCTCAACACGGTCGTCGGACGGGTCAACTGGAAGGACGGTCCCGTCCCGAACGTCGCCAAGACCCGGCTCGCCGGTGCCCAGTGGCAGAAGGGCACGAAGCACCGGTACGAGTTGAAGGTCGTCAGCAACAGGCTGGTGCCGGGGCTCAAGCGCCACGGCAGGCTCCAGCCAATCCGGTACACGTAGGCCGGAGGGAACGACACGCGTTGCCGGCCCTGCTCACGGGGATCAGATTCTCTCGACGCTACCCGGAGGTGGTCGGGCCGGCTTCTCCTCAACCAGCCCGAGATTGAACAGCCGCCACCCCATCGCACTCGGCGGCACATCGAGCCTCGCAGCCATCGCCTCCGTTGGATCCCCGTGGCTCCGAGTCACAATCTCGCCCCACTCCGCCCGCACGGCCTCGAAGACCTCGAGTACTCCACCCTCGAATGGGTCGACTGGTTCAACCACCGCCGCCTCTTCGAAGCCCACGG
>JBAXFL010000079.1:0-2098 GCA_037139935.1 Thermoleophilia bacterium | reverse complement strand
GTGCCACCCCCGGCTCCTCACGATCGGGAATCGGGTGGGTCACCGTGGGTGTTGCTTCCCGTCAGGAAGCCCCAAGCGCGAGCGCGGGGTATCCGGGTCGCATCGAGACGGTGCCGGATTGGTTCGCCCGCGGACCCTCAAAGGCCTGGTGGCTCCCGCTCCACAAAACCCGTCCAGACCACAGATGTGATCGCCCTGCGCGGCGGCCGTTTACCGCTCTGCCCATGAAAACCCCGGATAGACCCGTTTTGGGTGCAGGCCCGACCGGATCGGGGGTCGGCGAACGCTCGAGAAGCCTGGGGCGTATCCTCGCCCTAGCGACGAGACTTTTGCCGCCCCCGAGCCGGCCGCGAGGTCGCGAACTAAAAGCTCGTACTGGAGCGGGTCGTAGTGCTGCTTCACGCGCCGTTAAAACTTGCGGGCAAGGCCACCCCTGGAGAGACCACCGAGGTGCTTGTCGGGTGAGACGATGACGACACTCTTGCCCAGCGCCTTGGCATGCACGGCGGCCACCACCGCGGCGCTCGTGACGAGCATTTTGAGCCGCCCCAAATTGAACCGAAGGTCGAATCAACACAATCTGTTTTTCGACCGCCAATCGAGTCGGAGCGGAGAGATTCGAACTCTCGACCTCTTGGTCCCAAACCAAGCGCGCTACCAACTGCGCTACGCTCCGAGGGAAGAGAGTGTAGCACGCCTGGCGGCGGTCCACCCCGGCCTCACGGCTCAGTCGGTGATGTGGTCGAGCAGCCGCTGGAACTCGTCGAGATCACCGAACGGGACCACGATCCGGCCCGCTCCCTTGCCGTTGGCATGCACCACGACCTTCACGCCGAGCGCCCGCCGCAGTTGGGCCTCGACCGCCGCGACCTGGCTCGACCGTCGCGTCGCCGGCCGGCCCGGCTTCCGCTTGGGTGCCGAGGGCACTCCGGCCAATCCCTCGTCGGCCACCAGAGCGCCGTCGTCGGCCTCGTCGCCTGCGATCCCGCCGCTCTCGTCGGCCTCCTCGCGGCGGATGATCTCCTGCACCTCCGCTTCGATCGCCCGCACGGAAAGTCCCTCAGCCGCGACGCGGTCGGCCAGCCGCACCTGCTCGTCCTCGTCGCCGAGCGGGAGAATCGCCCGCGCGTGACCCATCGAGATCGCGCCCGCACGGAGCTTTTGCTGCACTCCCTCGGGGAGTTCTAGGAGCCGAATCAGGTTGGCGACCGTCGAGCGGTCGACCGAGAGCCGCTTGGCCAGTTCATCCTGCGTGCAGTTCCACGTGGAAAGATACTGTTTGAAACTCGCTGCCTTCTCGAGCGCATCGAGGTCCCGACGCTGGAGGTTCTCGACGATCGCGATTTCTGACATCTGTCGGTCGTCGACATCGAGCACGCGGACCGGCACCTTCTCCCAGCCGAGCCGCCGGGCGGCCGCGAGCCGTCGCTGGCCGGCGATGAGTTGATAGCGATCGTCTCGGGCCCGAACCACGATCGGCTGCACGAGGCCGTGCTCGCGGAGGCTCGCCGACAGCTCGACGAGGTCGGCATCGTCGACAATGCTCCGCGGCTGCCAGGGATTCGGATCGATGCGTTCTGGCGCAACTTCGCTGGTGGGCAGGGTGGCTGCCACCTGCTCGACCTCGTCGGGCGCGTGCAGCATGAGCCGCGCGGCGCCCGAGCCTAGGCCAGCATGTGGAGCAGTGCGGGCCGGCTGCTGGGCAACGGCAGAGGTGCCCTGCGTCACGGCCGGCGGCGCTTCGATCCCGGCACGACCGAGGAGTGCTTCCAATCCACGGCCCAGACGTCGTTCCTTACTCACAGTCGCGTACCTCCATGCAGAGTTCTGTGTAGGCCCGCGCTCCCGGTGAGCGGGGTGCGTAGTCGAGCACGCTCTGGGCGTGGCTGGGAGCCTCCGAGACCGCGACGTCTCGCGGGATCACCGTCTCGAAGACGATCTCCCCAAAGAAGTCACGAACCTCGGTCTCGACCTCGGACGTCAGTTCGAGTGTGGCGTCGTGCATGGTGAGCACGATGCCGCTGAAGGAGAGGCGGCCGGGCCTCTCCTGCATCACGTCGCGGATCACCTCGATCATCTGGGTGAGTCCTTCGAGCGC
>JBAXFL010000078.1:0-2109 GCA_037139935.1 Thermoleophilia bacterium | reverse complement strand
AGGACGCAAATATCGTCTGGAACCGCGGGTCACGCGACAGCTCGTCCTCTCTGGCAGGGGTGCACTCGATGATCCGCTCGATGATCGCGTCGGACGTCACGCCCTCGCTCTCGGCCGCAAAGCCAACCACGATACGGTGCCGGAGCACCGGTGCCGCGAGCGCCTGAATGTCTTCGGCAGCGACGTGGGCACGGCCCTGCAGTAAAGCCCGGGCCTTCGCGCCCACGACGAGGAACTGCACGGCCCGGGGCCCCGCGCCCCACACGAGCTGGTCCGACACGAAGTCGGGCACCCCCTTCTCGCCGGTGCGCGTCTGTCGCACGATCGCCAGCGCGTAACGGATGAGATGGTCGCTGACGGGTACCTCGCGGACGCTCCGCTGCAGCGCGATGATGTCGGCGGCCGAAAGCACGGGCCGCGGCTCCTCGGTCGGCAGCCCGGTGGTGCGGCGGGCGATCTCAAACTCGTCGGCGAACGACGGGTAGCGGACAAACACCTTAAACATGAACCGGTCCTGCTGCGCCTCGGGGAGCGGGTAGGTTCCTTCCTGCTCAATCGGATTCTGGGTCGCGAGCACGAAGAACGGGTCGACCAGCGCGTGCTGCACCCGCCCCACGCTCACCTGCCGCTCCTGCATCGCCTCCAACAGCGCGGCCTGCGTCTTCGGGGGCGTGCGGTTGATCTCGTCGGCGAGCACCACGTTGGCAAACAGCGGCCCCTCGAGAAACCGCGACTGTCGCATGCCGGTAGCACGATCCTCCTCCAGCACATCGGTGCCGATGATGTCGGCGGGCATGAGGTCAGGCGTGAACTGAATGCGGCTGAAGGAGAGGTCGAGACTCCTGGCAAGCGTGCTGACGAGCAGCGTCTTGGCGAGCCCGGGTACGCCCTCAAGCAGGCAATGTCCGCGGCTGAACAGGCTGATGAGCAGTTCTTCGATCACCTCCTGCTGCCCGACGATGACCCTCGACAACTGCTCGAGGATGCGGGCGTGCGCCTCGTGCAGCCGATCGACGGCAGAAACAACGGAATGACTCATGCGGGACAATTCTCCGGGAGTGGTTCGGGCTCGGCGGCGGCCGGCGGGTCACCGCTGATAGATCGGGAGCGAACCCTTGTCGAGCTGCAGGATCACGAGATTCGTGGCGGTGGTGTAGACGTTGCCAATGTACCCCTGCGGCCAGAACACGCCGTCGCGATCCTTCTGTGCCTCGGAGACCAGCCGCTTTTCCACCTGCCCGCGGTACGACTCCCACGTGGGATTCCCTTCACGATACATCACCTGCGCGTAGTAGAAGTGGGCATAGTGCCAATGGCCGAAGCTGTTGTTGGCGATGTTGCCGAGGTGCCGCTTCGCGTAGTCGAGCATGCGGGGCACGTGGGTGTCGTCCTCTTCGCCGGCGTTGAACAGCGATGCGATCGCGGCCGCCGAGATCGCGGGCCGGCCGCCGCCCCCCTTGGAACTGTATTGCACGCCGCCGTCGGGCAGGGTGCAGGCGTGGATGTAGCTGATCGCCTTGTCGATGATCTCGCGGGGCACGGGAATGCCGGCGTTGCGGCACCCGCGCAACCCCTGCACCTGCGTGATCGTGGTCGAGCCCTCATCGAAGTCGTGGCCGTCCTTCGCACTAACATAGCCCCAGCCGCCGTCCTTGGTCTGAGCCCGACCTGAGAAGACCACCGCCTTCGTGAGCACCTGCACGAGTTCATCGCGCCGCCGCTCGTCCTCCTCCTCGCCGAGTACCTGCGAGAGGAAGAGCATCGAGAAGCCATGACCATAGGTGTAGCGGTCGTCCGTCTTGGGATCGCCGATCAGCCCGTTGGGCCGTGAACGGCTGACGAGATAGTCGACAGCCAAGCGGATCGCCTCGGCGTGGGGGCCCTGCGACGTCGTCGAGCCCTCCATCAACAGTGCCGTGCCGGCCAGGGCCGTCATCGCCGTCGGATAGCGGCCCTCGTTGGCGGCCCAACTGCCGCGGCGCGACTGCTTCGCCTCGAGCCAGTTGAGCCCCTGCGCCACGATCTCCTCGACGCGGTGCCGCGCGGGCTCCTCGGCGAGACAGCGGCCACCCGAAACGATGAGCACTGCGCACGCGCATCCAACGACCC
>JBAXFL010000077.1:0-2126 GCA_037139935.1 Thermoleophilia bacterium | reverse complement strand
GCGCCCGACGAAAATCTCTGGGCCACGAGCACGAGCTGCCGCGGCCACGGCGACGGGATATCTTCCAGCACCGACTCCAGATCCCCCGGCCAGCCACGCCCAACCCACCGGAGCTCGAGCGTATGCCTCGTCCGGCCCACCACGACCGTTGAGCGGGTTGCACGCGGCCCCGTCTCCTTGACAGAAGCCAAAGGGCGCTGGACCACCCGCGACAGAATCGCTGCCGTCCTATTTGCTACCGAATCCATAAAAACTACTGTAGCAGTAGTTTATCATGTTTGGTAGCGTTTCTGCGGTCTCCGGCGGGCGGCGGCTCGCCACGAACCCGGAGCAGCACGGCACTTTCGGCAGCCAAGACGTGCCGTTCGTACGTCGTACCGTACGCTCAGTGTCATCTTAGACAACAAAGAAAGTCTAAATAAGCGTGATTTGCAGGATGTTCTGATGGGCCGAGCTCGTCCCAGAGCTCGGGGAGCCGTTCGGCGTCGACGTAGAAGCGTACGTCGTCTGCGGTTCCCTCTCGCAGGACCTGCTCGTAGACTCGGGCACGAGACCGGGATCCTGAGCGTGTGGTTGCGCGAGGCGCCCGACGTGCGGGCATCCGAGCGCTTCATTTCATTTTGTGAATT
Organism: Thermoleophilia bacterium; assembly: GCA_037139935.1. Lineage (GTDB taxonomy): Bacteria > Actinomycetota > Thermoleophilia > Gaiellales > Gaiellaceae > Gaiella. The sequence goes on along the minus strand of JBAXFL010000077.1, from coordinate 1,497 downwards.
GTGAAATATCTGGTTAGACTGTATCGATGCTTCGTGGCCAGGACATCCTCATTCTCGTTGGTCTCTTCGGGGCCGACACGCGCCTGACGATCCAACACGTGGCCGACGAACTCGGCCTCGACGTCGCCTCGGTCCATCGCGGCCTTGCACGGCTGTCCGAAGCCCGCCTGATCACCGAGGAGAGGAGAGTGGCGCTCGCGCAGGCGGACGAGTTTCTCGCGCATGGTCTCCAGTACGTCTTTCCGGCACGTTTCAAGGGAGAGTCGCGGGGTGTCCCGACGGCGTGGGCGGCACCCCCTCTTCGTGAGCTACTGACCGCAACGGATGCTCCGCCGCCGGTTTGGCCGCACCCGTCCGGCGACGCACGCGGAATTGCGCTCGAGCCGTTCCATCCGGCGGTGCCGAACGCTGCCCTGAGAAACGACCAGCTCTACGAGCGGCTGGCCCTTGTCGACGCCCTCCGTGCCGGCGACGCTCGCGTCCGCAAACTCGCTCGCGATGAGCTCTTGCAGCGCGGATCAGCCGGGGCGAGTCTTTGAGCATCGCGCTTCTCGAGGAGGCGGCGGCAAGCCTCGGGCCCCTCGTCGACGAGGTGGCGTTCCTCGGGGGTGCGAGCCTTGTGCTCTGGATGACCGACAGCGCCGCCCCCGACCCACGCGTCACGCTCGATGTCGACGTCATCGTCCTCTCGTCAACACAAGACTCGACTACTACGACCTCGGCGAGAGGCTTCGCCGGCAAGGGTTCAACGAAGATGCCGAGGGCGGCGTCATCTGCCGGTGGCGCAACAGGGCCGGACTGATCCTCGACGTGATGCCCACCGAGCAGGAGATTCTCGGGTTCACGAACCGTTGGCACGCCGACGCACTCGCGACCGCCGAACCGGTCACGCTCCCCTCAGGTGCACGGATCCGTGCGGTCCGACCTGCCTACCTCGTCGCCACCAAGATCGAGGCCTACCGCGGCCGCGGTAACGGCGACATGCTCCGAAGCATCGATTTCGAAGATATCGTGCGGCTCGTCGACGGGCGCGAGGAACTCGGAGCCGAGATCGCACAGGCACCGCCAGAGCTTCGGGCATTCATTATCGAGGCGCTCACGGAACTGAGCGAACAACCGCTCTTCGAGACAGCGCTCGGCGGCGCCCTGCTCCCGGATGCAGCAAGCCAGGCCCGGCTGTCACTCGTGCTCCAGCGGATCGAGCAGATCCGCACCCCGTAGACACACCGATCGGCATTCCCGACCGCGCGCGCGACCTTGGGAGTCGGAGGCACATAACCCCCGAAACCCGCAGGCACCATTCGAGCTATGCCCCTGTCTCTGGTCCGAGTATTGGTGGCGGACTCGCACGGTGAGCGGGAACGTGTACGTCATCTGGTACGCTCAGTGTCTAGAAAGACAACACACCGACATCAAAGAGTCTCGGTTTCCAGGATATTCTTATGGGCCGTGCTGGGATCGAACCAGCGACCTTGGGATTAAAAGTCCCCTGCTCTA
>JBAXFL010000076.1:0-2162 GCA_037139935.1 Thermoleophilia bacterium | reverse complement strand
GCCCGCAACGTGAGATGCCGGTCGTTGACCGCACTCAGCGCCAACAACCTCGCTTGACCTACGTTCTCTCACGACTCGTTGACGCTCTGCGCGCGCTTGTGTATAGTTAACACTAAACGCATGACACACGAGCCAAGGACGAGCGGGAGAGGAAAGTTCGGGGCGTTCATCCGCCAGGCGCGGGAGGCCAAGGAAATTGGCTTGCGCGAGATGGCGAAGAAAATTGGGGTCAGCCCGACGTACCTGTCAAAGATCGAGCGGGACGAGTTCCCGCCGCCGGCCGAGGACAAGGTGAAGGCGATCGCCGAGATCATCGAGTGCGACTCCGACGCTCTCCTCGCGCGGGCGGGCCGGGTCTCAACCGACATCTCCGACATCATCAAGCGCCACCCGGTGGAGCTCGCGGCCCTACTGCGAACCACCAGAGGCCTGACGACCGACGACATCGCCCGGTTGTCCCGAGACGCACGGAAGGCAATGGACAAGTAGCGACGGAGACCTCGGAAGTCCTGAAGATGCAAATGAGAATGGCGAGATGACCAAGTTCGTGCCCTACCTTCGCGAGGAGGTGATCGAGCGTGATGCGGCTGCGCTGCTGGCCGAATATGCGCAAGCACGCGGCACCGCAATCGACCTGCCGATTCCCATTGAGGACATCGTCGAGAAGCACCTCAAGCTCGGCGTGGAGTTCGACGACGCCCACCGCCGATTTGGTGTGCCGCGTTCCGGCCCGGACTCCGACATCATCGGCGCGATGTTCTTCGACGAGAAGCGCATCATGATCGACGAGAGCCTGGACCCTGACGAGCACCCGGAGAGGGAAGGTCGTTATCGCTTCACGCTGGCGCACGAAGGCGGTGGCCATTGGCGACTACATCGCCATCTCTTCGCCGGAAACCCCGCACAAACGTCCTTGTTCGCGGGTGCGGCTCCACTGCCATCGTTCATCTGCCGCTCCAGTCATTCGAAAGAACGGGTCGAGTGGCAGGCGGATTTCTACGCTTCCTGTCTTCTGATGCCGCGCGGGCTGGTATTCGCCGCCTGGGACGAGAGGTTTCCTGATTGCCGGCGCCACGTCATGGGTCGAAGCCGGCGCGACGCGATCGGCCTGATTGCGGATGCTGAAGAACGACATGATCAACTGAATGTCGAAGAATGGGAGACCGGCCTGGCGATGGAAGCGATCGCGCGTCCGTTTGCGGAGATGTTTCTGGTATCGCCTCATGCCATGCGCATCCGCTTGGAGACGCTCAACCTCCTGCTCCGCGAAGCTCCAAAGCAGCAAGTTTTCGCAGGCGGCGAATAGCCCCTTTTTTGAGGAGATTGTCAAGTGTCAACTAGACAGGCAAATACAACAGGCAGAGCGGGCGAGATCGTGTTCGAGACACGCGATTTCTATCTTGCTTGCTTCCTGCGGTGCGTGGGCTACCACCTTCTCGACCTGCGCGCCGACGGACCACGCAAGGTGTTCGTGTTCCTCGACCGCCTGACGCGGCGCGACGACGTGCTCGCGTTCTACGGAGACGACGTGTCCGTGCCGCCGCTGGCGTTCTCCTCAACCATCAAGGACCTGAAAGCGCTGTTGCACAATGCATGACCTTCCGCGTTCCCCCGAATCGCTTCATGCTCATCAAGGCCAGACTGCTGCTGCGCTCGCGCACCTCGAACAGATCGTGGTCGATGGGTTGCGGCATGGATTCTTCGACTGTTCCATTGCTTGCGAGATCGGGAATGGCAAGAAGCGTGAGTTGGTGATTCGGGCAGGTAAGTCCGAGAAGTTCATTATTCCCGAGGACGAACTGCCGCGCTGACGACGCTCGGTTACCGGTGATCCCTGAGACGGGGACGCCGAAGATGCACATCAAGTAAGGTCCAGCGTCATCGGTGGGATTCCGAGGCCGGAGACCAGAGGCACGGCACGGCGCAATGCCGACCGTGAGGTCTTCGGTGACACACGCGCACCTATCCAACGACAGCCTGATCGAGCGGACACTCCACGTCTGGCAACCGCGCGTCGGCCGTGAACTGAGCCGCGAGGACGCCCGACAGATCGCGGAGAACGCCATCGGGTTCTTCTCCGTCCTCGCGAAGTGGTCGCGGGCCGAGACCTCGGTGGACAGCTCAAATCCGGCCATTGATCGACACTTCAAAACCGGCCATTG
>JBAXFL010000075.1:0-2181 GCA_037139935.1 Thermoleophilia bacterium | reverse complement strand
GATCCGTCCCGCTCGGCCGACGCTTGCCAAAGTGCCATTGGACGACCTATCCTTTAGATAGGGACGGCTACTGGTGGGCTGATATGGGGCCTGTTGATGGGCCTGTATTGGGGCCCTTCAGAAGCAGGACGGAGGCGTTGGGGGCGGAGAGGGGGTGGCTGGTTGGTCAGATCGTGGAGACCGCCAGCAATCAGCGACTACCGGGCACAGCTCCAGACGCCTCGGTCTTGCTCGCGGCCTTCGAAGCCAATCGCTGCAGGAGCGGGCTGGCGTACCGATGACCGTGAACTTGATGAAGCAAGTCTGCTCCGCTCGCTGCCTCCATCTCGCGGTTGAGCTGGTCGCGAACCCGGCGCATCTGTTCGACCGCCGTCTCCTGCTGCTTCTTTATTTCACTCATCACCGATCACCTCCCGAGGATTTCGAATTTCGAGGACCGGATACCCTTGCTTCAAGTTTACCGCGTTGAAGGCGTGAATGCGCCGCAGGTTGACGATGTGCTTGAAGTTCCAGCTCACGAGCACGTCAACCCGAGCCACCGTCGCAATGGCTATATGGAGGGCATCGGCCCGTTGGTTCTTCCCCACAGCGCCGTCGCGGATGTATTCGGCTGCAAGCGCCTCGGCTTCGGCATCGAGCGACAACACCTCGATAAGCGACTCCGGGATCCGCTCCAAGTGCGCACGAACCGTCACCGGCGCTTTTTCCAACTCAACCAGCGTCACCTCCGAGATCACCATCGCGTATTCACCCTTGGCCATGGCGCTCACGAGACTTCGGGAGTGGTCGAAGAACTCCACATCCTCGCAGCCACCAAATACTGACGTATCGACATAAATTCGAGATCGCATGGCTGTCGGGTCGCGATGGTGGAGTGCCCGCGTGTGAGAGCGGTGATGAACTGATCTTACCGTACCAGCCACAGCGGCTCACGCTGACTTTCGGCTGAACATTACCACCACCCCAGATCGTCTCTGCGGGCGGTTTCTCATCTACCCGTCGGCTCCGCGCTCACCGAGCGGGTGCGCCGCCGCGTGATCCGGTGGTTCAGGCTTGCGGGCCTGCTCGACGCCGCGGCCACCACCGACATGCTCGCCTGGGAGAACAGCGGATTTTCCATCGACGCTTTTCGTGCGGATCACACTCATCGACCGCGACGTGCCGAGCTATTTTCAGAGCCTCGAGCACCTGCTGCGATACTGTGCCCGGCCGCCCTTCGCGCTGGAGCGGCTCTCCGTGATGCGCGGCGAAGACGGCCGCATCGCCTGCGTCCGCTACGTGCTCCCCCGACACAAGGCGGCCAACTGGGTCGGCCCGGGACGCGGGCGGAAGTCCACACGGCCGGGTGCTAACGGCGTCGTCGAACTCTCGCCGTTTGACTTCTTGGATCGGCTGGCCGATCTCGTGCCGCCGCCGCGGAAGCACCGGCATCGCTATCACGGGGTGTTCGCCCCGAATCACAAGCTCAGGTCCGCCGTCACCGCCCTCGCGATCGGGAATGTCGGCAAGCGGTGCGATGCCGCGACTGATGGGCATGCGGTCGGCGGACATGCGGCGTGCGGAGATGCCACCGCCGACTGCTGCGACTCATGCGACAAACCGCCCTCCCACGACACCTCCCGGATTGCGTGGGCGAAACTCATGGCGCGGGTGGGGGAGGAGTTTCCGCTGGAGTGCCCGGGGTGTGGTGGCGACATCCGACTCATCGCGTTCATTACCGATCCGGGGCCGATCCGGAAGGTCCTCACGCATCTGGGCGAACCGCTCGAGCCTCCGCCCGTCTCTCCCGCCCGTGGCCCACCGACCGACTGGGGAGAGCTCGTGCAGGTCCACGACGAATGCGACGTGACTCAGACGTCGCCCGACGAACTGCCCGTGATCGACATTCGCAGCCTCTGACGGGATCCCATGTCACGGTGCGGACGGCCCGTGAGAAGGGCGGTTTCAAGACCGGTCTGCGCTGACGAGACAAATCTGGCCTTGAGCATGGATAGGACGCTCCTCGGAACCTCCACAATCGGTCCGCATCCAGCCCGACCGGTTCCGGCTGTTGCTCCTCGTGATCCGTCCCGCTCGGCCGACGCTTGCCAAAGTGCCATTGGACGACCTATCCTTTAGATAGGGACGGCTACTGGTGGGCTGATATGGGGCCTGTTGATGGGCCTGTATTGGGGCCCTTCA
>JBAXFL010000074.1:0-2257 GCA_037139935.1 Thermoleophilia bacterium | reverse complement strand
CGCGCGGCAGGCGGCAGCCGGGGGTGCGGATCGAACGGTCACGGCACGGGGTGGAGAACGCGTCCGGTCACCTGCTTTCTCCCCCTCCCCGGCCAGAGCGCCGCTACCGCGGCAGACCCGCCTATCGTCGGTCGGGGGGTTTGGCTCCGCGGTCATCCAGGCCGTTGTTTCGGTCGAGCGGGCAAGGGGCGTTGTCGCCGCGGTCGGCGCCGCACGCGCGGCGGGGCTTGCCGTCACGGCCGACGGGGTCAGGGTCGTCGTGGTCGCGCACCCCGGAGGAGTCGCTGCAGCGCGAGCCGCAGTAACGGCGCACGGGGGAACCCTCGAGCGGTCTGTCGGTGATCTCGTGCAGGCGCTCGTGCCGGCTGCGAGCCTGTCTGCCCTCGCGCGTGACGCCGCCGTCGAACTCGTGCGGCAGCCTGCTCGGCCGGTACCGCAGGTGCTCGTCACCGGCGAAGAGGTCGCCACTCTCAACGCCGCCGGCTTTACGGCATCGGGCCTCCGCGGGGCCGGAGTCAAGGTCGGCATCATCGACCTCGGCTTTCAGGGATACGCGGCGTTGCTCGGCACCGAGCTTCCCGCCTCGGTCACGACGAGCGATTTCTGTGGTGGCAACCTGGCGACGGCGGATCAGCACGGGACGGCGGTCGCCGAGATCGTCCACGAGGTCGCTCCGGACGCGCAGCTGTACCTGATCTGCATCGACACGGAGGTGAGCCTAGCCGCGGCAGAGGCCTACGCAAAGGCGCAGGGAATCAGGATCATCAATCACTCCGTCGGCTGGTTCAACACCTCGAGAGGCGACGGGAGTGGTGCCGCCGGCACGCCGGATGCGATCGTCGCAGACGCGCGCAGCAACGGGATCCTCTGGGTCAACTCGGCAGGAAACGAGGCACAAACGCACTGGAGCGGCACGTTCGTCAACGACGGATTCGACTTCAACGTCTTCAGCGGGACGAGCAACGTCAACCAGATGGTGATCGGTGCCGGAGCCCAGGCGTGTCTCGCGCTCAAGTGGGATGCGTGGCCGACCACGGTGATCGACTACGACCTGTTGCTGTACCGCTCGAGCAACCTGAGCCTGGTCGCCGCTTCCAGAAACGATCAGGCCGGATTGACCCTGTCGCCAACCGAGGACCTGTGCTTCACGAATACCGGCGCGACCGACACGTTCTCGGCCGTGATCTCGCAGTTCTCTGCAGCAACGGCCCCTCGGCTCGACCTGTTCGTCCTCGGCACGGGGCCGATCCAGTTCCAGACCGCGGCCGGCAGCCTGCTCGAGCCGGCATCGTCGCCGAGCGCATTGGCCGTTGCAGCGGTCTGTTGGAACGGCTTCGGACTGGAGTCGTATAGCTCCCGGGGGCCAAACATCGCCGGAGTGGTCAAACCCGATGTGAGTGGCTACGACGCCGTTTCCTCGGCGATCTACGGCGCGTCCGGGAGCTGTGGTGTCAGCGGTTTCAGCGGAACCTCTGCCTCCTCGCCGGGCATAGCCGGGGCGGCGGCGCTCCTGCTCGCGCAGAGCCCGGGTCTCACGCCAGCGCAGCTTCAGGCGAAGATCGCATCGTTCGCCGTAGACCAGGGCGTCGCCGGGACGGACAACCTGTACGGCGCCGGTCGCGTGGTGCTGCCCACGCTCGTGCTCAACACGTCCCTGCCTACACTCTCCGGCACGTTGCAGACCGGTGCGGTGCTCACGGCCTCGCAGGGAACGTGGTCGGGCAGTCCCGCTCCGACGTTCGCCTATCAGTTCGAGAGGTGCGACGCGGGTGGTGGCTCCTGTGTGGATATCGACTCGGCGTCGGCGACCATGACGTACTTGCTCGTGAATCCGGCCGACGCCGGCAAGCGGATTCGGGTGAAGGAGATCGCCACGAACGTCAACGGTCCGGTGACCGTGGAATCGGCTGCGACGGCGCAGATCGCAGCAGCGCCACTCAACTCCGTGCTGCCGGTGATTACGGGAGCGGCGACCACGGGGCAGTTGCTGACCGCGGCGACGGGCACGTGGACGGGCTTTCCGACGCCCTCTTTCACCTTCCAGTGGGAGCGCTGCGATGCGACGGGTGCGGCGTGCTCGGACATCGGCCTCGCGACCGCCGCGGCCTATCTCGCCGGGACGCTCGACCTCGGCCTGACGCTCCGGGTCAAGGTCGGTGCGACGAACGCGTCCGGTACGGCAGCCCCGGTGGAGTCTGGAAAGACCGCTGTCATCTCGGCTCCGGCGGGTGGCGGTGGCGGCGGTGGCGGTGGCGGC
>JBAXFL010000073.1:0-2338 GCA_037139935.1 Thermoleophilia bacterium | reverse complement strand
CTCGGTCATAGCCCTCGTGTCGCGCCGCCCGAACGCCGGTGAGTAACGCCGTCTCGTTGACCTTGGCCGAACCGACGGCCGATTCTGTGGAGGCCCCTTCGAGCACGGCCCCGGCTGTTTCGGTCGCGACCCCGGTCGTCTCGGTCGCGACCGACGACGCAGGCTGCTCGTTGCCCTTCCCTCCGCAACCGCCGAGCAGCAACGCCGCAACCGTGAGGAGGAGAACGCGAACCACCATGCGTCTACACAGTAGCCTCGAACGGATGCCACGGCTGACGATCGAACACGATGCAGCAGACGTCGCTGTGACGGCGACGACGCGGCGGCGGTCGATCGCCCTGCGGCTCGACGGAGTGGCGTGGCTCAGGGTCGAGCCGGAGGCTCTCGGTGAGCTCGGGGTCTGTAACGGCGACGAGATCGACGATGCCCGGCGTGCCGCTGTAGAGATGGCCCTTGCGCGGGTGCGCGCACGACTCTTCGTCGTCCGATCACTCGCTGTGAAGATGCAGTCGGCGGCCGAGATCGAGAGGAAGCTCGCCGCACGGGACGTCCCGGCCGACGTGGCGCGGGAGGCGATCGAACGGGTTGCCAGGTATGGCTACCTCGACGACGCAGCTCTCGCCGGGCAACTTGCCCGTGGAATGCAGTCTCGCGGGTACGGCCGGCGCCGGGCCGAGGCGAAGCTGCGGGCCCGCGGACTCCGGGGCGAGGATGCCGAGAACGCTCTCGACGAGGCGTATGCAGAGCAGGACGAGACTGCACTCGCCCGCGAAGCACTCGGCCGCCGCCCGCTTGTCGATGACGCTGACCGTCGGCGTGCGAGCGCCTTTCTCGCCCGCCGCGGCTTCTCTGCACGGGCAGCGTGGAAGGCGATCCAGGAGGCCAGGGAAGATCCGCCCCCGGGGGCCGTGTAGGTTCTCCGGTAATGCCGAAACCCGCTCACTACGCGGTCGGTGACGGCCTGCTCGCGGGGGCCTACCCCGGGACACCGGAGGCTGTCGCGGCGCTCGAGCATGACGGTGTCACCGTGCTCGTCGATCTCACCCATCCGTCGGATCCACTTCCCGGCTACGGGCAATGGCTGCACGAGGCCCGCAGGGTCGCGCATCCGATCCCCGACATGGGGACGCCCACGGCGGGGCACATGATGCGGATCCTCGACGACGTGGACGAGGCGCGGGCCGACGGTAGCACGGCCTACCTGCACTGCCTGGGTGGCGTCGGCCGCACGGGCACGGTGGTCGGCTGCTGGCTGATGCGCCACGGACTCGACCGTGACGACCCGATCGCCCGGATTGAAGAGTTGCGCGCCGGAATCGCCGGTGGCCGCCCCTCCCCCGAGACGCCCGAGCAGGTCGCGCTCGTGCGCGGCTGGAAGCGCAACTGGTGAAGCAACTCTGGCTCCTCCGCCACGCGAAATCGAGCTGGGACTACCCCGGCCTCGCCGACCATGACCGGCCACTCGCACCGCGCGGGCGCAAGGCGGCAAAACGCATCGCCCGGTGGGCCGATGCACATGAGGTGAGGCCCGAGCTCGTCCTCGCCTCGACCGCGCTTCGCGCGCAGGCGACCCTCGACCTCGTCGGGCACGGCCTCGGCGACTTTGAGGTGAGGAGCGAAAGTGGTCTCTACGACACGTCGACCGACGCCCTGCTCGAACGCCTACGCACGGTAGACAAGAGCGTGACGCGCATCCTCATCGTCGGCCACAACCCCACGCTGTACGAGCTCGCGACGATCCTCGCCCCTCCCGGCCCCGACGCATTCCCTACGGGGGCGCTCGCCGGACTCCGACTCACAATCGGGACATGGAAAGAGATTCGTTCGGGGTGCGGGCAGCTGGAGGAGTTCGTCGTGCCTCGGTCTCTCGCCGGCTGAGGTTCGACCCTATCGAGCGGCGCCAGCCCGAAGTAGGCCGCGCCCGTTGCACCGTCGCGTCGAACAGGGCGCTCCAGCGCGGAACCCCATCTACTGCCGCAGAAAACCGTGCGTTCGTCGCGACGCCCTACGGCCTAGGCGAAGGAGAGGTGATCGGCTGTCGCAAAGTGGAATAGTTCGTGGAGCACATGGTGGCTGATGGGGGAGACACGGGCCGGCTGCCCTTGGTCGAGCACTTCTGCGGCTTGTAGATGTTGATCGTGCCGCGCAAGCTCATCGTGTACCAGCGCCCTGCGTAAGCTGGCTGCACCATCCATGCCAGGTCGGTCGGGCCGTTGGTCGCGGACTGGGCGACAGTCTTCCCTGTCGCCTCGTTGACCCAGAGCACGCTTTCAGTCCAGGTTCCAGTCTGCACCTGCGACGGGAAGTTAGAGCTGAGGTACTGCGATGAAAGCACACG
>JBAXFL010000072.1:0-2575 GCA_037139935.1 Thermoleophilia bacterium | reverse complement strand
TGTTGACGGCGGTCGAAAACGGCGGCGCGGGGACCGTGTCGCGGCGGTCCAAAATGGCGGCGCACAACCGTGCAGTTCTTTGTGAGGGGACGATCGGGGCGACAGCCCCGATCACACACCCTTTCAGAGAGAGGCACAGGAGTGCACATAGACATGGAGATCTGGAGCGAGATACGCCGTGAGGTGCTGACCGGGGCCCTGAGCAAGCGGGCCGCGATCGCGAAGTACAAGGTTGGCTGGCACACACTCAAGAAGATGCTGGCGCACGACGAGCCGCCGGGGTATCAGCGGGCGAAGCAGAGACCCAAGCCGAAGCTCGATGTATTCCTTCCGTTGATCCGGCAGATGCTGGAAGACGACGGCAAGGCGCCACCAAAGCAGAAGCACACCGCCCGCCGCATCTTCGAGCGCCTCCGCGATGAGCACGGCTATACCGGCGGCGAGACGGTGGTGAAGGACGCCGTACGGGAATGGCGGATCAGCCGCCGCGAGGTGTTCCTGCCGCTCTCCCATCCACCGGGCGAGGCCCAGGTCGACTTCGGCGAAGCGACGATCAGGATTGCCGGGCAGGAGACGAAGGTCGCACTCTTCGTCATGACGCTGCCCTATTCGGGGGCGATGTTCGTGCAGGCCTTTCCCAAGGAGTGCACGGAGACGTTCATGGAGGGTCACCGCCGGGCCTTCGAGGAGTTCGGTGGCGTGCCGACGCGGATCAGCTACGACAACTCGGCTATCGCCGTCATCGAGGTGCTCAAGGGCCGGGAACGAAAGCTCACCCGAGAGTTCCTCCGGCTCCAGAGCCATTACCTGTTCACGGAGCACTTCTGCCTCGTGCGTCGTGCCAACGAGAAGGGCCACGTGGAGCGGCTGCTGGGAACGGCGCGGAAGAGGTTCCTCGTGCCGGTGCCCGACGTCGATTCGATCAAGACGCTCAACCGGCATCTCGTCGAGGCGTGCCGCCGGGATCTCGACGAACGAACCAGAGGGCGATCCGGCACGAAGCGGGAGCTGCTCCGGGACGATTCGGCCGCGTTTTTGCCGCTGCCACCGAGTCCGTTCGAGTCTCGACGTGTGGCCGACGGCACGGTCAGCTCGGAGTCGCTGGTGCGATTCGAGACCAACGACTACTCCGTTCCCGTCCGGTACGCCCATCGCAAGGTGATCGTTATCGCGACGGTTGACGAGGTTCGCTTGATCTACGAGGACCGTCTTCTTGCTCGGTACCCTAGGTGCTGGGATCGAGAGAGGACCTTTTTCGAGCCCGTTCACTACCTGGCGCTCCTGGAACGCAAGCCTGGCGGCTTCGACCATGCGAAGCCCTTGGAGCAGTGGAACCTGCCCGAGTGCTTCGCCTTGCTCCGCAGGAGAATGGAGGCTGATGATCCCAAGTCGGGGACAAGATCCTTCATCCGCGTGCTGCGGCTGCTGGAGCGGTTCAGCCTGGAAGAGGTCGCCGCGGGGGTCGAATACTCGCTCGACATCGGCCTCTCCGATGCCGACAGCATCCGATCGGTCGTCGAGCATCGGGCCGATGGCCCGGTGCGGCTCTTCTCGCTCGATGGCAGGCCGCATCTGGCATGCGTGAGGGTGGAGACGACACCGGTGGTGGCCTACCAGGCATTGCTCACGGAGGCCGCGTCATGAGCAAGACCGAGACTAAGAGCACCGTGCTGCTCAAGCACCACCTCAAGGCGTTGAAGTTACCCACGATGCTGGCGGAGGCCGAGAAGATCGCCCAGAGGTGCGCGGCTGACAACGCCGACCATCTCTCGTTCCTGCTGCAACTCGTGGAACTGGAGCTGATCGAGCGGGAGCGGAAGGCGGCGGAGCGGAGGCTCAAGGCCGCGAGGTTCCCCGCCACCAAGATACTCGACGAGTTCGACTTCGCATCCCGGCCAAGCATCAACAAGCCGCAGGTGCTCGAACTCGTGAAGGGCGAGTATCTCGACCGCCGCGAGAACATCCTTCTGGTCGGCCCATCAGGCACGGGGAAGACGCATCTGGCCACGGCCTTCGGCATGGCCGCCTGCTCCCAGGGGCGAAAGGTCCGGTTCTTCCGGGTCACGGAACTCGTCACGCTGCTTCTCGAGGCCAAGGAGGAGCGGCATCTCCTCCGGCTGCGTCAGCAACTGGCAAAGCTCGACCTCCTCGTGCTCGACGAACTGGGCTACGTGCCAGCGAGCAAGGCGGGAGCAGAGTTGCTCTTCGACGTCATCGCCACGGCGTACGAACGCAACAGCCTTATCGTGACGACCAATCTGCCCTTCGAGAACTGGACCGAGGTCCTCGGCAGCGAACGGCTCACGGGAGCGGCGCTGGACAGGCTCACGCACCGCTGCCACATTCTTGAGACGAAGGGCGAAAGCTACCGTCTCCAGGACGCCAAGCGGCGACGACGACGGCCGGACTGACAAGGGGACTAAACCAACCGCGACACCCCCACGGACTCAGGGGAGATCGACACCACCAAGCGCCACCATTTTCGACCGCCCCGCGCCGCCGTTTTCAACCGCCGTCAACACCACAAGCGGGTAGAGCGGATCTGGCGACAGGAGGGCTTAAAAGTGCCTGCAAG
>JBAXFL010000071.1:0-2749 GCA_037139935.1 Thermoleophilia bacterium | reverse complement strand
GCCGGAGCGCTCCTACAGGCGCTGGCAGCAACGTGAGCGGCAAGGGCGGCCGGCGAAGGGGCCGTGGCCGACGCCGTCGGCAGACCGGATCGAACCGGCCAAGACCGAACCCCGACTCCGAGCTGACTCCGCCGACAAGCCCCACCAATTGAAACTACACAGGGAAGACAAAAGCCAGGCAGACTGACAACCAACCAACGTGCCGTCGTTTTCGACGATCGCGCGCTGCCGGATTCGAGGATCGTTCACATCCCACCCGAGTGACAGGAGAACTGGTGGCGGACGGCGCTGTTGGAGGACAACGGCGCCGTTCATCACCGTACAGATGAATCGAAACCCAGACAGCAAGTTGGATGTTGCGGTTGTTGGAGGTGGCGCGATCGGACTCTGCTGCGCCTACGCCCTCGCGTCTCGCGGCGCGCGCGTCACATTATTCGAGCGAAACCGCTGCGGTGAGGGCGCCTCCTTCGGGAACGCCGGCTGGATTACCCCGGCCTTGTCAGCCCCATTGCCGGCTCCAGGCGCATGGCGCGAGGTAGCCCGAGCCTTTCAGAAGGACCGCCCGCTCAGAATCGCCCCGCGGCTTGACCCAGCCCTTCTCTGGTGGCTCGTCAGCTTCTGGCGTCATTCAAATGCTTCTGCCTACGAAGTAGGCGCACGAGCCATGCTCACGCTCGGTGCCTCCTCGCCAGAAAGCTTCAGCGCCCTTCAGGAAAGCGGCGTTCGGTTTGAGATGCACGAGACCGGTCTGACATTTGTCGCGTTGTCGGACGGCGAGTTAGCGAAACATCGCAAGACCTTCGACAACCTCACGGCCCTCGGCTACTCGGGTGAAGTAGTAGCACTCTCGAGCGCAGAGGCTCACGCACTTGAGCCTGCTCTCTCAGGAGCGACAGCTGGTGCGCTACAGGCCGTACAAGAACGTCATGTCGAGCCACACAGCCTTACCAATGGTCTTCGCGACGCCTGCGTACAGAAGGGCGTCCGCGTGCTGGAACACGTTGAAGTAAAGCAGCTAGAGGTACGCGGCCGCCGAATCGGACTTCGCTTGCGCGAACGACTTCTCTACCCGGACGCAGTGATCGTAGCCGGCGGCGTCTGGACACGCCCGTTGCTCGCGAGGGTCGCGGTCAAGATCCCGATCGAAAGCGCGAAGGGATATAGCGTGACTGTCCCCGGAGCGCCAAGCGTTGGGCGAGCTCTATACCTAAGCGAGGCACGCATCGGTGTCACACCGTTTCTGGAGTCAACCCGGATCGCAGGTACGCTCGAGCTGACTGGCCGCGACACGTCGATTGCCCCGCGTAGGATCGAGTCGCTCGAAGTCGCGACTCGCCGGTACTTGCCAGGCTGGAAAGCCGAGCAGGGCCAACGCGCGTGGAGCGGGCTTCGTCCGCTCGCACCGGACGGCCTACCCTTGATCGGGCGATGCTCGGCCTACGACAACCTCTATGTCGCGACCGGCCATGGCATGGTCGGCATCACACTGGCACCAGTAACAGGCGAGGCGCTTGCCGCGCTCATCGCCGGCGAATCGCGCGGTGTGGATCTCGCACCGTTCACACCGGACCGCTTCGACTCGCACAGCGACCGTCGATCGGTCAATCCCGTTGGCAAGACCCTAAGGAGCGTGAGATGAGTCTCGAAGCACCACAACCGCAAGGAATGTCTCGGCCGATAGCACCCTACTCGCCCGTCATTGTCAGCGACGATCTAGTTCTGCTCTCTGGGCAGATCCCCTTCGATGAGAACAATACCCTAGTCTCAGAGGATTTCGAGCCACAGGCCCGGCAGGTCTTCGAGAACATCCGTCGGTGTCTCGAGGCCGCTGGCTGCAACTTTGAGCACGTGTTGAAAGTCACGACATACCTCAAGAGCTTCGAAGACTTTGAGACCTACAACAGTCTCTACGCGCATTACTTCACAGCCCCCTATCCAGCGCGAACGACCGTCCAGGCTGGCCTTTACGGCTTCCGCATCGAGATCGACGCCATCGCCCGACGACCAGAGCAACGATGAACGAACAGGCGCACGATCCTCGTTCCGACTTGACGATCACAACGGTCCGTGCCACCCCTGTAAATATTCCCTTGGAGGCCCCATACAGGTGGAGTGCTGGCGTATTTCCCGGCTTCACGCGCACGATCATCGAAATCGAAGCCTCCAACGGAGCGGTCGGAATCGGTGAGGCAGGGTCGTACCATGCCGCGCGCCTTATCGAGGAAGGTCTCGGGCCGGCACTAGTCGGTGCGAGCCCATACAACCTTGGTGCTTGCGAAAACCGGTGCCTCCCTTCCACCCGTGTTGAGCCATCCCGGCAGCGGAGAACCTGAACTATCTCTAGCGCGGAGCGGGCCAGTACCGCCGCTTCGCCCTCGGCTGCATCATCGCCGAGCGCGTCGAGATCCTTGCGGATCGGCAAGCGGCGGCATGAGCGCCTCCGTCCGCACCGCCGACCAGGAGCTCGAGCTCCGCGAGCGGATCGTGGAGGTGCTCGACGCGATCGACCGTGGCGACCCCGGCACCGCCACGTTCTACGCGCGAGGGATCCTCGATGACCTCGACGCCGCCGTTGTGGAGGCCGACGAATGAGCACCGCCTCCCGCCTGAACGCGCTCGTGGCCGTCGAGCAGGATCCGGTGGCCGCATCCACCAACCGCACCGCCCGCTCACGAACCTCCGGTGACTACCTCTTCGGTGTCTCTGAGATGACTCCATCCTCCCAAGGACTGGAGCCTGCATGAAACCC
>JBAXFL010000070.1:0-3011 GCA_037139935.1 Thermoleophilia bacterium | reverse complement strand
GTGCGGTGCGCCCGGTCTTGCCCCGGCGTGGCAAGAACGATAGTGTCCAGAAGCATGTGAAGTACGCGATGCATTGTGTGGCATAGGTTTTTTCCTCGATCCTCCACCCTCACCTTCGCGAGAGGAGCAAGAGATGTCCGACCGAGAAACTCCACGGTTCGGCGAAGCGGCGACCGAGCACACGACCCAACTCGCGCTACAGGAGAAGGCAAATCTGAGGAAGGTCTTCCGTCGCACCGACATGATCCTGTTCACGGTCTGCGCGACGGTCGGTCTCGACCTGATTGGCACGCTCGCCGGCCTTGGCCTCGAGGCCGTCGTCTGGATTATCGTCCTTGCGCTCTGCTTTGTCCTGCCGTACGGACTGCTGATGTCGGAGCTCGGGTCGTCCTTCCCGGAGCAAGGCGGTCCGTACGAGTGGGTCAAACTCGCGTTCGGTCGTTTTCAGGCATGCATCTTTGCCGTTCTCTACTGGGTGACGAACCCGTTCTGGGTGGGTGGTGCGCTCGCGTTTGCGGCTGTCGCTGCGTCGAGTGCACAGTGGGGTGAGATCGCGGGCGGCTCTGCGCTCGACTACATCTTCAAGATCGTCTTCGTCTGGTTCTCGATCATCGTTGCGATCGTCTCGTTTGAGAAGGGCAAGTGGATCCCCAATGCCGGCGCCGTCGCACGCGCGCTGATCGTCGGCGTCTTCACCACCACGGCGATTATCTACGCGATCCGTCACGGTGTACACGGCCTCGCCTGGGGCGATCTGTCGCCCTCGATGGCCGGGTTCCTCAGCATCGTCCCCATCGCACTCTTCGCGTTCGTCGGGTTCGAGCTGCAGGCGAACGCCTCGGAGGAGATGGTCGATCCGCAGAAGGACATCCCGGTCTCGGTCGCCCGCTCCGGCGTCCTCACGGTGCTGGCATACCTCCTGCCCGTCCTCGGCGTGCTGTTCGTGTTGCCCGGGCAGGCCGTGGAGGGCCTCGACGGCCTGGTCAAGGCCGCTGGCACGGCATACTCCGACGTGTGGGGTGGTGCGAGCGGCTTCATGCTCGGAGCCACCGTGCTGCTACTCATCTTCGCGCTCGCGACGTCGGGTGCGGTCTGGATGATCGGATCCGACCGGACGCTCGCAGTCAGCGCGATGGACGGTTCGTTCTTCCCGTTCTTTGGCAAGTTCGATGCCCGCTTCGGCACGCCCGTTCGCGTCAATCTGCTCTCGGGCGTTGCCGCAACGATCTTCACGGTCGTCGCGACGCTCTTCTTCACGAAGGGCGGAGCCGGGGCCGCAGCAGCCTTCGGCGTTGTGCTCACGATCGCGATCTCCACGACGCTTCTCAGCTACCTGTGGGTCTTCCCGGCGGCCTACGCGCTCCGCAAGAAGCGGGGCGAGGTGCCTCGCATCTATCGTGTGGGGAGGTCGGGGAACGGACTGCTCCTCTGCTGCGCGACGGTGACGACGTTCTTCTGTGTCGTGGGTTCGCTCGAGGCAGTCATCCCGGGCTTGATCTGGAAGCTCGTCGGCGAGGACTACGGCAGCTTCTTCGAGGCCTGGGGCGTCTCCCGGTCGAGGTTCGAGATCCTGACGCTCGGTTCCCTGGCAGTGGTCTTCCTGATCGCTGTGGTCGGCTACCTTGCCGGCGGAAAGGTACGGCAGCAGGACGTCGCGGTCTCGCTCGTGCACGAGGAGACGTAGCGCGCGACTGCATGGATCATCGGGTACACCGTGATGCAACACGGTGTCCCCGAGGCGATAGAGAACACATTCCTCAGGGAGGGGTTGAATATGGATGGTGCCGTGAGCCGACACAGGATGTTCATCGACGGTGCATTCGTTGACTCATCGTCGGGCGAGACGATGGAGGTGCTCAACCCCTCAACCGGCGAGGTGATTGCGGAGGTGCCGCGGGGGACGGCAGACGATGTCGAGCGCGCAGTGTCGGCGGCGAAGACCGCCTGGGACGAGTGGCGTTTCAAGACGCCGAAGGATCGGATGGAGTTGCTCCTCAAGCTGGCCGACGTGATCGAGGAGCATGCAGAGGAGCTTGCGCGACTCGAGTCGCTGAATGTCGGAAAGCCCTGGTGGGTTGCCGTTGACGAGCCGGGCATCATGGCGGACAATCTCCGCTTCTTCGCAGGCGCGGCGCGGAACCTCGAGGGGAAAGCGGCCGCCGAGTACGTCGCGGGCTACACGTCGATGGTGCGCCGCGAGCCGCTCGGGATCGTTGCGGGCATCTGCCCGTGGAACTACCCGCTTTTCATGGCGGTATGGAAGATGGGCCCCGCGCTCGCCGCAGGCAACGTCCAGATCATCAAGCCCGCGGAGCAGACGCCTCTGACCATGTTGCGCTTCGTCGAACTCGCGCAGGAGGTGCTGCCTCCGGGTGTGCTCCAGGTCGTGACGGGCGACGGTGACCCGGTCGGAGACGCTCTCGTGCGCCATCGGGCAATCGCACTCGTCTCGTTGACCGGCGACACGGCGACGGGCAAGCTGATCGCGAGGAACGCAGCCGATACCGTCAAGCACGTCCATCTCGAACTGGGCGGCAAGGCTCCGATGATCGTGCTCGACGATGCCGACCCCGCAACGGTGGCCGAGGCGATCAAGATCGGCGGGTTCTTCAACTCGGGACAGGACTGCACCGCGTCGTCGCGGATTCTCGTTGACGAGCGGATCTACGATGAGGTCGTCTCCCGCACCGTTGCTGCCGTCGCCTCGCTGACTGTCGGTGATCCCGGCACCGACGACGAGATCGGCATGGGCCCCGTCATCTCGGCGGAGCAGCAGGAGCGCGTGCTCGGATTTCTCGAGCGCGCCGTTGATGCGAAGGCCACCGTCCTGACGGGCGGGGGGTCAATCGGTGACCGTGGCTACTTCGTCAGGCCGACGGTCGTTGCCGACGTGCAACAGGACGCGGAGATCGTGCAGAGTGAGGTCTTCGGCCCGGTCGTCACGGTGCAGCGGTTCACCTCCGACGAGCAGGCGGTCGCGATGGCAAACGATGTCCGCTACGGCCTCGCCT
>JBAXFL010000069.1:0-3044 GCA_037139935.1 Thermoleophilia bacterium | reverse complement strand
GCCGGAGCGCTCCTACAGGCGCTGGCAGCAACGTGAGCGGCAAGGGCGGCCGGCGGGTGCCGGATTGCCAGTTGAGCCAGAGACTGGCTGCGGGAGCGAGTAGGCGTTGCACGATGCGGCTGATCAGTCCAGCAATGGTGTGTGCGCCGTTGCTTGAGCGGGACAGGCCCTGATGGAACCGCTCGTCTTGCGGTCGAGGCAAAGGTAGATCGCGCTGCGATGGTCATCGTCGCGCCGTACCACCCTGACGCCGCAGTCACAACGTCCGTTAGCGGGAAGGCTGTGAGCCAACCCGGCGAACCCAGTGTCGGTGCTCAACCTTCCTCGGGGTGACGTTCAGGCACGTAGTCAATCGGCGCACCTGCCGGGATCAGCGGCTCGCGTTGGATGCTCTTCTCATATGCCCTGCGGAGACGTCCGGCATGCGCGTGCACCCAGTTGTAGGCCTGCATGATGGGCCAGCTTTCGCGCTCCTTCGGGTCGGTCAGCAGATTGATCACCACCGGTGTGGCCATGACCTGTGGCGCCTCATCCGAGTAGCGGTGTCGCAGGTATGCGACCTTGAAGTTCTGCCATTTGACGGCGTGGAGGACGTCGGTTACCCAGACGAGGCATCCCTCGCGGTTCGAGGTCTCCTGAGCGCCCGCGAAAAAGGCTCGCTGGTCGACGCCGTCGATCTCGCGATCGTCCGGAATGGGACACGCGGCCCAGTGGAGCAGCGTCGTGAACATGTCCGTCTGATGGACGATCTCGTTCGACGCTCGGTCCGGGGGGATCTCGCCGGGCCATCTGATCAGACACGGTGTACGCAGCCCGCCCTCGGAGGACGTGAAGTACGAGCCCTCGAAGACGCCCGCGCTCCCCCGCGCGATCAACAGGTTCTCCGCGCCGTTGTCGCCTGCGAACACGACGATCGTCTCGCCGGCAACGCCGAGCTCGTCGAGCGTGTCCAGCAGATCACCGAAGTCGTGATCCAGCTCGGCGAGGCAGTCGGCCCAGTCGCCGTTGCCGGTCGAACCCTGGAACTCGATGCGCGGAATCGTTGGGACGTGGAGCAGCGAGTGGTTGAAGTAGAGGTAGAACGGGCGGCCCTCGCCGACGCTTCGCTCGAGAAACGCGATCGCGCGTCGCTTGTACTCGACGTCGATGTCGCGCCGGCAGTCCATCGTGAGCGGCTCGTCGTCGAGCTGGCGGACGCCAGCACCTCGTGTGCCCTCGTGCATGAACGAGCGCTGATCGCGATCCGGGCGGTACCAGGGGTTTTCGTCCCACCGGCTCTCGTCGTACGAGCGCGGAGGCCCGTACCACTCGTCAAATCCGTGGTCGGTTGGCCACCGCCCGTCTTCCGCCCCGAGATGCCACTTCCCGACGCACGCGGTCGCATACCCCGCGTCCGACAGAACCGCAGCGATCGTCCGCTCCCACGCGACCAATCCCTGGCTGGCGCCGTCGCGCGGGACCGTGTGCGTCCCGGATCGGATCGCGTGGCGTCCCGTCATCAAGGCCGAGCGCGACGGCGTGCACTGCGGCTCGGCGATGTAGTGCCAAAGCTGAAGGCCCTCCCGCGCGAATTCGTCTGTCCGTCTAGTCTCCGCGCCGCGCACGATGCCGCCTCCGTAGCACCCGAGCTCCCCCATGCCGAGGTTGTCGACGTGGAAGAAGAGGATGTTGGGACGCCCAGACGGCACGGCGTCGACATCCAGTCGAGAGTGAAGGTCGGTCAAGCCCCCAGTCTACGAGACACGGCGCAGCCTCGCGCGGGCCAGCGCCCACGCTGCCGCCCAATTCAGGCTCCGGCTGAGCCTCGACAGCGGCGCGCTGGTTCGACCGTCGAGCCCGGTAGCGAATGTAGTGCTTCAGAAAACCTGGCAGGGCGGTTATTTCAGGGTTCCTGATCTGAAGGAGCACGCTGATGGCACGTCCTGTTGTTCTCTCTATTGAAGACAAGTTCAGGCTCGTCTGTTTAGTCATCTCGGGTGAGATGAGCGTCGCTGAGGCGGGCCGGTGGGCGCCAACCAACATCGCACTTGCACGATCATCGCATCAGTGCGATACTATCCTCTCTGGGGGACGTTGAGCTGCACGACGAGATCGTCGAGTGGATGGACTCGCTCGACGATGACGACTGGGACCGGACGGTCGCGGTGATCGACCGGCTGGTCGCGCTCAGGTCAACGGCGCGGATGCCGTTGTCGAGGAGCCTCGGTGATGGTCTGTTCGAGCTGCGGTTCGCGCTCGCCCCGACTGCTCGCCGGATCACCTACCGGTTCACCAAGGACGGCCGGATCGTACTGCTGACCACGTTCCGCAAGCAACGCAACAACGAACGCACCGAGATCGCCCGGGCACGCAGAGCCGCCCAGGACTGCGCCCGGATAAACCCGTGAAGGAGACCGCAATGGCCAACTACTCCCGTTGGGACGACACCAAGAACAAGCGCCGGACATCGAGTGACGAGGTGCGCGCCGAGGTCGAACACGACCTCGCCCTCGGCCAGCTGATCTACGACCTGCGTTCCGGCGCCGGGCTCAGCCAGCGCGAGCTCGCCGAGCGGATGGGCACCACCCAGTCGGTGATCTCTCGTCTCGAGGAAGGCGGCGGAGCGAAGAACCGAATCGACACGCTCGCCCGCGTCGCCGAAGCACTCGGCCGGCACCTCATCGTCTCATTCCCCGAGAAAGTCCCCGCTACGCTCAAGGACGCCGTCCAGGTCACCTGAGCGCCCTCACCGTCCGAGCCGCAGCGTTGCAGCCAATGAGCGGCTCAGGCCCCCGCTACGGGAGAAAGCTCTGAAATAAAGGACTTTCTTGGGTTGTTCTACCTCCCAACTCATTGATGAGGTCGCAACCTCGTCGCATTTGACCAGAATGTGGACACCCACCGTGGAAGCGAGTCGTCCCGCGTTGTCCCGTCAACAGTTCACACCGTCAATTCAAGCTGTTTTAGACAACATGGGGCAACGCCGGACTACACCTGATCGGCCCTGAATCTCCATGGTAAGGAGGGGGTCGCCGGTTCGAGTCCGGCAGAGGGCTTCACGGAAA
>JBAXFL010000068.1:0-3045 GCA_037139935.1 Thermoleophilia bacterium | reverse complement strand
TGCAACATTTCTTGCGATTCGTTCGTGCAAGACGTGACACCGAGACTGCCGACTGCAAACGTGCATGAATGCAAGACCTGACACCGCTCTCACGATCAAGTCAATAAACCAGTGTTGCGACGACCGGTTGAGCCCGGTCAATATTTGTCGAACAATTACAGCCAGGCCCTCGATGTGCAGCGCATGCGCCCGCGGGTCGGCGTAGGAGCTTGTAGCTGACGGCACAGTCCTCTGACAGTAGTGCGCCGAGCGAGCCACGTCCATACCGGACAAGTCCTGAGGCGAGGTGCGGGTTCTTACGGGGTGGGTTCAGCAAGAACGGTTGCCGGTACTGCACCTGTCCGAAAGAGACATCTTGCGTTCGGAGCGGCGAACTGCTGAACTCTATGTGATGCCAAAACAGCCAACACCGCTGTTTCTCGTCTACGGCGGCAACGATCTCGATGGCCTCGCCTACCGCATCGTCGAGCGCTGCCCACCCCGGCTGGAGGACTTCCTCACGTACCAACAACTCGGCCGATCGTTCGCACCGAGAAAGCAGTTTCAGGCGAGCGGCGTATCGCTCTATACGAGCTTCGAAAGCGCGGCGTCGGCCTCCCGGCGCTTTGGGATCGGCTCGGCGGTCGCCGGGCTCGAGCTGATTCAACCCGTAATGTGGACACCCAGCCCCCGCGGCGACCACATCACCGCCTGGGCGCCAGCTTCCACTCTGCTCAGACTCGTGCTTCAATGCGAGAAGATCTCTGATGAATGACGACCCGTTCATCCTGCTCGACCGCGCATCGCGGAACATTCTCGGCGAGTTCGAGTCACTCAAGGACGCGCAGACCGATCGACTCGACTGGGTCGGCGCGGAGCCCGATGCCGCGGAGAGCCTCGAGATCTGGCACGGGGATGTCCGGATCCCTGCCGATCCGGGGTCGTTGCACACCTCCCCGGCGGCGTAGAGACGATGGACGACTTCGCGTACGTCCTGCTTGATCGCAGGTCGAAGAACTTCCTTGGTGAGTGGCACACGTACGAGGAGGCGGAGGAGACGTACCTGGAGTACGTCCGCGCAGCCCCCGAGGCTGTTGAGCGCCTTGAGCTCTGGCACGAGGACGAGCGCATTCACGTCGACCCCGCGAAGATCAACGCCGTGACCGCGGCATAGCCGCCACCGACGCCCTCAGATAAACCACCTGGGCGCCGGCCCGAGTTCTCGTCGAGCGTGTGATTCAATGAGGAGCTATGAATCCGCATCGCTTTGTGATCCTCGACCAGCTAAGCCGGAACGAGCTTGGCCACTTCCCGACCCGCGCGGAAGCGGAGGAGTGCTGGCTCCGATTCATCGACGCCGAGCCGACCGCAGTCGAGCATCTCGAGATCTGGGACTATGACGAGGAAGTCCGCCTGGATCTCGATCTGGACGCAGTCCGGGCGACAACCGCGGTGGAAAGGGTGTCAGGTCTTGCATTGCAACATTTCTTGTGATTCGTTCGTGCAAGACGTGACACCGAGACTGCCGACTGGAAACGTGCATGAATGCAAGACCTGACACCGCTCTCAGTAGGCCTCCGACAGCCCGCGCGTGACACCGAAGGCGCCGCCGTAGGGGCCGATGTCCTGCCCGACGACCATCATCGGCTCCGGGCGATCGAGCGCCTCGCGGAGGGCCTGGTTGATCGCCTCGCTCATGGTCAGCGTCGTCGTGCTCATCGGGTCACCGGCCGTCGCTCGTCATTGTTCCAGAACCCTTTCCAGGGTCGATTCCAGGCGACCTACGACAGCGCAGGACGACCGAGTACACTGGCTGGAACCGATGCCAGGATAGGAGGTGCCCATGACGCTGACGACTTCGGAGATCAGCACCCAACTCGCAGAGGACGGCTACGTCGTCCTCGCTGAGGTCTTCGACGCCGAGACCGACTTCGAGCCGATCTACGCCGAGTGGGCCGGAATTCTGAGCGGGATCGCCGAGTCGCTGCTCGCCGACGGCGTCATCGCGTCGACCCACCCGGAGTTGCCGTTCGCGGAGCGGCTGCTGACCCTGTGCGGCGAGACCGGGAGCAGCTTTCATCAGCCCTTCGATATCAGCCTGCCGCAGAAGGACATCACGCCCAACACCCCGCTCCACGTCGGCCCTGCGGTCTTCGACCTGCTCACGCACGAGCGGCTCCTCGATGTCGTCGAGGGATTTCTCGGCCCCGAGATCGTCTCGAATCCCGTCCAGCACGTTCGGATGAAGCCGCCCGCGAGTGCGCTCAGCGCCGAGCGCGCCCGGAGCTATCTCGCCGCCAGGGTGCCGTTGCATCAGGACCTCGGTGTACTGCTGCCGGAGGCGGATAGCTCCACGATCCTCTCGTGCTGGGTCGCGGTCACCGACGCGGACGAGGAGAACGGCTGCATGCAGGTCGTACCGGGAAGCCACCGGGACGACCTCTACGACCATTGCCCGACTGAGCCCCAGACCGGCATTCCCGAGCACCTCCTGACCCTCGATGACGCGGTGGCACTACCGATGCGGGCGGGCAGCGTGCTCTTCTTCGGCCAGAACCTCATCCACGGCTCGCTCGAGAACACGAGCGAAGACCGGGTTCGCATCAGCATGGATCTCCGCTACCAGCCGGCCGGTCAGCCAAGCGGCCGACCCCACTTCCCGAGCTTCCTCGCACGAAGCCAGGCGCATCCCGAGGACGTGCTGCGCGACCCGGCCGTGTGGGCGGGGATGTGGTACGAGGCGCGCGATGCGCTGAGCCGCAGCGAGATTCCGGCATTCACTCGCTGGCACGCCGATGCCCCGTTCTGCGCCTGAGTCGGCCACGTCGAGACCGAGGGATGGAGGCCGGGTGGAGGACGTCGCGGATCTCCACCTCGATCTCCTGCAGGAGCTGAAAAGGGTGTCAGGTCTTGCATTGCAACATTTCTTGCGATTCGTTCGTGCAAGACGTGAAGCCGAGACTGCCGACTGCAAACGTGCATGAATGCAAGACCTGACACCGCTCTCAGAACTCGTACGGTGCGAGTACATCGACCAACGAGAGAACATCCTCCTCGTCGGCAACC
>JBAXFL010000067.1:0-4410 GCA_037139935.1 Thermoleophilia bacterium | reverse complement strand
CGCCCACGGCGGCGGCGACGAGGAACGCCGGCGAGGCCGTCGCGAGCGCCTTGGCGTCGATCCAGGGTGACCCCGGCACCATCAGCAGCACGAGCGAGACGAGCGCTCCGCCCGTGTAGAGGACAAGCTCGGGCGCTCCCGAGCGCCACGCCCGATAGAGGCCGTACGCCGCCGCCGCTGCTGCCACGGCGATGAGCACATAGGCGGGGCCGCGGAGGCCGGGGTCGACGCGGAAATCGCCTGCCGGCCAGATGCCAACGATCTGCTCCGGCTTCAGCGGCCTGAACAGGTTCACGAGATCGTTCTTCGTCAGCGTCGAGAGATCCCGTTCCCAGCGGATGAACGCTTTCGCGATAACGAGCGTGGGGATGGAGAGCACGAGGACCACCCCCGTGAGCAGGCCCGCTCGCCGCAGAATGAACCCCCAACCGTGCGCGTGCAGCGCCAGGGCGGCTCCCCCGAGCAGCATCGGCGCCAGCCAGATTGCTGCACCCACGCTGAGCGCGCCCGCCAGCGCAGCCGTCGCGACCGCGAGTGGGATCACGCTACGTACCGGCGCGTTCTTCTGCGTGGCGACCGTCACGAGCGCCGCCGCGAGCGCGACGAGTAGCGCTGCCGCCACCTCCTTGACCCCGCCCCACAGCGCGAACCCGTACGTGAGGGCCGCCTGCGCTGCGGCGAACGCGACCAGGGCCCGCAGTACCCGGGATGCGATCACGCGCGAGACGAGCGCGTACAGGACGAGCGCCAGCATCGCCGCCAGAAACGCCATGTACGGCTGCAGCAGCCAGGCCGAGTCCTGGCGGGTGATGACATGGCCGATCCCGAGCGGGAGGAACGATCCGATCGGATAGCCGCTCGTCGCGAGCTCGTATTGCACGGTCGCCTCGTATGACGACGGCTGCAGGCCCGCGACGCTGCGGCCGTGGGTCATGATCCTGTCGGTCACGGCGAGCCACCAGGCGCCGTCGTCCAGCTTGATCCAGCCCGCGAACGTCGTGCCGCCCGAGAGAGCGACGGGTGCCATGTACACGGCGTAGACGGCAATCGCTGCCGTTGCTGCGGCGATGTCCACGGGGCCGCGCAGACGCTCGAGGTTGAGTGCCATGCCCGCCGCTGCGAGTACCACGACCGCGGGCGTGGCCAGGGGGACGGTAGGCGACCACGCGGTCGCGAGCTGACCGACGATGATCATCGCAGCGAACCCGGTGGGAAAGAGAAGCGCGCCGTGGAGGCGCACACCGCTGACGGCCTCGACGAGGAGCCCCAGGCCGAGCGAGATCGCGGCGAGAACGAGCGGGAAGACGACCCAGCTCACGAGCGCAGTCATCGCACCGTCCGCCCGTCGTCGGCCGGTCTAGCCGGCACGAACGATCTGCCCCGACTCGACGAGTTGACCAGCCTCGCCGGTGGTCGGGCTGAACACCTCGATCTGCGCGTCGACGCCCGCGAATGCCAGGTAGACACTCGACGAGCCCTTGCCCTGAAATGCGACCGCGCCGTCGCCCGCGCTGACGGGGGTGGCGCCGGCTTGCTGAGCCGCCTTCTGCGTCGTTCCATATGCATCTTTGAGCGGGTACGTAGCCACCGTCAGGAGCAGCCGCTTGTCGCCCGCATCCACGCCCGACGGGAGGTAGCGAACGTACACCTTTCCGTCCGGGAGTCTCGTCAGCTCGTAGAGGCTGGTCTGCTGCAGGCCCGCCCAGTAGATCGGCTCCTCGATGGTCTTGGCCAGGGTCGCGAGTCCGTCGGCGGAGACCCCCACCGGGCCGGTCCGGGACGAGGGGGTCGTGCTGACCGGGCTTGCCGTCGAGGAGGTGTCGTCTCGGCTCTGCACGACGATCCAGATCACGAATGCCGCTGCCAGCGCCACCGCGACGACGGCTCCGACCCGCACGCCCGTCGTGCGACCTCCAGGGGGCGAGGTACTGGGTTGAGTCATCTGTTCACAATACTCACGCAGCGTGAAATCTCCTGCTCTACGGGTTCTCGGGCGGGCCCCCATGATCGGAGTTGCCAGTGGGTCGGACACGATTGCCTAGGTTGGCCAGCGTGACATGGCCGCGCGGGGGTGCGGTCGCTCCGGGTGAAGCATCGGGCAGCCGTGGAAGATGCTCTCTAGGCGTCTTTGCGCGACTGCATATGGGGCGCCGATCGTGTCGCCCGCTGCGCAGGCACGCTCATGCCCTGGCCGGTGGCGGGGGGTGGTCCGGGGAGCCGACTACCATTCGGCTCTCGTGGAGCGCCGGACACTGATCAAGCACGTTGCGACGCTCGTCTTCACGGGCGCTTGTATCGCCTACATTCTCTGGAAGGTCGATCTTCGCCAGACGGCCCACATCCTAGGCGATGCAGAAATCGGGTACTTCCTGCTCGCCACCGCAATCACGACTGCCGCCGTGTGGCCGATGACCTGGCGCTGGGGGCAACTGCTCCGTGTCCGTGGAGTCGAAGAGCGATTCCGCTGGATGCTTCGCGCGTATTTCGTCTCGTACTCAACCGGCCAGGTGTTGCCCACCTCTCTGGGAGGCGACGCGACGCGGATCTACGAGACCTCGCGGCGTCATCCAGGTTTTGGCGGCCCGGTCGCGGGGTCGGTGCTGCTCGAGCGGGTCCTCGGCGGTGTCGCCACGCTAACGCTCGCGGTCGTCGGGTTCGTGCTCGCGGTCGGGCGGTATGACGTTGGCGCGTACCTCTGGATCGAGGGAGCACTCGCCATCGCGGCCGTACTCGGTGGCGTCGTCCTCTTCTCGCGCAAGATGCGGAAGCCGCTCGCCTGGACGGTGCCGTTCCTCCGGTACGTGCGGCTGGAGCGGCCCCTGCGCGCAGTGTACGAGGGCATTCACGGCTACCGGAACCACGTTGGGCTCGTCATCGGCATGTTCCTGCTCACGACCTTCGTGCAGATCTTCAAGATCCTCGCGATCTGGCTCGCCGGCAAGTCGGTTGGCGTGGACCTATCACCGGTACCGTACTTCGTGTTTGGGCCGATGCTCTTCCTCGTGATGCTCGTGCCGTTTACGATCAACGGGTTCGCCATTCGCGAGGCGTTCTTCGTCAGCTTTCTGACCAAGCTGGGCGTGTCACCCGACGTCGCATTCGCTACCGGGTTCCTCTTCTTCCTCATGTACCTGGGAACCGCGCTCCCCGGCGTGTTCATCCTCGGCTGGGAGGGCGTTCGGCCTGCCTTCGGCCGCACTAGGGTGGAGCCTCCGGAGTGATGCCAGGCGGCGTAGCGTCCTCGCACGGTGGGAGCGGCGACCTGCAAAGCATGGCTGCCTCGGCCTCGCACGCTAACGCAATCAGAGGCTGAGCGGGTCGAGCACGAGGCGCCTCAGTGTCTGCTGTTGGGCGTGCTGCGAGAAGTGCGACTCGAAGAGAGCCAGCCCATGAGACCCGATCCCTTCGAGCCTGTCCCGGTGCTCGAACGCCCATTCAATCGCGTCAGCCAACAGTTCGGGCGCGCCCTGTTCGACGATGAGGCAATTGTGCTTGTCCTCGAAGCCCGTCAGGTCTTCTACGGCACCTATGATTGTGGACTTTCCCATGGCGAGGAACTGGTAGGTCTTGCCGGTGACAACCCTCCTAGCCTGGCCCGTGTTGCCGAAAGGCCCTCCCAGGCACAGATCAGCGCTCGCTATGTGATCGGGCAGATCCTGGTACGGAACCCAGTCGAGGTGGGTGACAGACGACCCCAACCGATTCGTCTCGATGAAGTCTGAGATCCTCCTGATCGCCTGCGGATTGCCTCGGCCACCGACCAGGCTGAAGTGAATACCGTGTATTCGACGCGTCTCAGCGAGCGACTCGATGGATTCCAGGATCACGCTCATCCCATGCAGTGGAAGCATGTTGCCGAAGAAGAACACCTCGAACCGGTCACTTCGACGAGCTCTCTCCCTGGGGTAGAAGGTTCGCTCGTCGGTGCCTACCGGCACCGCCACGAACTTGCTTCGGCACGTCTCGTATGTCTTTGCCGACAGTCGGGCATGAGCCTCGGTATCCGAGAGGATCAGATCGCTCCTCGAGTGAACCCACTTCATGTACCTGTCGATCAATCGAGCTACGAGAGAGTCAGCACGAAGTCTCCGATGCTCGTTGACAAGCCAGTCGTGGAGATTGATGAATTCATCGAACACGATCTTCTTGCCGGCCATGCTGGGATACAGCAGCCAGAACACCTCATGGCCGCGGAATCCGACGAAGAAGATATCGGGGCTACGAGTCAGGCGCACCCATGCGAGTTTGAGCGGGACTTCGACGTAGCGCAGCACACCTCTCCGGTGGTTCCTTATGACCGTCAGCGCGACGTTTTCGTCACGACGCAGCGCGCCTATCAGGGCAAGCGACCTGACGTATTCGGGGTCGCGATAGCACAGCCCCGCCCGGCCCCAGTTACTTTTGCGATAA
>JBAXFL010000066.1:0-4595 GCA_037139935.1 Thermoleophilia bacterium | reverse complement strand
CCGGCAAGCCACCGCAGCACCGCGTGCGCCCTCAACCCGAGGTTCGAGAGCGAGGGTTCCCCGGGGAACCGCAGGTTCCCACCTTCAGGATCACGCGAAGCGTGCAGAAAGCAAGGCAGTAGGGAAAGCTGCGATACGCTCTTCCATCGCAGCACCGCGTGCGCCCTCAACCCGAGGTTCGAGAGCGAGGGTTCCCCGGGGAACCGCAGGTTCCCACCTTCAGGATCACGCGAAGCGTGCAGAAAGCAAGGCAGTAGGGAAAGCTGCGATACGCTCTTCCATCGCAGCTTCCCCTACTGCTCGAGCGCCCGTACGGTGCCGACCGTCTCGGCCGAGCGAGACTCGCGAGGCAGGTCGCCCATCATCGCGAGGAACTCGTCCCGGTCGATCGTCTCCTTCTCGAGGAGCGTGACCGCGAGCCGGTCGAGTGAGAAACGGTGCTTACCGAGTAGGCGGAGCGCCTCCTCGTAGGCGTGGTCTGTGAGTTGTGCCTGCGCGCTGTCGCGCATCCGCTTTGTCTCCTCCGAGAGTGCGTAGTTGTCTGCGCGCATCGTCCGCGAGGGGGCCACATCGGACATGCCGAACTCGAACACCATGGCCCGCGCGATCTGGGTCACCTTCTCGAGGTCACTGGCCGCACCGTTCGTGACGCGACCGAAGACGATCTCCTCGGCAGCCCGTCCGGCGAGCGCCACCTTCATCACGTCGAGCAACTCCTCCTTGGTGTGGAGGTACCGGTCTTCGACCGGGAGATAGTAGGCCAGGCCGAGCGCATCGCCACGGCCCACGATCGTCACCTTCTGAACGGGCATTACGTCGCCCATCAGATAGGCGAGGAGCGCATGCCCACCCTCGTGGTAGGCGAGGATGCGCTTCTCCTTCTCGGTGACGACACGGCGCTTCTGGAGGCCGGTGAGGACACGCTCCATGGCGCCCTCGAAGTCCTCCTGCCGGATGTGCTGCTGGTTGTGTCGCGCTGCGAAAATCGCGGCCTCGTTCGCAATATTCGCGAGGTCTGCACCGGTCAGGCCTGCCGTTCGACGCGCAAGAACGCTGATATCGACATCGGCTCCGAGAGGCTTCGACCGGGTGTGAACACGGAGAATCTCTTCACGCCCCGTCAGATCAGGTGGCGCGACGTTGATCTGCCGATCGAAACGGCCGGGACGCAGAAGGGCAGGATCGAGGTCCTGTAGCCGGTTCGAGGCGCCCATGATCACGACCTCGTCCGCACCGCCGAAGCCGTCCATCTCGACGAGAAGCTGGTTGAGCGTCTGGTCGTGCTCGCGATTGTGGGCGCCGCCCGAACGGGCACTACCCACGGCGTCGAGCTCGTCGATGAAGATGATCGAGGGCGCGTTCTTACGCGCTTCAGCGAAGAGTTTGCGAATCCGGGCTGCACCGAGCCCGGCGAACATCTCTACAAATGCCGAGGCGCTGGAGGAGTAGAAATTCGCGCCCGACTCGTTCGCTGCCGCCTTTGCGAGCAGGGTCTTTCCCGTTCCGGGCGGCCCGTACAGGAGCACACCCTTGGGAACGCGGGCGCCGAGACGCTCGAACTTCTTGCGATCGCGAAGGAACTCGACGACCTCTTTGAGCTCTTCCTTTGCCTCGTCTGCACCGGCGACGTCGCCCCAGCCAACCGGATCGGTCGTGTCCCGGTCAACCATCGCCGGCTTGACCTTGGGCACGAGCGACATCGTGCGCAGGAGCAGCCAGATGATGATGGCGAAGAAGATGATCGGCAACCACGTGATGAGGAAGCCGCCGATGTCGTCGACGGAGTGGGGCCAGGTGACCACACGTCGTCTATCGGCACGTCGCCTGTAGAGCTAAAGGCTCCGAGGCTGGCCTCTACCAACCGGCGAAGACGAGCGCGCGTCCGTGTCGAGTACCCCGTACCTGGGCCGTGGTCAAAAGCGGAATCAGCAGGGCGCAGTCTTCGGCCTCATACGCCGTCTCGAATCCACGGGCAGCCATGCATGCGAGCGCCTTCGTGTCGAGTTGCCGCCGCCCCACCTCCGCTACGTGGCGACCGCTTCCGCGTCGAGACAGGCCGAGAGGGCTGCCTGGGCGACCTCGAGTTGAGCGGCGGACGGCTCGGCCGTCGAGACGCGGGTCTGGAGCACGTGTCCTGGCCGGGCGAGCACCCGGGCGAGCGGATGGTCCGGATGCCGCCCCATCCAGGCGAACACCTCGACAGCGGCACCGACGGCGCCGACGGCGCCGACCACACGGGCGGCCGGACGTGCCCGCGAGGGGGCGCGAGCCGTGAGGGTGCTTGCAACGGCACTCGAAAGCAAGAGCGGGCCGACGAGATGTCCGCCGCAGCGGTCGTGCTCCTTGGTGGCCTCCTCACCGGTCTCGTAGGTGCCGATCGAGATGTGCTCGGCACCGTGGTAGGACGCCAGCTCGCCGCCCCTGAGCGCAAGAACGGCGGGTGCAAGCGTTGCAAGCGCCGCTATCGCCTCGCGTGTCGGGAGGTTGAGCCGGGAGCGTCGAGCCACCCCGGCCGCGACAGACCCGACAAGTACCGTCACGCCGACTCGCGGCCGCTCAAAGGGAAATCGGGCTTCGGGCAGGGCCCGCCGCACATCGGGGAGCACGGCGAGCGCCTCGGCCAGACGCAACGGCCCTCTGATGAACGGCGTCGTCACATGCGGGGCGAACTGCCGCTTGATGCCCGAGGCCGCTCGAATTGACCCGTCCCGCATCCGGACGGCCGCGCCCCAGGAAGTCGGTCCGTGGACGAGGACGCCGTTCGAGAGAGCCATCCCACCGAGTCGCAGCTTCTCCATCTGCCTGAGGGTACCGTGTGCCACGCTCTCAGGCCAGAGCAGCGCGGCGCAGCGACTGTTGCAGGGCCACAACAGCAGGGCCTGCTGCAAACGGGTGACCGTCCACGGCCACGATCGGTATCAACTCGCGGATCGAGGATGACGTGAAAACCTCGTCTGCAGCAAGCAGGCGCTCGAGCGTGAAGATGCCCTCCTCGACCTCCTGGCCATTCTCCGCAGCAAGCTCGAGCAATGCTGCCCTCGTCTCACCTGCGAGGATGCCGAGTTCGCGAGACGGCGTCAGCAGCAGGTCGCCCTCGCGCCACCAGATGTTCGATACCGGACCTTCGAGAACGATCCCGTCCGCGTCAACGAAGACAGCGTCGTCTGCACCTCGGGACTTCGCCTCGGCCTCTGCTGCCATGCTCATCGCGTAGCTCGTCGATTTCGTCGCCGGCAGGAGCCACGGCACAGACCGTCGTTGCTGCAGAAGGGAAACCAGCCGCTGCCCCCTGCTACGGGCCTCCTCGATCCAGTCGGGAATCGTGCTGACGAGTGCGATCGCGCGATGCTCTCCTCCAGGCGAGCCGGGAGTCCAGTACAACCGAAGGACTGCGTCGGCAAGGCCTGCGTGCTCGAGCGCCATCGCCGCGAGGCGTGCGACCTCGCCCCGGTCGGGTACCTCGAGGCCGATCCGCTCGGCCGATACCGCGAGCCGTGAGAGGTGCTGTTCAAGGCGAAACGGGCGCCCGTCGTAGACCCGCATCGTCTCGAAAGCGGCACGGCCTCGTGCGAATCCCTCATCGTCGGCAGCGAGGACGGGAGCACCGGGATCGACGAGACCGCGACCCGACACGGCCACCGCACGGAGGGACGGAAGGCTCATCGTCCAACCACCGTTCGCGGCGCGGCGCGGCGGGCAACACCGGCCGCCCCGGAGTCGCGCGGTGCCCCGATCACGGACAGAAGCGGGTCTGCCTTGAGCCATGACTCGTCGATCTCCGCCTGGGGGTCGGA
The DNA here is from genome assembly GCA_037139935.1 of Thermoleophilia bacterium. Classification (GTDB taxonomy): domain Bacteria; phylum Actinomycetota; class Thermoleophilia; order Gaiellales; family Gaiellaceae; genus Gaiella. The sequence goes on along the minus strand of JBAXFL010000066.1, from coordinate 801 downwards.
GTCCCAGACGATGCCGCCGCCGACCCAGAGATGGATGCGCCCCTCCGCTACGGCGAACGTCCTGATCGTCAGCGCGAGATCGAGGTCGCCGTTGCCGTAGACCTGGCCGAGTGCGCCCATCGAGGCTCCGCGTCCGACAGGCTCGAGCTCGGCAATCAGGTCAACGGCGGCGATCTTCGGGGCACCCGTGATCGACCCACCCGGGAACGTTGCCCCGAGGAGCTCCGCGAGACCGACGTCCTGCCGCAACGTCCCCTCGACCGTCGAGACCATGTGCTCGACACCCGCGAGTGCCCGGGTCGCCATCAGCTCTGGCCACCGCACGCTCCCCGGCTCGCAGACGCGTGCAAGGTCATTGCGCTCGAGATCGACGATCATCACGTGCTCGGCCGCGTCCTTGGCCGAGCCTGCCAACTCGCGCGCAGCTCCCGCCGGCCGCGTCCCTTTGATCGGGCACGTCCACACACGGCGGCCGCGCCGCGCGAGGAACAGCTCCGGCGAGCCGGAGACGATCGTCCAGCCGTTGCCCCGGTAGGGCTCTGGATTGTGGGGCGTCAGCGCAGAGAGGCGGGAGGCGAGCGCGACCGGGTCGCCCGTAAACGGGGCCGAGAGATGTTGCACGAGATTGACCTGGTAGACATCGCCGCGCTCGATCGCACTCCGCACATGCGCCACCGCGGCTGCATATTCCGCAGTACTCCAGGTCTGCTGCCAGGCCCCGATCGCAAAGCCACTGCCACTGCCATCGCCACCCGTGCTGCGACTATCGCTGCTGTTGTCATTTCTGACACTATACTCCGT
>JBAXFL010000065.1:0-4837 GCA_037139935.1 Thermoleophilia bacterium | reverse complement strand
CTGCTGACTGAGTTCGTCTCGGTCGGGAAGGATGTCTGTTATGCCAAAGATCCCGCCGTATTCACCGGAGTTCCGTTTGGAGGCTGTGAGGCTGTTGCGGAGCAGCGATCGTTCGGTCCCTCAGCTCGCTCGTGAGCTTGGGGTGTCGCCGCAGTCGTTGCGGAACTGGTCGGTCCAACTTGAGGTCGACGAGGGCAGGGCTGAGGGGCTGACCTCGCCCGAGCGTGAGGAGCTGCGTCGGCTGCGTCGTGAGAACCGTGTTCTTGCTGAGGAGCGGGAGATCCTAAAAAAAGCCGCGGCCTTCTTCGCCCGGGAAGGCGGGATCCGGTGAGCGTCTATCGGTTCGTCGCTGCGGAGAAGGCGTCGCATTCGATCACGATCATGTGTCGTGTCCTTGAGGTCAGCCGCTCCGGCTACCACGCCTGGAGGCAACGGCTGCCAGGGCCGCGCGCTGTCGAGGACGCCCGCCTGACCGCCCGGATCCGTGTCCTGCACAAGAAACGACGTCAGGTGTATGGGTCACCCAGGATCTGGTCCGATCTCGTCGTCGATGACGGCGAACGGATCGGCCGCAAACGGGTCGAGCGGCTGATGCGTCAGGACGGCTTGTCCGGCTTGATCACGAAGAAGTGGAAGGCCACGACCGTGCGGGTGCCCGGTGTGCGGGTTGCGGACGATCTCCTCGACCGCAACTTCGCCGCCGAAGCGCCGAACCGCTGCTGGGTCGCGGACATCACCTACCTCCGCACCTGGGAGGGCTGGCTCTACCTCGTCGCCGTTCAGGATCTCTACAGCCGCCGGATCGTCGGCTGGGCAATGGCCGACCACCTGAGGGCCGAGCTCGTCACCGACGCATTGCAGATGGCGCTCGCTCACCGCCGGCCCGCACCCGGGCTGATCTGGCATTCCGATCAAGGAGGTCGGTTTGTCAGCTTGGCCTTCGGCCAGCAGGCCCGCGCCGCCGGGATCGCGCAGTCGATGGGAAGCAGAGGCGACTGCTTCGATAACGCCGTCGCCGAGAGCTTCTTCGCGACCCTGAAGAAGGAGCTGATCAACCGCCGCTCCTGGCCCACCAAGGCCGAGCTCCGCACCGAGGTCTTCGACTACATCGAAGTCTTCTACAACCGCGAACGACGCCACAGCACCCTCGGACAGCGCTCCCCCGCCGACTACGAGAAGATGCACCTACCCGTCATCGAAGAAGACCGAGCCGCCTAACCAAACCCTGTCCACGGAAGCGGGGGAACTCCAACATGAATCGCTCCGGGTTTCGTGGACACTTCGGGTTTACGAGAGGAGAGCGAGATGGCGCAGGGCAGGAGGTATCCGCGGGAGTTGCGGGAGCGGTCGGTGCGGATGGTGTTGGAGGCGCAGGCAGAGTCGCCTGGGCTGTCGTTGAATCAGGCGGTGCTGCGGATCGGGCCCAGAGTGGGGGTCGTTCCGGATACGTTGCGCGGCTAGGTGAATCAGGCGCGCGTCGACGCGGGTGAGGTGCCGGGCTGCTCGACGGACGAGCGGCAGCGGGTGCGGGAGTTGGAGCGGGAGGAGCGCGAGTTGAAGCGCGAGTTGAAGCGCGCGAACGAGATCCTGTTGGCGGCTTCGAGTTTCTTCGCGCGGGAGCTCGACCCGCGACTGCCGTGGTAGTCGAGTTCATCGACTCTCACAAGGGCTGGTTCGGGGTCGTGCCGATCTGCCGTGTGCTCTGTGAGCACGGAGAGGGGATCGCCCCGAGCAGCTACTACGCCTACAAGTCGAGGCCGGCAAGCGACCGCTCCCAACGTGACGTTGTGCTGCTGGCCGAGATCAGATGGGTGTATTTCGGGCCCGACCGCGGCAAGTACGGCGTCCGCAAGGTCGGGCGGCACCTGAAAGCCGAGGGGTACGCAGTGGCCAGGTGCACGGTCGCGGGGCTGATGCGCCAAGACGGCCTCGTCGGCGTGATCCGTGGTGTCAAGCGCCGCACCACCATCAGCGACTCGGCGGCCGTTCGGCCACCGGACCTGGTCAACCGCGATTTCAAGGCGTCGCGTCCCAACGAGTTGTGGGTCGTCGACTTCACCTATGTGTCGACGTTGCAGCAGACCACCTACACCGCGTTTGTGACCGACGTCTACGCACGAAGGATCGTGGGCTGGCGCTGCGCCACCTCGATGCCAACCGAGCTCCCGTTGGACGCGTTGGAGATGGCGCTCGATCTGCGTGCACGCCGAGGTCAGGACATCATCGGGCTTGTTTCCCATCCAGACAACGGATCGCAAACCGGACTCAACCCGTCGTCGCAACACTGGCTTGTTGACTTTATAGTAAACACTCGTTCAGTGCTTCTGCCGGTGTTCTCCAGCCGAGGATCTTACGGGGTCTGCTATTGAGGGCGGTTGCCACGGCTTCGATCTCGTCAGCGCTCCAGCGAGCGAGGTTGGTTCCTTTGGGAAAGTACTGCCGGAGCAGGCCGTTGGTGTTCTCGTTCGTTCCGCGCTGCCAGGGGCTGTGGGGGTCGGCGAAGTAGACCGGGATGCCCGTCTCGACCTTGAACGCTGCGTGTTGGGAGAGCTCTTTGCCTCGATCCCAGGTCAGCGATCGGCGGAGCTGCTCGGGCAGGGTCGTCATCGTCGACGCCGCCCTACAGGACCCGCGCTCAGGGCTCTCCCCCGCCGACGTCGTAGCGCTCAGGCATCCTGCGGCCGCTTGACGACGCCCGCTCTGACCAGATGATGGAGCATCAGCGCGGCGAATCCAAACAGCACGAGCATCGATGCGATAACCTCGACCGGCTCCTCGAGCCACTGCCCGCGAATCACGTCGAGGCTGCTCCCGACGACCGTCGTCAGTACTGCCGCCGCGAACAGCCGCAGCGCATAAGTGGCTTCGCGCAGCAGGTCGCGAAAGTAGAAGACGATCGCGATGGCTACGACAGCGTAGATCACCATGATGGCATCGTCGCCGTGATCGATGCCCGGCAGGTCGGCGAGAAAAGGGAGGTTCGCCGCGATCGTCTCGTGCCCGCCCATGAGCTCGTCCGCGGCCAACCAAAGCGTGCCGATGCCGACGAGCAGGAAGAATCGCAGCGGCCGGCGCGCGCCACCGTTGAGGTAGAGCAGGACAGAGGAGAAAAGCGCGAGCGTCGAGACAACAACAAGCACATACGCGTTGATAACGTCGAGCGAAGGTTGGACGTCGGGCTGGGCCTTCAGAGTGATCGCATCGAAAAAGCGCAGCTGATAGATGAAAGTGCTGTCGCTACCCGGCGCCAGCGACTTCGACATCACCTCATAGCTGCGCATCAAGATCAACGCCACCAATAAGAGCAACGGCAGGACGGCGATGAGCCAGCGCGGCGTGCAGCGAACGCCGCCCCGCGCACCTGCGTCCGTATGACCAGCCTCGGCGATGCTCATCTCCCCCGAGATGACTGAACAGACGAGCCTGACCTTGTCTTTAATACTTTCACCAGAAGGGCATGATAGCAGCGTGCTCCTTCAGGAAGGAACCCGAAAATAACCACCCTGCCAGATTTCGTGAAGCACTACAAAGTCATCGAACATACCAAGCCCAGGGAAGACTCACGACGACTGAGATAAGTGCTCGTCTGTCTCGCTCGGGTGACCGTAGCCGAGCCTGGCAAACCGAACTCATCTTCCCGTCGTAAAAAGGACAGTTTCATGTCTAGAAGAGCTCTGGCCACGGTGGGTGCGATCGTTTCAGCGACCGCCCTGGTGCTTGGGGCGGGCGTTCTTGCCGCTGCACCTGCTGATGCGCCCTGGAGTTATGGGGGAGGCACCGGCCCGTCCCACTGGGGATCGCTCAGCCCGGCATACGCCTTGTGCGCCGACGGCACCGCGCAGTCGCCCATCAACATCCAGCGTGCCAAGCCGAAGCCGCTACAGAATCTCCGGTTCGGCTACGTAGCCGGCGAAGCGGAAGTCTTCAACAACGGACACACCGTTGAGGCCGAGCCAGCACCCGGCTCTGAGCCGAGCACCATGAAGCTGAACAAGGTCGCCTACACATTCTCCCAGTTCCACTTCCATTCACCGAGCGGACACACCATCAACGGCAAGCACTACCCAGTCGAGGTTCACTTCGTTCACAAGACCGCGGACGGCCGGATCGCCGTCGTCAGCGTGTTCGTGAAGTTGGGCGCCCCGGCCAACAAGGACTGGCAGAAGTTCATCGACGTCATCGGCAAGGCCACCGCGAACCCTGAGCAGACCGTGATCGACAAAATCGACTGGCACAAGCTCCTGCCCACCCACCAGCAGACCGTCAGATACGGTGGGAGCCTCACGACTCCGCGTTGCGCCGAAGGCGTCAAGTGGAGCGTGATGATGACGCCGATCACGATGAGCGCCGCCCAGCTCGCGGTCTTTTCTAAGGCTTACAGCGGGAACGCGCGGCCCACTCAGCCTCTCAATGGTCGCTCCCTTGTGTTCGACAACACGCCGTCCCGGTAATTACAGTCGCCAGATCCTGTAACTCGAGAGCTACCGGCTCCACGACACCAAGAGACGCAACCGGCCAACGTGCCGTCGTCTTCGACGCATGCTTTCATCCCTCTGCCAGCGAACCTGTTTCTGGTTATCGTCGCCACGGAGAGGGAGAGACAACCCGAAAAGGTACGTTCCTTTAGCACAGCGCCGGGGCAGGGTATCAACCTCCTGCGCAACACCTGGCACGGCGTGCTAACGCCCCTCTTCGAGCCGCGCCTCTTCGCGGTCATCGACCGGATTGGCGCGACGCCGAACCTCAAGCAGCACCGACTGGCGGCCGCCCTCGCAGTCTCGGACGACCTGCTCGTCGCGTCGGAGACGACGTTGCCCTCGACGAGTGTCGTCGCGAC
>JBAXFL010000064.1:0-4958 GCA_037139935.1 Thermoleophilia bacterium | reverse complement strand
GCGACCGCTTTCGGGCCGACGAGCCAGGAGCCCGCGGCCGGCTGACCGGCGACGAACTCCTAGTCGGCGCGGAGCGGCTGTGCGGGACGTGGTTTGGCTCAGCCGTGCAAGAACCCGAAGCGGCGCGGGTGGGGTGTCGTGTTCAAGGACGTGGCGGCACGCGACGCGCTCCCCACGCGCTTCGAGCGCGTGCAGCAACCGGCGGCCGACGGTGCCTGTGGCACCCGTAACCGCGACCGATCCGCCCCCGCTCCCAGGCTAGCCGCGCGGTCGCCAGGATGCACGCCGGTCGATGCCGGGTTCGGGCGGATGCCGAGGGCTATCCCTGCAGGTGCGCCTCGACAAACCAGAGGTGCTTGTCGATCGCGCGCGAGACCTCTGTGAAGAGGTCGGCGGTATCCTGGTCGCCACGCTCGGCCGCCGTGTCGATCCCGGCGCGGACGGCGCCACCGAAGGCAGCCAGGCGGTCGGCGACCACGACGATCGTGTCGCGGCCGGCGACTGCATCGAGCGGGTACTCGTCCAGTGACGACGCTGAGGCTGCAAGCCGGGCGGTACCGAGCGCAAGCCCACCGAGGGCCGTCGCCCGCTCGGCGATCAGATCGACGAACTCGATGACATCCGCCGCGACAGCGTCGTAGAGCGCGTGCAGCTGGATGAAGTCGCTGCCCTTCACGTTCCAGTGCGCCTGCTTGAGCTGGGAGTACAGATCGAAAGCATCGGCCAGCCGCGCGTTCAGCAACTCGACGAGCGCGTCGCGGGCCTCGGCCGGGATGTCGATCCGGGTCGAAAACGTCTGTGTGACATGAGTCGTCATCGGGTCTCCTTTGGTCTCGTCCGTCGGTCCAATTCTGCCAGTAGCGGCGCAGCACCGTCCGCCCGACAGGAGTCACGGCGGTCGTGGGTCACGGCGTGAAGGCGCTAGCGGGCACGTCTCGCTCGTCCTGCTCGATCGCGAGCACGAGTCGCTCGGCCACCACGGCCGGGTCGAGTCCCTCGCGCATCTTCGGGGGCTCTCCGCTGAGCGGGCGGCCTGCAAGCCCGGTTTCGGTGTGCGGCGGCCTGGCGTCCATCACCGAGACGCCGCGTGGGCGTACCTCGCGCGCGAGCGCCCGGAAGCCAGCGGAAATACCGGCCTTCGCTGCCGAATAGGTGACGAGGCCTGCCGTCGGGAGTTCCGCGATGACGCCGCTGACGTTGAGGATGAACCCGCCGCGCAGCAGGACGGGGATCGCCGCACGCGCGAGCATGAGCGGCCCGACGAGGTCGACCGCGACGATCTCGTGGAGCACGTCGGAGGGAATCTCGTCCAGCGGGCCGAAGGCCACGGCGCCGGCACAGCAGATGACGCCGTCCAGGCCGCCGAGCGCCTCGGCTGCCGCGACGACGAGCGGCTGCGCGGCAGCGGCGTCCCCGAGGTCGAACGCGAATGTGCTGTGCTCGCCGACGCCGAGGTCATCGAGCCTGCTCCTGTCGCGCGCGGCGAGGGCGAGGTGCGTGCCGCGGCCCGCGAGTGCGGCCGCGAGGGGACGGCCGATGCCGCCCGAAGCACCCACGAGCAGCACGCGTGCTCCGTCGAGCGATCGTGTCTTTGCAGGAGAGACGCTCATTCCAGCTCCTTCTCGAGGGTTTCGGATCCGCCCGCGCGTCTCACGACTGACAACTCGGGCACCAGTAGAGCGAGCGCCCACCGACGGCCGCCGAGGCGATTGTTCCGCCGCAGCGGAGGCACGTCTGAAGCTTGTACACGTAGAGTGCGTTGGCGTTCTCGATCGCGCCGCGGGAGCGCAGCCCCAGCTCCACCGGGTCGCGGCTGACGATGCGCCCGAGCCGGACTCCGTTGCGCATCATCGTTCGGATCGTCTTCCAGAGCGCCGTGGTCTCCGCGAGTGGTACCGAGGCGGCAGACCGCAGCGGGTTGATCGCGGCGACGAACAACGCCTCCGCGCGAAAGATGTTCCCCACTCCGGCGATGACACGCTGGTCGAGCAGTGCCGCACCGATCGCGATTCTCCGGCGGGACAGGCGATGGGCGAACTCCTCCGCCGTGCCGTCTTCACGCAGCGGATCCGGACCAAGGCGTTCGCGAATTGTCTCTTCCTCTTGCCGGTCGACGATCCGGCAGTCGGTGGGCCCGATCAGGTCGATCGTGGTGCCCTGGCCCTGGATCCGGAGCCTGGTGGTCGGGCGTGGCGGGGGCACGTCGGCGTGGTAGCTGCGAAAGCGGCCGAAGAGCCCGAGGTGCACGTGAAGGGTCACAGCCGCCGAGCGATAAAAGAGATGCTTGCCGAGCGCTTCGACCGAAAGCAGTGTCGTCCCGTCGAGGTCGGCTGCCGCAGCTCGAGCTCGGCCCTGCGGCGAGGAGACGGTGAGTGCCGTGTCGGCAAGGGACTTCTCGTGCTCCCGTGCAAGCCGGTGGAGGACGTGTCCTTCGGGCATCGTTCAGCCTACGGCCGGGATCTCGTGGATGACGCCCGCGGCCGGGGCACGGTCAAGACTGCGCAGGACGGCGACGAGGCCGCCGGGCGGAGTGCGGTCGGCCGCGTCCGTGGCGAGGTGGAGGAATGCGATCTGGCCGTTCTCGTCGACGACGACGTCGGCGCCGAGCTGCAGCGTGTCGTCGCCTCGCGTCAATCCGACGCGCTCGCCGGCGAGGAGCGCGCGCAGACCCGCTCTTGCAACGCGCGGGCGCAACACCCAGAGAGGCTTCGGCCGACGGGCGCCGAGCGCCTCGTACAGCGTCCGTTCCGGATCGGCGATCACGAGGGCGTTCCCGAGGGAGAGCTCGTCAACCCACGCCGCAGCCCGAACGGCACTCTGGAGTGTGACGACGACGAGCCGGGCGCCTGCAGCCTCGATCTCGGGAACGGCCTCCACGACACGGCGAAGGTAGGAGCGGCAGACGTTTCAGCCAGGGTGCCGCGCGAGATACACGACGGCCGGATGCCCGAGGAGGTCGCGGTCGGTCACGACCTCGCCGTCGGCACCGTCGAGCTGGAAGACAGGGAACCGCTGCACGACTCCATGCTACCTCAAACTAGACATAACATGGACAGATATGTGCAGGATAGGTTGATGGAAGCGGTGTCAGGTCTCGCATTGCGGCGTGCAATATTTGTCAATGCGGTAGACGGAGCGGCTCGCTGAGACCGCCGTAGTGAACTCGGTCGGGTCGAAGGGCGACTCCTACGCCATACCCCGCTCCTCTCGTGAACCAGAAGTCTCCGCGGAACCCCGAAAGATCCTTGTATCATGTATCGATACATGATACAGTTGTTGTGTGATGCTGCACCCATCGGATATCTACGTTCTCTGTGGCTTACTCGCTGCCGAAGACGACGCTTGGACATATCGTGAGCTCGCCCGCAAGCTCGGTCTGCCGCATCCGCTCGTCCAGCGGGCGCTCCAGCGTGCCGAGGAGGCCGAGCTCTATTCGAGCGAAAGCCGCGAAGTACACCGCGCGAATATGGAGGAGTTCCTCCTCCACGGTTTGCGTTTCCTCGCTCCCGCCAAGCTCGGAGGCGTCGTGCCCGGCGTTCCGGCTGCCTGGGCAGCGCCCCCGGTCTCGCGAGTCATTCGCGAGTCCGGCGACCTACCCCCTGTCTGGCCGGCTGCAGACGGGCGTGTGCGCGGTCAAGCGCTGCCGCCACTGCACAAGGCAGCGGTGAAGGCCGCCGAGGAGACACCGCAGCTCGGAGAACTGCTGGCGATCGTGGACAGCCTCCGCGCCGGCGACGTTCGCGTCCGCTCGGTCGCCGCGAACATGCTGGCGCAGCTGATGCGCGCGCCACCCGTTCACGGATGACGCCGCGGATATGAGCGAGGCGATGCTCGAGCTGGCCGCTGAGATCCTCGGCCCGATCGTCGACGACGTCGTCTTCGTCGGCGGCGCAACCGTGCACCTCTGGATCACAGAGGAGGCGGCACCGCCCGTTCGAGCAACCGACGACGTCGACGTCATCTGCGACGTCACTACCTACAGCCAATACCAGGCACTCGCAGGGAGGCTGCGCGACCGCGGCCTCGAGGAAGCAATGGGCGAGCCCGTCATCTGTCGTTGGCGGCACCCGCCCTCAGGCTTAGCCATCGATGTCATGCCGACGGCCGAGAAGGTGCTCGGATTCTCGAACCGCTGGTACCCGCTCGGAATCGAAACGGCAATCGAGCGAACACTCGCGTCGGGGGTACACATCCGCGCCGTCGCGCCACCACTCGTGATCGCGACCAAGCTCGCTGCCTGGCGCGGCAGGGGTCGCGGCGACATTCTCCGAAGCCTCGACGTGCACGACACCATCGTCCTCATCAACGGTCGCCCCGAACTCGCCGACGAACTCGCCCTTCAAGGCGACGAACTCCGCGCCTACGTCGCCGTGGAACTCGCCGGACTGACCGACGAGCCGTACTTCGAATACGTCGTCCAAAGCGCCGTCGCCGGCTACGGAGCCGTCGCCCCAGCCCGAGCCACAATCGTACGAGACCGCCTAGCGGCGATCATTGAGCGCGTCTCTACCCGCGCATGACCGTGCGAGATCTCACTCGATGACGGCTCCGCGGTCTAGCCTGGTTTTTGAGGATCACTCAGGGTCGGACACCCGACGGGATGGTGAATCCCCTTGAACAGGCTGCAACGAACTGAAAGAGGCTGCGAGGTACTGCGAGGTGAAGGAGTGAGCGTACGCACATACGTACGTCTACCAATTCAGAAATGCCAACATAAAATGCCCTTTTTGCAGGGTATTTTTGATGCGCCAGGGAGGATTCAAACCTCCGACCCGCGGATTAGAAGTCCAGCCGGATAAGCGGCATCGAACTGCGAAACGCTGAATATGCCTGCAAATACCCGCTTCCAGCACGGCAATAAACTGCAGTGAACTGCACCCTATGGAGACAGGCCGGTACGCTCACCGTACGCTCGGGTGGCTCGCCGTTCAGGCTCGGGTGAGGGAACGCTGGCGCAG
>JBAXFL010000063.1:0-5237 GCA_037139935.1 Thermoleophilia bacterium | reverse complement strand
GCCTGTCTCCGTAGCCGGGTACGGGCCCAAGGCGTTGACGCTGGCCGGGCGGGTCGCGGACGGCGTCATCTTCCAGGTCGCGGATCCGTACTTCATCGACTGGGGACTGCAGTGGGTGCGTAAGGGCGCCGAGGAGGCCGGGCGCGACTTCAGCGAGATCACGATTCACTGCTGCACGGCGAGCTTCATCGAGCCCAAGGAACAGGCGTACGACAAGTCTCGCTGGTTTCCCGCCGTTGTCGGCAACCACATTGCCGACGTCCTTCGCCATCATCCATCCGATACCATGCCCGACGAGTTGTCGAAGTTCGTGGAGGGACGAGAAGACTACGACTATCGGCAGCATGGTATCGCCGGTGCTGAACATTCGAAGTACATCACGGACGAGATCGTGGATCGATTTTGTGTGATCGGGACAGAGCAGGAGTGTGTCGACAAGATCCGCCAGCTCGAGAGCCTGGGCGTCTCGGAGTTCAACCTCTACGCCACATTCATGGAGCGCGGGCCCGACGTGATCCGCCAGTACGGCGAGATCATTCTTCCACACTTCACTTAGGCTGCGGGAAAGGACACAATTATGAAAGTCAATTGCGCCATCGTTCAGGCGAATTTCTCGGTCGACGTCAACGACAACGTCGACAAGATGTGTGCCGCGATCATTGAGGCTGGGAGAAACGGGGCGAAGATCATCTGCCTCCCCGAGCTCGCCACGACCGAGTATTTCTGCGTTGGAATGCACGAGGAGTACCTCGCGTATGCCGAGACGATTCCGGGACCTTCGACCGACCGGGTGGCCGCCGCGGCGCGAGAGGCCGGCGCATACGTCCTGTTCCCCGTCTACGAGCGAGTCAAGGACGGAGAGCTTTACAATTCCGCGGTCTTCATTGACCCGAGCGGCGAGATCGTCGGAAAATATCGCAAGCTTCACATTCCTCTCGTCAAGACGAACGACATGCACGGAAATATCGTCGAGGGCAACGAGAAGTTCTACTTTCGACCGGGCAACCTCGGCTACCCGGTTTGGGATACGAGCTTTGGTATCAAGGTTGGAACGACGATTTGCTATGACCGACACTTTCCCGAGGGGCCTCGCTGCCTTGCGCTGAACGGGGCTGACATCATCCTCATTCCGGTCGCGACGCCTCTCGGTGGGGAGATGTTCGAGATCGAGCTGAGAGCCCATGCGATCGCGAATCTGTGCTGGGTTGGTGCCGCAAATCGGGTGGGACAGGACACAAACGGCCATTTCGACCTTCGTTTCTACGGCAAGTCGCTGTGGAGTGCGCCGGACGGCGAGGTCATGGCGCAGGCCGGCATGGAGGGAGACGAGATCATCTACTGCGAGGTCGACACGGAGCGTTCCCGCAAGCTGCGCGAAGGTTGGGGATTCTTCCGAGATCGACGGCCGGACATGTACGGAGAGATCACGGCAAGGTAGCCGCGGTGGCGACCAAGTACGACCTAACGGATCGGGTGGCCATTGTGACGGGAGCGTCCGCTGGCCTTGGCGTGGAGTTCGCCCACGCGCTGGCTGAAGCTGGCGCACATGTCGTGCTCGCTGCGCGGAGAGAGGAGCGTCTTCACGAGTTGGCCGCGGAGCTCGAGGAGACCTACGGGGTGCGATCGATCGGCGTGAGGACGGATATGGCCGACGAGGAAGATGTTGTTGCCCTCATAGCGACGGCTACGCGCGAGCTGGGCACGCTCGACATACTCGTCAACAACGCCGGGACGACAGGCGGTCAGCCGCTGCTCGAGCACTCGACAGCACTGTTCCGCGAGATCATGGAACTGAATGTCACATCTCTCTTCGTCGCGAGCCGTGAGGCGGCCAGGGTGATGATTCCGAAGCGATCAGGCTCGATCATCAACATCAGCTCGATCTTCGCGTATAGCACCGTGAAGCAGTTCGCGATCCCTGCGTACTACGCGTCCAAAGGCGCCGTGGCATCTCTGACCCAGGCGCTCGCAGTCGATCTCGGCCAGCACAACATCAGGGTCAATGCCATTGCGCCCGGCTTCTTCCCAACCGAGATGTCCGTCGAGATGTTCAGCCCCGGCGAGGCTGCGGTCGAGCTCCGTGCCGAGGTGCTTGCGCGCCGAACGGCGCTGCCGTTCTTTGGTGAGAGCGACCACGTTCGAGGGGCGGTCTGCTTCCTCGCGTCTGACGATGCAAAGTTCGTGACCGGGCATACGCTGGTCGTCGACGGTGGCTGGCTGGCTATCTGATGCCGCTCGACCCTGCGCGCGTCATCGAGGAGTTGCAGGACCTCGAGAGACTGACCGGTGATCCCAACGGGGCCCAGCGTGTTTGCTGGACCCCGGTCTGGGAGCAGTCGCGTGGGTGGCTTCACGAGAAGCTTGCAGCTCTTCCCGTCGACATCGACCGTGATGAGGCTGGCAACCTGTGGGCGACTCTTCGCGGTGCTTCGAGTCGCACCGTGCTTCTCGGGGGTCATTTCGATTCCGTCGAGGACGGCGGTTGGCTCGACGGATGCCTCAACGTTGTCGCTGCGCTCGAGGTGCTACGACGATTATGCGAAGAGGGGACGCCCGCGGTAACGGTGGCGCTCGTCGACTGGGCCGATGAAGAAGGCTTCCGGTTCGGGAAGTCCCTCTGGGGCTCGAGTTGCGCCTCCGGGACGATGGATCCCAACGCGTTTCGTGTTCTCCGGGATCGGGATGGGATACCCCTGCCCGAAGCACTCGCGGCACACGGCGTCGACATTGACCGAGCGCTTGGCGCGCAGAGCCGGCTCCGTGATGTGGCGGCCTATCTCGAGCTCCACATCGAGCAGGGACCGGTGCTCGAGAGTATCGATCACCCGTTGGGAGTCGTTCTCGGGACGTTCGGCGTAGAGCGGCACGTGGTCAGCTTCACCGGACAACGTGCCCATGTCGGGGCGACACCGATGGCAATGCGCCACGATCCGGTCGCAGGTATGGCCCGGTTCGCGCTCGAGGGGCGCGAGATCGCTCTGCGTCATGGCGGTGTGACGACAATTGGGGTTCTCGAAGCACCGGGAGGGATCCCGACCGCGGTGCCTGCCGAGGTGCGGATGACCTTCGACCAGCGACATCTCGAGCAGGCGACGCTGGACGAGATGCTGCGGCAGGCGCGAGCGGCAAGTGAGCGGATCGCCTCCGAGGAGCGGCTCGAAGTGGGCTGGAGTGTGCAGTGGCGGATTCCCGCGAGGCCGTTCGACGCTCGCCTGATCGACTTTTGCGACGAGGCGATTCTCGAGACGGTGGGCCGCTCGCACCGCATGCCGAGTGGCGCCCTTCACGACGCGGCGGAGATGGCGGGTGCAGGCATTCCGACGGTGATGATGTTCGTCCAGAGCCTTCGCGGACTCTCCCATAACAAGGAGGAGGACACCCTTCCCGACCACATTGCGGCATCGGTGCGCGCCCTCGATGTGCTCGTGTCGAAGACCAATGCGTATGTCGCGCAGGCCGCGGTAGAGACCGCTGCCTCGACGTTCGGCGGCAGCGGACCATCCGAGGCAGCCCCTTAGTGGATGTGCACGTCCTCGTCCCGCTGAAGCGGCTCGACGTCGCCAAGTCCCGGCTCGCCTCCGTCATGCCGACCGAGGCCCGCTCTGTGTTCATGCGCGAAATGCTGGACCATGTCCTTGCGGCGATCGCCGAGGCGGGATTCCAGCGCGTCACCATCGTCACGGGGGAACGACTGGACGGGCTTCCGGTATGGGATGACAACGGGCTCCCGTGGAACGATGCGCTTGCTGCCGCTATGGACGCTGTGGTTGCGGAGGATGTTGTGGCCATCGTCTCCGCAGATCTACCGCTTCTGACGGCGTCCGATGTGCTGGCTCTCGTCGAGGCAACCCCTGCGCGTGGAATTGCGATCGCTCGTGCCCTCGATGGTGGCACGAACGCTCTGTCCATGCGTCCCGCAAAGCTGGTCACCACGCAGTTTGGCGTCCAGGAGAGCGCGTCGGTGCACGCGGCGCTCGGAGTGCCTTCGATTATAGTGGATCTTCCAGGGCTTGCGTTCGATATCGACACGCCGGCTGACTTGCAGCGTCTGAGAGGCGAAAGCGTATGAGTGTGAGGTGGGGCTACAAAGCGTCGGCCGAGCAGTTCGGGCCCCGCGAGTTGCTCGATCTCGCGGTCGAGGCCGAGCGCATCGGCCTCGAAATCGTCGGGGTCTCCGATCATTTTCAGCCGTGGCGGCACCATGGTGGCCATAGCCCGAACGTGTTTCCCTGGCTTGGGGCAGTCGGGGAGCGAACGACGCGCGCGAGCCTCGGAACAAGCGTCCTCACGCCAACTATGCGCTATCAGCCGGCGATCGTCGCGCAGGCGTTTGGAACCCTGGCCCAGCTGAACCCGGGCCGGTTCTTCCTCGGGGTAGGCACCGGTGAGGCTATGAACGAAACGCCCGCGACCGGCGCCGAGTGGCCAGGCGCGAAGGAGCGTAGGCTGCGCCTCGCAGAGGCAATCGAACTCATACGTCTGCTCTGGACGGAGGAGAGGGTTACCTACGAGGGTGTCTACTATCAGACCGAGAACGCGACGGTGTACGATCGTCCTGAAGAGTCGGTGCCGATCTATGTCGCGGCTTCAGGGCCGCTTGCTGCGAAGCTCGCAGGGCGTGTCGGAGATGGCTTCATTGCGACGAGCGGGAAGAAGCCAGAGCTCTACGACGCGCTGCTCGACGCCCTGAACGAGGGAGCGCAGGCAGCTGGTCGCAACCCGTCAGAGATACGCAAGTTCATCGAGATCAAGGTTTCGTACGATCGCGACCGTGAGTATGCGCATGAGGCGTGTCGCTGGTGGGCGGCACTCGCACTGACGTCCGAGCAAAAGGTTGGGGTTGAAGACCCGATCGAGATGGAGCGGCTCGCTGATGCGAACGCCGACAAGGCGCATACGCGTTTTATCGTGTCGAACGATCCCGAAGATGTTGTCGAGCAGATCGCGCCCTACGTCGAGCTCGGGTTCAACGAACTCGTTTTTCATGCCCCCGGGGTCGACCAACGACGCTTTCTGGAACAGTTCGCTGCCGATGTTCTGCCACGTCTCAGGGATCGGTTCTAGTACGCCCAATTGATACCGGTGCCCTTCTCGTTACAGCACTTCGACACTTCGGGTTGTTGAGGTGGAATGGCCAGCTGGCCGGGGAGGTCTCAGTGCCTCCGTGTCTCAGTGCCTCGGCGACGTAGGTGCCGCGGTTTAGTCACCTCCGCCAGCGACGGCATATCGGGGAAAGC
>JBAXFL010000062.1:0-5518 GCA_037139935.1 Thermoleophilia bacterium | reverse complement strand
TTGCGAGGCGCTCGCCGGAGGCGCCCGGACGTGAGCCCACCAGCGTGATGCACCTCGCCGCTGCCTCCCCCCGAAGGGTGAGCAGGGGATCCCGCCTCCCTGAAAATGCCTGGGACGAGGCGGGTATCGTCGATCACGCGACCGAGCGACTTGACCTTTCGGGACACGGCCTCTACGGTTATGTGTACCACGCACCGCTGCCGACGCCAGGTTGCGGAGCGAGGGGCACACCCGACCGAACGGTGACAGCAGAAGTCTCGCGCCTGGGCCGCAGAGTCACGAGCTTCAGCTGTCATACCCGGCCAAGGGAGCCCCCGTTGACTAACGGAAACGCCCCCTGGAGCCGCCGCCGGGGGCGTTTCTGTTTCTGCGAGCGTTGCCCGGCCGGCCCGACGAGATCCGGCGCCTGCGCACACCGGTGGATCCGGGCCTAGGATCGGGAGATGGACGAGGCAGCTAAAGGTGGCGCTTTTGGACGCGGCTTCTGGGCGCTTGCTCCTCTCTGGCTCGGCATCATTCCCTTCGGCCTTGCATTCGCGGTCACCGCTCGACACGCCGGCCTCTCACTGCTCGAGACCCAGGCTCTGTCGGCCCTCGTCTTTGCCGGGAGCGCCCAGTTCAGCGCCGTGGGCCTGATCGCAGTGGGTGCCACAGGTCTCGAGATCGTCCTGACAACGCTTCTCCTCAACGTCCGACATCTCCTCTACGGGCTCTCACTCGGTCGCATCCTCCGGTTACGACGGCGCGAGCGCCCTGTCGCCGCCTTCTTCCTCACCGACGAGGCATTTGGCGTCACTGCAAGAGCGAGAGAGCGATCGTTCCTGTTTCTGCTGGGCGTCGAGTTGAGCCTGTTCATGATGTGGAACCTCGCCACCCTTGCCGGCTTCCTGCTCGGCGCGGCGATTCCCGACCCCACGAGGCTCGGGATCGACCTCATCTTCCCGCTCGCTTTCCTCGCGCTCCTCGTGCCGATCGTTCGCACACGTGCCGAGGTTCTGGTCGCGGTCGGCTCCGGCGCTCTGGCGTTCGGGCTCCAGAAGAGCCTTCCCGGGGGGCTCCCCATTTTGCTCACGGGGGTTGCCGGAAGCCTTCTGGGCGCGTTTCTCACCCGTCGCACGCCCGTGGACACGACCATCGATTTCGAAGCTGCGACCCGCGAGGTCGCATGACGTTCTGGCTCACCCTGGCGGGAATGGTCGCTGTCACCTTCGGCTCGCGCTACGCAGGCCTCATGCGCCGTACCGAGCTGCCGGACTTCTGGATCAGGTTTCTTCACTTCGTGCCCGTTGCCGTGTTTGCGGCCCTCGTCACGCCCTCGCTCGAGGGAGGACTCGGTGAGGGAGAGATCCGGGTTCTCGCAGCAGTCGTGGCAGGCCTGGCCGCCTGGCGCACACGGCAGCTGTGGGTAGCAATCGCGGTCGGGATGCTTGTGTTCTGGCTGCTGCGCATCCCTTTCTGACGCGTTCCCACGCTGCTGCAGGGAGCCGGGCATGCCCGGCGACGCTCACGCCGCTGCGGCGGGAACGCTCTCGGGGCCAGGCCGCGAGTGGGCGTTGCCTCGGATCGTCACGAGCGCGACCACTGCACCTACAAATGCAATGAGAGCAGCGGCGTAGAGGGCGTGATGGAGGCCGTTCATGAACGCGCCGACATCCGTCGCTCCGTCGGCGAGAGCCGTGTTCGCACCGTTTGCGAGGATCGCTCCCATCACCGCGATGCCGAGTGCGCCGCCGAGCTGCCGGAAGGTGTTGAGCATCCCTGACCCGACCCCCGCCTTGTCCACCGGGACGGCGCCGAGTGCGGCGGCGGTCATCGGCGTCATCGTGGTCGCCATGCCGAACCCGCCGAGCACCATGCCGGGCAAGAGGGCGAGGTAGGACGAATCGGGCTGCAGCTGTGCGAAGACGATCAACGCGCACGCGAGCAGGGACATCCCCCCGACCATCAGCCAACGTGAGCCGAGACGATCCGATGCCTTGCCTGCTGCGGGCGCGACAACGATGATCAGAAGAGTCATGGGCAGAAAGGCTGCGCCCGCATGCACCGCGCTGTAGCCGAGCACGTCCTGCATGAAGAGCGAGATGAAGAAGAACACCCCGATCATGGCGAGCGAGACGAGCAACGCGACGGTGTTGGCGCCGGCGAAGGTCGGGTTGCGGAACAGCGTCATGTCGAACATGGGTAGCCGCTGCCGCAACTCGAGAACGATGAACGCGGTTCCGGCAACGATCGCGAGGCCAAAGAGGCAGAGAATCAACAGCGACGTCCACCCGTGACTGTTGGCCTCGATAAGCCCGTAGACGAGGGCAAACAGCGCTATAGCTGACGTGAGAAGTCCCGGCAGGTCGAGCCGCTGTTCCTTCGAGGTGTCCTTCGACTCGACGATGACGAGCCGGGCGAAAACAAGGCCGATGATGCCGACCGGCACGTTGATGAAGAAGATCCAGTTCCAGCCAATGTGCTCGGTAATCAGCCCACCGACGAGCGGGCCAACAGCAAGAGCCGTGGCCGAGACACCCGCCCAGATTCCGAGAGCCGTGCCGCGCTCGCGCGGCGGAAAGGTGGCCACGATGATCGACAGCGAGGCCGGCAGCATGCAGGCCGACCCGACGCCCTGCAACACGCGCGCCGCGATCAGGAGCTCGGCGTTGCCCGCGAAGCCGCAGAGCAGTGAAGCGAGCGTGAAGATCGCAAGCCCCGCCACAAAGACGCGGCGGCGGCCGACCATGTCGGCAACCTTGCCGCCGGACAGCATCAACACGGCGAAGCTGAGCGCGTAGCCCGCGACGACCCACTCGAGCGCCCCGACCTCGATCCCGAAATCCTTCTGGATCGTTGGTAGAGCGACGTTCACGACCGTGTTGTCGAGCATGATCATGAACAGGGGAACCGACACCGCGGCGAGCGTCCACCACTTCCTGTTCTCCTCTCCGCGCAGCCGACCTCTCATCTCCGACCTCTCATCATGGGTGCGTTCCACGCGCGGGCGCGACAGGTCACGCCCCTACGAGACACGGCTGACGTACGGCGGGTGGGCCGCCATCGCCTCGAACGGCTCGAGCGCAGTCGGGTTGACGAGAGAGTCGGGGCTCGCCACAGCCGCTGCCTGGGCTCCGAGCAGGATGCGCTTGACGGGGAGCTCGAGTGCCTTCCCCGAAAGGGTGCGCGGAACCTCGGCAATCTGCTCCACGACATCGGGCACGTGCCGGGGAGAGCAGGCCTCACGGATGCTCCGCCGGATCCTCTCCACGAGGCCTGCATCGAGGTCGAGTCCCTCACGGAGCACGACGAAGAGCGGCATGAAGCCCTCCGTTCCGGGCAGCGGGAGATCGACCACGAGCGCATCCACGACCTCGTCGAGACCGAGCACCACCCGGTAGATCTCGCTCGTGCCCATCCGGATTCCACCGCGGTTGATCGTGGCGTCGGAGCGGCCAGAGATGACCGCCGTCCCACGGTCGGTGATCTCGATCCAGTCCCCGTGGCGCCAGACCCCGGGGAACATCTCGAAGTAGCTTTCCCGATATCGGCTGCCGTCGTCGTCACCCCAGAAAAAGAGTGGCATCGACGGCATCGGCTCGGTGATTACGAGCTCTCCCACCTCGCCGACGAGCGGGTTGCCCTCGGGGCTCCAGGCCTCGATCCGGGCACCGAGAGCCCGGGCCTGCAGCTCGCCCCGGTAGACGGGCAGGGTCGGTACACCGCCGACGAAGGCGGTTGCGACGTCGGTGCCGCCGGAGGTGGAAAAGAGCCAGATGTCCGCACCGAGCGCGTCATACACCCAGGCAAAACCCTCGGGAGAAAGCGGCGATCCGGTCGAGCCCACCGAGCGGAGTGCCGAGAGATCCCTGCCCTCGGCCGGCCGGAGGCCTGCCTTCTGGCAGGAGCTGATATACGCGGCTCCGACTCCGAGACAGGTGATGCCGGCGGCCTCGGCCAGATCCCAGAGCACTCCGAGGTCGGGTGTGCCCGGGTTGCCGTCGTAGAGGACGATCGATGCTTCGGTGAAGAGACCGCTGACGAGGAAGTTCCACATCATCCAGCCCGTCGTCGTGAACCAGAAGAGCCGGTCGTCAGCCTGCAGATCGACGTGGAGGTGCATCTTCTTCAGCGACTCGAGGACAACCCCGCCGTGCCCGTGGACGATCGCCTTCGGCAACCCCGTTGTGCCGGAGCTGTAGAGCACCCAGAGTGGATGATCGAAGGGCACCTGCTCGAAGGTGAGCGGGACTCCCGCTCCCGCCTCCTTCAGCCCCTCCCAGGAGAGAGCGCCCCGGATGCCGCCCGGCACCTGACCGGGGTCGAGGTAGCC
Organism: Thermoleophilia bacterium; assembly: GCA_037139935.1. Classification (GTDB taxonomy): domain Bacteria; phylum Actinomycetota; class Thermoleophilia; order Gaiellales; family Gaiellaceae; genus Gaiella. The sequence continues at coordinate 1,206 of JBAXFL010000062.1, read as the reverse complement.
GAGCACAACCGTGTGCTCGACGGTCGGAAGCTCCGCCAGAAGCTCCTGCACGACGTCGAGGCGGTTGAAGTCTTTACCGCCGTAGCGGTAGCCGTCCACCGTGAGAAGGACGCGCGGCTCGATCTGTGCAAAACGGTCGAGCACGCTGCGGGCACCGAAGTCGGGGGAGCAGCTCGACCAGATGGCGCCGATCGAGGCGCAGGCGAGGAACGCGGCCACCGCCTCGGGGATGTTCGGGAGATAGGCTGCAACCCGGTCGCCGGGGCCGACTCCAAGAGAGCGCAGCCCGCCGGCGAGTCGTGCCACCTCGTCGTACAGCTCACCGCGCGTGATCGCAGCGAGCGGTCGCAACTCGGAGGCATGCCTGATCGCCACCGCCTCGAGATCGGTCGACCGTAGCGCGTGCTCGGCATAGTTCAGGTGAGCACCGGGAAACCACTCGGCCCCGGGCATCGACCGCGAGTCAAGGACTCGCTCGTACGGAGACGAGGCGATACCACCGAAACGCTCCCAGATGGAGGCCCAGAATCCCTCCAGGTCGGTCGTTGACCATTCCCAGAGGCTTGCGTAGTCGGGCAGGTCGAGTCCGCGCGTCTGCTCGAGCCAGCGCGTGTACCCCGTGATCGTCGCACGCTCGATGCGCCCGGCATCCGGACTCCAGAGAATGGGTGGCACCGTCACGTCAACAGTCTGCACTGCTACGCCATCCGGTGCGCCGTAGAGCCTACGATATGCCCGTGCCGGTCTACATCTGCCCGAACTGCAAGGACCGATCCGTTGACATCGACGGTTTCGAGGGCCTCACCGGCTCGGACGCCCTCCAATGTCGCCGCTGTGGCTTCGGGTTCATCTTCCAGCTGCTCGAGGACTACTACCCCGCTCCGGCGACCGGATTCATCGTCTGTGACCGCGACGCGCGGGTGCTCGCCTCGGGCCGTGGCGTCTTCGAGCTGACGGGATTCCAGGAAACCGACCTGATGGGGCAGGATGTGGCCGAGGTGCTCACGCTCTCCGACCGGGCGCCCATCGGCGTCGTCCGCGAGTGGGGAGTGCGCCAGCTGGGGCTCGAGCTCGAGCTCTTGACGAGCGCCGCTATCCGCAAGCCCGTCACCGTTGACCTGTTCCCCGCCTACGACGAGGACGGCGGCCTACTCGTGGCCCTGACTCCAAGGACGCCGGGTGCGACCCGTGCAACCGACTGAAAGA
>JBAXFL010000061.1:0-5755 GCA_037139935.1 Thermoleophilia bacterium | reverse complement strand
GGTGGCGGTGGCGGCGGTGGCGGTGGCGGCACCAGCGACCTCGTCGCCGGCATCAGCGGTCCTGCCACGGCCAGGATCGGTGACTCGATCGCGTATGAGATCACGGCGCAGGACATCGGCAGCGGCGGCTCCGACGGGGTTGTCGCCACGATCACGCTGGGGACGGGCGTCACCTTCGCTGCCGTCTCGTTCGACCGCGGCCAGGGGTGCACGGGGACGACGGTGCTCACCTGCAGACTCGACTTCCTGAACGGGCCGCTCGTCGCACACCTCCACATCGACGCACGGGTCGGTGCGCAGGGCGCGCTCGTGACAACGGTCGCGCTCAGCGCGCGCCAGCCGGATGTGAGCCCGGCCAACAACACGGCGTCGGTGACGACCGTTGTTGCCCCGGTGGGGACGGTTCCGACCGTTGCCGTGCTGCCTGCGCCGCGCCTCGTGCGCAAGGGTGTGGGCAACGTGAGCCCTCTTCGCCTGGGCGCGAAGGCCTCGCTCACGTTCGGCGCCAGCCTCAACCGTGCCGCGCGCGTTCGCCTGACGGTGAAGCCGCTTGGAGGGACGAGGTCGCTCCTGCTCGGAGCGGGCAGTCGGGTCGGGCCCCGCAGTCTCACCTCGAGTGCCTTCTCGACGAGCTCCTTGCTTGGCGCCGGGACGTTCTCGGTCAGGGCCGTTATCGACAGCCGCCCGCTCGTGAGGGGGAAAGCCTACGTTGCCACGCTCGTCGCCACGACCCCCGACGGCCGGACGAGCACGCTGACGCAGACGTTCAAGGGATAGCAGCCGGATCGCCGGCCGTGGCCGCTGGGGCCACAGACGCGTCAGTCGCGGCGATGGCAGGCCCAGATCATGTCGTCGTGGCCCTCGTAGGGACGCCGGTCGAACCAGCCGTACAGGTCGGTGACGTCGAAGCCCGCCTCGTCTATCAGACGGCGCCATTCGATTGCCGAGAGCCAGTGCAGATCCATCGCGGTCGTGGACTCGCCCGACCGCACCGACAGGCGCAGCGAGCGGCTGCTCTCGTCCCAGTCCGCACGCTCGAAGATGCCTACCGCTCGTTCGAGCCAGAGGCCATCCGTCTCCACAATGTCCTCGGAGCTTGGTGCGAACACGTCGAAGACGAGACGCCCGCCCGGCTCGAGGAGGTCGTGCGCGGCCTGGAGTGCCCGGAGCTTCTCGGCTTCGTCGGACAGGTGGAGGAACGACCGGAAGGGGCAGATAACGAGGGGGACGCGCTCGGTGACCGGAGGATCGCACAGGTCGCCGACGCGGAGGTCTACGAGGGCGCCGACCCCGCGTTCCTCTGCAAGGGCCCGGGCACGCGCCAGCATGCTTGTGGAGAGGTCGATCCCGATCACCCTGCGTCCGGCCTGCGCGATCGGAACAGCGATCCTCCCCGACCCGACCGCGAGCTCGACGACGGGCCCCTCACATCTCCTCGCCTCACCGACGTAGAACGCGATGTCCTCGACCACCGAGACGCTCCACGCGTCGTAGATCCCCGCGATCGCGTCATAGAGAGCCACGCGGAGAGTGTAGGGGTGCTGTGCCGGGGCGAGCACGTTGGTAGGCTCGGCCCTCCATGGATGCCCAAGCACTCGAGCGAGAAGGACTTGCCGCTGCCGCTGCCGCAGCATCGGCTGACGCTGTCGAGGCCGTCCGCATCGAGTTCCTGGGGCGCAAGAGCGCGATCAAGCAGGCGCTACGCGACGTGCGTGACCGCGAGACCGGGATGACGTTGAATGCGGTACGCGAGCGCCTCGAGGCTGCGATCGACGCGCGCGAGAGCGTGCTCGCTCGTGCGGAGCTCGACGCGCGCCTGACGCAGGAGCGGGTAGACGTGACCCTCCCCGTGGGCGGACAGACGCGGGGAAGCCTGCACCTGATCACCCAGATCCGGCGGGAGGTCGAGGACATCTTCCTCGGTCTCGGCTACCGCGTCGTGGACGGCCGCGAGGTCGAGACGACCCGCTACAACTTCGACGGGCTGAACTTTCCTGCAGGCCATCCGGCCCGCTCGCCGCTCGCAACGCTCTTCATCGACGAGGAGACCGTCCTCCGCACGGAGACCTCACCGTCGCAGATTCGCACGATGGAGATGCAGGAGCCGCCCGTCTACATGGTCTCGCTCGGCCGTACCTACCGGCGTGACACACCCGACGCGACACACTCTCCGATCTTCCATCAGGTCGAGGGGCTCGTCGTGGACGAGGGGATAACGCTCGCCGACCTGACCGGGACACTCGACCTCCTCTTCAAGAAGCTCTTCGGTGAGCAGCGACGGAGTGAGTTCAGGACACATTACTTCCCGTTCACGGAGCCATCGATCGAGGCCTACGTCTCTTGCCATGTCTGCGACGGCGACGGGTGCCCGGTCTGCCGCCACTCGGGGTGGATCGAGGTTGGAGGGGCCGGCATGGTAGACCCCAGGCTCTTCGAGTTCGTGGGCTACGACCCGGAGCGCTACAGCGGATTTGCGTTCGGCTGGGGGCTCGAGCGCATCGCGATGCTCCGCCACGAGTTCCCTGACCTCCGCGAGTTGTGGCGCAACGACCTGCGCTTCTCGAGGCAGTTCTAGGATGAAAGCACCGCTCTCCTGGCTGCGTGAGTACGTCCGTGTGGACGCGACGGCGGACGAGATCGCGCGCCGCCTCGCCGTCTCGTCACTCGAGGTCGATCGCGTTATCGAGATGGGCGTCGAGGACGTTGGCGACAACCTCTCCTTCCTGCGCGTCGGACGCGTCCTGTCGGCCGAGAAGCACCCGAACGCCGACAAGCTCCAGCTCTGCCAGCTCGACATGGGGGAGGGGGAGCCGCGGCAGATCGTCTGCGGCGCCTGGAACTTCGGTGCGGGCGCCACCGTGGCTGTCGGCCTGCCAGGCGTGCTTCTGCCCGGATTCCCCGCACCCCTCGACGAGCGGCCACTGAGGGGAGAGATCTCGCGCGGGATGATCCTCGCCGAGGACGAGATCGGCCTCGGCTCCGACCACGCCGGAATCATGATTCTTCCCGACGGCATCGAGCCGGGCACGCCGCTGTCGGACGTGCTGCCCGTGCACGAGCAGGTGCTCGACCTGACACCGACGATGAACCGCGTAGACCTGCTCTCGATGGTCGGCCTGGCTCGCGAGGTGGCAACGCTCTTCGACGGCGAACTGCTGCCGATCACCGTCAACGACCCGCTCGCCCTCGAGGAGGAGCCGGTCGATGTCTCGGTTGACGACCCGCTGGGCTGCCCCCGGTACCTCGCGCGCGTGTTCAGGGGCGTTACCGTCGCGCCGTCGCCGATGTGGCTCAGGGCCCGGTTGCACGCGGCAGGGATGCGTTCGATCTCGAATGCCGTGGACGTCACGAACTACGTCATGCACGTCTACGGTAGCCCGCTGCACGTCTTCGACCGGACGAAGCTCGAGGGTGGCCAGATCATGGTGCGCCGTGCCGCCGCAGGCGAGGAGATCCGCACGCTCGACGGCGTGTCGAGGAAGCTCGACACGCGGGATCTGCTCATCACCGACGGAGCCAAGGCCGTCGCCCTCGCGGCGATCATGGGCGGTGAGGACAGTGAGGTCACGGACACGACGACGGAGGTGCTCCTCGAGGCCGCGAACTTCGAGCCGATAGGAATCATGGGCACCTCCGAACGCCTCGGCCTCCGCACCGAGGGATCGAACCGCTGGGAGAAGGGCGTTGATCCCTACCAGGCAGAGGCCGCCGCAGTCCTTGCCAGCCGGCTCCTGGTTGATCTTACGGGAGCAGAGCTGACGGGAAGCGCCGACGTCCATTCGGGCCTCCCGGAGCGGCCGGTCGTCCGGCTGCGCACCGATCGTACGGACCGTATCGTCGGTCTCGTCGTCTCTGCCGGGGAGCAGCGGTCGATTCTCGACCGACTCGGCTTCGAGGTGAGCGAGGACTGGGACGTGACGGTGCCGACGTGGCGCGCGCGCGACGTCACGCGCGAGATCGACGTGATCGAGGAGGTCGCGCGCGTCGTCCTGCCGCGCGTTCCGAGAACGATGCCGCTGCGTCGTCTCGTGGAAGGGCACCTGACCGGCGATCAGCGCCTGCGACGCGTACTCGAGGATGTTCTCGCGGGTGCGGGTTTCTCGGAGGCCTACACGTGGAGCCTCGTCGCGAACGACCCTGACCCTGCTGCCATTCGCCTCTCCGACCCGATGAGCGGAGACCAGGCGATTCTCCGGACGACGCTGATCCACGGCCTGGTCGAGGCAGCGCGTGAGAACGTCGATGCGGGGAACGCCGCCATCAGGCTGTTCGAGTTCGCGCGCGTCTATCTCCCGTCAGGTGAGCAGCTACCCGAGGAACGCTGGCGCGTGGCAGGCATCGTCGCGGGTGGGTTCGACGCAGCACGGGCAGCCGTCGAAGTCGTGTACGAAGCTCTCCACCTCGGCCTGCGGGTGCGCCGCGCGCAGCGCCCGTTTCTGCATCCGGGCAAGGCGGGTGAAACCGAGGCAGGCTGGCTCGGGGAGCTACATCCGGCGTTGCTCGATGGCCCGTGGGGCGTCTTCGAGTTCGACGTCGCGACCCTGATCGGGCCGGTGCCCGAGAGGATCCTCTACGACGACGTGATTACCTTCCCGCCCCTGCGCCAGGACATCGCGGTCGTCGTCGGGGAGGAGATCGAAGCGGCTGCTCTCGTTGACGCAATTCTCGAGACAGGGGCTCCGGAGTTGCGCGAGGCACGCGTCTTCGACGTCTACCACGGTGACCAGGTCGGGGAGGGGCGCAAGTCGGTCGCGATCCACCTGTCCTTTCAGGTGCCAGACCGGACGCTGTCCGACGACGACGCACTGGTCGTGCGCGACCGTGTCGTCGCTGCGCTCGCCGAGCGGTTCGAGGCGGAACTGCGCGGTTGAGATCTGCCTGCGCCCTTCTCGCGTAGGAGTGGCGATGACCCGTCTTCGCCTTGCAGCCGCTCTCGCCGTCGCCGCCCTCGTCCTCGTCGGCACGGTCGCACGTTGACGTCGATCGTGCGTCGCTCTCGCGCATCCTTGGCCTGCTGGTCGAGGAACCCGCTGACGACCCGTGGCCGACCGCGTGAGCGGCGTGGGGGCAGTCGCATCGTTCGATCGCGCCACCGACAGAGTCGGAACCGTCCGCCGGGTCGAGCCGGCCTGAGAGCCGCTTGCCGACCTCTTGACTTCCGCAGGGTCTGTCTCGACGGCGAGCTCGGACTGATTGTCTGGCCGAACGGTGCCGATCTAGCGCCGGAGACGATCTATGCCTGGGCCGCTCGTGACGTCGCGCCCTCCCCGGTGAGCTGACCCCGCGTGTGCGTTGGGAGAGGCTTCACCCTCCCCTCGGGGTTCCATCGTGCGGGGGGACGAGCCCTGCTCGTAGTCTAACCCTCGCCCTCACCGTGAGTCCCTCGATCGAGGGATACCACGCATTGCAGCACCGGGCGGCGCCAAGCCCCCGAAGGGCCGCCATCGCCACTACGACGCCGACGATCTGGAGCGCCTGCAGCTGATCGTGCGGCTCCGCGACGATCTGCTCACCCCGTGTCCGAAAGAGACATCTTGCGGGTGAGTCCGACGATCGGCACGCTGGCAAAGTGGATCCTCGCCGGCTGCTCAGATTCGGCAGCACGGGCGTCGATCGGGTCAGCTTGAATTCGTTGCGGTTCGCGCCGGCCGCGCAGATCCCGATCGGGATGCCCGCACCGTCGGTGAGGAGGCTCCGTTTCGCCGCTTTTTAGCTCTTTCAGTGGGATTGGGTCCCGTCAGCTCCCCACCCAGAG
>JBAXFL010000060.1:0-5811 GCA_037139935.1 Thermoleophilia bacterium | reverse complement strand
GGGCGGCGTCGTCCGCAACAGGGGCGGGCTGAACCTGTTCCAGAACGTGTTCCTGAACCCCCGCTTCGTCGATCGCACGGCAGACGATCTACGGCTTCAGACGTCAAGTGGATGCCGCAAGGTGGTTCGCGAAAGTACGACGGAGCAGAGCAACGAAGGCCAAGTCCCCCGATCGGCACGCCTTCTCGTCAAGCGTAGTACGGGTTCGTACCCTTTCCACCAATCATGACAAAGCCCGACGGCGTGATGTTCTGCTGCACGAGAAGCTCTGCGAGCCGCGCGAGGTCTTTCAGGCGCGTGTTGCCGAGACGTACGACGAGGACTACATCATCAACTTCCTGGGCAATCGAGATGGCGTCGGGGACTGCAGCGAGGGGCGGCGCGTCGATGATGAGCCAATTGACGAGCGCGAACGCCTCGACGATCATCGTCCTTGCCCTGGCCGCCGTCGCGACCGCACTCAGAGGCGGCTCGGTTCCGACCTGCAAGAGAAACTGGATGCCGGCTGCTTTCGTGCCGCCTGCCACGAGCGACTCACGCAACGGCGTGTGTCCGGCGAGCACGCTCGACAGTCCGTGAAGACCGACGAGCCCGAACGCGCGACCGAGCATCGGCCGCCGCGAGTCACCTTCCACGAGGATCACGCGTTCGGTGCCAGAGATTGCGCTCGCAAGACTGAGGGAGGACGTCGTCTTGCCGTCACCCGGGGTTGGGCCGGTCACCATAACCGACCGCTTCTGGGCGCCTCCTGACAACGTGGCTGCAAGCAGTGCGTATGCATCGTGCGTGGCGACCGATAGCGCCTCCGGCAGAAGTGGTGCATCCTTGCCCTTGCGGGAAGCTCTCCTCTCCTCCGGGACGCGGGCCAGCACAGGAATTCTGTAGCGGCGCAACTGCTCCTCTTGCCGCAGTCGGGGATCGATGAGCTGTGAACCGAAGATCGCTGCTATCGCGATGAGCAGTCCGGCAAGGATTGCCGCTGCGAGAGTCAGCGCTGGTCTCGGTGAGATCGCGCTCAGGACAGGCTCTGCGGGCACAGCAAGCCGAATCGTGGGATCACCGCTCGAGCGGAGGGCCTCAAAGTCACGGAGGCGCTGCGAGATCGTTGCACGTGCGTCGGTCTCCGCAGGTTGGAGCCCAAGCAGTTGCTCGCGGAGTTGAGGGATCACGACGTCGAGTTGTCGGTTCAGACGAGCGGTGCGCTCCTCGACGCTTGCGGTCGCAAAGGCGTTTGCGAGAGCCGCCGCGGCCTGCGGATCACCAGCCCGTGCTGTCACCGACACGACGTCGCTCGAGGCAACGGGCGTAGCGTCGATCTCTTTCAGGAGTGCACCGGGTGTCGTGTTCAGTGCTCGTTTCTCGATAACCCGCCGGGCGACAACCTGGGTCTTGATGAGGCGGGCGATCGTCTGGATATCGCGCGTCGGATCCGACGATGACCCAGGTAGGCCGAGTCCAACGAGCGCGGCGTTGTCGCCGGGTACCGGCGTGATCAGGAGATCCGCGCTCGATTGATAGACCTTCGCCGTCTGCGACAGCGTGGCAATCGCCGCGCCGACGCAGATCACGACGATGATGACGACGAACCAGATCTTCGATCGCAGAACCGAGAGGTAGTACGGAAGCCCCTCGCTCTCGGGCGCGGCGGCAAACCAATCTGGCCGGCCCCGATCGTCCGGCCTGCTCGACGGCGACCCGTCGCCAGACATGCTCTCGGGTTGGCTCACTGAGCTTTCTCGCCGCCGCGTGATACCCGGCCTCCGGTGCCAACCTGCTGTTCGGTGTACATCGTCATATCCCATATCGTAGTTGAGGACATCCACAGAGAGTCCCGGCGAGTCGAGCCGGGGCCGAATGTGGCCAGCAGATCGTCGTCGAGCGAGGTCAAGCCATCCACGGCCTCTCTCTCGGACATATCTACACTTCGCTGGATGAGTCCGCAGGCCTCCTTGAAGGGCGTGGCATTCACTGGAGCGCTATTCCTGGTTCTCTTCGGCATCTTTGTCGCTCAGCTAAAGCGCGACGGTGGGTTTTCGTGGGACGATCCCGTCCTCGACCTACTCCGCGAGCGTGTCCCGCTGGCACAGAAACTCGTCTGGCGCTCGATTCTTGCCTGCCTCATGGTCACGCTACTGGCGATCGGCCTTCTCGTACAGCAACGACGCTTCGAGACCGCGATCGTCTGGGTGGCGGCCGTTGGTGGCGCGGTAGCTCTCGACCCGGTGTTGAAGGCGCTCGTGGCTCGACCGGCGTTGAATCCGGACTCGAGCGAGTACTCGTTCCCTAGCGGAAGCGCCATGCTACTCCTCGCTGTCACGATCGCGCTGATCGTCTCGCTGCCCACGAAGTACCGCCCTGTTGTGGCAGCCTTCGGTTTCGCGCTCATCCTCTATCAGGGCGCGATCCTCGTCTCAACGGGCTGGCATTACCCCTCGGACATCGTGGGCGGCTGGTGCGCCACCGTCGCCTGGCTGGCGATCGTATTGATCAGCGTACGTGGCCTCTCACAGAACATGGGTCGGCAGCCAGAGCCCGGTGACAGCCTCTCCTAGCTTCCGATGATCACGCACCTGGCGGGATCGACGCAGACCTAACGATCGGAGTCAGATTCCTTCTCTGCGCGTTTTGCCCGCTCCGTCAGTGCGGGAAAGGCGAATCCGATCACGGCCTGAAGCATCCCGACGCCGTAACCGACGTGGAATGCCGGGAACACCGAGGCGACAAACGGAGCGACCGTCGCCGATTCGCCAGATCTCCGGGTCGCGCGTATCGCGAAGAAGCCGGCACCAAACACGTACACAGCGAGGCAGGCAACCAGCAGCTTCCGCGCAGTGGTCGAGACTGTCGCCAGGCCTCCGAGGCACGCAAGCACGAGGACAAAGACTGCCGGAGCGAACGAGCGAGCCCCGGCAGGTCGCCTGTGCTTTCGCATCACGATGACCTTCCAGTACCCATACTCCCGATACTGTCTCCACACGGCACGCAGTGAGCCGCGCGGCGTGTAGACCGATCGGATCAACGGGTCAAACACGATCTTCCCGCCGGCGAGACGGATACGGAGATTGAGCTCGTCGTCCTGATTGCGCACCAGTGATTCGTCGTAGAGCCCGGCCTTCTCGAATACCTCCGGGCGGAATGCGCCGAGGTAGACCGTATCCACCTCTCTTCGCGATCCTCCCTGCCTCGTCCAGTTGACCCCACCAAATGGCGAGGCCAACGCACAGGCGACCGCGCGCTCGAACCATGATCGCCCAGATGGTTCGTAGATCCCACCAACGTTCCATGCCCCGGTAGCGTCCGACGCATCGACGCATCGACGGACGTAGTCCGACGGGTAGCGTGAATGGCAATCGAGTCGCACGATCAGGTCACCTTTGGCCATCAGAATGCAGGCGTTGAGGCCCGGAGCAACAAAACGACGCGGGTTGTCGATGACGGTGAGGTTCATCCCGTGCCGGTAGGCCAACGCCGTCAATCGGTCCCGAGATCCATCGGTCGAACCGCCGTCAGCGATGAATATCTCGATATCTCCGTCAAAATCCTGCGCAACAATGTCGTCGATAAGACCCTCTACGTGGTCGATCTCGTTGAGCACCGGTGCGATGATCGTGATCAGGGTCATTCTCGGCTTACCCACCTGGCTACGAGGGGTCGAGCGCACACATCAGGCACTGAGGCATGCCTCGAGGGCAACCAGCATCAGCACCCGATCGCTGAGCCCTTTCTGCGTTATCCCGGGCACCTGTTTCCCTTCCGAAAAGGCTACGACCCATGGTTCGTACACCTCACGGACGAGATGATCTCGGAGTGGGCTCGCCGTATCGACAAGCACCTCTCGAGCGGAGCTCCTGAATGCATCGTCCACCCACCGCTCGAACGGAACCGCGAACCCGTGCTTGGGCCGGGCCGCGATGCTCTCGGGAACGTGGCGCCGGGCGACCTCTCGAAGGACACGCTTCCCCGCACGCCGCTCCACGCGAAGCCGATGCGGCAGGCTGAGGGCGAAGTCGGCGAGGTCCTCGTCGAGCAGCGGGACTCTGATCTCAAGGCTCTCGCGCATGCTGCCCATGTCCGACTTGAAAAGAAACTTGCTGCCCAGAAGGAGTCGGACGCCGGCCTCGATCGCGTGGGACGAGAGCCTGTCGATCCGACTCATGCCCGCGTCGTCCATATCCCATGTCCTCTCGAACAGCCGCTCGATTGGTTCAACGGCCTTCGGGTCAGAGAGCAGGGAAAAATGATCCACATCCGTGATCGAGGAGTACAGCGACCGCACAACCGCCACGTCGTCGAGGCCGGAAAGCGACGTCAGCTGTCCCGGCATGGTGGAGCCGACCAATCCGGCTGCGGCGAGGGGGCGCAAGCCGAGTCCCGCCAGATCCAGAACGGAGGACGGAAGGGTGCGGAGTCGCGAGAGAGCACCGAGCTTCCAGAAGAGCCGATACCCTCCGAACAGTTCATCTCCGCCGTCCCCCGAGAGCGCCACGGTCACGTGCTCACGCATCGCGCGACTGACCGAAGCAACCGCAAACAAGGCAGGATCGGCAAGAGGCTGACCGAGATCGCGAAGAAAGCCGGTCAGCGTTGTCCAGTCCGCTGCGCCCTCACTCATTGACACGGTTGTGTGATGCGTGCCGAGATGTGCAGCAACCTCCCGGGCGTACACCGTCTCGTCGAGATCGGCGGTCGCCGGGCGTACGTTGTAGCTCAACAGTTTCCCGTCGAGGCCGGCCTGGGCCGCTGCGCTCACGAGAGAGGAATCGATACCGCCACTCAACATCGCTCCGAGCGGAACATCGCTCTCCAACTGACGCACCACGGCCTGGTACACGAGCTCGTCCGCTCTGTCACCCGCCTGCTGGAGGTTCATTGCAGCATCCGTCACGGGCGCGAATTGATGGAATCGACTGCGCGTACGCTCGACTCCCGTTGCCGTACGCCGAAGCAGCACCGAATGGCCCGGCTCGAGCGACTCGATTCCTCGGAAGAGCGTGCGCGGGGCCGGAATATAGTACAGCCCGGTGTAGTCGCTGATCGCCTGGCTGTCAGGGGTGAGATCGACGTTCGGGAAGCAGCGGAGAGCCCGGATCTCGCTCGCGAATGCAACTGCCTCCGGGCCACGCGTGAAGAACATCGGCTTGATCCCGAAACGATCACGCCCCAGAGCCACGGTGCCTGCCTTGAGGTCGAGGATCGCGACGGCGAACATGCCGCGCAGTCGCTCGAACATGCCCATCCCGTGTTCCTCGTACAGATGCGGCAGGACCTCGGTATCCGAAGCGCCGGCGAACCGATGTCCGCGCCGCTCGAGATCTCTCCGGAGTTCATGGTGGTTGTACAGCTCTCCGTTGAAGACCGTCCACACCGTTCCGTCTTCATTCGCCATCGGCTGGTCGCCGAGCGGTGAGAGATCGATGATCGCGAGCCTCGTATGGATCAGGCCCGCCCTGTCGAATACACGAGAGCCAGCGCCGTCCGGCCCACGGTGCTTGAGTGAATCGACGACCGCCGCGATGGTTCGCTCACCAATCTCGACATGGCCGATCCAACCTGCTACCCCACACACGCTCGCTCACACCCTTTGATCCGGGCACCGAATCTCGGCACCCGGATCAAGGATAGTTGAGGACAGATGTGCGCAGTCGCTAGCCGATGCGCGCTGCGGTGTCATAGCCCACGACTGCGAGACAGGAACTGCCAGAGCCAAGGCGGTAGTCGCGCGCTCCCCGGTCGAGAAACTGCGGATCAGCGATCACGTTACCCGTCATCGTGTACCCGGCCGTAGCGCCGATGTTGGCGATGCTCGCTCCG
>JBAXFL010000059.1:0-5845 GCA_037139935.1 Thermoleophilia bacterium | reverse complement strand
GTGTCGTGCTCCCCGGAGGGTTCTCGTACGGCGACTATCTCCGCTGCGGCGCGATCGCCCGGTTCGCTCCCGTGATGGAGGCGGTCGGCACCTTCGCCGCCTCGGGCGGCCCGGTGCTCGGCATCTGCAACGGCTTCCAGATCCTCTGTGAGGCGGGACTGCTACCCGGCGTCCTCCGACAGAACCGCCAGGAGCAGTTCATCTGTGCCGACGTGACGATCACGGTCGAGAGCACGTCAAGCGCGTTCGCGGGAACGTGGGAGATCGGCCAGGAGCTCGTGATCCCGATCAAGCACGGTGAGGGAAACTGGTACGGCGATGCAGAGCTTGTTACGGCTCTCGAGGCTCGCGGTCAGATCGCGTTCCGCTATTCGGACGATGTCAACGGCGCGATCGAGCGGGTTGCGGGCGTCACGAACGAGGCGGGCAACGTGCTCGGCCTGATGCCACACCCCGAACACGCCGTCGATTCGTTGCTCGGGCCGACCGGCGGCGTCGCGGTGCTCGAGGGCTTGCTCGAGGCTGCAGGTATTCCCGTCGCACGCTGAGCCCGGATCAGGGCCGAGCAGTGGCTGACGGTGTCAGAGTGCGCGTCCGGGAACCACCCTTCGTTTCTCACCGCCCTGCGTGCGAGTAGCGCGCGCGAGCCCTGGCGTACGCACGCACCTCGTCTTCACGTTTGTCACCGTCGGCCGTCCTGTAACAATGGGCAGTTGAACGCCTCCGGGGTCTGCGGAACGGAAACGATCGAGATCCGGAGGCTCGAACCGGCCGAGATCAGCCAGCACCTCGACGCGCTGGCCGCGGTGCTCGCAGACGTTGTCGCGGGAGGTGGTGGAGTCGGCTACATGGCACCGTTCTCCCACGAGGAGGCGCGTGATGCCTTCACGTCGTTCACGGCGGAAGTAGCCCAGGGGCGTCGGCTGCTTTTCGTCGGATTTCTCGACGGCTCCCTCGTCGGCACGGTGCAGGTGATCCTCGCTGCGCCTCCGAACCAACCGCATCGCGGCGAGATCACGAAGCTTCTCGTCCACCGCTCCGGACGCAGGCGTGGCATCGCGCAGCGACTGATGGAGCGGGCCGAGACCGAGGCGTTGGCCGCGGGCAAGACGCTGCTCGTGCTCGACACGGCTGACGACACGGCGGAGCGTCTTTACTCGCGCCTCGGGTGGACGCTCGTCGGCGTGATTCCCGGCTTCGCCCTCTCTCCGGATGGGAGCCCGTCCGCGACGACGATCTTCTACAAGACGCTCGCGTCGTAGGCGTACGCCGCGTCGTACGCCGCGTCGGGGTTTCGTCGCGGGTTTGAGTCAGGGGCTTCAGGTGTCCTCGCCTGACGTCACGGATCGATCTTGCGCCGCCCTTGATACTGGCGCATCAGATTCTCGCGGGCGCGGTCGATGATCCTCTGATGCTCGGGTGAGAGCACGTGGCCGACCGAGGTTGCACTGATGCGAAACCCGTTGGCGTTGGGGAAGAGGAGATTCCGTGCGCGTCGCTTCATTCGAGATCCTCCGGGTCGGGCGAAGCCGATCGCCACGCCCAAGTCTGCCAGACGCCCTCGAGCCTGTCGACGAGCGTTCGCAGGAACGTCGGAGAACAGGTCCCACGGGCGACCACCATCCCTCGCGACTGGACTGGATCCATCCTGATGAAGTCCATCGTCACCTCGTCGGCCCACGCTTCGACCTCGACCGCGTTCGCCCACACGCCGGCGAAGCGCCGGGCGTCGATCGTGACCTCGGACTCCTCGTCTCCGCCGTCGTCGCTCATCGTCCAAGCGCCTCCCGCAGCTCCGGTGTGCGCTCGAGCAGCTTCTGCATCCGCTCCACGTCCTTCGCCCGCAGCGTCACCGGCCCCCGCCGGGCCGTGCCGTCGGTCGTGTACGCAAACCGCACGAGTCGCTCACCGCCCTCTGTCTCGAGGAGCTCCACCACGGTCGAGAACCGCCGCTCCCCGGCCCGTTGGGCGACGGTCACCTGCTCGACTGCTCGTGCCTTTCCCCAGGGTGTCGTGATTGTCTTCATGGAAGACAACGTAGCGCCGAACCTGTCACGGCAGTGCGCCGTCTCTGTGTCGAATGTGCGCCGGCTTCAGAGCACGCCGTACTTCACCCAGACCTCCCTGATACTCATTCCCGCGAGGAGATCCTCGCGCGCGTTGCCCTCGAGGCGGTGCTTTGTGACGACGGCTTCCGCAACCTCGGTGACCATCTCCTGCGGGACGACCACGATCCCGTCAACGTCACCAACCACGATGTCTCCGGGACGCACCTCGACCCCCCCGACCCGTGCCTCGACGTCGATGCCCGTGACGACGGCGCGGGCGAAGGTGTCGAGCGGTGAGAGGCCCCGGGCGAAGGTCGGGAACCCTAACGCCTGGATCTGAGCCGCATCACGAACGAGCCCGTCGACCACGAGTCCGGCCGCCCCGCGGCCGATCGCAGCGCACGAGAACAGCTCTCCCCACGACGCGCAACGGACGCCGGTCTCGACGACGAACATCGGGACGTCGCCGGGCCGGAGTCCGTCGAGAGCGGTCAGCTCACCGTCGTAGGGCAGGTCGGGCTCCGATGTATCGGCGATGATGACGACAGGGACGGCGACACCGGCGAGGCGGGCCTCCGGCCACAGCGGCCGAATCGCCAGATCGAGCACCTGGTGGCGTCGTCCTAGACGGTCGAGCGCATCCGAGATGACGGCCGCCGGAGCGCCATGGAGCACAGCCATGGCCTCCCCGTTAAAAGACGAGCCCTCGGTCACGGTGAGCCCGCCGCGATGTAACAGCCCTCGAGGTGATCGTCCACCATGCCTGCAGACTGCATGAAGGCGTACACCGTCGTCGGCCCGACAAAGCCGAACCCGCGCCGCTTCAGCTCCTTCGAGAGTGCTATCGACCCGGCTGTCATCGCCGGAAGATCCGCCAGCACGCCCGGCCTCCCGGGCAGCGGGGGCGGAGCGAACCCCCAGACGAAGTCCGACAGCCCTTCGTTCAACCCGAGCGCTGCGACGGCATTTCCGATCGTGGCCTCGATCTTGCCGCGATGACGGATGATCCCCGCGTCGCCGAGAAGTCGGGTCACGTCGTCCTCGCCGAACCCGGCCACGCGCTCGATCGAGAAGCCGGCAAACGCCTCCTGGAAGCGCTGACGCTTGCGCAGGATCGTCAGCCATGAGAGCCCGGCCTGAAACCCCTCCAACGAGAGGAGCTCGAAGAGCGCATCGTCCCCTCGCTTCTCGCGTCCCCACTCCTCGTCGTGGTAGGTGCGATAGAGCGGGTCGTCACCGCACCAGCCGCAGCGAGCAGTCTCGTCTGTGTCGTAGATGAGATCGTCCATCGCTGGATTCTGCCAATCGGTAGCCTCCGGTGCGATGTTCGAGCTCACGTTGGAGAACGCCGCTGCCTACCTCGTCGAGCGAGGTGTGGTCGCACGGGGCATGTCGCTCGACGTCGTCGAGCTCCCGGGAGGGGTGTCGGCCATGGTGATCGCCGCGCACGCGCCCGCGACGGGAGAGGCGTTCGTCGTCAAGCAGGCGCTCCCTCAGCTGCGTGTCCGGGACGAGTGGCTTGCGACGCCGAACCGCGCCGAGACGGAGGTCGCCGCGATGGCATTGTGTGGTGCGATCACGCCCGGGGTCGTCCCGGCGATCATCGATAGCGACGCTGCGGCCCATGCGCTCGTGATGGAGCTGATTCCTCCCACTGCACGAAACTGGCAGGCCGAGGTGGGCGAGGGCCGTGTCCATGCAGAGACGGGACACTGGGCGGGCACGACGCTCGGTACATGGCATCGTGCGACCGCCGACGCCCCCCTTCCGCCAGGCTTCGACGACCTCGAGGCGTTCGAGCAGCTTCGCCTACGACCGTTCCACGAGACGGTGATCGACCGACGGTCGGATCTGTCCGACGGGATCACTCCCCTGCTCGAGGAGTTGCGCACCGACCGTCGCTGCTTCGTTCATGGCGACTACTCGCTGAAGAACATGCTCGTCGGCCCCGACGGGGACTGGGTGCTCGACTTCGAGGTCGCGCACTACGGCAACCCGGTCTTTGATCTCGGGTTCTTCCTCTCGTTCGTTGTGCTCTCGGCGATCCGGTGGGAGCCTCTGGCGCCCGAACTGGTCGTGCTCGCCGATGGCTTCCTGGGCGGCTACGACGGAGCGGCGGGCGTGGACTTCGCGGGAGAGAGGGTGTCGGTCACCGCTCATACGGCGGCGCTGATGCTTGCGCGCACCGACGGGAAGTCGCCCGCGCAGTTCCTCGATCCGCCGTCGCGGGAGCGGGCGCGTGAGGTCGGGATCATGCTCTTGCGCGACCCGGAGAAGGGGCTGTGGCAGTGGCGCTGATCGCGGGGCTCCACGCGTGGGAGGCGTTCGACTCGCGCGGCACGCCGACGGTCGGGTGTGCGGTGCGACTCGAGGACGGGAGCGAGGGAGAGGCGACCGTTCCCTCGGGTGCATCGACCGGGTCGCACGAGGCGCACGAACGGCGCGACGGTGGCGCGCGCTACGGCGGTAAGGGCGTGCGCGACGCTGTTACGGCACTGCGCACCGAGATCCACGCAGAGTTGCTCGGCCGCGATGCCCTGGATCAGGAAGCGGTCGACGCTGCTCTGCGGGCGCTCGACGGGACGCCGAATCTCTCCCGTCTCGGCGCGAACGCTGTGCTGGCGGCCTCTGTGGCCACAGCGCTCGCGGCCGCCCGGAGCCAGGGACTGCCGCTCTGGCGGGCGTTGTGCCCTGACCTGCCGCCGCTGCTCCCGCTGCCGATGGTGAACGTGATCTCCGGCGGCGCACACGCCGGCGGCCTGATCGACATACAGGATTTCCTCGTCGTTCCCGTGGGAGCGCGAACCTTCGCGGAGGCGATCGAGTGGGCCTCCCGGGTGCGGGCCGCGACGGCCGAGGTTCTGCGTGAGCGCGGCCACGACACGTCGCTCGTCGCTGACGAAGGGGGACTCGCCGCTGCGCTGCCGTCGAACCGCGCCGCGCTCGACGTCCTGCTCGCGGGTATCGAGCGCAGTGGGCTCGAGCCGGGAGCCGAGGCCGCGATCGCGATCGATGTCGCTGCGACGCAGCTCCTCGCGGCCGGGCGGTACATGCTCGCGAGCGAGGGCCGCAGTCTCCGCGCGGACGAGCTCGTCGACGAGCTCGTGAGCTGGGTTGCCGACTACCCGATCGTCTCGATCGAGGACGCGCTCGGCGAGGACGACCACGCAGGCTGGAAGGGCGCGTCGGCAAGGCTCGCGCCGCGGATCCAGCTGCTCGGCGACGACCTCTTCGTCACCTCGCCCGAACGTCTCGGCGCCGGCATCCGGGACGGGATCGCGAACGCCGTCCTCGTGAAGCCGAACCAGGTCGGCACCCTGAGCGACGCCCGTCAGGCCGTCGAGATCGCGAGGTCAGCCGGATATGCAACCGTCCTTTCGGCCCGCTCGGGCGAGACCGAGGACAGCTGGCTCGCCGACCTCGCCATCGGCTGGCGCACGGGCCAGCTCAAGGTCGGCTCGACGACCCGCTCCGAGCGTACGGCGAAGTGGAATCGACTCCTGCGGATCGAGTCCGGGCAGCCGGATGCGACCTTCGCCGGCGCAGCCGCCCTGGCACCGCTCGCTCGCCCCTGATGCACGCGCTGGCGTGCATCCTGTCGGCGAGAGGGCGATGATCTGCGAGTCCGACCCGCAGTCATCAGCATCCAGCCACCAGCAGATCCCGACGCCGGCTCGAACAGCGCAGGCGTCGAACCGGTCATCCGGGCGAACGGGATCTGGAAGATCTTCGGCCCGAAGGCCGACAGCATTATCGGGACACCCGACGCCGAGTTGTCACGCTCTGAACTGCGAGAG
>JBAXFL010000058.1:0-6695 GCA_037139935.1 Thermoleophilia bacterium | reverse complement strand
CGAAGACGCTCGTGGCCGAGAGGGTCGCGGCAGCGCTCGGGCTCGAGTTCCGCCACTACAACGCGTCGCTCTTGAGCTACGACGACCTCGTCGGGATCCCGGTGCCGGACGAGAGCGGACGCGCGCTGCGATTCGTAGGGACGCCGGCGACCGTCTGGGAGGCCGAGTTCGTGCTGTTGGACGAGATCTCCCGCTGCCGGCCCGACCTACAGAACAAGCTCTTCCCCCTCGTTCACGAACGGAAGGTCGCCGGCGTGCCGCTGCCGCGGCTGCAGCACCGGTGGGCGGCCATGAACCCGCCGCTCGCAGACGGCGGTGACCTGCTCGACGGGCCGGGGTATCTCGGGGCCGAGCCGCTCGACGCGGCTCTCGCGGACAGGTTCCCGTTCGTCGTGCGGGTGCCCGGCTGGGACGAGCTCGACACGGCCGAGCGGCGCTCGCTCGTGCTCGGCGGCGCTTCGGGGGCAGAGCTCGTCCTGCCGGGCCTCGTCGAGCAGTGCCGCGGGCTCGTGGATGCGTTCGAGGACGGGGAGCGGGGCCGGATCGCCGACTATGCGGTCGTCGTCGTCGAGCAGCTGCGGTCGGCGAAGGTGGTGCTCAGCCCGAGGCGTGCCGCGACGCTCGTGCGCAACATCGTCTCCGTCCACGCGGCGCGCATCGCTCTCACCGGAGTGGAGTGCGACACGGAGGAGAGCGCCTCGGTGGCCCTGGGGGCGTCTCTGCCCCAGACGGCCGACGCGACGGCACCGTCGGTTGTCGTCGTGCAGGGCTCGCACCGCCAGGCCTGGGAGCTGAGCCAGCTGGCGCAGGACGACGCCTGGCGCCAGGTGCTCGAGCAGCCCGACCCCGTGAAGCGGGTCGCGCTCGCAGACGGGCTCGAGATCGACGACGCGGGGCTCGCGAAGCTCGTCACGCAGGCGCTCGGCGCCGTGCCGGCGCCACGTCGGCCCGGGCTTGCGACCGCCCTCTACCTGCGGTTTCACATGACGCGTGACCTCACGGCGGCGGCCTGGGAGCCCGTCGTCGGTCTCGCGCGTGGGGTGCTGGAGGCAAGGGTGGTCGAACGGCGCCTGCGGGTCGGCGCCGAGCTCGACGGCTGGCGGGAGATCGTCGCGTTTGCGACGAGCACGCACCCGCTCGAGCGGCGGCTGATGGTGGACGGCTATCCGGACCGATGGAACGCCCAGGGGGCGAAGACGGCCGTGAGGACGTTCCGCCGGGATCTGCGAACGCTGGGCGTGCGACTCGAAGAGGCGGCAGCCTGATGGGCGGCCCTCCCCGCACGACGGTCAAGGCCGTCATCGCGCCGGTCAGTGGCGTGCTCGCGCGGTTCGCGCTCTCCACCGTGCGGCGGAACGCGATGGCGTTCCTCGGACGCCCGGGCGCCCAGGCGCTGCTCGACGCGGCATGGCTCGCCGAGAACCTCAGTGGCTGTGCGCTGCTCTCCACCGAGACGCCTCCGCGCGACGTGTGGCCCGACCTGAGGATCGTTCGGGCCCACGACCCGGTGACGACCCTGAACGTCCTCGGCCGCTCCCGCGGCGGCATCCTCGTGGCATCTGCGCCGCTCGTCCTCGACCTCGACCACCTCGACACGGTCGTCTTCACCGAGGACTCGCGGCTCGTCGCCCTGGCCGCCCGGCGGTGCCCGCGATGAGCGCCGTTACGCTGGAGCAACGGCTCGTCGGATCGCTACCCGCGGGCACGGTCGAGCTCGAGACGCTCTGCAGGCTCGCGGGAGTCGTCGAGACCGACGAGGTCGCCACTGCCGCCGTCGAGTGCGTGGCCCGGCCGCGGCTCCTGATCAACCCCGCCTTCGTCGAGGAGCATTGCCAGCGCGACGAGCACCTGTTCCTGCTCGTGATGCACGAGATCTGGCACATCGTCCTTGCCCACACCCGGCTGTTCCCACGGCCGACGCAGGCGCACAACATCGCGTTCGACGCCGTGATCAACGCGACGCTGACGCGCCAGTACCCCGGCGCTGCCTACCGCGGGTTCTTCGAGGCGGTCAACCCGGGCGACTCGTTCCCCGGCTGTCTTCTGCGGCCGCCAGAGGGGTGGCCGCGAGCACCTGTATACCCAAGGTGCGGGCCGAAGGGCACCCGGGGGTTGCTACGGCGCCTCTACCCGGCTCTCCCTGCCCACGTGCCCGACACGGTGTTCGGCGACCCGGCGCAGCTGCGCGTGATGCGAATCCCGGCCGTGCCTGGCTTCGAGGAGATTCTCGCGCTGCTGCAGAGGTGGATTGCGTCCCTGCCCGACGGCGATGACGGGGACGGAAGCGCCGTCCTGCTCGGCGATCACGACGACCCGCAGGGGCAGGAGCGGCTGCTCGACGACCCGCTGATCGGCGAGATCGTCCGCCGGACGACGAGCGGCTGGAACGACGGGGTCACGGGCGGGATCCCCGGCGTCGGCGAGGCTCTCAGGCGTGCCCGCTGCGGCACCACCGATCCGGGCGCCGAGGCACGGGCCGCCTTCGCCCACGTGCTCCGGCGGGCGCTCGGGCCGGTGAGGGCGGGGGGACGGCGCCGCGTGCGCGTCACGGAGATCGCACCCTCCGGACTCGGCGTCCTGCCCAACCCGCTCGACCGCAGCCGCCATGCGCGCGAGCGGCTCGGCGTCGCCGGCCTGCTCTGGAACCAGCACACCCCCGTTCCCCGTCTCCGTCCCGAGCCCGAGGCGCCCGCCCACGTCTACCTCGACGTGTCCGGCTCGATGGGCACGCTGCTGCCGCGGCTGCTCGGACTGCTCGTCCCGTACGTGCAGAGCGGTCGCGCGAAGGTCTTCCAGTTCTCCACCATGGTCGAGCCCCTCCCGCTCGAGCAGCTCCGCAGCGGCGAGATCACGACGACCTCCGGGACGGGCATCGAGTGCGTCCTCGAGCACGCGCTCGCCGACCCCCGTCTGCGGCGCGCGCTGATCCTCACCGACGGCGTCACCGGCGCGGCCGACCACCGGCAGCGGGCGCGGCTCGACAAGCGCGGACTGGTGCTGCACGTGGTGTTGCCGGCCGAGTACGGCTACCGCAGCGACCTCGACCCCATTGCCCGCACGACCACCGTCCTGCCACCACTTGCAAAGGAGCAGCCATGACCGTCAGTGTCGCCGAGGACATCCTCCCCGGCCATCCGGACCGGCTCTCGGACGCGATCGCGGAACGCATCGTTGACGAGGCGGTCGCGTTCGACCCCGACGCGATTGCATCGGTGGAGGTCGCCCTGCACCGCAAGCGCGTGTTCGTCACCGGGCACATCTGCGCCGGTACTAGCGTGCCGCCGGCGATCGCGCTCGAGGAGCACGTGGCGGCCGCACTCGCGGAGGCGGGCTACGTCGGCCCCTGGGGCTACCGTCCCAGGATCGCCGCCGACCTCACCGTCGAACCGCTCGGCGGTGACGACGCCCGCTTGGCCCGTCGGGTCAGCGAGGACCAGAACATCGTCGTCGGCCACGCCGAGGGAACGGCCGCGACGGGCTACCTGCCGCCGGTCGTGCACGCGGTGCGCCGGTTTCGGCGCGCGCTCTTCGCGCTACAGGCCGAGCATCCCGACCGGCTCGGCCCCGACGGGAAGGTGCTCGCGCGCATCCGTCTCGATCCCGATGGCACCCATGCCTGGGAGCGAATCTCGGTCTCGATCCAGCACGGAGCGGGGCCGGTCGACTACCCGGCGCTCGAGGGGCTCGTCCTGCCGGCGCTGCGCGACGCGGCGGCGGAGCTTGACTCCGCGGTGCCAGGGCTTGCCGGCAGCTGGGACGACCGGCTCGTGCGCGTCAACGGCGCGGGCGACTTCAGCCGCGGCGGCCCGTTCGCCGACAACGGCCAGACCGGCCGCAAGCTCGTCGTCGACCACTACGGCCCCGGCGTGCCAATCGGTGGTGGCGCCCTCACCGGCAAGGACCCGCACAAGGTCGATCGCGCGGGCGCCCTCGCAGCTCGCCACCTCGCCGTCGAACTGGTGGCCGCGCTCGGGGCGGGTGCGGTGACCGTGCATCTCGGCTGGCTCCCCGGAGAGCCATGCCCTGACACCTTCTACGCGACCGTCGACGGCGATCAGTGGGACGAAGCGAGCATCCGCGAGTCCGTCGCCGTCCCGGATCTCTCGATCGACGGGATCTTGCGCCGCTACGAGCTCTGCGGGGTCAGCTGGGCGCGCCTGCTCCAGAACGGATCAATCGGCAGCGGCAACACCTGGGAGACGCCGACGGGAGTAAGAACGCCTGCCGTGGTGGGCGACTACCCGGTATGACAACGATGCAAGAAATCGACGTTCGCTGTGCCGTTTGCGGCACCCTGGGTCGGAAGGCCGTTCTGACGAGCACGAGCTCGTTCGGGCTGCCCGACCTCGACCTGCGCCCTCAGGGCCCCGCCCGCTGGGCGCTCGAGTTCGAGGTGCAGCGCTGTGACAGCTGCGGCTACTGCGCCGGTTCGATCGGCCAGGCGCCGCCGGATGCACGCGCGGTCGTGGAGTCGCCCGTGTACCGCGATGTGCTTCAGCGCTCGAAGCTGCCGAAGCTCGCCCGGTCGCTCTTCTGCGCAGCACTCGTCGCCGAGTCGACCGGCGAGGCGGAAACGACAGCCTGGTGGTTCCTCCAGGCCGCCTGGGCCTGCGACGACAAGAACGCTCGCACTCAGGCTCGAATCTGCCGGGAGCGAGCTGCCGAGATGTTCGTCCGGGCACTCGAGACCGGCGAGACCGAACGGCCGGCCCCGGTCATGCACACCCTGATCGCAGAAGTCTGGCGACGCGCCGGACGCTTCGACGAAGCACTCGAGGAGTGCGCCGCCGTGGAGACCGAGCTCCGCCTCGAGCACGACGAGACCGACGACGACGGCGAGCGAGCAGGAACCGCCACCGTCGCCACGTTCGTCCGCAACCTCGCGATCGCCGGCGACGACGACGTGCGCAACTGCGCCGAAGCCTTCGCCGACGACGAGTAGCGAAGCTCCACCTCCGAGCCCGATCGACCGCCAAACGGAGGATCACGTGTTTGTCCTGCTTTGTAGCTCGGTTCTTCGCTTCCATCTCGACAAGGACTCTCTTCCGGTGCCCGAGCCGGACGAGGTAGAACGCCTCTTCGGCATGTTGTCGGCAGACTAGGGGTGTGGCCGATCTCGTAGCGGGTGTCGATGGGTGCAAGCGCGGGTGGGTTGCCGTGGTGCTGATCGACGGCCGCTTTCGCGAGGCACGTCTGATCGAGGGTGTCGAGTCGGCATTTTCCGAGCTCGTGGATATGCAGAGGATCGCCATCGACGTTCCGATCGGCTATGGCCCACGCGAGGCCGATGCCCTTGCGCGCGCTGTCGTCGGCGGAAGTTCCGTCTTCACGATCCCTGAGCGGGAGCGCTTCGAGGTGCCGTTCGCAGAGGGAGGTGGGATATCCGCCCAGGCGCATGCGCTCGGAGCGAGGATCCGCCACGTCACTGCACTTGCTGCCTCCGACGGGAGGTTCCGCGAAGTTCATCCCGAAGTCTGCTTCACGGCCATGAACGGTATGAAGCGGCTGAAGTTCCGCAAGAAGTCAGCCGGTGGAGCCTTCGAGCGACTCGGTCTGCTGCGCAAGCAAGGGATCAACATCGACCCGGGCACGCTCGGCGGAGCAGCGACGATCCCGCTCGATGACCTGCTCGACGCAGCGGCGTGCGCGTGGACGGCTGCACGGCGGGATGCCGTCTCGCTCCCGGCCCCGCCCGAACAACGGGATGGATATCCGGTCGCAATCTGGTACTGACCCTGATTGCAGAGCGGGCAGAGCGGGTGTCACGTCTCGCGATGCGGCACCTTCGATCGACATGCCGCGTCGCTTGCGCGCGTTCTTGAACGTGTGCTGGTGGAACAGCGGGTCAGGCGCGCTCGGCCCGAGACGGAAGCGCGGCGATCACGTCGTCGGTCGGCCATACCTGCCCGAAGACGCGCGCGAACCCCGAGAGCGCCGCGCGGTGATGGCGCTCGAAGAAGGTGGCCGTCCCGTCCTCGACGACGATCACGTGGAAGCCGCGGTCGGCGGCATCCCGAGCGGTCGTCTCCACGCACATGTCCGTCGCCATGCCGACCACGACGAGGGTCTCGACCCCCATGTTCCAGAGCAGCCACTCGATCCCGGTGGAGTTGAAGGCGCTCGACGTGTTCTTGTCGACGACGAGCTCGTCCGGCAGGGGCTGAAGCTGCTCGATCAGCTCGTGCTCGAAGGTGCCGCGGTGCCAGAGCGCAGGCACGCTGGTTGCAGCAAGCGCATCGACGTCCCGGCGGCGGCGACGCTCGATCATGTCCCGTCCATCGGCGAGGAACGGGCCATGGCGCGTGAAGATGACTTCCCGGTTCGCGAGCCTGAAGGCGGCTATCAGTCGCGTCACGTTCGGGATCACGGTCTCCGTGAGTCGCGGCAGGTAGTAGTCGGCCGTCCGAGGGTGGCGCTCGGACAGCATCGGCCCCAACCCCACGTCGGGGTTGCAGCCGTAGTTCTGCATGTCGATGACGAGCAGCGCGACGGCTTCCCAGTTCACCTCGCCGGCGGGCCAGGGGAAGTGCCAGTCCTCCAGCGTGATGGGGGAGTCGATCGGCGGGAGCTCACTCACGCTGCGAGCTTACGCCCAACCGCGACGGCAGGGAAGCGGGTGTCACGTCTCGCGATGCGGCACCCTGGCCGGCTTTGGCCATTCCGACCACGGAGGGCGGCGCAGCAGTCAGAGTCCG
>JBAXFL010000057.1:0-7261 GCA_037139935.1 Thermoleophilia bacterium | reverse complement strand
TGGGCCGTGCTGGGATCGAACCAGCGACCTTGGGATTAAAAGTCCCCTGCTCTACCAACTGAGCTAACGGCCCCGGGGCTGAGTGTAGGCAACGTTTGGCTGTTTGACGCGTGGATGCTCTGTTCGGAGGAGAGCGGGATTGAACAGGACTGGCCTTCACTGGCACAATGAGGGAGTGGCGATGATGGAGAAGCCCCGCCTGCGTGGGGTGTTTCACCTGTGGGCGTTTTTCGTGGCCATCGTCGCGGGAGTCGTCCTCGTCGCGCTCGCCGACGGGACGCTGCCGCGATTTGCTGCCTGGGTCTACGGCACGGCCCTTGTGGCCATGTTCGGTGCGAGCGCCCTGTACCACCGCTACCCCTTCAAGTCGGCCGCCCGGCGCGTGTGGGCGCGGCGACTCGACCACTCGACCATCTTCATCTTCATTGCCGGCACCTACACGCCGTTTGCCCTCCTCGCCTTCGAGGGGGTCATCAGCTGGATCGTCCTTACTACCGTCTGGTTTGGCGTCGTGCTGGGCCTGATCCTCAACTTCTTCTGGCTCCATGCGCCCCGGTGGGTGACGGTGCTCGCATACCTCGCCGTCGGCTGGGTCGGCGTGATCGCGATTCCGCAGATGCTCTCGGGTGTCGGCGTGCCGGGATCCGTGCTGATCATGATCGGCGGTGTCCTCTACGTCCTGGGCGCGCTCACCTACGCATTCCACTGGCCGAACCCGTTCCCGGAGACGCTCGGGTTCCATGAGGTCTTCCATCTTCTCGTCGTCGCCGCGGTGGCGGTGCAGTTCGTCGCCGTTGCGCTCGTCGTCCTGTAACGCACGGGCCCAGCGCCGGTCGGTACGGTGGCTGGCATGGAGAAAACAGAGCTGTCCGACGCGCAGTGGCGGGATCGTCTCACCCCCGAGCAGTACGCTGTACTGCGCCAGAAGGGAACCGAGCGGGCATTCACCGGCACCTACACCGATGAGAAGACGCCGGGCATGTACCGCTGCGCCGGGTGCGGAACCGAGCTGTTCCGCTCCGACGCAAAGTTCGACTCGGGCTCCGGCTGGCCGAGCTTCGTCGAGCCGGCATCGCTCGAGAGCGTCGCCACGCACACCGACGCGAGCCACGGGATGATTCGCACCGAGGTCACGTGCGCCTCCTGCGGTGGCCATCTCGGCCACGTCTTCCCGGACGGCCCCGGCCCAACGGGTGAGCGTTACTGCATCAACTCCTGCGCGCTCGAGCTCCAGCCGGCGGAGGGTGTATAGGCGTAAGCGCTGGAAAGGTGGGGCTGCAGATGCAGCGCACGCTTCGCCGGCGATTCCTCCTTCCACGGTGCGCGCCGAACATGGGCGGTGACGGGCTCGAACCGCCGACCCCCTCGGTGTAAACGAGGTGCTCTACCAACTGAGCTAACCGCCCTGGGCATCTTCTATTGAAGCTGTTTTCGTGGAGTGGCCGGTGATGGTCGGCCAGGAGTCGCTTCTCGAAGCCTCTTTCGGAGGCCGGCCCCCGGCAATCTTTGTGACACTTTGGCACAGGTATTTCGGGTCAGCCGTGCTTCGGCCGTGACCACGTTGGTGTCAGCACTCCCCGTCTGCGCAGGCCGAGGGCCTCCTCGACTGCGTGGCCGATGGCGAGGAGTCGCGCCTCGGTACGAGGCCGGCCGATGAGCACGAGACCGACGGGCAACCCGCCGACGAGGCCCATCGGGAGGCAGAGAACAGGCCAGCCGGCGATCGACGGTGCGGCACTCGCGAGGCCGCCGCCCAGCGGAGGGTCGCCGTTGACGAGATCGCTCTTCCAGGCCGGTGCGTAGGCCGGGGCGATGAGGAACTCCCCGGCCGTCTTGCCTGCGAAGGCCGGCTCCAGGCACCCACCGACCGCGTGTGCCAGACAGCGTGCGCGCGCCTCGGTGTACGTAGCTGCTGCCCGCCCACCCGTCGTCAGCGCCTGCTCGAGGAGATCCTGGTCGAAGTGGGCGAGCTCTGGAGACGCGTGCTCGCGGTTGAACGAGACAACGTCGGCCAATGAGCGCACCCCGGCACCCGGTCGGGCCGCAAGGTACACGTCGAGATCGGTCTGCAGCTCGGAGAGGAGGACGACGAGCTCGTCCGGCCCGAGCGTCTCCGGCGACGGCACCGCGGCGACGCTCAAAGAGGTTCCCTGCTTGCGGAGGATCCCGAGCGTGGCAGTGAAGAGCGCGTCGGTAGCAGG
Organism: Thermoleophilia bacterium; assembly: GCA_037139935.1. Taxonomy (GTDB): domain Bacteria; phylum Actinomycetota; class Thermoleophilia; order Gaiellales; family Gaiellaceae; genus Gaiella. The sequence goes on along the minus strand of JBAXFL010000057.1, from coordinate 5,060 downwards.
ATGGCCGGTGAGCCACGCTTCGGCGATACCAAGCCTGACATCGGCGAGCGAAGCTGTTCCGCAGGATGCGGCGTACTCCGACGAGCCACTCAGAGCATCGAGGAGGAGGGCCACGTCGCTGACCGTACGGCCCATGGGCCCGGGCGCATCCTGGCTGCCGCTGATCGGCACGATGCCCTCGGTCGGAAGCAGGCCGACGGTGGGCTTGAGGCCGACACAGCCGTTGAGTGAGCTCGGGCACGTGATGGAGCCGTCGGTCTCGGTGCCGATCGCGAGCGGTGCCAGGCCGCCCGCGACGGCAGCCCCTGATCCTGAAGATGACCCACCCGCGCTCCGGTCGAGAGCCCACGGGTTGCAGGTGAGACCGCCGACCGCCGACCAGCCGCTCGTAGAGCGCGACGAGCGGATGTTGGCCCACTCCGACAGGTTCGTGGCGCCGAGGATCACCAGGCCGGCCTCGCGCAGGCGGCTGACGATGGGTGCATCACGAGCTACTGCACGGCCGGCAAGCGCGAGCGAACCGGCCGAGCCGGGCAGGCCGACGACCTCGATGTTGTCCTTGATCAGCACCGGAATGCCATGTAGCGGCCCGCGTACCTGCCCCTGCGCCCGCTCGGCGTCGAGGCGTGCAGCGGCCTCGAGCGCGTCGGGTGCAAGCGCGAGAACTGCCCGGAGATGCGTCTCGCCGGGGCCGTCGAGGGCGGCGATGCGGTCGAGCAGCGTGCGCGTGGCCGCGACCGACGTGGTGCGCCCGGCTGCGAGGTCGTCGGTGAGGTCGGCCGCTGTCGCCCGGGCGAGGAGCGCGGACGCGGGGTGAGGATCCTCCAGGCTCATCGGTTGACTCTCGCAGATCGAGCGGGGCGAGCAACGTCTCTGCCGGGACGATACGGAGAAGGGACATTTGGCGGCGGCCCCTTTCTCGTTCGCCTACGCATCCCCGGCGCCCGGATGCCCCCAACGGGATTCGAACCCGTGTAGCCACCTTGAAAGGGTGGTGACCTAGGCCGCTAGTCGATGGGGGCGGCGGCTCTGATCGTACCTGTGAGCGTTGGTCGTTTCCTGGCGACCCCGCCTTTTGACTCAGCCTGGATCCAGGTTCAGCGTTGGATGGTCCCGTCGCCGGGAGCTACCGGTTCGTAGGAGCTCGCGTGGGGAAGGCTGGCCCGGCCCGCCACCACCGGCGTGGCCGTCTGGGCGTCGAGTGTGTCGAACGCGGACCGGAGGTGGGCGTGAAGCGGGCGGACGATGAGAAAGAGCAGCGCCGACACCGCTATCGCGCCGATGGCGATGCTGACCGAGAAAACGTCGGCGATGAGGCCGCAGAGTTCCTGGCCGAAGGGAATGCCCAGTAACAATATGAGCGAGAACCCGGTAAACACCGCTGCTCGGTCGTCCGCCGGAGCTCCGAGTTGGACGAGCGCGCTAAGGATCGAAGTGTCAAGGCTGAGCGCGAACCCGACCGGGATGATCACGATCAGGGCGATGGTGAAGACGATGACACGGCTTCCGTTGAAGTGGGTCGCCCACACGAGCCCTCCGAGGCCGAAGGCGGCTACGAAGTAGCAGACTCGCTGCACCGATCCCCAGGAGACGCGCCCGTGGAGGTTGCGTGCGGCGAGTGCCACGAAGATGCCGCCGACGATGGAACCGGCCTGGAGGAAGGAGAGAATGCGAGGATCGGTACCGATCGAGCTCGCGATCGCAGGCAGGGTCACCGTGAATGAGCCGATCAGGCACGCGATGAGCATGCAGATGAAGGCTGCCCTCAGGCCGGGATTAGAGCGCGGGGTCGCTAATAGGTCGCGGAAGCGCTCGCGCGTGATTGGTGGGCGCCGGGAAGCCTCTCGGATCAACCGAGAAGCCTTCCGGACTAGGGGGTAGATCGCGAAGATCAATGGTACTTCGCTGAGGGCCGCGAGCAGGAAGATCCACGTTGGGCCCGCTATGGCGAAGATGTGGCCACCCAAGATCAGGCCGATCACCGTCCCGACGGCTATGTTGCGGATCGCGGCGCTGTTCAGCTCGGGTGCCCTGCCCGGTGCGGTGATCATCAGTCGCACGAGTCCTGGGGTGGGCAAGGCCAGCCCCTGGACGATGCCCAGCATGAGGAAGATGCCCAGCATGCTGGCCGTATTCAGGCGGCCGGTCGCCGACAGGACTACAGCCACGAACCAGACAGCGACCCACCCGAACTGGCAGACGAGGTAGAGCTTCGGCCCTCCCCAGCGGTTCACGACCGACGTCGCGGTGGTGGACAGCAGCAGTGTTGGGAGCGCCGTGCACACGACGAGCAGTCCGGTGACAGCGACCGAGCCGGACAGGTCGTAGATGATGTACGTGCTGGCGAACGACGACATCCCGAAGCCCAGATAGGAAATGAAGAGGGCGATCAGGTAGTGAGATCGGTCACGGGCGAAGGGGTCGGACTCGGTTTCGCCACTGGCCACGGGAGAGGCACTGGCAGTGCGGCGCTTCACTGCGGGACTCCGTTATGGGCTATCCGGGGGGCCACGACCACATCCGGTGGTGTGCCCGAGTCGTTGAGCCTGTCGATGGCGGTGTGGATGCCGAGGTGTCGCCCGAGCAGGAGGCAGAACGCCAGAACGAGGGCGCAGCAGCCGTAGGCGGCTGCGAGTGAGGCCTTGTCCGCGATAACACCAACCCCGAGTTTGCCGATCGGGACGGTCACCATCGGCACGGCGTGGTACCAAATCAGGACTCCGGCCCGTGCCTCCACGGGTGCATGCAGTTGCACGATTGAGGCCAGCACCGCTGTGTCGATCGCCTGCGCGTAGCCGATCACGACGAGGAGGAACAGAGCGGCGGCGAACAGCCACTTCGCGTTGTTGAACCCGGTGACGAACAGGAGGCCGACAAGACCGGACACGATGGTGAGCACGCAGGCCCGCTGGACGCTTCCCCAGGGGGCGCGTCCATGGAGGCGTCGGACAGTGAGGACGATGAAGAGCCCGCCTATGACCAACGCAACGTTCATCGCCGAGAGGATCGAGGCGCTGCTACCGACCTGTTGGGAGAGGGCTGGAAGAGTGACGGTGAAGCTGCTGCCGAGGAAGAGGGCGATGGCGGCGGCGAAGACGGCTCTGAGCCCCGGCTGGCCTTTGCGGACAGCCCATGTCGTGCGTAGGTTCTGGTGGATTCTCGGGATCCTGGCGAGCCGGACAAGAGGGATGACGGCGAGCACCGGGAAGACGCAGGAGACCGCGTTGAAGGCGTAGACCCAGGTGGGCCCGATCACGTCATAGATCACGCCGCCGAGGATCAACCCGATGACGGTCGCGAGGGCCCTCACCCGGCCCAACCGGGCGTTGAACTCGGGCATCTCGCCGGGAGGCGCGAGTGCACGGGTGACCATCGGAAGTGCGGGTGCCGATAACCCGCTGACGATCCCGAGGGCAACGAGCCACAGGAGCAGGTTCTCGGGTGCGAGGTGCCCCGTGGCCGAGAAGACGACCGGGATCACGCCGAGCGCGCCGATTACTGTTCCCGCGCAGACAAAAACCTGAGCTTCGTTCCAACGTCCTGCGATCGAGTTCGCTGCTCCGAGGAGCAAGACCGCCGGGATACACGCGCAGGCGGCTATCAGGGCACTGGCCACCACCGACTGCGTCTGGTCGTAGATCACATACGAGGTCGCCAGCATGGCCATCGCGCTGCCAGTACGGGACAGGAAGATCCCGTAGACGAAGAACCGCCGCGGCCCCACAAAACGGTCAGTCATGTTTTCAGCGGATGTGCTCACCTGGGTATGAATGCGGCTGTAGGGATACCGCGACCCTATGTTACTTTGGTCTCAAAATCGATGTCGAGCTGATGCGGCGGCTCGTGGATATCCTCGGCCGCTCGCCCCACAGGTTCATCGTCTCGAAGGGGCCGCAGCACACGGAGTTCGAGCTGGCCGCCAACAGGTGGTGCGCCGAGTACCTGCCGCAGCCGTCCATCCTCCCGCACGTCGACCTCGTGATCACCCATGCGGGGAACAACGCGACGACCGAGAGCCTCCATCACGGCCTGCCGATGATCGCCCTGCCGCAGTTCTGGGATCAGTACGACAACGCCCAGCGCGTGCACGAGACAGGCCACGGCGTCCGCCTGCCCACCTATTCATTCGCCGACGAGGAGTTGCTCGGCGCGGTCGAGCGCCTGCTTGCCGATACCGCGGCGCACGAGAAGATGCGAGCGGTCTCGACCCGCGTGCAGGCCGACCCGGGTCGAGTCCGGGCCGCCTCCCTGATCGAGCACGTCGCGCGCGGCCGCGCCGCTAGGCTTTCTTTGACTGGCTCACCGTGAAGGAGCTCTTGCCGAGCAGCGGGCCGTAGACGAGCGCCGCACGAGCGCCGACGCCCGGCCAGATGTACCAGGTGTAGGTGCCGGGTTTGAGCGTGTGCGACCGCGTTTTGTACGACCAGCGCGCCTGGAGTTGAAGGTGTGCGACGGTGGGCCAGGTCGAGAGGATCTTGACGCCATTCCGGTACAGCTGGACGTTGAAATAGCTGGCCGATGGCACCGGTGCCCAGCGTAGGAACGGCGGCTCCTCGACAACGGCGCCGGGCTTCGGGGCCGCCAGCAGGAGAGCCGTCGGGGTCGCCGACACGACGACCGACCTGGAGGCATTTCCCGACCGGTCGAAGGCGACGAGGACGAAGCGGTAGGCAACTCCGTTCTCGAGCCCACTGTTTCTGAAGCTCGATCCGAGGCCGCGATACACCGTTGTCTTCCCGGTCTTGCCGACCACCGACCGCTCGATGCGAACGGATGCGGTGTCCTTTGCCGTCGGCAGCGCCCACTTGAGGAGCACGGTGTGGTCACTGGCCTTGGCGGTGGCGCCCTGAACGGGCCCCGGCGGCGTTGAGTCCCGCGCGGGTGCCGGTGTGGGTGTGGGTGTTGGTGTCGGTGTCGGTGTTGGCGTTGGCGTGGGTGTCGGTGGTGTCGGTGGTGTTGGCGGTGTTGGCGGTGGCGGCGGCGGTGGTGGTGGCGTTACGGTGGTGACATCGAAGTTCGTCGAACTCGCGTCGGTGCCGCCCGGGGTCGTGACGCTGATC
>JBAXFL010000056.1:0-8056 GCA_037139935.1 Thermoleophilia bacterium | reverse complement strand
TTGCACGAACGAATCGCAAGAAATGTTGCAATGCAAGACCTGACACCCTTTTCAGTTGGCTCATCAGACGGCTCGACGCGCTTGGGAGACGACGGGATCGTGCAGTCCTTGTGAGTGACCTGGGAGACGTTGCGGGCGTCACCAACGGGTTGGCACATCAAGAACATCCAGGAGCGTCACATCACTCCGAGATGCCTCCTGAAGGCCTCCCAGCGAGCACAGGAGAGACGCTAACGAGCTCCGATGACCGGCGCATAGATATACCTTCGTAAGCCCCTTCGGAGGCAGAATGTGGTATACTACGATAAGGCATCAAGAACGGCTAGCGGGTTTGAAGCGCTGCCTACCAACCGGCATCAGATCGCACGGTGGTTTCAAGGATGTGGCCCCTCGAGGGCAACGATCTGACCACAGGGTTGGTGCGCGACTTCAGGCCCTCCAAACGAAGGGAGACAAGGATGAAGGCAGCCAATCAGGGTACGAGCTACGGCGCAGCATCGCCCGTCCCGCCCCCAGAGAGCACGAGCTCGGCCTGCAGCACTCGACACGAACGGACGCCCGCGTGAGCGCCGGGATCGTCCGCTTTCTCGCCAACCCTCGAGCGTTCGTGCTCCTCGAGCTGGGCGAGGAAGGGGCGTCAGCCAGCCTCGCCGTTGCCTGGCAGAGAACCTTCGGCTGTGACCCCGATTTCGGCGAGGCAGGAGACGCAGTGGCCGGCATTCACTTCCCAGTCGACACGAACGACCATGCCGACGTGCGAGGCATGTGCGTCTCACGTGCGGCGAAGGGAGACGGCGTTGGACTCGCCATTCGACTCCTCATCGCCAAGTACGCTCTTGATCGAGTGGAGACGATGAACCGACCGCCGTTCGGAACGGGGTCGACGGCCGACGACGGGACGGCTCCGGGTGAGGCCGAGGGCTTCTCGTGGCCTGAAGCTTTCTCGTGGACTCACGATCTCGAACGACACCGCTACAACGCTGACGCAGTCGAAATCTGGCCACAGGAATCCTCCCGACCCGTGCGCGACCGGATCGTGATCGAACACGCCGACCAGCCGGGAATGTTCGTCCACCGCGCCAGGCGAAGCCCGAAAGTCTACTGGTGTCTCCCGGCCACCAACCTCGCCGAAGCCCTCACCTTCGCCTCCGTTGAGAACGCGCAAGAGTGGATCGAGAAGCGCGGCTCGACCGAGAAGAACCCGCTCGTCCTCCGCTACCGAGCTGTCGCCCAGGCGCTACTGGATCAGGAAGATGCCCGTGCGGACGCTCAGATCATCGAGGACATGACCGGATGAGCGACGGGCGGGGACATCTTCAGATCGGGGACGAGATCCCTACGCTCGTGTTCGACGAGGACGACAACCTCGTTGCTGCCGTCATGGCAGTTGTCGTGCGGGTCGATAACGGCGAGTACGAGATCAGCTACCCAGACGGCCAGCGCGAAATCATTCACGACAGCGAGTCCCCGCCCGCGCGCGCTACCTTATGAAGATCTGGCTCGATGATGTACGACCCGCTCCCGACGAGACGTGGGAGTGGGTCAAGACGCCTCGCGCAGCCATCGCGCTGAGAGCGGTGTCAGTGAGAGCGGTGTCAGGTCTTGCATTCATGCACGTTTGCAGTCGGCAGTCTCGGCGTCACGTCTTGCACGAACGAATCGCAAGAAATGTTGCAATGCAAGACCTGACACCCTTTCCAGACACCCTTTCCACTACGTTGACGTAAGAGGACATGTCCGGAAGGGCGACTCCCCTTCATGACCACCTTGAAAGAGATCGAATTGCGGTGCCTACGGGTGCCTCGTGCGGCCTCGTCTCGAGGGGCATGCAGCGCCATTCACCTGACGGCTCTCATCACTGCCGTCTCTCACAAGCAGTAGCGAAGAGGGAGTACGGGTTATGGGATTTCGGTTCCGGAGACGGGTTCTTTTCTCGAGGCAGCTGCGTGCGGTGGGGCCGCTCAAGCGTTTGTGGTGGCGTCGACAGGCGTCGCGCCATGGACGGCGGGACGGGAAGCTCGGCGAGCCGCAAGACACGTATTCGCGCATCGTTGGCGAGCGCGATGTGTTCAAGCAGCGTGGCGATGCGACGCTGCGGAAGATCAAGGGGGCATGGCAGAAGGACGATGCCCTCTGGCGCGCCCACGTCCTGGGCTGGGACGGGATCCGGGCTGACCGCATCGACCGTGCCGTTGATTTCGAAAGGCCTCTCGTCGAGGCGCAGGCGATTGTCGATGACAGGGCCGCGGAGCTCGAGGAGAGGGTGCAGGCGGAGCGGTCGCGTGGCGTCGCTGAGCGGTGGCACATGGCCCAATGGGTTTACTGGCTGGCGATTCCTTGCATCTTCGCGGGCGAGATCTTCATCAACGCATTCGCGTTCGACGTGCTCGGTGCGGTACCGCAGGAGATGAAGTACGCCGTCGCGGCCACGATCTCGCTTGCGGTCGTTATCTGCTCGCACGCGGTCGGCATGCTGTTGAAGACGGGCGACATCACGTCCCGTGAGCGAATCGTCCTGAAGAGCGCTTTCTGGTTTCCGATCCTCCTCCTCGTGGGGCTGTCCGCGCTCCGCGTGATCGCGTTCAAGCAGCTCGCCACGGGCACCGATATCGGCTTCACTCTCGATGGGGCGGCGGCATCCGAGGGATCCGGCGGCAGCCAGAGGAACGCGCTGATCGAATCGGTCGTCTTCGCGATGATCAACATCGTGATGTTCGTCGCAGCCTGCGTTCTCTCGTTCTTCGCCCATGACGCGCACCACGACGCCGTCCGCCGTGCCAAAGGCGGTCTCCGTCGAGCCCGGTTCGGGCGTTGGATGGCCATGAGGCGCATGAAGCGATCCCGCAAGCGCGTGCGGAAGGCAATCTCGGCGGTGAACAGCGGGATCGCCCATGCGGAAGGGGACTTCGCCGCGGCTTCCACTGCGTCCCGGCAGTACAAGGACTTTTTCGAGGAGCTGGATGCGAAGTATCAGGGCTCGAACCTGAGGGCCCGTGCACGTCAGCGAGCCGATCATGAGGGCCGTGCGCGTGACAGGAGGCTCGCGGAGCTGCGTGGACGAGGAGGAGAGCAGAGCCCACCGGAACTGCTCTACGACGCATCCAAGGCGCTACTGCTGAAGGCCGAGTTGGTCGACGAGATGTCGAAGGAGAAGCAGCCGACATGGCACAAGAAAATGTGGATCCTGACCGCCCCCGCACCCGCCCCCGCGAGCGAAAACGAGCTCCACCAGGACGTTGACCCCTCTACGAACGGGCGTACGAAGGGCTCCGGTTCCCGGCGACCCACGTCGCCCGGGATCGTGGCTCGACAGGCACCTCCGGTGAAAGATTCGGTGACAGCGTGATGTCCCTTCGTCTCTCGCCATCCGTCCTCGCCGCGATCATTGCTTCATTTGCCGTCACGCACGTCGCAACTGCCGCTCGAAGCAACACGGGGTGCAACGTGCCCCGGTCGGACAACCTGACGTTCGCGCTCTTCGATGGATCGATGAGCGTTCCCGACTCCCAGTACGCGAGCGCCGTCAACAGCGTCGAGCAGGGGTATGCGGCCAACCTCGTCGCGGCGAAGGAGATCCCCGACCTGATCCTCGGGACGTTCGGCTCGACCGCGAGACAGGCGATGCAGGGACTCTCTCGCTTGACCCTTCAGAAGGTACGCAACTACGAGCGGCCGCCATGTGCGAAACGCGGCCTTGGCCTCATGAACCAACGCCTGGTCGCCGACCGGAAGCGGGTTCGGGCCGCGCCGGGCTCGGCGATCCTCGAGGCTCTTTACCATGCCGGCGGCTACATGCATGCGTCCACCGGGACGAAGCGGCTGGTGATCTACTCCGACATGCTGGAGTATTCGAACTGGATGACCTTCGGGAAGAAGATCGCTACGCCGGCCTCACGATCCGCGGCGATCGCGGGCCTCGCCAGGTCAGGGCACGTTCCCGATCTGCAGGGCGTCACTGTCTGCGTCGTCGGCTTCGACGCCGGCAATGGCGGCTCGAAGCAGCCGGCGGCCGTGAAGTCCTTCTGGCAGGCGTACTTCAGGAAGACGGGCGGCACGCTTGCCTACATCGGGACGGATTTCCCCACCTCCGGTACCTGCTCGATCAACCCCGCGTGAGCTCGTGCGTCGTGCCTCGCGCCGCAAGAGAACGCCGATGATGATGCCCGCCCGCCTTCGTCGTCACGGGGCCCGAATATCACCGCTGCTTGCCGTGCTCTTCGTCGTCGTCGCCGCTGTTGCGCAGACGTCCGTCGCGACACCGAGGTCAACGGATATAGGGGTCGTTGGGTCGGTCTACGACGGTGACACCCTCAGGCTCCGCGACGGCCGCAGGGTACGGCTGATCCAGATCGACACGCCCGAGCTCGGCACGGGAGAGTGTTATTCACGGGCGGCACGAACCGTCCTTGTCGGCATCGTTCCAACCGGAAGCACCGTTCACCTGGAGGCCGATCCAACGCTCGACCTGATCGACCGATACGGGCGACTTCTGCGCTACATCCGCCTGAACGGAGCCAACGTCAACCTCGAGCTCGTACGACGTGGTGCGGCGGCCCCCTACTTCTACCGAGGCGAGCGCGGCATGTACGCCGGTCGCCTCATGGCCGCCGCGTCGGCCGCGAAGGCGGGCAAGCTCGGCCTCTGGAAGGCGTGCCCGACAACAGTCCTCGATCCAGAGAGAGCGATCGAGACGGGTCAGAGTGGGCCTCCGACGAATACGCCGCCACCAAACGGCAAGTGCGACCCGAACTACTCGGGCGGTTGCGTACCCCTGTATCCGCCGGACGTGGATTGCGCCGACATCCGGGCGCTCGGGATCGCACCCGTGCGAGTCATCGGTTCTGACCCTCACCGGCTCGACGGTAACGGCGACGGATACGGGTGCAACTAGAGGCCCAGGGATCCCACCGGGCGTCCGCCTACCGTCGGCCGTGCGTCGATCGGACGTGGCCACATCGGCGCTGCTGACAACCCGAAAGCAGTGTCCGAAAGAGCGTCTCGCGCTCGGCGCGCCGCCGGTCTACCGTCATGCACGTGGCGACAATCACTCTCCCTCGTGTCTGCTGATGCGGCTCCGGCCGCAGCGCCAGGGAATGCCATGAGCTTGCCCGGCGGGTACGCCGGCGCAGGGAGATGGAGCTGTGCGTCCTTGTGGCGGGGTGCGCCATCATCGCTACCGACGAGGGATGGTGCGCCGCGATCGCAGCAAGGCAGTTTGCGCTCTACCCGGGCGATCCCGGTGTGGCAGCCGAAGCACGGCCCCAATGGCCCTCACTCTAGCATGCACATGCTATTGTATGTGTATGTTCAATCGGCGCCTTCAGGTTCTGCTCGACGACCGGCAGTACGCGCGGCTCGCAGCATTCGCGGACGAGCGGAACCTCTCGGTCGGCGCTGCGGTGCGTGAGGCGATCGATCGAGTCGTGCCGGCAACCAACGATGAGCGTGCTGCGGCGATGAAGCTGCTCCTTGCCGCCACTCCCATGGCCGTTCCGGCACCGGCCGATCTGCGCGTCGAGCTCGACGAGCTCCGCGGCCGCCGCAGGTGATCGTGCTCGACACAACGGTGCTCGTGTACGCCGTGGGCGACGACCACGCGCTTCGCGATCCTGCCCGCTCCCTCCTCGCCGCGGCCGCCGACGGCAGCCTGCGCGCGACCACGACACCCGAGGCGATCCAGGAGTTCGCTCACGTACGTGCCCGCCGCCGCGAGCGCGCCGACGCGGCCGCGCTCGCTGAAGGCTACGCCGACCTGCTCAGCCCGTTGCTCGAGGTTGGTGAGGCCGATCTGCGGGAGGGCCTGCGGCTCTTCCGGCGCAATGCCGCCCTCGGCGCCTTCGACGCCGTGCTCGCAGCGGTCGCGCTGCGCGCAGGAGCCACGACGCTCGTCTCGGCCGATCGCGCCTTTGCCGGCGTGCGCGGGCTCACGTTTGTCGACCTGAACGGGCTCGACGCCGAGAGGCTGCCCTAGTCGAGCGATCCGCGCGGCGCGATCCAGTGGCTCTCGAACCCCAGCACCTCGGCAAGCGTGTCGTAGTGCGCGTCGTAGTGCAGGACGCCGATTCCGGCGCCGGCTGCTGCTGCGGCTGTGATCAGATCCGGGAGCGAGACCGAGCGATGGAACAGTGGGTGGCGCTGCGCCAGAGTGCGAAAGGTCGACTTCGCTGTCGCGAGGACATCAGGGGTGATTGGCGCATGCCGAAGGAGCGCCAGCTCGCCGGCCCGCGCGTCGAAGTCTGCTCCGTCCCGTGTGCTGTAGAGCAGTTCGAGAACGACGACATCGCACGTCGCGATCTGGTCGTTCGCGAGAGCTGTCCGCCAGTCCTTCGCGATATGGCTCGCCCGTGCCCAGGCCGACGTGTCGGCCAGGAACGTCCTGCCACCCCACGGAGTCGCCATGACTATCCGCGGCGCCAGGCGAGATCCCGAACGTCGCGCAGCGCCTCTCGATCCATTGACGAACGTGGATCTGTGGACCACCGGCCGAGCTCTTCGAGAGAGTCGCGACGGCTCACGTTGTCGGCCGTGAGCGCCTGCGCTCCACGGATCGCGAGCTCACGCACGATCGTTGCATCGGGCGCGCCGTTCAGGAGTGGTCGAGCAAGCGTGATCGCCTCGTCGAGCTCGGGATCGTTCGTCACGGATATCCGCCGGTGTCGGGTGGGCACGCGCTGGCCTCCTCGTAGGTGCAGCACCGAAGTGTAGCACCTCGCGTCGGGGCCCGGTTCCGATCGCCTCTGATCATCCTGTCAGGGTGCCGTCGGAGGCGGTTGAGCGCAAGATGTCGCTTTCCGGCGTGACCTCTCGCCGAACGACCTCTCTAGAACAGCCGTGTCTTCCCGCGCGGCCGACGCGCCCGCTCGGGAAACCGTTTGATCCCGACACCCTCGAGCTCACCGGTCGCCGGGTGCGTTGCGAAGCGCGGCAGCAGCGTCTTGAGGTAGCCGCGGGCCTGGCCTCCCCCGCGTTCGGCTGCGGCCGTGATCGCGCAGACGAGGTCGGCGCATTGCAGCCCGATCGAGTAGTGGCTCGGGCCAAGGAACAGTCCTTCGACGATCCGGTCGAGCTTCGAGTAGGGGCTGCCGTCGTGAGTGAGGTCGGCGAAGAAGCGGCGCAGGCGCGCGTCGTCTTCGCGGAAGCGGCTATCGACGACGATCATCCCAACGTCATCCTCGGCCTCGAGCAGCATCTGGAAGCGCTCAGCGAGGAACATCAGCCCGGTCGCGTAGGTCTCCTCGTCGCTCGCGAAGAATTCGGGCGCTTCGACGAGCCCGAGCTCGATGTCGAGCAGGGTCACATAGCAGCGAAGCGGCGCGTGGGCGAGGGCGGCGACGATCGCGTCTGCGAGCGCGGGCGGGACTTCCCCCTTGCGGATCCCGTGCCACTTCACCTCCTTCTCGACCGGCCAGTTGTGCTCGGCAAGGGTCGTCTGCCAGAGGTCGCGCAGCCCATGCCAGTCGCTGTCGCGCAGCGCCACACCGCCGAGCGCGAAGAACTTCCGCTCCGCGAGCTGGCCGGACTCGTCCAGAAAGAGAAGGTGCATCCACCCATGGGTACGTGAGCTACGGACTCCCGTCAACCCTCGCCGCCGAATTGGGAGCCGAAAATCGTTGGCCGGACGCCGTAAGACGACCGCGTCCTCTGCTAGACTTCCTGGTACATCAAGAGTGGTGAGAGGGCTTCGGCCCGCTCGTCCGCCAACCTGGCTAGCCGCCAAGGTGGTTCGTCTCGCGAGAGACAGATGTGGTTCCAATACGGAGCAAGCGGCTAACGGCCCTTCGGGGCCAAAGGGTGAAGCGGGTGACGGTCGAGCCTCTCCGAAACGAGAGGAGCAGCACGTGGCGGTCGCAACGAGGAAACGGAGCAGGCGCAAGGCCCGCGAGGGAGGAATGCCGCTGACCGCGTCGCTCGGCGTGGTTGGGTGGGAGCGACTCGACGCCGTGCTACTGGCCGCGCTTGCGACCGAGGCGCCTCTCCTGCTCGTGGGCGCCCATGGCACCGCGAAGACGCTCGTGGCCGAGAGGGTCGCGGCAGCGCTCGGGCTCGAGTTCCGCCA
>JBAXFL010000055.1:0-8239 GCA_037139935.1 Thermoleophilia bacterium | reverse complement strand
CAAGGGCGGTGTCAAGTCTCGCACTGACGCATCGGTGAATCGTGCGGAAAGGGTGGTGGCCGTCAGCCGAAATGGACATCCGTCATGTCCCGGGTGGGACGGCGAGCTTTCGGCTGCTCGATCGTCCCCAAACGCTGCTGTCGCTGCAAGCCTCTGCTCCAGTCGACGAGTGACGAACGCACCGGGTGCCGGGAGTGGGGCGGCTCCTGGCTCGGATGGACATCTCGCATCGGGTTCGGAGTCGAGCGGCGTGTGTGAATACGAGACCTGACGGAAGTCCCTGTCGCGATCGGCTGGAGTACATGTCCGTTTCCGGCGATTGTTGCTCGATAACTACTACGTTATCGTTGATGAACGACACTCTCGCCTCGGCGCTCGCGAACTTCTTCTTGCGTCCCGTCGCCTCGCTTCCCGTGACCGATAGGAAAGCGGTGGCGCTGGTCACCGCGGCGGCCAACTCCCAGCATGTCGATGCGACGAAGGCGCGTCGCGTCTACCGGCGGGCACCCTACGGCACGTTGTTCTTGCGCTACCTCTACACGGTCGGGTGGATGAGCGGAACGAGGAACAGGGCCTGGTGCGCGCTCGACCGGGTGACGGGCGCCGACCCGACGCGCGACGTCGACAAGCTGATCCGCAACAACAAGAAGCTCCTCGCGCGCCTCCGAGGTGCACACGTCCCGGTCGCCGTGGCCTCTGCGGCGGTCGGCAAGGGCTTCGTCTCCGAATGCGGGAAGTGATTACCGCTCGCGTCGAGGTTTGCCCGTAATCGTGTCGATGCGCGTGCAATGGGCGAGTGCGCTGGGCGAGCAGGTTGGCCACCTGGCAAGTGGCGAGTTGCGCGACGTCGATGGTGCGCTCTCGCTCGTGCTCGATCTTCGCTGACGCGCGACAGCAATCTCGTGCGGCTCTATCGAGGCGTCGTCACGAGCGTCCTCGCTAGCGCAACCGGAGTGCGTTTCCGGAGGAGTTGGCCTTCCGGTTCACTGGGAGTGAGGCGGGGGTGCTGTCGGCCTCCGTCCGACCCGATCTCTATTCTGTTCTCTATGGAGACAACGTTTATCGGGAGGGTTCGTGAGGGTGTGGCGGCGCGCGAGGCGACGACGGAGCACCGCGTGGACCAGCTCGCGAGCCTGTCTGCACACCTGAGCGCGGCGACTGCGCGCTGGCTCGAGCTCGTCTGGGAGATGCACGAGCAGGGCGACAGCAGCGACCTGCAGGCCTTTGTGGGGTGGCGTTGTGGGATCACGGGTCGCGAGACGCGTGAGTTTCTACGGGTCGCGGAGGCGTTGCAGGAGCTGCCGGCGACGCGTGCGGCGTTCGCGCGCGGCGAGCTAACGTTCACCAAGGTTCGGGCGCTGACCAGGGTCGCGACCGCGTCGTCCGAGGAGAGCCTGCTCGAGCTTGCGGGCGCGCTCACGGCGACGCAGCTCGAGCGCGCGCTTCGTGCCTTCCGCCGGGTTGCAGCGGAGGACGCCGGGGACGCGCACGAGCTGGAGTACGTCGACTATTACCTTGACGACGACGGCACCCTATTTCTGCGGGCACGGCTCGCGGCCGAGGACGGCACGTTGTTGATCAGGGCGCTGGAGGCGGCGCGTGAGCGGGTGCTCGGGCGTCGCCGCGAGGAGCGCGCTGCAGCAGCGAGCGCCCCGCAGAGGCACGCGGAGACCGAGGCCGTGCCGCTGGAGCCGGGGCCGGGGTCGATGGCGACGCCTGGGGCTGTGCAGGAGGCAGTGCAGGAGGCTGCGGGTGTTGTGGTTGATCCGCCGCGGCCTGTCGGAGTGGAGGCGTTGCTCGATCTCGTCGAGGCGTCGCTGGCCGCCGAGTGCGAGCCCGGTGGTGTTCGGGCGCGGGTCGTCGTCCATGTCGATGCCGCTGCGCTTTGCGCGGATGGTCGCGGCCGCTCCGAGTTGGAGGATGGGCCGCTGATCTCGACCGAGACTGCCCGCCGGCTTGGCTGTGACGCCGATGTGGTGGCGCAGGTCGAGCGCGACGGCCTTCCGCTGAATGTTGGTCGCAGCCGTCGCACGGTTCCTGCGGCGTTGCGTCGGCTGCTCGAGGCGCGTGACGACCGCACGTGTTGTTTTCCCGGGTGTGAGCGTCGCCGCCAGTTGCAGGCGCACCACCGCCAGCACTGGGCTCACGGCGGCGAGACAAGCCTCGAGAACCTCGTGCTTCTCTGTTATCAGCACCATCGCGTCGTGCACGAGGGCGGCTACACGGTCGATGGTGACGCCGAGAGTGGCATTCGCTTCCGCAACCGTCACGGGATCGTGTGGCCACTCGCGCCACCGCGCGCACCGCCTGGACGGGTAGGCGACCTCCTCTTCGACAACCACGCGCACGGGCTCCGGATCGGCCCGGACACCAACCAAAACGGCAACGGGGGCAGCCTCGACCTCCCACGCGCCGTCGCAGCCGTCTCAAGCGCCGGGCGGAACGAAGAAGACCTGACCCCGGCAACACGCTGTCGCTCGCTTCCGACGGCCGGCGTCGGAAGACCGTCGTCTCCGCCTCCTGGTTCACGGCACAAGACGAGACGCCGTGGACGTGCAAAGGCGCGAGCAGATCACCCACCCTGCGATGGAAACCGAACGTGCATGTGGTTCTCGTGGTTCGGGTACGGGACGACGACGCCGCTCGGGCCGTGCAGCCCTGTCCCGAACCCGACGAAGACCACCTGTGCGCCCGCTGCGATGAAACGGTTGAGGAGATCCTGGGTGAGCGCCCGGTCGACCTGGCTGGCAGTGATCGGGGCGCTCAGGTACCGGTCGTGCCGCGGGTAGTAGACATCCACGTCGAGGCCGTTCTGGTGGGAGACGTGCTGATCCATCCTCCCTCCGTCCCGGAGGCTGATGTCACCGACAACAACGCGTGCAGCATCGGGATGCGCAGTGCGATAGCCGCCGACCGCCGAGAGGATCGCCCGGATTGTGTGCTCGTTGCCGTAGAGCCGATGACGCAGGTTCGGGACGCTGTCGGTGTTCGGGTTCCACGTCACCCAGTCGGCCCCCTCGAACGGGAGTCCGGTGCCGCTCACGAGACGGCCGGAGTACGGGAGCCCGACCGACGTGGCGTGATGCCACTCGACGGCTTCGAACGCAGCCGTTCGCACCGAGACCGCGTCGGGCGAGATATCCGTGGGTGAAACCGGCGCCTCCGTCACCTCGAGACCGGCGAGACCGAACCGGAACGTCAGGCTCGGAGGGTCCTCCCGAAGAAGACCGACCTGCTGTCCACCGCTCGCAGGCCGGAGCGCAGCGAACGACAGCATCGAGGCCGACCCGAGGACGAGAGCGACCGCCGGAACCGTGCGCGTTGTGAGGCGGCGACGGCGCGCATTCTGGGCTTCGAGGCGCCGTCGCCGCGAGCCCTCGAGCCCCGTCTCGGCCGGCGTCGAGAACGACGGCAGCGCCGGCAAATCGAGTGCGAAAGCCACGAAAGGCTGCCGCTGCTGTTCGCGGAACCAGAGCACCTCGGCCTCGAACCACACCTCGTCACGCCGCCAGCCCATGGACAGACACCCTTCGCCAACGGCGCCGCGTGTCCTCCGACTCTCGAAACGCCCCGGCTTGCGGTTCAGGCGCGGTCGAGGTACGCGCAGGGGCGGCCGTCGAACGGGAGCGGCGAGCGGCCGTAACGCGTGACGAGGAGTGGAACATCGCACGCATCCAGCTCGATCGTCGCGCCGAGCTCAGGTGGCGCGTCCGGAAGTTCGAGCAGCCGGTAGCCGCCCGCGGTTGGAGCAAACGCCACGTACCCCTCGGCTGAGGACAGCAGAAATCGGCCGCCGATACGGGCATCGGCCTCGAGGAGCGCAGCGCCGAGGAGCTCTATCGAACGACCTGCACCCTTTACCCGCTTGCCGTGCTTCCCTGATTTGTCGCGCTTTGTCGCGGAGCGCGTGAGCTTCTGGCCGAGCGCGGCAAGGCCCTTGCGGACCGCCCGCTCCGTGACCCGCGCC
Organism: Thermoleophilia bacterium; assembly: GCA_037139935.1. Lineage (GTDB taxonomy): Bacteria > Actinomycetota > Thermoleophilia > Gaiellales > Gaiellaceae > Gaiella. The sequence goes on along the minus strand of JBAXFL010000055.1, from coordinate 4,272 downwards.
TGCTCCTCACCGATCGCAGCCTGGGCATCAAGGCGTCCCTCAAGCTCCCCCACCTTCGTGAGCAACTCCGTCGTCTCACCTTCCGGAACCGACTCCTCGAGCCGTTCGAGCCGGGCACCGAGAGACGCAGCGATCGCCTCGATCAGTACCCCGAGCTCCTCGCTCCCGGCGCGGGACGCCTGCTCCTCTCGTTGCCGAAACGCGAGCGCCTCGTTGATCCGCTGCTCGATCAGGCTCTCTGCCTCGTCCTGCCGGGCCGTGATGCCTGCGACCGCCTGCAGTGACTCCTCTACCCGTGCCTCGGCGCCGGTCATCGCATCACGCTGGATGTGGAGCCGGGCCTCGATCTCGGACACGTGCTTTTCGAGGTCGGCCCGGTCGGCCCGGCTCGCCGCGACCGCCTCGTCACGACCGACGAGCCCGTCGACGCGGACGACGATGTCTGCGAGTTGCTGGCTGAACTCGCCAGCGAGACGACTGATCCGGTCGTGTCCGTCGAGTGCAGCGCTATCGATGCGCTGTGTCAGCTCGACGAGCCGTGCCGAGAGATCGGCAATCTCGGGCCGTGCCGCAACAGCCTCGAGTTCGGCCCGGAGATCGGCCGTCTGGGTGGCAAGGCCCTCAGCGGTCTCCGCGAGAGCCCGGCCCGCTTCATCCTGCAGTCGCGCCCCGAGGTCGACAAGCCCTGCAACAGCCGACTCGACCGCCGTAAGGCGCGCTCCCGTCGCGAGTGCCTCCCCGGCCCGTGCAGCGTCGAGCTGTGCGACGGAGCGGCTGAGATCCGCGACCACACCGCCGACCGATCCCATGCCCCGGAAACCTGCCGCCAACTCGTCCACCCGCACGTTGACCTCCGACACGTCCTTTGCGCGGCGGCGGCGCAGCAACCCGCGCCTCTGCGTCGGAGGTCGCGGTGCCAGCAGGCGTTCCTCGGCGGCCTTCAGCTCGACCTCGAGCTCGGCTACTGCCGCATGGTCCTCGGGCGACCACCCCTTGCCGGCATGGGGCAACGACGAGGCGCCGTCCGATGCTGCGTCGTCCTCGGCATCCGCCGATGCTTCGTGTGGCTCCCAGTGCCTCGCGAGCGCTCCCGCCAGGTCGAGTCGGGTCACATACTGCTGCTCGACGAGGATCTCTCCCAGCCGCTCCCCGGTGAGCCGCTGCACGTCGAGTGCTGCTACGAGCTGTTCATCCGTAATGAGCCCGAACTCCACGAACACTTCTCCTATCGGCCTCCGGGTCGTCGAGGGCGTCACAGCCTCTGTCGGCTCCTGCGGCTCGACGAGCCACGTTGGCCCGTCAACGGCCTGCGATTCCGCTTCCGGATGTTCCAGGCCCTGCTCGGTGAGCACGCTCGTGAAGTCGAGTTGCGTGACACCGAACTGCTCGAGCAGGATCTGGCCCAGCCTGTCGCCCGTCTCCTCCTGCACCGTCAGCGCCTGCTCGAGCTGCTCGTCGGTGAGGAGGTTCAGCTCTACTAACCGAAGGCCGATCACGCGTGACTGAATGGCCGTTGTTTTATCCATGTCCTCGTCCATCGGTGAGAGAGGCAGACTCAGGGTCGTACAACACGGTGGTGCGAGACTTTACACGGGGAAAGGGCACGGGTGCGAGAAGAATCGGCTCCCATGTCGCTCTTGCTGCACGGCAGAGCCGGCCTATGCGCCGGCGAAACGGACGAGCGCGTCAACGACCTCCCGGAGGCGCCTGCCCTCCGACGTCAGCGTGTACTCGACCCGGGGGGGGCGCGCATCGACGACACGGCGCTCGAGAACGCCTGCCTCCTCGAGCTCGACGAGGCGAAGCGCAAGCGTCCGCGGGGGAATCTCACCCACGGATTGCTTGAACTCGTTGAAACGGGATGCACCCTCGTACGACGCCCAGAGGATCGAGACAGTCCAACGCCGTTCGAGGAGGCCCGCCGCCTGGCGAACCCCCTCGGGGACGGGCTGACAGTGTCTACACCGAGACATCGAGTGACTGGCTCACAGGCTCGAGTGCGAGCTCGAGCACCTCCGACAGAGCCAGCACCGGGTGGAATGTGATCACGTCACGGACATGCTGCGGGACATCGTCGATATCCGCGCGGTTGCGCTCCGGGATGATCACGTCGGTCAACCCCGCTGCATGGGCTGCGAGCACCTTCTGCTTGAGGCCTCCGATCGGAAGCACGCGACCCTGCAGGGTCACCTCACCGGTCATTCCGACGGTGTGCCTGACGGGCCGGCCGGTGAGCAGCGATGCGAACGCTGTTGCCATCGTGATGCCCGCACTCGGTCCGTCCTTCGGGGTCGCACCGGCTGGAACGTGCATGTGGAAGGAGCGGTTCTCGAAGAGGTCGTCGTCGAGACCGTAGTCCGCTGCTCTCGCGCGCACCGCCGACAGGGCAATCTGGGCCGACTCCTTCATCACGTCGCCGAGCTGGCCGGTGAGGACGAGCTTCTCCCCACTCGGGATGCTCGTCGCCTCGACGAACAGCACATCGCCACCGACGCCGGTCACGGCCAGGCCGGTCGCGACGCCGGGAACCGCGGTGCGCTCCGCCGCCTCACGGAAGAACCGTTGCCGGCCGAGGGCATCACGCACGACATCCCGATCGACCGCGACAGGCGTCTCAACCGTCCCGGAGGCGATCCTCGTCGCCGTCTTCCGCAGTACCTTGCCGAGCTCCCGCTCGAGTTGGCGGACGCCCGCCTCGCGGGTGTACTCCGAGACGATCGACTCGATCACCTCGTCGGCGACCGTCACCTCGCCCTCCCGGAGGCCGTTGCGCTCGCGCTGCCGCGGCCAGAGGTACCCGTTCGCGATCGAGACCTTCTCGTCGGTCGTGTAGCCGTCAAAGCGAATCACCTCCATGCGGTCGAGCAGCGGCGCGGGGATCGTGTCCGCCTGGTTTGCCGTCGCGATGAAGATCACATCCGAGAGATCGACCTCGACATCGAGATAGTGGTCGCGGAACGTCGAGTTCTGGGCCGGGTCGAGCACCTCGAGGAGTGCAGCGGAAGGATCGCCGCGCCAGTCGGCGCCGACCTTGTCCACCTCGTCGAGCAGGATCACCGGGTTCATCGTCTTCGCATCGCGCAGGGCACGAACGAGCCGGCCCGGTAGCGCACCGATGTAGGTACGCCGATGGCCGCGGATCTCGGCCTCGTCGCGGATGCCGCCGAGCGACATCCGCACGAACTCGCGGTTGAGCGAGCGCGCGATCGACTCCCCGATCGACGTCTTACCCGTCCCGGGAGGGCCGATCAGGGTGAGGATCGCACCCGATTTCTTGTCGACCTCGATCCCCCGCTCCTGGCGCAGCTTGCGCACCGCGATGTACTCGACGATGCGATCCTTGACGTCCTCGAGCCCTGCATGGTCGGCATCGAGCACCTCTCTGCTCACCTTCGGGTCGAGGCGCTCCTCGGAGCGGACGCCCCACGGCACCGCCAGCAACCAGTCCACGTAGCTCCGAATCGTCTGTGACTCGGGTGAGCTCTCACCCATGCGCTCGAAGCGCGCAAGCTCCCGCTCGGCCTGCTCGCGCACATCGTCCGGCATCGCCGACTCGGCGATCTTCGTGCGGAACTCCTCCACGACGGAGGTCTCGTCGTCGCCGAGCTCCTTGCGGATCGAGTCGAGCTGCTTGCGCAGGATGAACTCGCGCTGCTGCTTCTCCATCCCCGCATTGACGTCCTCACGGATCCGGCGGCGGATCTGCATCAGAGCGAGGCGCTCGCGCTGGAACGTCAGCACGAGTTCGAGCCGCTCGCCGACGTCTACGGCCTCGAGGATCTGCACCTTCTGCTCGAAGGTCAGGTCGGGTGAGTAGCCGGACGTGTCTGCAAGCGCTCCCGGATCGGAGATGGAGCGGACGAACGACGCAATCCGGCCGTCGTCGCCCCGTAGTTCAAGAATCTCCTCGACGACTGCGCGGTACTCGTTCTCGAGCGTTCGAAATGCTTCACCGGTCGGGATATCTTCAGCTTGCTCGTCCGCCTCGACGAAGAGCCGCCCCTGCGCATCGGTTTCGGCCGCACCGGCAATCGCCCGGTGCAGGCCGCTCAGCGCCACGGCTGTATCCCCACCGGGCAGCAGAACGCGGTCTGCCACCTCGGCCACGGTGCCGACCTTCGCGTACTCACCGTTGTGTTTTGGCACGAGCAACACGCGCTCCTCGTTGCCGACGTCGATCGTCAGGGTCACGTTCATGTTCGGGAAGACGACGATGTCCTCGAGAGAGACGAGCAAAAGTCTGCTCATGGCCGGATCACGCTCCTTGGCATC
>JBAXFL010000054.1:0-8503 GCA_037139935.1 Thermoleophilia bacterium | reverse complement strand
CAGTGGGTCCGGTCGATCGCCGACGCGTTTACCGCAGAGGATTTCGAACTGGTTGACGACCACGCCGACGCCGACTTCGTCCTCAACATGTTCGACAGTGCCAATCCGAAGGCGTTTCGCCGGTCTTCGCGTGGAACTTATTCCGCCTCGTTCTACGAGCTCCCCGAGGTGCCGGACGACGTGCTGCGCACGAGCTACCCGAACCTCGTGCGGACGCTGGCGAACGTCGTCGTCCTCCATGTTCCCGGCCAGGGCGTCTGGTTCACGACGATGGAGCGCGGCACCTACAAGATCTCCGACGACCCGAGCGAGGTCTTCGAGAGGCTGGCGCCGCTCGCGAAGTCGAAGCTCGTGATCGACAACGAGTTCATCCCCGATCTCGAGGCCGAGCTGTGGGACGGCGACGAGATTACCGCCGACATCAAGGCCGCCGGGAAGCGGATGGGCGAGCTCGACCTCTTGCCGGCGCCGTTCCCGGTGCACGAGTTTCTGAACGAGCGCGACCTCCGGCACGTGATGCGGCTCTACCAGGTCGGCGGCCTCTCGTACGGCAACCTCTCGGCCCGCAAAGACGAGACGCGGTTCTGGATGAGTGCGTCCGGCGTGGACAAGACCGCTCTCGAGGAGCCCTCTCGCGACATCCTGCTCGTCACGGGGTACAACGAGGAGAACGCGAGCATGCAGATCAGCGTCGCTCCCGGGATCGAACCGCGGCGCGTGTCCGTTGACGCGATCGAGCACTGGATGATCTATCAGGAACACCCCGACGTCGGAGCAATCCTGCATTGCCACGCGTGGATGGAGGGTATCGCCGCAACCGACATCAACTATCCCTGTGGGACGCAGGAGCTTGCAGAGTCGGTTGCCATGTTGATCGACCGCGAACCAGACCCGGCGCACGCCGTGATCGGTCTCCGCAACCACGGCATCACTGCCACGGGCGATACGCTGACAGACATCCTCGACCGCATCGAGGTTGACATCCTCCGCCAGGTGCCGATGACGTAAGGAAGCGTCAGGGAAGGTGTGACGGAAGAGCGCATCGCGCCTTCCCTGACGCTCCCTCACGTGGTATTCATTGCCGCGCTCGGCGCGGATCCTGAAGCCGGGAACCTGTAATTTCCCGTGACCCCTCCCTTCTCGAGGCGAGTGGTCTGTAGGGCACTGGTTCCGACCGGGTTTGGCAGCTCAGGCATCTGGTGCTGACCGCAACCGCAACAGCGCAAGCATCGTGAAAAGCGGCACGAGTACGACGTCGTTCGCCATGCACCACGGGCAGATCGCGTCGATCACGAAGAGCTGCAGGATGACGAGATAGGTGGCGAAGACAAGCGACCCGAGCGCGAGCGCGGCGGTTAGCGTGCGTGCAAAATCGGTGTTCCAGGCCGTCAGCACGAGAGCCACGATCCAGACGGCGAGCCCGAGGACGGCCACGGGAATGCCGACGAGGACGGCATAGCTCGAATCCTGAACGGTCTCGCAGCCGCCCGACCCGGTACAGATCAGAGCCTCTGGCTGGTAATGCGCGTACGTCAGGTACACCGCAACTGCGAGTCCGGCAGCGCAGACGACGGCCAGAGCGACCCGCAGCAACCGATCACTCACCGCCGAGAGCCTCGTCGAGGCCGAGCCACCCGAACCCCCTGCCGGCGGCGAAATCGTTCAGCCTTCGCTTGTTCTCATCGAACAGCCTCGTCACCTGCCAGAGCGTACGCTGCGGCACTGCCGCGAGGGTGCACGTCGCAACGAGAGGCATCGGCCGGTCTCTCTGCAGGGTCAGCCTTTCAGGGCGCCGTCGAGGGCGGGACGGAAAGCACTCGTTTCGAGCGGGAGCGGGCTGATCGAATACGGCGGCCTGAAGCCGACGCCGATGTAGAACCAGGGCGTTCCCTGGACATTCAGTGCGGTGGCCTCCGCCTGGGTCGCCGTTATCTGCTTCGTCACCGCGGGGCTCTTCGCATCGACCTTGACCTTCGCCGCATCGAGGCCGGGAACCTCACCCAGAATCCTGTCGATCAGTGCATTCGTCACCCAACCGGTGTTCTCCGCGCCCTGGTTCTCGTAGAACAGTCCGATTACCTCCCAGAGCCTGTTCTGGAATCCTGCTGCGAGGGCGATCCGCAGCGCCTTCTCGGAATCGGGGCCCAGGAAGGCAAGTCCACGGAAGTCGATCCTGACGAGGCCCGGCTTGACGTATTCGGCGATGAGGGCAGGCAAGACATCGCCGGTGTAGCGCTGGCAGACAGGGCACTGGAGGTCCTCGAACTGGAGCAAGCGCACGGTCGTCCCGGCCTTCCCGAGCACTGTCCCCTTCTGGGGGATACCGGCGACGAGCGCAACAGCTGCATCCGTCTCCGGTGCCACGGTTTCGGTGAGCACGGTGTCCGTCGTCACGACGGGTGTCGTCTCTTTGGCCCCGTCGCGGGTCAGGTAGCTCACTGCTACGAGAACAATGGCGATGACAATCGCGACGGTGATCGCGATCACGAGAATGCGGTTGCGATGTGTCTTTGGTACCGGCGCCATCACATCCAGTGTGCCTGCAAGCGTGAGATCCGGTATACGACTATGGCGAGGAGCGTGGTCTCTCGGCGCAGGGTCAGGCGGCGTCGGCATCGTCTGCGAGGGCCGCGATCTCCCGGCCCAGGTACGGTGCGAACTTGAAGCCGTGCCCGGAGCAGGCCGAAGCTACGACGACCCGGCCGTGCCGTTCGAGCACGAAGGATTCGTCGGGGGTGTTCGTGTATAGACATGTCTCCGGCCCGATCGGTTCTGGGTCGAGTTCCGGGTAGCGGCGTGCAGCCCAGATTGCCACCCAGCGTACGACCGCGGGGTCGGGGATGCCGGGCTCATCGGCAGCGGCGACCGGACCAGCATGGTGGAGCCCTGCCTTGAGTCCGACCCCGGGAGCGGCGAGCGAGTAGTTGATCCGGCCTTGCCGCAGCAGGCCGTGCTCCTTTGCGTCCGGTAGGGCATCGTCGATGATCGTGGGCAGTGCAAGGGCGTCGGGCAGGCCGAAGTAGGTAATCGTCTCCCGGGTGGGGGTGACGGCAAGCTCTATCCCGGCCTTGCGGAGCAGGAGTCCGGCCCAGGCGCCCGCTGCGACGACGCAGGCTCGAGCGGTGATCTCCTCTCCCTCGGTCCTGATCCGAACCGAGGACGGGCCCTGTTCTATTCCCGTAACGCATTGATGCTCGAGAACGGCCGTGCCGGAATCGACAGCGGCGGCGAGCATGACAGAGTGTGCGAGGCCCGACAGGATCGTGCCGCCGTCCGCCTGGAAGAGCACGTGCTCGTGCTGCTCTGCGGAGATCGGCCAGCGCTCTGCAACCTCCGCTCCCGTCAGGAGCTCGTGTGGGACACCACAGGCCGCGAGAGCGGGGGCGTTCTCGAGTGCCACCGAGCCGAAATCGAGCCCTCCGTTTGGCACGATCAGCTGCTCTCCACACTCTGCCTCGAGCTCGCGCCAGCCGAGTAGCGCGTCCTGTGCCATGCGAATGAAGTGTGTTTCGGGGTGGGAGAGCCGAAAGATCCGTGATGCGCCGTGGCTCGATCCTTGCGTGTGGCCGAGGCCGAACTGCTCGATCAGGATGACGCCACGTCCTGCCCGGGCTAGCGCGCGTGCGGTTGCGACGCCGGTGATCCCGGCTCCCACCACGACGACGTCGGCATCGATCGCTTTCGGGGTGCCCTGAGCCACTACGACGTGATCCCCCGGGCGGCCTTCGATGCCGCCCGCGCAAGAGCCTGGTAGGCGCGGATTCGCTCGGTCGGATCGTCTCCGGCCTCGGCTGCCTCGACGGCGCTGATTCGCCCGGCGACTGCCGGATCGAGAGCCTCTCTGCCGAATGCAAGAATCTGCTCGGAGACGCTGGCTCGGCGGGCGATCTCGCGGATGACCTGGAGCGATGGAACCCGCTCTCCCCTTTCAATACGGGAGACGTACGCCGGGCTGCAGCCGGGGAATGAGAGCGCGCGTTGGCTCAGCCCCGCTGCCTCGCGCGCTTCACGGATGCGCAACCCCACTGCGGCAGGATCGTCGTAGTGGGGCGTGCGAGCGCGTTTGACAGGCACGTTCGATAGATCCGTCATCTCTCTCCTGCACGGTACATCCTTCCCGGTGACGATACCTCCGATGCGCTTCTCGTTCGCAGGAGGCATCGGGGCCGTACACTGCCCCTGCCGTGCACCTCGACCTCCATGCCCTCTTCCAGCCCGGGCGTGCACGCTCGAGCGGCTGGCGGCGGATGCCCGCGGTTGCGGGCGAGGCAATGGTTGCGACGAGCCACCCTCTTGCGACACGAGCGGGGTTGCGAGCGCTCGAGCGCGGCGGCAATGCCGTCGATGCGGCGCTTGCCGCCGCCGCCGTGCTGACGGTCGCCGAGCCGACCGACAACGGCATCGGCGGTGACGGCTTTGCACTCGTCTGGGACGACGGCGTACTGTACGGGCTCAACGGCTCCGGTCGGGCTCCTGCTGCGTTGGGTGACCGGTCTGCGACCGACGAGGGTTCGTGCTCGGTCACCGTGCCGGGTGCCGTACGCTTGTGGGATGACCTCGCTGTCCGCTTTGGCCGCTTCGGGCTCGATCAGGCAGTGGGGCCGGCGGCGGATCTCGCCGTTGCCGGGGTTGCCTGTAGTGCGCGAGTTGCCCACAAGTGGTCGCGCGCAGACCTCGCGCCGACGCCGGCCCCGGCAGTCGGCGAGCGCTACCGTCTCCCCGACCTCGCGATCTCGCTTGCCCGGATCGCCGCGGACGGGCCGGACGCCCTGTATGCAGGCGAGATCGCAGCGGCAATCGCCGCAGCGACGTGGCTCTCCGAGGACGATCTACTGGCCCATCGCTCCGAGTGGGTCGAGCCTCTGCGGCGTGCCTACCGCGGCGTCGAGGTGTGTGAGCTACCGCCGAATGGTCAGGGAGCGGCGGCGCTCCTGGCACTCGCGCTCTACGAGGGCCTCGACCCCGGGCCGCACTCCGCGATCGAGGCGATGAAACTTGCCCTGTCCGACACGCGGGCCGTGGTGCACGACGGTCCGTTGCCATCCGACTTCTTCGACGAGAGCCGGCTCGCCACCCGTCGAGCCCTCATCCACCCGGATTCTGTCGTCGATGCGAGCCTCGACCTGCCGCGTGGTGGGACGACGTATCTGTGTGTCGTTGACGGCGACGGCATGGCCGTATCGCTGATCCAGAGCCTGTACGGGCTGTTCGGATCGGGTGTCGTCGCCCCGGGAACCGGGATTTTCCTCCAGAACCGTGCCGCCGGATTCAGCCGTGAGCCGGGTCATCCAAATGCGCTCGCTCCTGGCCGACGCCCGTTTCATACGATCATCCCGGGCATGTTGCTGGAGGAGGGCGCGTTGCTCGGGCCGTTCGGGGTGATGGGCGGGCCGATGCAGCCGCAGGGCCACTTCCAGGTCGTGAACCGGCTCGTGGACATGGGGGACGATCCGCAGGCGGCGCTCGATGCGCCGCGTTGGCGCGTGGAGGAGAACGGCGTCGTCGAGCTCGAGCCGGGCCTCGAAGGACTCGTTTCCGACCTGCGTGCCCTTGGGCACGATGCCCGGATCGACAGCGTGCAGCACGGGTTCGGTGTCGGGCAGATAATCCTGCGTCACGGCGATGCACTGATCGGCGGTTCCGACGGCCGCGGTGACGGGTACGCAGCCGGGTACTAGGGCCAGCAGGGAGACCAGATGACGATCTATCTCGAGGACATCGAAGCGGGGCGTGAGGTGATCACGGCGCGCCGGACGATCACCGACGCCGACATCCTGTGGTTCTGTGGAATCTCGGGTGACTTCAATCCTCTGCACACGGATATCGAGTTCATCCGGCAGCACACGCCGTTCCGCGACCGGATAGCGCACGGCCATCTCATTCTCTCGATTACCGGAGGGCTTCGCAGCGAGCTCGACAGCTGGAGGATCATCGCGTACCTGGACTGCCAGAGGCGGTTTCTCGCCCCGGTGTATGCCGGCGACACCGTCCATGCCGCCTACGTCGTCACGGAGGTGCGACCGTCGGCCTCGAGGCCCGGGACGGGCGTCGTCGTGTGCGAGATCAGGGCGCTGAACCAGGAAGGCGGGGTCGTCCAGCAGGGTGTTGACGTGCTGCTGATCGGATCGCGGAACGGCCCGGACGAGGCGTAGAACGATGGCTGCTCCCGATGGAGCCGGCCTGAAGGTCGTTGACGTGCAGGGCATCCCGGTCGCCTACGAGGTACGCGGCGAGGGGAGGCCTGTCCTTCTCATTCATGGCTGGTCGGCCGATCGCCGCTACATGATCGCCGACCTCGAGCCGATCCTCGCAGCAGCGCCGGGTTGGCAGCGCGTCTATCTCGATCTTCCCGGGCACGGGTTGACGCCGGCTCCCGACTGGCTGACCACGCAGGATCAGATGCTTTCGGTGCTTGGCGACTTCATCGACGTCGTGCTGCCGCGCGGGCTGTTTGCGGTCGCCGGCAACTCCTACGGTGGTTTCCTGGCGCTGGCGTTGGTGAGGTCGATGCCGGATCGCCTGTGCGGGGCGGCGCTGCTCGTTCCCGACGTGCCTGCAGCGGACGGGACGCGCGATCTGCCCCGGCCGGTCACGCTCCACGAAGACCTGTCTGTTTTCGGCGATCTTGCACCCGACGAGCAGTGGATTCCCGCAGCGTTGCCCCTGCACGAGCGGCGCATGGTCGGGGAGATCAGGGCCCACGACATGCCGGCCTACCGCCTCGCCGACTATGCGTTCCTCGAACGTCTGAACGCGAACTACCTTCCTTCCGGTGATGCCGGCCGTCCGGGCGCTCCGTTCGAAAGGCCCGGCCTGATTCTCGCCGGTCGCCAGGACTCGACGGTCGGGTATCGGGGGGCTGCGGGTCTCATTGAGGAGCTCCCTCGGGCGACCTTTGCCGTGCTCGACCTCGGAGGACACCATCTCGGACGTATTGAAAGGCCGGCGCTGTTCGAGGCACTCGTCCGTGACTGGCTCGACCGGATGGAACGTGGCAGTCAGGTTGTTTCCTGAACGAGAACGGCGCAGCAAGATACATCCGAAGGTACATCTCAGGGGGAATGGTTTTTCGCGACATCCCGCACTAGCCTCCACCGTCATGATCACACAAGCGATACACAGAGAGGCGAGTTTGACGTCCCGACAGCGTGAAGTTGTTGCGCTGATCGCGGCGGGCTGCTCGAACAACGAGGTCGGAGAGCGACTGGGCATCTCTCCGAGGACGGCAAAGGCCCATTCGGACACGTTGCGCTCGAAGCTGGGTGTCAGCCGCCGTCGGCAGATTCCCGTCGCATTCCGCGTGCTTACCGGGGAAGACCCGCTCTCGGCAAGCCTCGGAGTGCTGCACCGGAGACCGGGTCCTTGACGGCCAGGCGCCCGCGGCGTGCACCCCCTGTCTGCCGCGGGCGTCTCCTTTTCCTATGAGCACGTCTCTTGTAGCCTTCTCTTGCAACCAGATGGGCACCTCACCGAAGCGACCTTTCAACCGGCGTCGGCTGCTCGAGCGGCCGAGACTGACCCGGGCGCTCGACGGCTCGCAGGCCCGGGTGCGGATGCTGGTTGCGGGCCCCGGTTTCGGTAAGACGATCCTCACCGAGGAGTGGGCGGCTGGTGAGCGGAGGGTGGCGTGGATCCGGTCGCGTCGCTCTTCGGCAGACGTGGCCGTGCTTGCCCGGCAGATGGCTGCCGCCGGGGCCGAGATCTTGCCGGGGTGCGATCGGAGGCTGTGCGAACGGTTGAACGCGACGGCCGATCCGGCGGGAGAGCTCGCCGTTCTCGTAGACCTGCTGTCGGAGGATTTGCAGGGCTGGCCCGATGACGCATGGATCGTGATCGACGACTACCAGCACATTCGCGAGTCGGCCTCGGCAGAGGCATTTGTCGAGGGCATCATTCAGCAGTCTCCCGTTCAGGTCATCATCGCGACGCGTGACCGACCGAGTTGGGTGACGACGCGGAGCATCCTCTACGGCGACGTGTTCGAACTCGATCAGAGCACATTGGCGATGACCGAGGATGAGGTCTCCGAGATGCTCGCCGGGGTGCACGATGAGCTGAGCCCGAGCCTGCTCACACTCGCGGCCGGGTGGCCGGCTGTGATCGGCATGGCGAGCCTGACGACCTCCGCGCTGCCGATTCCCGAGGAGAATCTTGACCTCCCCGAGCAGTTGTATGCATTCTTTGCCGAAGAGGTGTACCGCAGTCTCGAGCCGGATGTCGGCGACGGCCTCGGCCTGCTCGCAACCGCCCCGAGCCTCGACCGGGAGCTTGCCATTGAACTGCTTGGCCCGGAACGAGCCGAGCGCGTGTGCAGGGCGGCAATCACGTTGGGCGTCCTGGAAGAGCGTGGTGGCAAGCTCGAGCTCCACCCTCTAGGAGCAGCATTCCTGGAACAACGCGCCCGCCGGGAGGGCCGGGGGGAGGTCAACGACGCCGTCGCCCGCTGTCTCGAGGTGTATCGGGAGAGGCACGAATGGGACGCCGCGTTCGAGCTTGTTGATCG
>JBAXFL010000053.1:0-9935 GCA_037139935.1 Thermoleophilia bacterium | reverse complement strand
CCGAATGGCCGTCGCCCGCGAAGGGCCCGGCACGGCGAGACCTGACACCCGCTGCAGTGGTGCGCGCTGCTCAGCGGGTGACGAGATAGGACGGAGCGACGCCGACGATCACGTCGGCGGGGACATCGCCTCTACCCTCGATGCGGTAGCGCGCACCGACCGGGACGTAGGCTGCATCCCACCGCCCAAGCTCGAAGACGTCCTGTTCTTCCGTTAGGGCAACGTGAACGAGCACGTTGCCGTGCTCGACGAACACGAGGGTGTCGCCGCCTCGTGAAGCATGGTCGCTCGTACGGCCTGGAACGACTCGAAGGCTCGCGACGGTCAACTGCTCGGTGCTCGCGATCAGGCCGACGAGCGCATCCCCTTCGAGTCGGTGAGAGCGGTCGGCCTGGCGTACAACGCGCATCGTGCCACCAGGGGCCGTCGGGCCGGGGAGCGTGCCGATCAGGCTGTCGTCGGCGTACGACCAGCGCTCGGCGGGCAGGTACTCCTTCGTGCGTGCGTAGGGCCCCGACGTGCCCGTAGACGGGGGCGGGGCAAAGAACTCGAGCACGCGGACGGGGACAGCGCCGTACGAGAACCCGTGATGCCATGTGTCCTTCTGGAAGAAGACGCTCTCGCCCGACTCGACGCGAAGCACCTCTCCGGTCTCGGGATTTGCGATCACGAACGTCCCCTGGAGGACGTGAAGCACCTCGTCGGCGCCAAAGATCGTACGGAAGTCCTCCGAGTGCTGAAAGCAGCCTCCCGACTCCATCCCGAAGACGATCGTGTGGAGCAGGTCGCTCGAGACGTAGATCCAGTCGTCAACGAGCCCGGCCTCGGGGTTGCCCCACGTGTGTCGAACGACGCCGGTGAACGGGAGTGCGGTCGGGCGATCAAACGTGGGGCGCGGGGAGGGTTTATAGCCCATCGTGGCTCCGGCGATCATGCGAACGGTGGGCCTCTTCGGCCGCCCGCAGCGCATCGCCGTAGATCGGCTCGGGAAAGCCGGTCTCAATCGTGCGTGCAACGCCGTCGGCTCCGGCAGCCTGGGCTGCGAGCATGATCTCGAGCGCGTGCAGTGCGTGCTCGGGCCGGGTCGTCGTCTCCGTGCCGTTTTCGACGCAGTCCACGAGGTGACGGAGTCCCTCCGTCCACTGCCAGTGCGGGTCGCTCTCGGGGTGAACCTGCCAGGAGGCGTCCTCGTTGCGCCAGACCTCCCAGCCCTCGGGCGCCCAGTCGTCCCCGAGCATCTGCACGGTGCCCTCAGAGCCGTACACCTCAACGGCCGGTGAGCGGTACTTCTGCATCGTGAAGCCGGTGGTCACGACACCGAAGCGGGCATCGCCGAAGTCGAGCAGAACATGGGCGTTGTCGTCGGCCTCGACGGCGATCGACCGGCCGTTGACCGAGCGCTTCGGGATGGCCGTTCCGACCATGGCGGTGACCCGGCGTGCGGGCCCAAACAGTGCACACAGGGTTGTCACATTGTAGACACCCAGATCGAACAGCGAGCCGCCACCGGGGCGGTAGAACCACTCGTTCCACGACGGCCCGGCCCAGCCGTAGCGTGCTCGCGCGGAGAGAAGACTCCCGATACGCCCATCACGGATACACGCGTGGATGGCCCGGAACGTCGGGCTGAGAAGGATGTGCGGTGCGCAGACGAGCAGCCCCTCGCTGCGGTGGGAGAGGTCAACGAGTGCGTGGGCCTCCGCGAGCGAGGTCGCAAGCGGCTTCTCGACGAGCACGTGCTTGCCTGCTTCGAGCGCCATCCGCGTCAGCGATGCGTGCTCGTTCATGCTGGTCAGCACGAGCACGATGTCCACGCCCTCAGCACCGATCAGGCTCTCGGCGTCGGGGAGGGCGGGGGAGACGCCGTACCGACGTGCTGCACCGTGGCATTTCTGCTCATCGATGTCGTAGACGGCGCTGACGTGGACGCGCCCGCGTGCTCGCAGCCGATCGATCATGCCGACATAGGGTCCTGCGAAGACGCTCCCGCAGCCGAGGACGCCGATCCCGAGGCTCACGCGGAGTCTCGAGCGACGGCGTAGTACGCATCCGTCCAGGCGGGACTGTCCACGTCGAGGCCGGCCTCGACACCGAGTCGAGCGGCGAGCGCGACGGTTGCCGGGAAGGACGTCACCGCGCTGAGCCGCGCATCGGTGAGATCGCCTCCGGGAGCCCGCAGGACGGTGGCCCCCCGCGCTGCGCAGATCCCCTCGGCCTCGTCCAGCAGCGTGTCACCGGCAGTCGGAAGGCTTACCACGAGGTGGCCGGGCCCGAGCGGGTACATCGCCGAGGTCGCACCTTCCCGGGTCTCGACACCCTCGGCGGGAATCCCGGCGACCTCCTTCAGTAGCAGCGCTCCTTCGAGCGCACCTGCCCAGGCGTGGCGTGATCCGAAGACGATCCCGGCAGTGGGACTCATCAGGTCGGGCAGGTTCATGGCCCACGCCTCTGCGCTCTCTACCGCGGCGGCCATGATGTCGGGAAGACCGCAAATCGCCGCTTGGAGCGCCGTGTCTTCCGTCACGGCTGCCCACACCGAGAGCGCCGCGACCACGTTGCCGCAGAACGCCTGGGTGTGCGTGACGGCATGCTGGGAAGCGACCGTCACGAGCGCGACGGCTTCGGCCCGAGATCCGATCGTCGAGTTCGGCGACGCGGTGATCGCCGCAAAGGGCTTCGGTGCCCCGGCGTCGATTGCCTCGATCACGTCTCGCATCTCGCCGGATGCGGAGAACGCAAGGAGGACGTCGCCCGTGCGCCAGGAGAATGCACCGCGGGCAAGGAGTCCGGCCGGGAGGCACAGCACCTCCGGGCCCGGACGGCCTTCGAGCGAGGCGAGCCAGAGAGCGGTTGCGGCGTAGTACGCCGCACCGTTGCCGGTTGCGATGATTCGCCGCACGTCGTTCGTACCCACGAGATGAGCGACGGCTGCAAACCCTTCGGTGTCGGCCAGGGTGCGCCCGAGCGTGGACGGGATCGCGGATGTCTCGTGCCAGAGGTTCGTCGTAGGCCAGGGCACTCTCATCGCAGAAGCGACCCTACAGTCTGGATTAGGTCAGAGTGAAGGAGGCCGTTCACTGACTTGACGTAGTTACAGCCGCCCTCGATAATCGATTTTCATGACGAGATTTCGCATTGGTGCACGGGCCTCAGTTGACCGGATGGTGACCAGGTGCAGGCCCGGGTCGAGTTCCCTCACCGCCGTGATTGCTACGGTACGCGCGCCTTGCGTTCAACGCCGCCATGATGACCAGGATCACTCCCTTACGACTCTCGCGGGGGAGCGACGACGATGAGGAGGAATGCCACGATGAGAGCCTTTTGCAAGACCAGCGGCCCCCTACTTGCTCTTGCCGCAATGCTCGTGCTTGCCCTTGCCGTGACCGTCGGTGCGAGTGCGCGCAGCACCGCCCCGATCACACTGACTGCGTGGTCGTACGACAACCAGGACCCGGGACTCGAGCCGGTCTTGAAGCAGTTGAGCAAGAACTTCGAGAAGTCGCATCCCGGCGTGACCATCAACATGGTGTTCAAGGATTTCAACGGTCTCGTCGGAACCGTGCCGCGAGCGCTTGCCTCGGGGAGCGGCCCCGACATGACCGAGGGAAACCAGGGCTTCCAGACGGACGCGCAGCTCGTCAAGGCAAAGCTGATCGTGCCGCTCACCAAATACGTCGCGAAGTACGGGTGGAACAAGCTCTATGCCCCGTCAACGTGGGGGATGTTCCGCTGGACGCCCGACGGTAAGACGTTCGGCAAGGGGCCGGTCTGGGGGATAGGTCAGACCGGGCAGAACGTTGCCGTCTTCGTGAACAAGGACAAACTTCGTGCAGCCGGTCTCAACCCGGCCAAGCTCCCGACGACGTTTACCGGCTTCAACAAGATGCTGGTCACGCTGCGGGCGAAACTTCCCGCAAGCGACCCCGTGATCGAGGTGGGTAACAAGGAGGGATATGGCTTCATCCACCTGTTCGGCGGCATCTGGGGCGCCTCCGAGAAGCCGGGGAACATCCGTAACTGGATTTACCACGCCCCCGGCTCACGGTATGACACCCCCGGGACGATCGCTGCGCTCGGAGTGCTCCAGAGGTGGGCGAAGTCCGGCTACTTCAATAGCGACTTCAACGCCGTCGGCAACGACGACTCGGCCGGCATCTTTGCCAAGGGCAAGGGCGCAATGTGGATCGGCGGAGACTGGGATGCAACCGCGATCAAGAAGGGCCTCGGAGCGAGTAAGATCGTCGTCACCGACATCCCACCGGGAGCGAGTGGCAAATGGGCGTCGATCGGTGGCCTCTCCGGTCCCTGGCACATCTCTGCCAAGACGAAGTATCCGGACCTCGCTGCCGAGTGGCTCAACTACGTGATCGCCTCGCCGATCGCGCAGAGGTTGATGTTTGCCCAGCAGCAGATTCCCTCGGACAGGCGAGCCAAAGCGCCGACCAACGACCCCTATCTGAAGCAGGTCACGAGCGCGTTCACGAAGGTCGCGAACGACGACGGCTTGCTGCTCTACACCGACTGGGCGTCACCCTCGATGTACACGACACTGCAGAACCATTTCCAGCTGCTCGTGGCCGATCGCACATCCCCCTCGGCGATGGCGAAGGCCGTGCAGGCCGACTGGGCCAAGTTCGACAAGACGCTTCGCTGATCGAGTGAAAGCGGGCAGTGGCACGACAGAGGCCTCCCCGGGTTCTACGCCCGGGGAGGCCTCTGTCCGTTCAGCCCGGGCGAAGGACAAGGCGCTCGCGCCAGGTGTGCCGCGGAACATCGGCTGGCTCTACGTCCTCCCCGGACTCCTCTTCTACGGCCTCTTCACGCTCGCGCCGCTCGTCCACACGGTCTACTACTCGCTCTTCTCCTGGGACGGGCTGACCGGGAAGACATGGGTCGGCCTCGCGAACTACGGCGAGGCCCTCCATGATCACGACCTCATCTGGTCCTTCATCCACGCCGGCGTCCTGATCGTCTTCTACGCGGGCATCCCGGTCGTTCTCGGCCTGCTGCTCACGGCGGCGCTCACGCGCTTCGTCGTGAGGGGCTTTCGCTTCTTCCGTACGGCGCTCTTTCTGCCGCAGTTGATTGCAGGTGTGGTCGTGGCGCAGGCATGGATGTGGATCTACGCCGACCAGGGCCCTCTCAATGCCGCTCTCCGGGCGGTCGGGCTCGACGCCTGGGTGCGCCCGTGGCTCGGTGACTTCACCTGGGCGCTCCCGTCACTCGGCGGGATCGGCACGTGGATCACGTACGGGCTCTGCATGGTGCTCTTCGTCTCGGGGGTTCAGAAGATCCCGGCCACGCTGTACGAGGCCGCTCGTGTGGACGGCGCCGGCCCGCTGCGGGAGTTCTTCGCCGTCACCTTGCCGGGACTGCGCGGTGAGGTGCTGGTCGCACTCGTACTCACGACGATCAATGCTCTTCGGAGCTTCGACATCGTCTACAACACGACGGCCGGCGGCCCCGGAGGTACGACGCTCGTACCCTCGATGTACATGTACCAGAACGCGTTTCTCTACAACAGGGTCGGCTACGCCGCTGCTGTGGCGACGATCCTCGCTGTCGTGATCTGCGTGCTTGCAGGACTCGTGCTCCGGGTCGGAGACAGGAGAGAGGCGGCGTGACAGCAGGGCGTTTGGAGCGGATCGGCAGCTACGGCGTGCTCGCGGCTTTCGCCCTGCTTGCGATCTATCCGATTCTCTCGATCCTCTTCCTTGCGCTTCACAACAAGAATGATCTCGTGACGGGTTTTGCGTTTCCGCTTCATCCTGATCTGTCGAGCTTCAAGGCGGCCTGGATGGAGGGGCATTTTGCGACCGGCTTCAAGTCGAGTTTCATCGTGGCAGCCACGGTGACGGCCGTCTCGGCAGTGCTCTCGACCGGCACGGGCTATGCGTTCGGGACAATGCGGTTCTTCGGCGACTCGATCCTCTTCCCGATCTTTCTGCTCGGGATCATCTTCCCGTACGAGGCGACGGTGATCCCGCTCTACTACGACTTTCAGAGTGTGCCGCTGTTCCACGTCAACCTGCTCAACACGTACTGGGCGCTGATTCTGCCCCAGATCGGGCAATCCGTTGCATTCGGGACGTTCTGGATGCGTGCTTACTTCCGCTCTGTCCCGCCCTCTCTCGTCGAGGCGGCGCGCATCGACGGCGCCTCGAGCTTCGGGGTGCTCTGGCGCGTTCTCGTGCCGCAGGCACGCCCCGCCATCATGACCATGTCGGTACTCGTCTTCGTCTACACCTGGAACGAGTTCCTGCTCGCTCTCGTCCTCGTCTCGAGCAGCCAGGCGCACCAGACGGCGCCTCTCGGGCTCAGCTTCTTCGCCGGTGCCGCGCGCGCGGGCGACCCCACCAAGGTCGCTGCGGCCGCCGTACTCGTGGCGCTGCCGATCGTCTTCGTGTACCTGTTCCTGCAGCGTCACTTCGTGCGAGGGATGCTGGCCGGAGCAGTGAAGGAGTGATGATGTCCATGAAGCATCAACCGGGAGGACGACGTGGGTGACATCCGCCTCGATGCGGCCACGAAGGTGTACGCCAACGGCGTTCGCGCGGTCGATGCAGTGGAGCTCACGGTGGCAGACGGGGAGTTCATGGTGCTCGTCGGGCCTTCCGGCTGTGGTAAGTCCACGCTGCTACGGATGATCGCGGGCCTCGAGCACGTCACCGAGGGACGGATCCTGATCGGCGGCACCGACGTGACCTCGGTGCAGCCGCGCCTGCGAGACATAGCGATGGTCTTCCAGGACTACGCCCTCTACCCGCAGATGACGGTCAGGGAAAATCTCGGGTTTGCGTTGAAGCTGCGCCGTGTTCCCAGGCTGCAGCGGGAGGCGCGGGTGCTCGAGGTCGCGAAGATCCTCGGACTCGACGAGACGTTGCTCGACCGCAAGCCGGGCCTTCTTTCCGGCGGTCAGCGCCAGCGCGTAGCGATGGGTCGGGCCGTTGTCCGTCAGCCGGCTGCGTTCCTCATGGATGAGCCCCTCTCGAACCTCGATGCGAAGCTGCGTGCGCAGACACGAGGAGAGATCCGGCGCCTCCAGCGTGAGGTCAACACGACGACGGTCTACGTCACGCACGACCAGGTCGAGGCGATGACGATGGGCGACAGGATCGCCGTCATGAGCAACGGTCGGATCGAGCAGGTCGGCCCTCCCGATGCCGTCTACTCGAACCCCGCGAACACCTTCGTGGCGGCGTTCATCGGCAGCCCGGCGATGGCGCTCGTCGAGATGACGCGGGGTGAGGGCGGGGTGTTCGCTCGCGGCGTGGTGCAGGTACCGCTTGGCGAGCGTGCTGCCTCGCTCCCCGGGGAAATCGTGGTAGGCGTGCGACCCGAGTTCTGCCGCCTGTGGGCCGACGACGCCAACCTCTACGGGCCCTACGAGGGAACGGTTGACTACGTCGAGTCTCTTGGCCGGGAGACGTTCATAGGCGTGACGGCCGCAGACGACGCAGGTTTTGTGATCGAGGCCGAGGGCGGCATCCGCGCCACGATCGGTGAGACGGTCAGTTTTGGGTTTGCGCGCACGGGAATCCACCTGTTCGACGGTGCCACGCGTGCCGCGATCACAACTCTCTGAGGAGGAGCATGGCACGGATCAAGCTGGCATACATCGGGGGAGGATCGTCGCGGGGGGCAGGGACGATGGCGTCGTTCATTCACCACCGGGGAGAGGATTTCGAAGGCTCGGAGGTCGTGCTCGTCGATCTCGATCCCGAGCGTCTCGCTCTCGTCGAGAAGATCGCACGCAAGATGGTGAAGGCCCGGGGGCTCGACATCACCGTCACGTCAACGACCGACCGCCGTGCCGGACTCGACGCGTGTGATGCGATTCTCACGAGCTTCCGGCCCGGAGGCTTCGAAGCACGGGCCCTCGACGAGCGCACGGCGAACACCCACGGGCTGATCGGCCAGGAGACGCAGGGGGTTGGCGGCTTCTTCATGGCACTCCGTGCAATCGAGGTGATGAAGGCGGTCGCCGCCGATATCGAGGAAGTCTGCCCGAAGGCTCTCGTCTTCAACTACACGAACCCCGTCAACGTCGTCGCCCAGGCCTGGACGACGAACTGCGACATTCCGCTCGTCTCACTCTGCGAAGGGCCGTACTACTTCACGTCGGAACTGGCCGTCGCCGCCGGACTCGATCCCGCGAAGGCAACCTCGACGATGGTCGGGCTCAATCACGCGTGCTGGAGTGTTGAGCACGCCTACGACGGCGAGGACCTGATGCCCTTCGTGTGCGCCGCCGCCGAGCAACTTGGGCCCGATTCGCCGCTGACCGTGCGGGAGCAGCGACTTCTGCGACTCGCATCCGTGATGGGGTCAATCCCCGCCGATTACTTCATCTACTACTACTGGCGTGACGAGGTTCTGGCCGAGCAGATCGCCGCACCGACGACCCGCGCCGAAGACATCCTCTCGTGGGTTCCCGCGTACTGGGAGCACTACGCCGCGCAGGCCGAGACAGACAACCCCGTCCTCGATCCTGCCAACTCCCGCGGCGGTATCAACGAGCTCGAGCTCGCGATCGACGCCATCCACGCGGTCTTCAACGACACCGGAGACGTGCTGCCGGTGAACGTGCCGAACCGGGGATCGTTGCCGGGATTCCCCGACGACCTGGTCGTGGAGGTCACGGGCCGGTGCTCGAAAGCGTGGATCGAGCCGCTGCCCCAACGGCCGTTGCCGCGGCATCTCTCTGGCCTGGTCGAGATGCTGGCGGAGTATCAGGTTCTCGCAGCCGAGGCTGCCTGGAACGGCTCCCGCACGGATGCGGTGCGTGCGCTTGCCGCCAACCCGATCGTTCAGTCCGTGGACAGGGCAGAGGCCGTCTACGCCGAGCTGTCGGCTGCACACCGGACGCTGCTCCCGGACCGCCTGCTCGCCCGGTGAGCATGCTCGCCCTCGGAGTTGACGGTGGCAACACGAAGACCATCGCTCTTGCTGCGTCGCTGGACGGGGCCGTGGTCGGCGCCGGCCGTGGTGGCTGCGCGGACATCTACGGCACGTCGTCGTTCGACGCCGCGGTTGCCGAGATCAAGGCCGCCGTGCGAGCAGCGCTCCCCGAGGGAGTGAGCCCGGCGGACGTCGGCACGGCAGTCTTCAGCCTCGCCGGAGCCGATTGGGACGAGGACAAGGCTGCCCTCCACGAAGCGGTCTCCCTGCTCGTTCCCTGTGCGGAGGTCACCGTCGTGAATGATGCAATCGGCGCGCTGCGGGCAGGCGCCGACGACGGGGTCGGAGTCGCGGTCGTCTGTGGTACGGGAGGCTGTGTGGGCAGCCGGGGCCGTGACGGTCGCGAGTGGCACTCGAGCTGGTGGGGGCTCCACACCGGAGCCTGGGCGATGGGGAATGACGCTCTCCGGGCCGTCTACGACGCCGAGCTCGGCATCAAGCCTGCTACGGCGCTCACCGCTGTGGCACTCGAGATATTCGGCGAGCCGTCCGTGGAGGAGCTTCTCCATACGTTCACGCGGCGCGGAGGCCGGCATGCGTGGGATGCGGCGCTGCTGACGCCCTCGCTCTTGCATCACGCTCTGACCGGCGACGGGCCTGCTGAGGCGATCGTGCGGGAGCACGGTGAGATGCTCGGCAGCGTCGCATGGGTGGCCGCGAACAGGGTTGGGCTCGAGCCGCCCTATCCGCTGATCCTGCTCGGGGGCGTGATGCGCGGCGAGGGGGCCGGGTTGCTCATCGAGGCGATCGTCCGGCATCTGCCCGGGTCGGAGCCGGTGCGCCCCCGGAGAGAGCCCGCCGTTGGTGCGCTGCTGATGGCACTCGACCGGTCGGGAACCGTCTACGACCCGGCTGTGGTAGACCGAACGACGCCTGGTCATGCGCTGTTCGGCACCCTGTCGGGAGCCTGACGAGCAGTGTGCGTCAGGTCGCCGTCGGGAGCGCACCGGTGTGGCGGCGAGAGACTGCCGCGG
>JBAXFL010000052.1:0-11057 GCA_037139935.1 Thermoleophilia bacterium | reverse complement strand
CGCCACCCGTGCTGCGACTATCGCTGCTGTTGTCATTTCTGACACTATACTCCGTGCTTCGGACAGAGCATGCAACGAGAGGCAGAGGACATGGCTCGGGTGGGACGGGCGAAAGCTGCCGACGGATCTTGGCTGACAACCCGTAGCCGAGATAGAGATCGGCAACAAGGTGCTCGCCGCCCGGCACGAAGAAACCCCGGTCTCGCAGCCAGGCTTCGAGGGTGTCCAGTGCGCCGTCTGCCTCGCAGATCTCGATAGCCATCACCTGTTCGGCTCCAGGGCCGACACCGTTACAGAGCCCATGTCGGGTACCGTGCTCATCGGGACGACCGTGCCCACATGACCGAGCGTATAGGCTCCGGCCATGCAGCTCGGAATGATCGGTCTTGGCCGAATGGGTGCCAACATCGTCCGGCGGCTCATGCGGGACGGCCATACATGCGTCGTCTACGACGTCAGCCCCGATGCCGTGGCCACACTCGTGGCCGAGGGAGCGACGGGTGCCAACTCCCTCGACGACTTTGTCGCACTCCTCGAGGTGCCACGCCGGGCCTGGATCATGGTGCCGGCAGGCGAGCTCACCGAGTCGGCCGTGAGTGGTCTCGCATCACGCATGAGCGAAGGCGACACGATCATCGACGGAGGCAATTCCTACTATCGCGACGATATCCGGCGCGCCGCGGAGTTGGCTGAAAGTGGAATCCGCTACCTCGACTGCGGGACGAGTGGTGGCGTCTTCGGTCTCGAACGCGGCTTCTGCCTGATGGTCGGTGGCTCCGAAGGCGCTTTCACCGACCTCGAGCCGATCTTCGCGACGCTCTCGCCCGGCATCGAAGCTGCGGAGCGAACGCCGGGTCGCGAGGGAGAGCCTGGCGATGAAGAACGAGGCTATCTTCACTGTGGCCCTCCGGGGGCCGGGCACTTCGTGAAGATGGTGCACAACGGGATCGAGTACGGAATGATGGCCGCAATGGCCGAGGGGCTCAACATCCTGCACGGCGCAGACGCCGGTCTTCGCCAGCGGGCCAATGATGCCGAGACCGCGCCCCTCGACCACCCCGAGTTCTACTCCTACACCCTCGACATCCCTGCCATCACCGAGGTCTGGCGCCGCGGCAGCGTCGTCGAGTCGTGGCTCCTCGATCTCACAGCCACCGCTCTGCACGAAGAGCCGACCCTCGACGGCTTCGCAGGCAGGGTCTCCGACTCCGGAGAGGGGCGCTGGACAGCGATCGCCGCTATCGAGGAAGGTGTGCCCGCAGACGTGCTGACCGCCGCCCTGTACTCGCGCTACTCGTCACGTGACAAGGGCCTGTTCGCCAACAAAGTGCTGTCGGCGATGCGGAAGGGATTTGGCGGCCACAACGAGAAGCCGTCGTCCTGAGTGGTCGCGGCCGAGAGCCGCTTCAGGCCGGCGGGCCGTCGTCGCCCAGGAACTCGCCCTCTTCGGCTGCTGCGAGGATGGCGAGAGCTGCTTCGAGATCGGGCTGTGTAACGACGACTTCCCGGGCACCTCCCATGTTCGGGACACCGTCCCACGATCCGGCCCCGACGTTCGTGACCCGATGGGCGCACCTGATGCCCTCTGCCCGCAGGAACGTACAGACGACATCGGCTGCGACCTCGTTCGGGACAATCGTTACACGTACGAGATCGTCCATCATCCTTCGCCCCAGGCTGCCACGGCGCGCAAGGCGTGGACACCGAGCTCGAGATCGTCAACGGGAATCCGCTCATCGGCCGAGTGGATGAGGCGGGCGGCAAGCTCGCTGTCCATCGCTTTCTGAGGGAAAAAGCCGTAGCTGACGGTGCCGAATGCCTCCCGCATCCAGTGAGAGTCTGTGAAACCCGCATCGACGACCGGGGCGAGGCGTGCGCCCGGATCCTGCTGATCGGCCCACGCCTCGAGCACCGACCAGAGCGGCGTCACGATCGGAGAACGCGTTCCACCGTCGCTTGCGAGCCACTCGAGGTCATAGTCTCCCGGCCCGATCGCCGCTCGAACGAGCGGATCCACGTCGGCGGGGGTCATACCGGGAGGGAGGCGGCAGTCCACCGTGACAACGCACTCGGCCGGGATCACGTTGGTCTGCTGCGAAGCCTTGATCATCGTCGGAGCAAGCGTGAAGGACAACAGCGGCTCGACGAGCTCGGCTGCCAACGGGTGAAGCGCGCGCGCACGGCTGAGTGCCTCGTCGAGCGGCGGAAGCTCTCCGAGCACGAGCTCGAGAAAGCGGGCTATCTCGGGGATGATCGCCTGTGGCGGCCGATAGCGGCCGAGAGCCTCGATGATCGGCGCAGCCTTCACGAGCGCGTTGTCGGCAATCGAAGGAACGGAGGCGTGGCCGCTGCGGCCGTTGACCCGGACGCGAAACGGGGCGCTCATCTTCTCGCCGACGGCGCAGAGGTAGAACACCTCGCCGCCGAACACGCATCTCTCGCCGCCGCCTTCGTTGATCGAGTAGTCCGCACGCACGAGATCCGGGTGCTCCGTGACAAGCCACGAGAGGCCGAAGTCCTCGCCGACCTCCTCGTCGGCTGTCAGCGCGAGAATGACGTCTCCTGCGGGCTCGAGCCCTTCGCGCCAGAGCGACGCGAAGGCGACCGCACTCGCGGCCACCTGGCTTTTCATGTCGAGGGCACCACGGCCCCAGATCTCGCCGTCAACGAGGTCACCCGACCAGGGATCGCGCGACCATTCCTCCGGATCGGCGCGTACGGTGTCCGTGTGTGCGAGGAGTGCCAGAGTCGGGCCGTCTCCGCCCTTCAGGCGTGCGACGAGGTTGAGTCGGTCGGGCGTACGGCCCACGAGCTCGCAGGGGATGTCGTTGGCTGCGAGATAGTCGCGCAACAACTCCGCCGCGACCGTCTCGTTGCCCGGCGGGTTCACCGTGTTCGCCCGCAACAGTGCCTGCAGGAGCACCGTCACCTCCTCCCGGAGGCTCACCCCTCTGCCTGCGACTTCGCCGTCAGCTCGTTGCGAACGTCCCACAGCTCCTGGTACTCGACCCGGTGGATCAGTCGCCCGAGCACCTCGACGGGGGTGCCCTGTGTCCCGATCACGTGCTCTCCGATGACCCTCGCAACGACCCGGTAATGACGGATCCGCCACGTCTGCAACCACTCGTCGAGCTCCATCATCGCCTCGGCAAGCTGGTACAGCTGCTCGTGGTCGCGCCCGTGGACGTACACGTCGAGGAGTGAGAGGCCTGCCCGCTCGCGCGCGGCTTGGAACGCCTCGGCGAGGCGCGCCATCGCAGGTCGCAGGGCCTTGGTGCCAGGCGAGTCGAACCCCGAGCCATGACCGAGCACCTTGCGGATCTCCTGATATTCCCAGGGCGACATCTGCTCGAGCATGTCGAGCTGGCCGGTGATGAACCGCAGGCACATGCTCGAACGCCGGAGAAGCCGCAGCGCACCGCCGAGATCGTCGTCTCCGACGAGGACTGCCGCCGCACCGGTGTCGTTCCAGGCGAGCTTGAGCCACAGCTCCGACGACTGGTGCACGACCTGGAACAGCAGCTCGTCCCTGTGCACCCATTCATCGGGGCCCTTCTGGAGCGCGAGCAACTCTTCCGCGTTGAGGTAGCGCTCATAGTCCGTCCGCGCCTCGCCCGCGAGCACGGGCCTCCTCAGGGGTGGCTCCCAGTTCTCCTCTTCCATAGCGCGGAGCATAGAGCTTGCGGGGTTTCCCGGGTTGGCCCACCACGGGAAGACGGGGCGCTGCCTCCTCGCTACGGCCACGCCCTACACTCACCTCATGACCGACCTGTTCGCGGATGCGGCTACGGCCCACCAGAGCCAGAGCTCGCCCCTGCCACAACGCGTTCGGCCACGATCGCTCGACGAGCTCGTAGGCCAACGACACGTGCTCGCCGAGGGGTCTGCCCTGCGGCTCGCGATCGAGGGCGACAGGCCCCCTTCGATGATCCTCTACGGGCCCCCCGGCGTCGGCAAGACGACGCTGGCGCGCATCGTTGCCGAGACGACCGGAGCCGCGTTCGAGGAGCTCTCCGCCGTCTCGGCGCGTGTAGATGACGTCCGCGGTGTGCTGCAACGCGCCCGTGATCGCCTCGGCGCCAACGGCGCCCGCACGATCCTCTTCCTCGATGAGATCCACCGGTTCAACAAGGGTCAGCAGGATGCCTTGCTCCCCGGAGTCGAGAGCGGGCTACTGACGCTGATCGGCGCCACGACCGAGAACCCCTACTTCGAGGTCAATGCCGCCCTCCTCTCCCGCTGCGCTGTCGTGGAGCTCGAACCGCTCTCCGACGAGGAGGTGGCCGCTGTCGTGGGCCGTGGCGCGGCAGAGCTCGAGATCGAGGTGCCTACCGACGTCGTCGAGGCGATCGTGCGCAAGGCGGGCGGAGACGCCCGCAGCGCCCTTGGCACCCTCGAGCTCTCGTGGCAGACGGCGACGGCAGAGGGCGCACCACTCGAGGCCCGTCACGTTGCCGACGCCGCGCGTAAGCGCCCACTGCGCTACGACCGGGCAGGCGATCAGCACTACGACTTCGTCTCCGCCTTCATCAAGTCGATGCGCGGGGGCGACCCCGATGCCGCCGTCTACTACCTCGCTGCGATGCTCGAAGGGGGGGAGGATGCACGCTTCATTGCTCGCCGCATGGTGATCCTCGCCTCCGAGGACATCGGTAATGCAGACCCCCGAGCACTCCTCGTCGCCGTCGCGGCAGCCCAGGCACTCGACCACGTCGGCTTGCCCGAGGCACAGCTCAACCTTGCGCAGGCCGTTATCTACCTCGCAGGGGCACCCAAGTCGAACGCTTCGGCGAAGGCGATCTGGGAGGCGCGAGCTGAGGTAAGGGAGCACGGCATGAAACCACCCCCGCCGGCGCTGCGTGATGCGCACTACGCAGGTGCGGCCCGGCGCGGGCATGGGGATGACTACGTCTCCCCCCACGACGGCCTCCCGGGCCCGGAGATGCAGTATCTCCCCGCCGGTCTCGAGAACCGGGCGTACTACCTCCCTTCGGGCAACGGAGAGGAGATGCTCGATGACAAGCGTAACGGGTGATCTCAACCCCCAGGAGGCAGACCGAAAACCGCGCCTGCGCCTCCAGCGCCGTCCGCACCACCCGCGCGTAGCTCCTCGCCCGAATCATGCCCCGCTCCCCCCCGTGCAACCGATGTGTCCATGAAACCCGGACCGATGCACGACATATAGACACACGAGCCGAGCGGATGAGGAGACCTGCTTGACTGGCCACGACGGGCTCCCGGGGCCAAGGATCATAGATCGCCCCGCCGGTCTCGAGAGCCGCACGTACTATCTCTTCGGGCTACGGAAAGGAGATGAGCGATGACAGTCCGAACGGGTGATCAAGCACCGGAGTTCAGCCTCGAAGACGCCTACGGCGAACCGCGCCTGCATCTGGCCGATTTCCGGGGGAAGCGCAACGTGCTCCTCGTGTTCCATCCGTTTGCCTTCACCCGCGTCTGTGGCGAGGAGGCTCTCGATCTCGAGGCCAATCTCAAGGCCTTCGACGACGCCGAGACCGACGTGATCTTCGTTTCGTGTGATTCGTCCGCAGCCCGGCAGGCCTGGAAGAAAGAGCTCGGTGTGAGCTACGCATTTGCCTCCGACTTCTGGCAGCACGGGGCCGTGGCGCGCGCCTACGGCGTCTTCGACGAGGAACTGGGTGCATCCCTCCGCGCCACGTTCCTGATCGACAAGGCCGGGGCTGTCATCTGGTCGCTCGTGCAAGAGGAAAAACGCACCCAGATGGTGCCAGACTCGCTGGAAGCACTCGGGGCTTGACGGGGACGCTCCACGTCGAAACATGGGGTGATCCTGGCGCGCCGCGGGTTGTCTGCCTCCACGGTGTGACAGGGCGCGGGGCAGGTTGGCACCGCCTCGCAGAGGGGGCGCTCGCGGGCTACCACGTTGTCGCACCCGACCTGATCGGCCACGGCGCATCGCCATACGAGCCGCCCTGGAGCATTACGGAGCATCTCGATTCCCTCGTCGAGACGCTGGGAATGGAGCCGTCCGTCTGGATCGGCCACTCGTTTGGCGGCCGCCTCACGCTCGAGATCGCAGCTCGCCGGCCCGCACTCGTGAAACGACTCGTCCTCCTCGACCCCGCGATCCAGCTCGATCGATTCATTGCCTTGCACGTCGCCGAGCTTGCCCGGGAAGATCGGTCGTACGCCTCGTTCGAGGAGGGTGTAGACGAACGCTTCGAGGAAAGCGGTCTGCGTTGCACGCCGAAGGAGCGCGTTGCCGAGGATCTGAGAGAGTTCCTCGTCGCCGACCACGACGGCCGTTGGAGATATCGCTACAGCCAGGCCGCGGTGATTGCAGCGTACGGAGAGATGAGCAGTGCACCTCCGCCATTTGAGACCGTACGCACTCCGACATTGCTCGTGCTCGGCGAGGATTCGTATATCAGCTACGACGATCTGCTCGACGAGCATCGGGCCGCTCTCGGTGACCTCCTACAGGTCGTCACCGTGCCCGGCGGTCACACCGTGTTGTGGGACGCTCTCGAGGAGACCTCTGCTGCGATCGCGGCGTTCCTCAACGCCTGAGCTCGACGCTCGCTTCAGATGACGTACTCGTCGGCGATCGAGAGGACGTCGTCGAGAATCGCTACGCCCTCCTCTGCCTCCTCCATGGTCACAGTCAGAGGTGGCGCTACCATGACGACGTTCCAGTGCGTCATCAGGTAGAGGCCTCGATCGAGCGCGGCCTTCGCCATGCGCGCGACAGGGGCTGCATCCTCGCCCGAGGCATTGAACGGCACGATCATCTCGCGGGTGTCGCGGTTCTTGACGAGCTCGATGCCGTTGAAGCAGCCGAGGCCCCGCACCTCGCCGATCGAGGGGTGTTTCGCCTGGAGAGCACCGAGCGCCTCCCGGAAATAATCTCCCATCGCGGCAGCGTTCTCGACGATGCCCTCTTCACGGAAGGCTTCGATCGACGCGACCGCCGAGGCGCAGGCGATCGGATGCCCGGCGTAGGTGAGCCCACCCGGAAAGAACTTGTCGCGCACCTGATCGACGATCTCCCCGCGGGCGATCATCGCGCCGAGCGGCACGTAGCCGGAGTTGATCCCCTTCGCGACGCAGAGGATGTCCGGCACGACGTCCCAGTGCTCGCACGCAAACCACTTGCCGGTGCGACCGAAACCTGCCATCACCTCGTCGAGGATGAGCAGGATGCCGTGGCGATCGCAGACCTCGCGAATGCTCTGGAGATAGCCGTCGGGCGGCACGATGATGCCGTTCGTCCCGGTCACCGTCTCGAGGATGATCGCGGCGACGGTGTGGGCACCCTCGTACTGGAGGATCTCCTCGATGTGCGGCGCGCCGGTGCAGACCGGGCAGGGGTCGGGATGTCCGGCAGGGCAGCGGTAGGTGTACGGGTCGAACGCGCGCACGATCCCCGACATTCCCGGCTCGACGGGCCAGCGGCGCGGGTCGCCGGTCAGCGAGACGGCGCCGTGGGTGGCGCCGTGGTAGGAGCGGTAGCGCGCAATGATCTTGTGACGGCCCGTGACCATGCGGGCGAGCTTGATCGCGTTCTCGTTCGCCTCCGCGCCACCGCTCGTGAAGAAGGAGACCGAGAGGTCGCCGGGCGTGACCTCGGCCAGCATGCGGCCGAGCTGGGAGCGCGACTCGTTCGCCATCGGCGGGCCGATCGTGCAGAGCTTGTCGGCCTGATCCTTGATCGCCTGGATGATCTTCGGATGCTGGTGCCCGATGTTGACGTTCACGAGCTGCGAGGCAAAGTCGAGGTAGCGCTTCCCGTCGTAGTCCCAGAAGTAGCGACCCTCGGCGCCGGCGACAGCAATCGGGTTGATCGCGTTCTGCACCGACCACGAGTAGAGAACGTGCTCCTTCGCGTCGGCGACGATCTGCGCGCCGAGGTTCGCTTCTGTTTCGATCGCGGTCATCACCAACTCCTTCGCTACCCGCCTTTGCACAATCGTAGCGCGTACCGGACGGACGTTCGGGCATCAGGGTAACCACCGAGATGTCGGAGATACTGCGCGGGATCAAGCGCAAGCGAGAAAATCTACCCTGCCGGCTTTGACAAAGCCGCCAGAGGGAACAACCATTCTTGCTGATGGTGAGTATTCAACTCGATTGGCTGGCTCGATGAAACCGGCGGTCTTTTGCCGTATGCGTCGAGGACGCAGCGACGACACCGGTGGTGTCTATCGGGAGGAGGACGACTCCCCCGTCCTCGCCGCTGCTCGAGGGCGAGGCATCGTGCGCCACACTACTCTGATCGCATCGGTGATAGTCATGGGCGCATTGCTCTCTGGCTGCACCTTTCTGGGTACCGTGTCGGGCGGCGGTTGGGTCGGTACGGGCGCGAACAACGCCAAGGTGACCTTCGGTATCGACCTCACCTGTTTCGGCGGGACGATGAGCTACATCGACAGAAGACCGGCGAAGACCGTGAGCGTGCTCATCACTCCCAGCGGTTCCTGCGATGCATCGTTCGGGGATCCCGGAATGCATGTCGTTGTCGACGGAACCTACAGCGCTCGACCCAAGGGCACGGGGGGGATTGCCCTGGTGGAATTTTGGGACACGGGTGCTCAGGGGCCGACGAAGGGCGACAAGGTGCGGGTGGTGCTCACAAACGGCCTGTATGACGGCTACGACTCCGGCGTGATGACCCTCAACGGTGGGAACATCACTCTCCCTTAGGAGTGACACACCCTGACGACGGCCGGGCGCACGCTGGAGGCTCGGTCTGACGCAGCAACATCTCCAGGGTGATGGTGAGTTCGTCCCCTGCACCCGCGACCAGACGCGCTGGTTCCCGGCAATGGTCTCGAACCATGTCAAGGATCTGATCGACCGCTACGGCACCGACGGCTCAATCGTCCCCCGCGCCCTCACCGACTACGTGGAGGAGCGGAAGTTCTACGACTACAACGACCACTCGCGCGTTGGTGCTGCCCACGGCGCCTTCGTGACCGACGAGATCTGCGATCGGTTCTCCGTGCTCGGCAGCGTAGAGCAGGCAACCGCAAAGCTGCGCGCGCTTGAGTCTATCGGGGTAGACCACTATTCTGTCTGCGTGATGAGGCACAGCCAGGAGGAGACGCTCGCAGCCTACGGCGAGCACATTATCCCTCAGTTCAAGGGTGTCACGGCATAGCCGACGCGGCCACCGAGCAGATCGAGGCGTGGCGGAGCGTCGCGGCAGGCTGGGAGCGTCGTCGCGACCTGTTCGCGCGTGCAACGGAGCAACTCTCCGGGCGGATGGTCGATCTCCTCGACGCACAGCAGGGAGATCGCGTCCTCGAGCTTGCTGCCGGACCCGGCGAGACCGGATTCAAGGTGCTGCCCAGAATCCAGCCCGACGGTGAGCTCATCTCGACCGACGGGGCCCCCGAGATGGTCGAGGCTGCCCGGCGACGGGCAGCCAGCCTCGGGTTGACGGGCGTGCGGTTCGCGGTCGAGGATGCCGCGCATCTCTCCCTCGCTGACGACGCGGTCGACCGCGTCGTCTGCCGCTTCGGGATCATGCTCGTGCCCGACATGGAAGGAGTCGCCTCGGAGATCGCGCGCGTCCTGCGCCCCGGTGGGGCAGCAGTGCTCGCCGTCTGGGCGGGTACCCGCGTCAATCCGTGGCTGACGGCCACCGGTCGAGCGGCGGTCGAACTCGGTCACATGGCGCCTCCCGATCCGGAGGCTCCCGGCCCGTTCCGACTCTCCGACCCCGAGCGGCTCCGGGCAGTGGTTGCAAGCGGGGGGCTCGTGATCGAGACCGTCGAAGAGGTACCGGTGAGCTGGTTCGCCGGCTCGCTCGACGAGTGGTGGGAGGCGACCCGCGACACGTCAAGGATGCTGACGTCGCTCACAGAACGCCTCACACCGGATGAGACCGCCGTGCTGCGGGAGCGCGCCGCGCACAACCTCGCGGCGTTCGTGCAGGAAGACGGGTCGGTCGTCACACCCGGTGTTGCCCTGGTCGTCCTCGCGCGATCAAGGTAGCGCGACACACGTCCCGCACCTACAGGATCGTCTTGCCGAGCGCACTTGCGACGAGTTCGACTGCAGTGAGCGCGGTCGTATTCTCCCGATCGAGAATCGGGTTCGCCTCGACCACCTCGAGCGAGCCGACGATGCCCGACTCGGCGACGAGCTCGCAGGCAAGGTGCGCCTCGCGATAGGTGAGGCCACCACGGACGGGTGTCCCGACGCCGGGGGCGACCTCGGGATCGAGCGAATCGAGATCGAACGAAACGTGGACGAAGCCGGGGCCAGCGACGTGGGCAAGTGCCTCTCTCATTGTGTGCTCGATCCCGTCCCGGTCGATGTCGCTCATCGTGAACACCCGGACAGCTGACCCGCGCAGGAACTCCCGCTCCCCCTCGTCGAGCGAGCGGATGCCGACGAGCGCCACGCGTGACGGATCGAGCGCAGGAAGGGTGAGCGCGTCGTGGCTAAACCACGCCGGCGCACGACCGAGGGCTCCGGCAAGAGACATCCCGTGCACGTTGCCGGACGGGCTCGTCTC
Source organism: Thermoleophilia bacterium (assembly GCA_037139935.1). Taxonomy (GTDB): domain Bacteria; phylum Actinomycetota; class Thermoleophilia; order Gaiellales; family Gaiellaceae; genus Gaiella. Next base: position 550 of record JBAXFL010000052.1, on the reverse strand, counting down.
GGGGGTGTTCAGATCTCCGTGAGCGTCGATCCAGATCACGCCGCCGGGCTGCCCCGCTGCGGCGGCAAGACCTGCAAGCGTCCCGAGTGCGATCGAATGGTCACCGCCGAGGACGAGAGGCCGGGCCCCCTCCCTGACCGTCTCCTCGACAAGAGACGCCAGCTCGGCACACGACGCGAGAATCTCCGGCAGATAGCGGGCCCGCTCGTCACCGAGTGCAAGCGCCTCGGGCTCGGGTGCTGCGATGTTGCCGCGGTCGGTCACGGTCTGGCCGATCTCCGTCAGTCGCTCCTCGAGGCCCGCGTACCTGATAGCAGACGGGCCCATGTCAACGCCGCGCCGCGTCTGACCGAGGTCGAGCGGAGCGCCGATGATCGAGACGGGTCTCCTCACGATGCGAAACCGTACCGGGGCCGGAGCCTCCGTGCGCCTGCCACACCCCAGGCCTCCTGCAACGCTACACTTCGCAGCCGCGGCGAGGTAGCTCAGTTGGTAGAGCACACGGCTGAAAACCGTGGTGTCGCCGGTTCAAGTCCGGCTCTCGCCATTC
>JBAXFL010000051.1:0-11295 GCA_037139935.1 Thermoleophilia bacterium | reverse complement strand
CCTGGCCGGCTTTGGCCATTCCGACCACGGAGGGCGGCGCAGCAGTCAGAGTCCGCCGCGGAAGGGGTGGTCGCAACGGATGAACACTGCCGGCTGCTCACCTGCCTCGGCACGAGATCTGACGACTCGCCCTAGCGCTCGTTGCTACCGGCTTCGTCCCAGCTTCCCTCTCGCTCCCGTCGTGCCCGCCATTCCTCCGCAACATCCAGGTGCGTCGCAAACCACACGTCCGGGTGGCCCGCGATGTAGGTGAGCAACTCGTCGAGCATTGCTATGCGCGGATGGCGCCCGATGCAGAACGGGTGGATGACGAGGAGAAAACAACCGCCGGCGGCGTACGAGCCGTCGAACTCCGCCTTCCAGATCTCGAGAACCTGTGACGGGGTCGCATAGCCCGACATATACGGAAAGAAGTTGAAGAGGAAGTACGGGGCGTCGTCCAGTTCCCAGCTCACCGGCAACTCGACGAAGTCCCGCAACGGGCCGCCGACGACGGGCACGGAAGGACGGTACGGCTCGTCGTGCCCGAACAGGCTCGAGTCGTAGGCGAACCCGAACTCCTCCAGGAGGTCGGCCGTGTTGGGCCCGAGTGCGAACGGCGGCGACCGGTTCCCCCTCGGCCTCGTTCCGAACATCTCCTCGATCCGGGCGATCCCTCGGTGCATCAGCTCTCGTTCCGCTTCCAGCGGGATGTCGAGAACGCTCTCGTGGTAGTAGCCGTGGTAGCCGATCTCGACATCGTGGGCGGCAATCTCCGCGCAGGAGCCCGGATGGTCGTCGATCACCTGGCCCGGCACCATGAAGGTCGCGGGGATACCGTGCTCCTCGAGGAGCCCGAGGATCCGCGGGGTACCGGCGCGAATGTCGTAGTCACCACGTGAGAGCGGGCTCGGTGTCGTCAGCTTCAACGTGTCACTCCAGAGCGTCTCGGCGTCGAAATCGACGGAGATGGTGACGGCAGAGCGGTACTTCCCTTTTCAGTTCAACGTCGCCTCCCTGGATGGATGTGCCGTTTTCCGGCGCACGCTATTCCGGGCTGATCTGCGAGAGGTCGGGCCACCTGTCCTGCAGAGGGCGTGTTGCCGACCAGAACGCGTGCGCAGCGCCGAGGACGAGTGCATCCGCCCACGGTGGCCCGGTGAACTGCACGCCGATCGGGACTCCGAGGTGGTCGAAACCCGCGCGCACCGTGCACGACGGCAGTCCGGCGAGGTCTTGCGGCACGGTGTATCCCATCACAAGCCGGCGGAACTCAATCGTCTCGCCGAGATGCTCCAGCGATTCGTCCCCGATGAGGACGGGCGAGCCGGCCGACACGGGCGTCAGGAGGAGGTCTACCTCCCGGAAGACCCGGGCGAAACCCGCCCTCAGACGCTGCCGAGCGACTGCCGCCCCGAGATAGTCGCCCACATCCTCGGTTGCAGCGAGCTCGAGCCGGCCGCGTACATCAGGGCCGTACTCGTCTGCGCGGGCGGGGTAGAGGCCGGCCTCGCGATGGGTGAAGTGTGCCTCTGCCCGCTGCGTTGCGCCGAAGGTCTCGTAGACATCGACCGCCTCCGGGAGCTCTACCGTCTCGGCAAGGGCCGCGAGGGTGCTGACCGTGCGCCGGGCCTCCTCGAACGCGGCGGCGACGTGTGGGGAGAGGGGCACCTGATGGAGGTCGGGGCAGAAACCGACCGTTACGCCCTGGAGGCCACGGGCGAGCGCGGCCCCGGTGTCCGGCACGGGCACGTCTTCGGTGGCTGCGTCGTGGGGGTCGTAGCCGGCGATTGTCTGAAACAGCAGTGCTGCGTCGGCGGGCGTTCGGGCCAGCGCGCCGGGATGGTCGAGCGAACGGGCGAGAGGCCAGACGCCGGCGAGGCTGATCCGACCGTAGGTCGGCTTGAAGCCGACAGTCCCGCAGAGCGCAGCCGGAATCCTGATCGAACCGCCCGTGTCACTGCCGATCGCAAGCGGAACCTGGTGGCTTGCGAGCGCAACCGCCGAGCCGCCGCTCGAGCCGCCGGAGATGCGGTCGGTCGCCCAGGGGTTGCGGCTCGTGCGAAGCAGGGTGTTCACCGACGTGATCCCCCACGCGAACTCGTGGGTCTGGGTCTTGCCGACGAGGACAGCCCCCGCAGCACGGGCGCGACGGACAACCTCGGCGTCGGCGTCGGGCACGTGGTCGGCGAACATCGGCGACCCGTACGTGGTGCGGACGCCCTCGCTGTCGAACAGATCCTTGACCCCGAACGGGACTCCGGCGAGAGGGCCGACCGGGTCACCTCGTCGAAAGGCCTGCTCCGCCGCCTGCGCTTCTCGCCGGGCCCTCTCGAGGCAGAGCGCGTTGAAGGCTCCGAGCGTGTCGTCCACGCGCGCGATCTGTGCGATGCAGGCCTCGAGCGCCTCAACCGGTGATGCGTCTCCTGATCTGAACAGCGCGAGCAGTTCGACGGCAGAGAGTCGGGATAGGTCTGTCACTGTTTCACCCCCTTTTTGATCGGTCTCGAGACGCCGAGCGCGGCATCCCGGTCTCGCAGAACGGTCTTCAGCCGAAGTGCAGCGTCCACGGCCCGTGTCCGTGAGACGTCGATTCCGAGCAGGGCGGCGATCTCGGTGACCGCACCGCTCAGACAGTCGATCTCGAGCGGCTTTCCGGCCTCGAAATCCTGGAGCATCGACGTGCGGTGGTCGCCCACCGCGATCCCCGCATCGAGCCTCCTCGCGACCGAGACCGGCATCGTGATCCCGAGCGCCTCGCCCACGGCAGCGCACTCCTCCATGATCCCGCGTGCGAGCTCGATCACTTCGGAGGCGAGCGCGAGCTCACCGAGGGTCGCGCCCGTGAGGGTCGTGATGGGGTTGAACGCCACGTTCCCGATCAGCTTCAGCCACAGCTGCTCGCGGATCTGCTGCTCGATCGGGCACTTCAGCCCACCGGCCACGAAGGCGCCGGAGATCGCGCGGCAGCGGTCGCTGATCGTGGAGTCGAGCTCGCCGATCGCAAAGCGCGTGCCCTCGACATGCTTCACGACCCCCGGCGCTACCAGCTCCGTCGCCGGATAGGAGACGCAGCCGACAACGGACTGCGGGCCGATCGAGCGGGTCACGATGCCTTTCGGGTCAACGCTCTCGATCACGGCTCCCTCGTACTCGCCGCCAAACGACTGAAAGAGCCACCAGGGGATGCCGTTCTGGGCCGGCAGGACGATGGCGTCGTCCCGGAGGAGCGCGCCGAGGCGGGGTGCGAGTGCCGGGAGGCTGTAGGCCTTGACTGTGACGATCACGACGTCGGCGTCACCGATCACCCCGAGGTCGTCGGTGGCCGGGATCCGGGCGGTGAAGTCTCCTCTCGGAGAAAGCACCTGAACCCCGTCGGCCTGCAGCGCCTCGAGCTGTGGGCCACGCGCGATCAGGATGACATCGGAGCCACCGCGGGCCAGCGCGGCTCCGATGTACGAGCCGAGCGCGCCGCTTCCGAGGACGACGAACCGCATCAGCCCTCCCCGAAGTGAGCGGACATTCTCGGCCGCTGTACCTTGCCGGTGGGCGTGCGCGGGATGCTCTCGACGATGTGGACGACGCTGGGCACCTTGAAGTTCGCAAGGTGGCGTGCGCAGTGGGCGACGATTTCCGCCTCGGTGGTATCGACCCCGGGGACGATGGCGGCGCCCACGAGCTGGCCGTACTTCTGGTCTGGAATCCCGTAGGCGACTGCCTCCATGACGGCATCGTGGAGGAGCAGCACGGCCTCGACCTCGTAGGGCGAGATGTTCTCGCCGCCACGAATGATGATCTCCTTGATCCGTCCGGTCAGGGTCAGGTAGCCGTCCTCGAACCGGCCCTGGTCACCCGTGCGGAACCACGCGCCGTGGAATGCCTCCGCGTTCGCAGCATCGTTCGCGAGATAGCCGGCCATCACCCCCGGGCCGCGGATGACGACCTCCCCGACATCGCCTTCGGGGACGGACGCGCCCTGCTGGTCAACGACCCTGATCTCCGCACCGGTCGGAACTCCGACGGATCCCGGGTGGCGCCGCCCCGGGGGGAGCGGGTTGGCCGACATCTCGTGGCTGGCCTCGGTCATGCCGTAGGCCTCGAGCATCGGAACGCCGAGGTAGGTCTCGGCGCGTTGGGAGAGATCCGGCGAGAGAGCTGAACTGCACGAGCGGGCAAATCGCAGGCGGAGCCCATCGGGGCGCCTGTCGGGAGCCCGTTCGAGCACCATCTGATGCAACGTCGGGCTCGCGGAGTACCACGTGACACCGTGCTCCTCGAGTTGCGACCAGAACCGTGCCGGACCCACGCGTCGGGGGACGATCACCAGGCCTCCGACCGCGAGCTGCGCGAAGGTCGATGCAACGAGGCCGTGGATATGGAAGAGAGGCATCGCGCAGTACGAGACGTCGGCCGCGGTGAGCTCGTAGTGGCGGGCGATCGACGCAGCCGAGGCCATCAGGTTCCTGTGCAGCAGCGGAACCTGTTTGGGGCGGCTCGTGGTGCCGCTCGTGTGCAACAGCAGAGCCGTCCGGTCGGGGTCGGGGAGCGACCGGTCGGCAGATGCCTCTCCCGTCGGTTCGAGCGCCGTGAGCGAGGGAGCCCGCCCGGGCTCGAGCATCACATCGATCAACCCCGCCCGCGAGCGTGCAGCGCTCCGAGCGGCCTCGAGCTCGCCCTGCAGCAGGAGAAGCGCGCGCGGCCGCAGGTCGTCGAGGTAGAAGGCGAACTCCGACTCGCTGTAGGCCGGGTTGAGCGGCGCCGCCGCCGCTCCGAGCGATGCGATGGCGAGCAGGATCTCGACGAACTCGGGCCCGGGCGGCAGCGCGAGCGCGACGCAATCGCCCTCGCGTATGCCGAACGAGGCGAATCTGTCAGCGAGGTGATCGACTGCGTCGGCGAGCTCACGATACGACACCGGGCCCGGATCTTCCGGTGCGCGCAGCGCAGGAGCCTCAAACCGATGTGCGCAGAGGTCGGAGAGGACGCCCGGGGTGTGGGATTTGGTCACGGTCATAGGCCGGCTGTGAAGCCGTCCGCCCCCGGGGCCAATCAGGCGCCTGGGTCAATGGTCGATGACGGCCGAACCAGTATACGGACGGGGTGATACGCACCACAACGCTGTCTTTGCGGCGCCGCTCGACAGGCGTCAGCTGAGTGTCGCGCTCCACTGCGAGAAGAGCCGCAAGTGCTGCCACGCAGCGGGGGTCGAACTCCGCCGCCGACTCCTGGAGCAGTGCAAGAGCATCGCCCTGCGGCCAGGCGGCACGGTAGACGCGGAGCGAGACGAGGGCGTCGTAGACGTCGCAGACGGCGAGAATACGGGTTTCGAGATCGAGATCCTCGCCATTGAGGTGCAGTGGATAGCCGCTGCCATCGAGGCGCTCGTGGTGGCCGCGGACGAGCCGCGCCACACCCTCATCGAAACCTCCGAGCTCGATCAGGAACTCGGCGCCACGCTCCGGGTGTTGCCTGACGATGTCGAACTCGACGGCTTCGAGCGGCCCGGGCTTCTGCAGGATCAGATCGGGCAGGCAGGTAGTCGAGGTACGCAGAGACGTACGAAGTGCCGATCAGCAACGTCCGGCATGCCTGAACATCTGGCAAGCTGCGACGTGAGCCGCGCGTCCTTGCGCGCGCAGCATTCACCGTGAAGTTCATCCACACAGCTGACTGGCACCTCGGAATGCAGGCGCACTTCCTGCCGGAGGAAGCACGCGTTCGTTTTGCGCAGGACAGGTTTGACGCTGTCAGGCGCATCGCCGGGCTCGCCCACGATGAGGGATGCGCGTTCGTCGTGGTCGCGGGCGACGTCTTCGACTCCAACCACGTGAGCCGTGAGGCGGTCGCGAGGGCCATCGACGCGCTCTCGTCTTTCACCGTCCCGGTGTTCCTGCTGCCCGGGAATCACGACCCCCTCGACGCCTCGTCCATCTATCGGACAACGACGTGGGCCGACCGGAAGCCGGCGAACGTCGTGGTCATCGACGAGGCCACCGCCCTCGCTGTTCCCGGTGCGCAGGGTGTGGTCGTTGTCGGTGCCCCGTGGCTCTCGAAGCAGCGGCTCGGCGACCCGGTAGCAGACGCGTACGGGGTTGCAGCCTCCGCCGATGGCGTGCTCCGCGTCGTCGTCGGTCACGGCATCGTCGATCAGCTCAGTCCCGACCGCGACGACCCTTCCCTGATCGGAGCCGCGGGAATCCGGGATGCGCTGCGGGACGGCGCCGTCCACTACGTCGCGCTCGGTGACCGCCACTCGGCCACCGAGATCTCCGGGACAGACAGCGGAGCCTGGTATTCCGGAACCCCGGTCTCGACCAACTACGGTGAGACGGATCCGAACGAGGTGCTCCTCGTCGAGCTCGGCGACGGCTCCTGCACCGTCGAGCGCCGCGTCGTCGGAGCCTGGATCTTCGAGACGCCGGACTTCGATCTCAACGGAGAGGAAGACGTGCAGGCTCTCGAAGCCTGGCTCGACGCCGTTCCCTCGAAGCCCACAACCGCCGTGAAACTCTCTCTCCGCGGCACGCTGAGCCTCGCGACGAGCGCGCTGCTCGAGGACGTGCTCGAGCACAACCGGCTGACGTTCGCGGCGCTCAACACGTGGGAGCGGCACACCGACCTCGTCGTCGCACCCGACGATGCCGACCTCGCAGGCCTCGAGGTCTCCGGCTATGTGCTGGAGACGCTGACGGAGCTGCGGACAGATGCCGCCGGCACGAGCGAGCAGGCGCTCGTCGCCCAGGATGCCCTCAACCTCCTCTACCGGCTCGCCCGATGAGGATCCATCGCATTTCCCTCAGGGAATTTCGCGGTGTCGAGAACCTCGAGGTGGAGTTCGACGTTACGGGCGTGACGATCGTCGAGGGCCGCAACGAGATCGGCAAGACGTCGATCGCCGACGCCTTCCTCCATCTCCTCGACATGAAGGACTCCTCGGCGGCGACGAAGGTGAAGGAGATGCAGCCGATCGGGCGCGACGTGGGCCCGTTCGTCGAAGCCGGGTTCGCGGTCGGCCCCTATCAGCTCGTCTATCGAAAGCGCTGGCTGAAGGACAGGCTGACCGAGCTCGATATTGCCGCGCCCGCCCCCGAGCAGCTCACGGGTGAGGCGGCGCACAATCGCGTGATCCAGATTCTCGAGGAGTGCACGGATACCGATCTGTTCCGTGCTCTGCGCTACCAGCAGGGTTTCGAGATCTCCCAGGCCAGCATCGGCGACGCCCAGAGTCTCGTAGCTGCACTGGACGCGGTCGCCGGAGGTGCGGGATCGGGTACCGGTGCAGGCGAGGGCCACGACGCACTGTTCGACCGCGTCGGCGCCGAGAGGCTTCTGTTCTTCACACCAAGAGGGCAGGTCACGGTGGCGCGGAAGGCCAGGGCCGAGCAGCTGATAGCGCTCGAGGGCCAATCCAGAGGTATCGAGGATCAGATCCGCGGCCTCGAGGAGACGGCAGACCGTGTCCGGCAGATCGACCTAGAGCTCTTGGGTCTGCGGGCCGAGGCCCCTTCCGCTGCCGAGCAGATCGTGGTGCACACGAGGAATGTTCGAGAGATCGAGGGGCTCGAACACCGTCTCGAGCTCTCGCGGTTGAGCTACGACGCCGCAACAGCGAAGCAGCGCGAGGCGGTCGCTGCACGGGACTCGAGGACGGTCCTTGTCAAGGCGGCCACGGACGCGGCCAACCTGCTCGTCACACTCGACGAGGCCGCCAGGATGGCTGCCCCGGGTCTCGAGGAGGCGCGGGCGTCCCTCGCGCGCGAGGCGCTCGCGCACGAGACCGCAAAGACAGCTCTCGCATCCGCGGAACAGGACGCCCTCACGATTCATCAGGTCGTCGAGCTGTTGGATCTACGGCTGGAACGCGACCAGCTCGGAGAGCGGCTCGGGCGGGCAAGCGCCGCAGAGGGGGCGATCCGGGCCGCAGAGGGATTCCTCGCCGGTTGTACCCTGACGGACGGACTAGCCCGCGAGATTGACGAGGCAGCAAAGCTGCACCTCGTCGCCAAGGTTCGCGCGGAGGCAGGCAGCCCGCACCTCGTCATCGATGTTCTCCGCCCGATCGATGTCACGGTCAACGGCCGGGCGCGGGATGTGGCGCCGGGCAGCCCACTGGAAGAGACGGTCTCCACCGAAGTAGAGATCGTGATCGGCGATGTCGCGCGCATCAGTGTGTCGCGGCCTGCATCTCCGGATGGCGCTGTGGACGATCTCGCAGAGGCCACCCGGAGGCTCGATGGCCTTCTCGCACAGGGAGGCGTGACATCCGTCGCGGATGCACATGAGCTCGGCCGCGAGCGCCTGCGCCAGGAGACGGAACGTGCCAGCGAGCGCCGACGTCGGACGGACGCCCTCCGTGATCTCGAGACGCCGGAGCTCGAAGCCAAGCTCGGGCGGGCCGAGGAGCGTGTCACCGTTCTGGAGGCCGACGGGGCAGCGGCCGGCACCGAGGGAGAGACGCTCGATGAAGCGCGTGTGCTGGCCAACGCCGCGGACGATCGCATGCGGGCGGCCCGGATACACGGAGAGCACTGCCAGACCGGGGAGCGGGCCGCGGAAGCTGCGCTTCGTCTCTTCGAGGACACCGAGCTGAAGCGGACGATTCGTCTCGCCGATGCCACGGCAGAGGCGGAGCGCTCTGCCCACGCACTCGGGGAACAGCGTGCGGTCAGCGGCGATGACGGACTGGAGACGGCTCTGCGGGAATCCGAGGCTGCTGTCGTGGCGGAAGAGACGAAGCGGCTGGACGCGGAGCAGTCGCTCACCGAGGGCGACCCCGGCACCGCACGCGCGTTGCTCGAGAATGCGACAGGGCTGCAAGAGCGAATCATGCGCGACATCCAGGCCCGGGAGATCGCGGGTGCCGAGGCCCGCGCCATCCTCGGGATGGTAGGTCACGAGGGCCTCGCGGACGGTCTCGCCACGGTGCTCGCAGAGCAAGAGGAACTCCTACGCGATGTCAACGCAGAGAACCGGCGTGCCGCCGCGGTCGAGTTGCTCCACGATCTTCTCGTGGTAAAGCGCCAAGCGGCCCAACTGGCCTACGTCGGCCCTTTCCGTGACAAGATCAACGGCTACGCCCGCATCATCTTCGGGCACGGGGTCGAGGTCGAGGTCGACCCCTCGACCCTGGAGATCGTGAGCCGCACGCTGAACGGCACGACCGTCCCGTTCGCGTTGCTGTCGGGCGGTGCCCGGGAGCAGTTCTGCGTGCTCGCGCGTCTCGCCTGTGCGGCGCTCGTCAGCCCCGCCTCTGCCGACGGCACGCCCGGTGGCGTCCCCGTGATCATCGACGACGCCCTCGGCTACTCCGACCCCGGCCGACTCGAGGCTCTGGGCGCTGCATTCACCGCGGCCGGCCGCGACTGCCAGGTGATCGTGCTGACGTGCGAGCCCGGCCGCTACCGCGGCATCGGCGGCGCAAAGACCATGACGCTCGGTTAGGAACGCGAACCACAATGAAGCCCCCGCACCTCCTGCCCGCGCAGGCAGAGAGGCACTGCGCGAACGCACGCCGCGCTACCCTCTCTTCGACGCCCCCGTAGCTCAGTGGATAGAGCATCCGCTTCCGAAACCGCCCGCGCAGGCAGAGAGGCACTGCGCGAACGCACGCCGCGCTACCCTCTCTCCGACGCCCCCGTAGCTCAGTGGATAGAGCAGTGGTTTCCTAAACCGCGTGCGCAAGTTCGATTCTTGCCGGGGGCATCAACATCGTCTTAAAAACTGGGATTGCGGCATTTCGTGTTGCCAGCAGAGGCGATTCTGTTTCCTAAACTCAAAAGAACGCGAAACCGAGACACCAGGATCAGCCGCCCTCGCCGACCTAGCCTCGGGAGCCTTCGGGGCCGTCTTCCCAATCGTCCGGGAGGACTTCAACGTCGTCCCAACCGAGCTTGCGGGCACGGTGCCTCAAGTCCTCGTCAGTGACCTCTTCACCCGCTGAATCGCCCCGGGTTTCCTAGACGGTTTGTGTTTCCGATGTCTGCTGTTGCCAGTAGGCGTGTTCGTTCGCTACCGGGGTGAGGTAGTCGATGCTCGAGTGGAGCCTTGTCGTGTTGTACCAATCGACCTAGAAGAGGGTCGCGAGCTCGAGCGCCTCGATCGTGTGCCAGTGTCCTTCGTCGTCGACGCATTCTGCTTTGTAGAGCCCGACGACGCTCTCGGCGAGGGCGTTGTCGTAGCTGTCGCCGACGCTGCCGATCGAGGCTAGTGCGCCGGCCTCGATGAGTTTCAACGCGACCTTTCGGTCGCAAACGCTGGCACGTCTCCGGGGGCTATGACCGAACGAGACCGCCGTCGACGAACAGCGTCTGGCCGGTCATGAAGGCGCTGTCGTCCGAGGCGAGAAACAAGAGCGCGCCGACAAGGTCGATCGGTAGCTGCGTGCGCTTGATCGCCTGGGCCTCGACGAGATCTTCGAACCATCCGAGGCTCTCGTGCGGGCCTTCGATCGTACCCTTGCTCCTGACGAGGCTGGGCGCGATGCAGTTCGCGGTCACCCCATGACGGGCGACCTCCGCGGCGAGCGAATGGACGAACCCGGTCACGCCCGCCTTGCTGGCCGTGTAGTGGACGAAGTTCTCCGGGCCGGTTCGGACGACGACAGACGACTGGGCGATGATCCGACCCCACTTCCGCTCGACCATTCCGGGAAGGAAGGCCTTCGTCAACCGAAAGAGCGAGTCGAGGTTGACGCTCATCACGCGGCGCCATTCCTGCCACGACAGCTGCTCGAATGGAGTGGTCGGGTAGATGCCGGCATTGGCGACGAGAATGTCAGCCGGCCCGAAGCGCTCGAGCGCGAGGCCCGAGAACGCCGAGACGCTGTCGGGATCGCTGACGTCGCAGTATCGGGCCCAGCCCGCGTGGCCCAGGCCAGAGATCAAGTCCAGGGTCTCGGTCGCCGGCTCGAGATCGGCGATAGCGACCTCATGGCCGTCCTGGGCGAGCCGAACGGCGTACGCCTGCCCGATCCCCGCCGCTCCACCCGTGACGACTGCGACGCGCTTTCGAGCCTGACCGGAGGAGGGCCGCTCGACCGACGAGCTCATCGTGACGCGCCCAGGGTAACGCGCCAGAACCGAGCAGGGCGATGTCTGCATCGGAAGCCCGCGCTGTCCTCGGCCGCTCGCACCTTCCCCGGCCCAAACGTGGGCGCAAGCGTGGTATTGGCCTCGTAGAACTACCGATTCCACTTCCCCGTCGAGAAAGAGTTCTAGGCTAACCCGGTTCTTGCGCCGCGCCGACGCAACCACGTCTACAAGAGGGAGAACGAACGTGACAGATCACGAGCTCACCCCGACCGGCAAGAACCTCGAT
>JBAXFL010000050.1:0-12677 GCA_037139935.1 Thermoleophilia bacterium | reverse complement strand
CGAGCGCCTGCAGCAGGTGTTTCGGACGAAGAACGACGTTCTCGTCTTCACCTCTTCGGGGACCGGCGCGTTCGAGTCGGCCGTGGCCAATCTCCTCTCGCCCGGTGAACGGGTCCTTGTCGTCTCACACGGGGAGTTCGGGACGCGCTGGCAGAAGCTCGCTGCCGCCTACGGTTGCGACGTCGTCGGACTCGACTACGCCTGGGGTGAAACACCTCGCGCCGAGGACGTGTCGCGCTCGCTTGCCGAGAGTGGAGCGCGCGTTGCGCTGCTCGTGCACTCGGAGACGTCGACGGGCGTCGTCTCGGACATTCGCTCGCTCGTCCAGGCCTGCAACGACGCGGGCGTGATCTCGGTCGTCGATGCCATCTCGAGCCTCGGTGCGGTGCCGCTCGAGACCGACGCGTGGGGTATCGACGTTGTCGTGACAGGGTCGCAGAAGGCCATGATGACCCCGCCCGGTCTTGCATTCGCATCGATCTCCGAACGTGCCTGGGCACGCTCGCTGGAGGCGACGCTGCCGCGGTTCTACTGGGACTGGGCGAACGCGCGCAAGAACCAGGCGAAGGGGAGCACGCCGTTCACCCCGGCGACGTCGAACGTCGTCGCGCTCAACGCTGCGCTCGAGTTGATCCTCTCGGAAGGCCTCGAGAGCGTGCACAGGCGCCACGTCGCGCTCGGTCGGGCCTGTCGGGCAGGGGCGAAGGCGATGGGCCTCGCGCTCTACTCGCCGGACGACGACGGCGCAGCCGTGCTCACTGGGATCCTCACACCCGAGGGCATCGACGCTGTTGCCCTTCGGCTCGCGCTGCGCGACCGGTACGGGATCACCATCGCCGGCGGCCATGGCGACATCGCCGGCCGCCTCTTCCGGATCGGCCACATCGGCTACGTCGACATCTTCGACATCACGACGGCGCTCGGCGCCGTGGAGCTGCAGCTCGTCGAGATGGGTGCCACTATCGAGCGAGGCGCCGCCGGAGCCGCAGCGCTCGCCGCATACGCTGCGGCGGCCTGATCGTGCGTGTCCTCGTCCGGGAGTCGATCGCCGACGCAGGCATCGCTCTTCTGCGATCCAAGTTCGAGGTCGACGAAGATCAGACGACGCCGATCGAGGAGATCATCGGCGACTACGACGCGATCGTGATCCGCTCTGCCACGAAGCTCACGGCGGAGCTCATCGACGCGGCGACGAACCTGAAGATGATCGGCCGGGCAGGGGTTGGCGTCGACAACGTCGACGTCGAGGCCGCGACGCGGCGGGGCATCGTCGTCGCGAACGCCCCCGAGTCGACGGTGGTTTCCGCGGCAGAGCAGACCGTCGGGCTGATGGTCGCCCTCGCGCGCAACATCCCGCAGGCGCACGCGGCGCTCAAGCAGGGCCGGTGGGAGCGATCGAAGTGGGGTGGGGTCGAGCTCGAAGGCAAGACGCTCGGCGTGCTCGGCTTCGGCCGGATCGGTCAGCAGGTCGCGCGCCGGGCTATCGGCCTCGGCATGCGTGTCACCGCGTACGACCCGTTCGTCGCCGACGAGCGCTTTCGTGAGTTGGGCGTCGATCATGCAGCGTCGGTGGATGTCGTGCTCGGAGCGGCTGACTTCCTCACACTGCACTCACCCCTGACCGACGAGACCCGTGGCATCGTCAATCGCGAGTCGATCAAGAAGATGAAGGACGGCGCCCGGATCATCAACGCGGCCCGCGGAGCCCTCGTTGACGAGGAGGCCCTGGTCGAGGCACTGACGTCCGGCAAGCTCGCCGGCGCGGCGCTCGACGTGTTCTCCGCGGAGCCCTACGACGGGCCGCTTCTGGCTCTTGACAACGTGGTTGTCACACCTCACCTCGCAGCATCGACCGACGAAGCGCAGGATCGCGCAGGGGTGATCATCGCCGAGCAGGTGGTCGCCGCACTCGAGGGTGGCCCGGTGTCAAACGCCGTCAACATCCCGATTGTAGACAAGGCGTCTCTGGAGATTCTCGGCCCCTTCATCCCCCTTGCTGCGAAGCTCGGCAGGCTCGCCGTCGAGCTTGCCGGGGGACGCCCACGTCGGGTAGTGGTCTCCGCGCATGGTCCGCTCGCCGACTACGACACGCGACTTCTGACGGTCGCGGCGCTGAACGGCATCTTTCAGGGACGGATTGATGAGGTCGTCAACTACGTCAACGCGTCCCTCCTCGCAGCCGAGCGTGGGATCGCCGTCTCCGAGGAGAGGCTCCGTGGATCGCGCGACTATACGAACACCGTCGAGGTTCGTGTCACGGCGCAGGATGGGGAGGAGGTCGAGGTCTCCGGAACGACGATCGGGCCCGAGCCGCGTCTCTTTCTCGCCAGCGCCTGCGGGTTCGGGATCGACATCGAGCTTGCACCCGACATGGTGTTCTTCCAGTACGACGATGTCCCCGGCGTGATCGGCAAAGTTGGGACGTTGTTCGGAGAAAACGGTGCCAACATCGCAAACATGGCCGTGTCGCGCACGCGAGACGGCCAGAGAGCGCTGATGGCGCTCTCCGTGGATGAGCCCCCCTCCGAGGCGCTGATCGACGAGATGCACGACGTCGGTTTCGGCGATGCGATCTTCATCGACCTCGAGTAGCGACGGGCGTGGAGGGAGGTCTGTACCTTCTACAGTGTCTTCCGAGACGGTTGCCAGCGTTCGCCTGATCCGTGCTTCTACAATCGGCAGATGCCCTGGCCCGAGCCCGTCGAGCGTGTTGCCGTCTTCCTCAGGTCTGCAGGGGCGGAAGCCCGGCTCGAGGAGCTCGGAGCCGACACGCGTACGGCACACGCAGCGGCGGAGGCAATCGGCTGCGAGCTCGAGCAGATCGTCAAGTCCCTCGTGTTCGTCTGCGGGACACGGGCTGTCCTGGCCCTGCTTCCCGGTAACCGGCGGGCGGACCCGGCAAAGATCGCTCTGGCCGCCGGGGCGACAGAGGCGCGGGTTGCGCGCCCTGCCGAGGTTCTCACGACCACCGGGTTTGCGCCCGGAGCCGTGTCGCCCGTTCCTCCTCCGCCTGACGCTCTCGTGCTCGTCGAGCAGTCGATGCTGTTCACGCCGGTCGTGTGGATCGGTGGAGGGTCGGAGAAGCACATGGCGATGCTCTCTCCCCGGGAGCTCGTGCGGCTGACACGCGGTACCCTCGTGGACATCCTTGCGGAGGTGTGACCAGCATGGAGGTAGTCTCTAGGCTGTCGCTCTACACGGGGAATGAAGACCCCGAGCATGGAGGTGGATGATGCAGGAGACCGAGAAGATCTGGATGAACGGCGAGCTTGTGGACTGGGCCGACGCGACGGTGCATGTCGGCGTCCACGGGTTGCACTATGGCTCCGGCGTGTTCGAGGGCGTGCGTTGCTACGAGACCCCCCGGGGGCCGGCGATCTTCCGGCTTGCCGACCATATGCAGCGCCTGCACGATTCTGCCCGCCTGCTGTACCTGGATATCCCTTTCTCGGTCGAGGAGCTGCGCACGGCAACGCACGACCTGATCCGCGCCAACGGCTTGGCTGCGTCCTACATCAGGCCGATCGCCTTCTGCGGCTACGGTCACCTGGGCGTGCATGCGCTCGGCAACCCCATCGTGACCGTGCTCATGAGCTGGCCGTGGGGTGCCTACCTCGGCGAGACCGCACTCGAGCAGGGCATTACGGCCTGCGTCTCATCCTGGAAGAGGGTCGGCGCCAACACGATTCCCCACGCCTCCAAGGCGAGTGGGGTCTACCTCAACTCGATGCTCGCCACGAGCGAGGCGCGCCGGGGAGGGTACGACGAGGCGATCCTCTTGACGGACGACGGGTACGTTGCCGACGGTCCGGGAGAGAATATCTTCATCGTCAAGAACGGCGTCATCCGCACGCCACCGCTCTCCACGTCGATCCTGCCCGGGTTGACCCGTGAGGCCGTGATCACGATCGCCCGGGATCTCGGGTACGTCGTCGAGGAGACACCCTTGATCCGCTCCGACCTCTACCTGGCGGACGAGTTCTTTATGACCGGTACCGCTGCTGAGGTCACTCCTGTGCGCGTGGTAGACGACCAGGAGCTGGGGGTCGGCCCGATCAGCAGAGAGATCCAGACAAGCTATCTCGACACCGTCAACGGCCGCAACGACCGGTGGTCGCACTGGCTCGACCACGTCGAGGGGTTCGTCGCGAAGGCGTAGCTAGCGGGTGCGCCTGGCTGTGCCGCGCAGACCGGCGACGACGCGGGCCTGATCGTCAACAGAGAGGGCCGAGCCGCTCGGAAGACAGAGACCCTGCTCGAACAGGCGGGCAGACACATCGCCTCCATAGCTCGGGTCGCCGGCGAAGAAAGGCTGGAGGTGCATGGGCTTCCAGACGGGGCGGGCCTCGATGTCGAGCGCTTCGAGGGCAACGCGGATCGCTTCGCGGTCGGTGCCGAATACCTCCGGTTCCACCAGGATGCACGTCAGCCAGTGGTTGCTCGTCCCGTACGGGGCTTCGGGCATGAAGGTGATGCCTGGCTCGTCTCCGAGGTGCTCACGATACTGCGCATTCACCGCTCTACGCGCCGCAACCCGGTCGGGCAAGGCGATCAACTGTGCCCTGCCGAGAGCGGCAAGGACGTTGCTGAGCCGGTAGTTGAACCCGAGCTCGGAATGCTCGTAGTGGGGAGCAGCGTCTCGTGCCTGCGTCGAGAGCTTGCGTGCGTGCTCGATCAGCTCCCGGTCTGCCGAGACCAGCATGCCGCCGCCGCTCGTCGTGATGATCTTGTTGCCGTTGAAGGAGAACGAGGCGAGCATCCCCTGGCTGCCGGACGCTTGGCCCCCATATGTTGCACCGAGCGACTCGGCTGCATCCTGGAGCAGGAGCACCTCGTGCTGGTCGCAGACAGCCCGAAGGGCACCGTAGTCGCAGCACTGACCGTAGAGGTCAACGGCGAGGACGGCGCGCACCCGTCCCCCGTGCCGCCGTCTGTCTGTGAGTGCCTCGTCGAGGAGGTCGGGATCCATCGTCCAGCTCGCGGTATCGCAGTCCACGAACACCGTGGCGGCACCGGTGTAGCGGATCGCGTTCGCGCTCGCCGCGAACGTGAGGGACGAACAGATGACCTCGTCCCCGACGCCGATCCCGAGCACGACCAGCGAGAGATGGAGGGCCGCCGTACCGCTCGAGAGAGCGAGAGCGTTGGGCACCCCGACGACGTCTATGAACTCCTGCTCGAAGGCGTCAACATGAGGCCCGAGGGGGGCAAGCCAGTTGGACGAGATCGCGTCCTCGACGAACTCGATCTCGCGGCCCGAGGGATGCGGGGGCGAAAGGTAGATTCGGGCCATCGGCGGCGAGCCTACCGTTCCGCCGCGCGTGGGGACTCGCGAACGGTGTGCTCAACTCGATCAGGGAGCTGGGGCAAGCATCTGGCGGCCCACGACCAGCGTCATCCGGAGCCCCCTCCCGGCGGCCCGGCCCGGCTGTGGCGCCTGTTCGAGGACGAACCCCTCTGGCCCGGCCGCGTACCTGACCGTCGTCTGCGCCCCGAGGGCGCGTAGGCGTGCCCGGGCGGCCGGGGCGCTCGAACCGACGAGATTCGGGATGAGGCCATAGCGGGGGTCGGGGCGTGAGACGTAGAGCCGGACGGCGTCTTTCGCCGAGAGGAAACCGTTGCGTGGCTCCTGCTTGATGACCAGCCCCGTCCTCGTTCCGGCCCGGGCCGGAACGCCTATCAACTCGCTCGCAAGCCTGTGGTGTACGAGAGCCTCGTTGGCCGCGGAGACGGTCTTGCCGACGACAACGGGAACGGTCACCTCGTTGGGGTAGCACGTTGCCCTCGACATCGGGCCCTCGCCTGCAAAGTAGGCGACCACGCGGCTACCGGGGCACACCCCGTTGTCAATCCGGTACGCGCCCTGCCGCCAGACGATCCGTCTCTCCTGCGCCGCGAGGTAGGGCGTCGGCGAGAACGGCACGGGTTGGAGCTTGAATTTCCTGTCGGCACGGCTCATGAACGACTTCCAGATCTGCGCCGGGAGCGTTCCTCCCGAGACCGGCTTGCCGCCGAACTCGGTCAGCATTGGCCTGAGCTCGTCGGGATATCCGACCCACACGGCGACGGCGAGCTGTGGGGTGTAGCCCACGAACCAGGCGTCACCATAGTTGTCGGTCGTCCCGGTCTTGCCGGCCGCCGCCCTGTCGGCGAGCGCCGCTCTCTTGCCCGTCCCCTCCCTGACGACGCGGCTCAGAATCGACGTTAGGAGATCTGCCTGACCGATGGTCATTGTCGGCTTCGGCACGGGCCGGTTCTCCGCTACCTGTCCCGTCCGCGCAAACTCGATGCGCTCGATAACCCGGGGTCGGTCTTGCATGAGCGAGCCGTCTAGCCTGATTCCGTGGTTCGCAAACGTGGCGTACGCCCGTGTCATGTCGAGCGGGTTGACGGCGACGGCCCCGAGACCGATCGAAAAGTACGGGTCGAGCTCGCTGCGGATACCGAGCGCATGAGCGGTCTCGACGATCGACTTCGGCCCCACGAGCTGCGTCAGCTGGGCATACACCGCATTGTCGGAGGAGACCATTGCACGGGCGAGGTCTACCCGGCCGAGATAGGAGCTCTCGTAGTTCGTGACGTGCCAGATCCTGTCGCCCGCATCGATGTTCACCGGCTTGGACTCGAATGTCGTGACCGGCGAGATTCCCTGTCGCAGCGCTGTCGCCAGGACGATCGGCTTGAAGGAGGAGCCCGGCTGGCGTTCGGCCTGTGTCGCGAGGTTGAACTGGCTCACGCGGAAGTTCGTCCCGCCGACCATCGCCCGCACCGCACCTGTTCGGGGATCGATTGCGACGAGTGCGGCCGAGGGGCCACCGGGTGTCCGCAGGACGCTGTCGATCGCTTTCCTCGCCGTCTCCTGCAGTTCGAGGTCGATCGTGGAGGTCACTCTGAGACCCCCTCCGAAGACACGGCCGGCGCCGTACTTCGCGATCAGCTGATCCTTGACGTAGTTGACGAAGTGCTGGGCAGGCCCCTGCGTGCCCGGGAGGCGCACGTCGCTTGCCTTTGGGAGCGGTGAACGGGAGGCGGTGCGCAACTGGCGGGCCGTGATCTTGCCCTGGGCGAACATGGTTCTGAGTACGTAGCGTCTTCGCAGCTTCGCAGCATGCGGATGCTGCGCCGGGTCGTAGAGCGAAGGGTCGGCCGGCAGGCCGGCGAGCAGCGCCGATTCCGGCAACGTCAGCCGCCGTGCAGACTTGTCGAAGTAGGCGCGCGCTGCCTGCTCGATTCCGTAGGCGCCATTGCCGAAGTAGATCGTGTTGAGGTAGGCCAACAGGATTCGATCCTTCGACCAGCGCTGCTCGAGTTGCCAGGCAAGGGCCCCCTCGCGCACCTTGCGTGCGATCGTTCGCTCGTTACGCACGTAGGCGTTCTTGACGAACTGCTGTGTGATCGTCGAGCCTCCCTCGACGATAGCCTGCGACCGGATGTCCTGCCAGAGGGCGCGAGCGGTGCCCCGGGTGTCTACGCCGTTGTGCTCGTAGAACCGTTGATCCTCGACCGAGACGATCGCCTGTCGCATGATCGGCGAGATGCTGCGAATGGTGTCCAGCAGGACGCGGCTCTCGTTGCCGCGAATGACGGTCAGCACCGAGACGCCGTTCGAGGCGTAGATGACTCCGTCAACCTGTGATCGCTGTGCCGCGGGGTCGAGCAGGGGTACCTGGCTCGCGATAGCGCGAATGAGTCCGAACGAGAACGCCGTCCCTGCGAGCACCACCAGCACGGTGAGCACTGCGAGGAGACGCAGCTTCCGGATCCGGCCTCGCTTCCGCGTGACCCTCATACCTCGACGCAGCCGCACGTCTGAAAGTCTAGCCCTGTTTCTCCGCCCGACCCGTTGGCGTACCGATTTCGGGCAAGCGTGAACGGGATGGAAGGCTCTTCGAAGCCGTCAGGGGCGGAGAAGCACGATGACCTCGTGGCCGTAGCGAGCGATCCTCTTTGCTCCGAAACCGTTGACAGCGGCGAGTTCGTCGAGTGAGGTTGGCTTCGAGGCAGCCAGTGCGCGCAGCGTGGCATCGGAGAAGACGACATAGGCGGGCACGCCGTCGGCCAGCGACCGTGCGCGCCTCCAGTGGCGAAGGCGGTCGGCTGCGTCGTCGTCAACCGGGCCAGAGACTGTCGCCGCCGTCGCGGTACGCGAGGCCTTGCGTCGGAGCAACGGACGTGGTGCATCCGGCACCGCGTGGAGCATCCGATAGCCGTCGTCGGTCTCGAACTCCACGAGTGCCCCGGTTGCCTCGAGCTCCTTGATCCAGCGCTTTAGCTCACCGTCGGAGGCTGCCTCGAGAACCCCGAAAGCGTCGGAAGATCGCGCAGTGGGCGGTGCGGAGACAGACCCACGGAGCATCGCGACGAGCGACGTACGCCCGAGCGGCCACCGGAGCCCTACCACGGCGGCAACGATCGAACCGGCCAGGTCGTCGGGGAGAGATGCAGAGGCCTGAGGGGTGACACGGGATCGGCGTGGATCGCAGATGTCACAGGCGCCACATGGCTCCGTGAAGGATTCGCCGAAGTGCTCGGCGACCTGGGCGTGCCTGCAGCGGCGGCTTTCCGCGAAGGAGACGATGCGTTCGACCCGCGCGTGTGCCTCGCGCCTGTACCGCTCGAGAAGGTCGTCCACGATGGCTCCTGTTCCGGGGCCGACCGCGGGGAGGTCGATCTGCATCATGCGTCCCGTGTCGTAGCCGCGTTGCACGATGCCGGCCTGCTCGAGCATCCCGATGAGGACGCGTGGGTCGTGATCGCCGGTTGCGAAGTTCGACGGATCGACTCGGCCGCCGTGTTCCCGGATGACCCGGTAGACCTCCCGGAGGTCGTCGGAGGTGGGGATGTCGCCCACTGCGAAGCGCCGAACTGCGGTGGCATCGGAGGGGCTTGCGAGCAGCAGCGTCTCGCTCGGCTTTCCGTCTCGACCGCCCCGGCCCACCATCTGCACGTAGCTCTCGAGCGAATCCGGGTAGTTGAAGAGGCAGACGAAACGCACGTTGGCCTTGTCGATGCCCATGCCGAAGGCCGTGGTGGCGACGACGCCACGAATCCGGCCCGTGATGAAATCGTCCTGCACGCGCGAGCGCTCGGTTGTCTCGAGCCCGGCGTGGTAGTGCTCGAGTCTGAGCCCGTGGCCCCGCAATGTGCGGGCAACACGCTCGCAGGAGTCCCGCGAGCGGGCGTAGACGATGGCACTGCCTTCCCCGACCGCCCGCAGCCTCTCGACGAGGATCCTGAGCCGATCCTCGTTTCCGGAGACCTCTTCCACGTCGTAGCGGAGGTTCGAGCGCACCACGCTTGTCCTCACGACGGCCATCTCTCGTCCCAGCGCGGTTGCGATCTCGGCGGCTGTGGCCGGCGTCGCAGTTGCTGTCATCCCGAGGACAGCCGGTTCGCCGAGCGTCTCGAGCGCACGGCGGATAAAGAGATAGTCAGGCCGGAAATCGTGTCCCCACATACTCACGCAGTGCACCTCGTCGATAACGACGAGACCAACGCCGATCGAGCGGAGAGTCTTGGCGAAGGAGGCGCTCCGGAGGCGCTCGGGAGCCGCATAGAGCAGCCGTGTGCGCCCGGTAGCGACATCGTCGAGCCGCTTTCTCGTCTCGCCGGCGTCGAGCGATGAGTTGACGAAGGTCGCGGTAGCAGCGATCTCTGCTGGCAGTTGATCGACCTGATCCTTCATCAGGGCGATCAGGGGCGAGAGCACGAGCGTTGGCTCGGGCCGCAGCATGGCCGCAAGCTGGTAGGTGAGTGACTTCCCGGAGCCCGTGGGCATCAGGGCGAGCGTGTCGCGGCCCTCGACGGCGGCGCGGACGACCTCCTCCTGGCCAGGCCGGAAGGCGTCGAACCCGAAGAGCTCCCGCAGGCGGGGCCGGAGATCCATCATGCGCACGAGTGTAGGGGTGGAACTGAAACGTCTTTGTGTCGATTGTAGGATGAGGTGGTGGAGACTTTGCTGACCCTCTCCGACGTCGAGGCACTCGCTCTTGAGAACATCGACCCCGACTGGGCCGAGTACGTCCGTGGCGGCTCGGGACGCGAGCAGACGCTTGCCGAGAACACGGCGGCCTTCGCGCAGTGGAGGCTCAGGCAGAGAGTGCTTCGCGGAATGGAGACGACCTCGACGGAGACGACAGTCCTCGGGCACCCGGTCAGTTCGCCCGTGGTCGTCGCACCGGTCGCCTATCAGCGGTTGGCGCACGTGGACGGCGAGGTCGGCATGGCCCGGGCGGCAGCCGCCGTGGGCTCGGCGCTCTGCTTGTCCACCTACTCGAACGCGAGCGTTGCCGAGGTCGCGGCCGCTGCGCCCAACGGCGTGCGCTTTCTCCAGGTGTACGTCTTCAGTGACCACGGCATCACCGACGACCTGATCGCGCAGGCAGTTGACGCGGGGTTCTCCGCCGTCTTTCTCACGGTTGACCTGCCCGTAGTCGGGGTACGCGACCGTGAGCGCCGCATCCACTGGAAGTTTTCGGACGACACGCTTCCTTCCGTGCGTTACGCACTCGACCACGGGAGTGCCGGCGAGAGCCTTCAGCTGATCGACCCGGCGCTCGACTGGGCCTATCTGGAGCGACTCGCGTCGTCGCTGTCCATTCCGGTCGTCGTGAAGGGCGTACTCGAGCCTGCGGATGCGGTGCTGGCAGCCGAGCACGGCGCCGCTGGAATCGTCGTCTCGAACCACGGTGGCCGCCAACTCGACGGTGCGATGCCGACGCTCGAGGCGCTTCCGGCCATCGTCGAGGCCGTCGGCGACCGGCTCGATGTCCTGTTCGACGGAGGCATCAGGCGGGGCACAGATGTCGCAATCGCACTCGCACTCGGCGCCGATGCGGTGCTTGCGGGCCGCCAGCCGCTCTGGGGGCTTGCGGCCTTCGGCGAGGAAGGCGCGCGGCAGGTGCTCGAGTTGCTGCGGGAGGAACTCGCAGTCGCTCTGCACCTGATGGGATGTAGCTCGGTGGACGAGCTGACGCCCGAGCACCTCGCTCGCGCGGTTCGCCCGTAGAATCATCGCCTGTGGATGACATCACCCTTCTCACGCGGAACCACGTCGAACTGCTTCCGGCGGAAGGGCTCGAGGCGAAGCTGAAGCTCGGCCGTCCGCTGCGCGTCAAGCTCGGCATCGACGTGACCTCGCCGGACATCCATGTGGGCCGTGCGATACCGCTGCAGCGGATGCGCGCGTTCCAGGACGCGGGGCACATTGGCGTCCTCATCGTCGGGGACTACACCACCCGCATCGGAGATCCGTCGGGCCGCTCGGCCGAGCGGCCCATCCTCTCGGACGCCGAGATCGACGGAAACGCGAAGACCTACGTCGCCCAGGCGATGCAGATCCTCGATCCAGGCCGCACCGAGGTGCGGTTCAATGGCGAGTGGCTCTCGAAGCTCTCGTTTGCCGATGTCGTGCGACTGACGCGAACGCTCACCGTCGCCCAGCTTCTCGAGCGGGATGACTTTGCCAATCGCATCGCGGCCGGAAAGCCGGTCTCTGTCTCCGAGCTCCTCTATCCGCTGATGCAGGCCTACGATTCGGTCGCGGTCGAAGCCGATGTCGAGCTCGGCGGCACCGACCAGCTCTACAACCTTCTCGCCGGGCGCACGGTGATGGAGGCGTACGGCCTCCAGCCGCAGATCGTTTTGACGACGCCGCTCCTACTCTCGTGGGACGGGTTCAAGATGAGCTCCTCCCTTGGCAACAACATCCCGTTGGCTGCGGCCGCCGAGGAGCAGTTCGGCCGCACGATGAGGATTCCGGACACGATGCTCGCCGACTGGTATCGCCTCGTCGTCGAGGAACCCGTTCCCGGGGGTGAGGCAATGGACGCCAAGCTCGCCCTTGCACGATTCATCGTGGGTCGCTCCCACGGTCAGGAAGCGGCCGCAGCAGCCGAGGCGCACTTCACCCGGGTCGTGCGGGAAGGCGGCGCCCCCGAGGAGGTGCCGGAGGGTATTCTGCCGGGCGGCGATCCGATCCACCTGCCGGCTCTTCTCGCCGCGGCGTTCGGTCTCTCCACGAGTGACGCCCGGCGGATGATCGGACAGGGTGGTGTGAAGCTCAACGGCGCTACGGTGACGACGCTCGACATTCCGCGTGCCGAGCTCGCCGGAGCCCTCCTGCAGGCGGGGAAGCGGCGTTTTGTGCAGTACCCGCCCGGTGGTTGACATTCACCGGCCAGAACCTGCTACACTCGCCGAGTCGCCCGCAAGGGAGGCAATCAAGAAGACGCCCTGTCACTCGACACCGGAGCGGCCCAAGAGCGAATCGGATACGACCGTGTACCGAATCACCTGTGGGCCTCTGGCGCGAGTCGGAGGTCTTTTTATTGCCCGACTGCATCGGCATCGATCTTTGAAAACTCAACAGCGTACGTAAAACGACGAGGCCCCTCGTCCGCGTTTCGGCGTGGGAGAGGGGTTACACCGTCCGTCTGTTTTTTGGACGAGACGGTTTTTCCCGTCGATGCCGTGCGGAAGCGAGACACTGTCTTCGGACAACGTCGCGTGGATGGACGGATAGACATTTGAGCTCAAGCTCTAGGGAAGACAATAGTTTGTCGGCTATGCCTCTTCGGAGGCCTTGCAGCCGGCGACAAGTTCTTCACGGAGAGTTTGATCCTGGCTCAGGACGAACGCTGGCGGCGCGCTTAACACATGCAAGTCGAGCGAGAACC
>JBAXFL010000049.1:0-12707 GCA_037139935.1 Thermoleophilia bacterium | reverse complement strand
CGGCGCGCAGCTAGGGGCCCGTGTGCGAGAATCACGTCGTGTCTGCAGGTCTCGACGATCTCACACCGGAGCAGCGCGAGATCCAGGCGCTCTGCCGTGACTTCGCAGCCCGTCAGATCCGGCCGATCTCCGCGGCCGTGGACGAGGCCGACATCGAGATGCCCTGGGAGATCTGGTACGAGGCGGCGGCACTCGGACTGACGTCGTACATGCTCCCCGAGGAGCTCGGCGGCGGAGGTCTCACCGATCTCTTCACCCAGGCGCTCGTGCAGGAGGAGCTGTGTTTTGGCTGCTCGGGCATCGGCAACCTGATCACGTCGAACGGCTTCGCGGCGAAGCCCATCATCGTGCTCGGTAGCGCGGAGCAGCAGCGCCGCTGGGTCGGGCCGATGACCGGTGACCGGCCCACGCTCGGAGCGCTTGCGATCACCGAGCCGGGCGCCGGCTCCGATGCTGCAGCAATCCAGACGACTGCGACCCGCACCGGCAGCGGATATGTGCTGCGCGGGCAGAAGAGCTGGATCTCGAGCGCCGGGCCCGCCTCCTCCTACGTTGTCTTCGCGACGGTAGACCCGGGATCGCGTGCGAAGGGGATCACGGCGTTCCTCGTCGAGAAGGCTGACGCGGGCCTGACGATCGGCCCGCCGGTGCGCAAGATGGGCCAGCGCGCGATCATCAATGCCGAGCTGTTCCTCGACGACCTCGAGATCCCGCTCGACCGGCGACTCGGTGAGGAAGGCGAGGGCTTTCGCGGGTTGATGCGGACGTTCGACCTCTCGCGCATCACGCTCGCCGCCGCTGCCACAGGGCTCGCCCGGGCGGCCCTCGAGTATGCCGTCGAGTATGCGAGGACGCGCGAGCAGTTCGGGAAGCCGATCGGCCAGCATCAGGCGGTCTCCTTCCGCCTCGCGGACATGGCGGTGCGGGTCGATGCCTCGCGGCTCCTCACCTGGCGTGCGGCGAGGCTCGCCGACACGGGTGCGGACGTCTCGCGCGAGGCCGCGATGGCGAAGCTCCATGCGTCCGAGACGGCGATGTGGTGCACGTGGGCTGCGGTGCAGACGCTCGGCGGTTGGGGCTACTCCCGCGAGATGCCCGTCGAGAAGTGGATGCGAGACGCGAAGCTCGAGGAGATCGAGGAGGGCACCTCCGATATCCAGCGCCTGATCATCTCGCGCAGTCTCCTGCGCGGATGAGCCGTGACTTGCGGGCGCTCTTTGCGCCGAGCAGCGTTGCGATCGTGGGAGCGTCGGCCGATCCGGCCAAGTGGGGCAACGTGCTGGCACGCGGCGCGCTCGCCGGGGCGCATCGGCGTCCGGTCTACCTGGTCAACCGGTCGGGCGGCGACGTTCTCGGACAGCAGACGTTCCGGTCGTTCGAGGATCTCCCCGGATCACCGGACCTCGTCGTCGTCAGCATTCCTGCTGCAGGGTTCGAGTCGGCCGTGGACGACGCACTTGCGGCGGGCGCGGGAGCGATCGTGGTGGTTACTGCAGGGCTCGGGGAGATGGGTGCAGAGGGGCGGGCCCGCGAGAGCGCCGTGGTCGAGCGGGTGCGTGCTGCGGGCGCCGTCCTGCTCGGCCCGAACTGTCTCGGCGTGTTCGACGCCGCCGCGGAGCTCGACCTCGGCTGGAGTGAGCTCCCGTCCGGGTCGATCGGCCTCGTCTCGCAGAGCGGCAATCTCGCGCTCGAGCTGGGGCGGCTTGCGAGGGATGTGGGCCTCGGCTTCTCCCGGTTCGCGTCGATCGGTAACCAGGCCGATCTCGTCGCCGCCGACCTCGTTGACGCGCTCGTCGCGCACGAGGAGACGCGGGTCATTGCGCTTTACCTCGAGGATTTCCGTGATGGCCGGGCCTTCGTCGCCGCCGCGGTTCGGGCTCGCGCGGCCGGCAAGCCTGTGGTGCTGCTCACGGGGGGCGCCACCGGTGCGAGTGCTTGCGCCGCACTCTCGCACACCGGTGCGCTCGTCAGCGATGCCCGCGCGGTCGAGGCGGCGTGTCGCGCTGCCGGCATCGTCGCGGTCACGACTCCCGGCCGCCTGATCGACGCGGCACTCGCGCTACTGCCCGCACGCTCCGTCACAGGACCCCGTGTGGCCGTCTTCGGCGACGGCGGCGGGCACGGCGTCGTCGCTGTCGATGTTCTCGCTGCGCGAGGCCTCGAGGTGGCGTCGCTCTCCGAGCAGGTGCGTGCGCGCCTCGCGGAACTGCTCCCTCCGGCCGCCATCCTCACGAACCCGGTCGATCTCGTTGGCGGTGGCGAACGCGACCTCGCAAAATACGCCTGCGTCGGCGACGTACTGCTCGGCGCCGACGAGGTCGATGCCGTGCTGCTCACCGGCTACTTCGGGGGCTACGGAATAGACACGCCCGCGCTCGCAGACGACGAGGCCCGTGCCGCCGGCCTGCTCGCCGATGCGGCTGCCCGAGCCGGCAAGGCGCTCGTCGTCCACACCATGTACCCCGGTGCGCCCGTAGCGGCGGTGTTGCGGTCGTCCGCCGTGCCGACCTACGGGGACATCGAGCGCGCCGCCGACGCACTCGCACTCCTCCGCTCTTACTCGGGCCTCGCCGCACGCCCGGCACAGGGGCGCATCCCCTCGAACCTGCCGACGCCGGTCGCCGGGTACAGCGGAGCCCGCGCCCTCCTCCGGGCGGCCGGCGTCGGGTTCGTCGAGGTGCGGGAGGCCCACACCCTCGACGAAGCGCTCGCCGCAGCGGAGGCAGTCGGATATCCGGTCGTGCTCAAGGCCATCGACCTGCTGCACAAGACCGACAGCGGTGGTGTGGCGCTCGACCTCGCGGGGCCCGAGAGCCTCACGCGGGCGTTCGCCGCGATCCGTGGCAGGCATCCGGACTCCGTGCTGTCGGTCGAACGGCTTGCACCTGTCGCCGACGGCGTCGAGTTGATCGTCGGAGCGATCCGCGACCCGCGCTTCGGTCCAATCGTGCTCGTCGGCCTGGGTGGTATCTACGCGGAGATCCTGCGTGACACCGCCGTGGCACTTGCGCCCGTCGGCGAGTCCGAGGCCGAGGCGCTCATCCGGTCGTTGCGTGGCGCACCGCTCCTGACGGGCGCACGCGGGCGAGCGCAGCTCGACCTTGCTGCGGCTGCGCGGGTGGTGGCCGCGATCTCGGGGGTTGCAGCCGCCTGCGAGGAGGTCGAAGAGATCGAGGTGAACCCGCTCCTCGTCACGTCTGCAGGGGCTTTTGCCCTCGACGCACGTATCGTTTTGGCCCAGGAATCGCCACCGGCGAGGCCGCCGTCGCCCGGCGTCCGGGCCTCCTGACCGATCACAAGGACGTGGCGCGGCCGAGCGCATCCCGCCAGCCCTCGCGCCTCTGCCTCCGCTCGAAGGAACTCATGGTCGGCTCGTACCGCACCCCACGGTGCAGCAGTGCACCGACCGCCTCGACATCGGGCCAGAAGCCGACCCCGAGGCCGGCGAGCGCAGCCGCACCGAGTGCCGTCACATCTGCGTCTGCCGCCACCGAGACGGGACTCTCGATCATGTCGGCCTGGAACTGCATCAGGAAGCTATTCGCGCTTGCGCCACCGTCGGCCCGCAGGACGGCTGCCTTCACCGGCAGGACGTCGGTGATGTCTGCGACCTGGTGAGCGATCCCCTCGAGGGCCGCGCGCACGAGGTGGGCGCGGGTCGTTCCACGGGTCAGGCCGCAGATCAGTCCGCGCGCCTCGGGATCCCAGTGCGGGGAGCCGAGCCCGCTCAGCGCCGGGACGAAGAAGACGCCTTCCGTGGAGCCGACCTCCGTTGCGAGCCGTTCGCTCTCGGCCGCCGACGCGAGCAGCCCGAGGCCGTCGCGTAGCCATTGCAGGGCAGCACCAGAAACGAGCACGGCACCCTCGGCAGCGAACTGCGCCGACGTCCCCGGTGCGGTGGCGGCGGCCGTCTTCAGCAGTCCCTCCGCCACCTGTCCGGGCAGCTCCCCGGCGTGCTCGAGCACGAACGTCCCCGTGCCATAGGTCGCTTTTGCCTGGCCGGGTGCGAAACAGCCCTGGCCGAAGAGCGCAGCCTGCTGGTCGCCTGCAATGCCCGCCACCGGGAGCGTCGCACCGAGGAACGACACCTCGGCAAACACACCGGCCGAGGGGACGACCGTTGGCAGCAGGGTGCGATCGACGGAGAACAGCTCGAGCAGTTCGTCGTCCCAGTCTCCTATAGCAAGGTCGAGGAGCATGGTTCGCGAAGCATTCGTCACGTCCGTGACATGCGCTCTGCCGCCGGTCAGCCTCCAGATCAGCCACGCATCGATCGTCCCGAAGGCAAGCGCGCTCTGCGGCTCCGCACTGCGTGCGAGGATCCATTCGAGCTTGGTGGCCGAGAAGGTGGGATCGCAGACGAGCCCCGTCCGCTCGCGCACCAGGGCGGCGGGAAGCTCCGCGCAGCGTGCCGCGGTACGTCTGTCCTGCCAGACGATCGCGTTGTGCACGGGCCGTCCGGTGCGCCGTTCCCACACGACTGTCGTCTCCCGCTGGTTCGCGATCCCGATGGCCGTGAGGTCTGCCGCCGTGATCCCTGCGTCGGCGAGAGCCACCTCGGCAGTGGTGAGAACGCTCGACCAGATCTCCTCCGGATCGTGCTCGACCCACCCGGGCTCGGGGAAGTGCTGGGCGATCTCGCGGTAGCCGCGCCCGGCCGGCTGGAGCTCCTCATCGAAGACGATGCAGGTCGTACCCGTTGTGCCCTGATCGATCGAGAGGATCACGCTCGCTGCTCAGTTCCCGTCGAGGAGTCGCTCGACGAGAGCGACGTCGATGCCGTCCACGATCTCGTCTGCAACCACGAGACGACTCTCGGGCAGTGTCCCCCGGACGGCAAGGCAGCGCAGTCCGGCGGCCTTCGCAGAGGCGATGCCTGCCTCGGTGTCCTCGAACGCGATCGCTGCGTCGGCGTCGATGCCGAGCCGGTCGAGCGCGAGGAGATATCCGGCGGGATGCGGCTTGCCGTGCTCCACGTCGTCGGCGGCAACGACCGCCGTGAGAGCCGTCGAGAGGCCCGCTGCCTCGACGACCGGCAGGATCTCGGCCCGGAATGCGCCCGAGACGATCGCCACCGGGACGCGTGTAGCCGCGTAGTGAACGGCCTCACGCAGCGGCTCGGTCACCGTCGAGCCGTCTGCGGCCGCCATCGCATAGCTCTCGATCCTCTCGGCGATCAGCGACCCGAGCAGTGGCCCGTCAATGCCGAGCCAGCCACCGACGATCGCCTCCTCCGTCAGGCCTGCGAGCTCGCCGTAGTACTGCTCCTCGGTCAGCGGCCGGCCGTGTCGTGCAAACAGCTCGCGGTAGATAGCGCAGAGCAGGTGCTCGTCGTGGGAGAGCGTCCCGTTGAAGTCGAACATGAGGGCGCGCACCGTTGCCATCCGGGGCCAGAGCCTACCCGGCTAGAGCGCCACCGTCTCGGGCGTTCAGTTCATGCCCCACCGTCGGCAAGGTCAGCGTTTCGGCGGCGTACGACCGTCATGCCCGGCGCTGCAGGGAGCGCCTGCTCGGGCTGTCGGGGTGAGCCTAGAGCGACAGCAGCGAGCGTACCGCTGTCATTATCTCGGCCGACCCTGGCAGAGTCGCGAGCTCGAGGTCCTTCTGATAGGGGATCGGGTGAGGAGGGGCTCCGACACGGACGATCGGTGCATCGAGATCCCAGAAGCAATGCTCGCCCACATGCGCTGCGATCTCCGCGCCGAATCCGCAGAACTGCACCGCTTCGTGCGCGACGACGAGGCGATGCGTCTTCGCAACCGACGCGGCGATCGTCTCGATGTCGAGCGGGACGAGCGTTCGCGGATCGACGACCTCGACGCTCACTCCTTCGCCTGCGAGATCCCGCGCGACCCGCAGCGCCTGCGGCACCATCGCGCCGAGTGCCACCACGGTGACGTCGGTTCCGGCCCGCACGACGTTGGCCTTGCCGAGGTCGATTGCGTAGCGCTTCTCGGGAACCGGCACGGGATCCCCGAAGAACAGGAGCTTCTGTTCGAGAAAGATCACCGGATTGTTGTCCTGGATCGCCGCCGAGAGAAGGCCTTTGGCGTCGAAAGGGTTCGATGCCATTACGACGACGAGACCCGGGATATGGGCAAAGAGTGCTTCAAGGCTTTGCGAGTGCTGTGCACCGAGACGCACGCCGCCGCCGGACACCATGCGGATCACGAGAGGGATGTTCGGTGTGCCGCCCATCATGAACCGGAGCTTTGCCGCCTGGTTCATGATCTGATCGAAGGCAACTCCCGCGAAGTCAGAGAACTGCAGCTCGACGACGGGGCGCAGCCCTGTCAGTGCCGCGCCGATGCCGCAGCCGACGAAGCCGCTCTCGGTCAGGGGGGTATCCCGAATACGGTCGGCGCCGTAGCGCTCGTAGAGGCCCTCGGTTGCACGGAACAGGCCACCCACGCGTCCGATGTCCTCTCCCATCACGATCACGTCGGGGTCTGCCGCGAGCTCGAGGTCGAGCGCCTCGCGGATGGCAGGGACGAACGCGAGGGTGCGGTCGCCCGGTTCCGGCTGCTCCGGGTAGCGGTGATGCGGAGCGAATACCGCCGCCATCAGGTCGTCGCCGTGGGCGTCCTCGTCGGCAAGAGCGGTGTCGATTGCCGTCTCGACCTCGGCTTCGACGCTCCGGAGAACGGCTACCTGCCCGTCGTCGTCGAGATCTCCTGTCGAGCGCAGGAACGCCTCGAACCGCGGTAGCGGATCCTTCGGTTCCCACTCGTCGATCACGATCTGGTCGCGGACGTCCGGAAGATTGGCGCGCATCGAGTGTTGCATTCGACGGAAGGTCTTCATCTCGAGCAGCGAGGGGCCGCCGCCCGCGCGGGCGAGCGCGAGAGCGCGAGCCACCGCTTCCTCGACTGCGAGGACGTCGTTTCCGTCCACAACCTCACCCGGCATGCCATAGCCTGTAGCGCGGTCTGCGAGATGCTCGACCGCCCGTAGCGTCCTCCAGTGGGCCGAGAGGGCGAACTGGTTGTTCTCACAGATAAAGACAACGGGCAGCTTCCACGTTGCCGCCAGGTTCATCGCCTCGTGTGCTGCGCCCTGCCCGGCGGCGCCGTCCCCGAAGTAGGCGACCGTGACCTGCTCTGTACCTCGCAGGGTTGCGGTCAGGGCTGCACCGCAGGCGTGGGGGAGGCCGGCGCCGACGATCCCGTTGCAGCCCAGGATGTCCAGGGAGAGGTCGGCTATGTGCATGGAGCCACCGAGCCCCTTGCAGTAGCCCGTGCGCTTGCCGAACATCTCGGCCATCATCCGCCGCAGGTCTGCGCCTGCTGCGATGAGGTGCCCATGGGAGCGGTGGTGCCCGACGAGATAGTCCGTCTCGCGCATCGCTGCAGCTGCACCGACGGCGATCGCCTCCTGGCCGACACAGCTGTGGGCTGTCCCGAAGATCACGCCCTGTTCGAAGAGTTGTGCCGCGCGCTCCTCGAAGGTGCGGATGAGGAGCATGCGCCGGTACTGCTCGAGCAGGTCTGGCCAGTCCGGGTCACGGGCTTCGGGCCTGATTCCGGCGTCAGGCCGCGACATGGGACGGCCTCTCGTGGAACTCGAAGATGTAGCCGTCGGGGTCGAGCGAGTAGAGGCTCTTTCCTCCCCTGTTTGCGCCGCTCGTCATCTCGACGGGGCCGTCAGAGCGAAACCGAACACCCTGCGCGAGCAGGTCGGCGTAGAGCGCTTCTATATCCCGCACGAAGACACAGAAATGGCCGCTGCCATGGTTACTCGGGCTGGTGCTGCCGGACACGCTCTCACAGCCCCGGTATTCGATCAGTTCGATATCGACGTCGCACCCGGAAATCCGGAGCATTGCGATATCGAGGCCGCTGGCTTCCGGGACGCCGACGATCCGGAGGACAGACGGATCTTCGTAGAGATGCCGCCACAGAACCTCGAAGCCGAGCTGGTCGCGATAGAAGGTGAGCGAGCGGTCGAGATCGGACACCGTCACGCCTGCGTGGCGGGCGCCGGTGATCTCCCACGTCGCTGTCCGCAGCGCCATGGCCATAATGCTAGTTGCACTATCACCCTCGTGAGCGAGAGACAGGAGGAATGCATGCTCCTCGAGCAACGCGTCGCAGTCGTGACGGGTGCCGCTAGTGGCATCGGGCGGGAGATCGCGCAGGTCTTTGCGGGCGAAGGCGCACGCATTGCAGCGTTCGACCGCTCGCGGGAAGCTGGCGACGGCCTGCTCGCAGCCCTCGAATCTGCCGGTCAACGGGATCACCTGTTCGTCCACGGGGACGTGCGGGTGGCAGCCGACGTCGAGCGCGCCATGGAGACTGTCGTGGCTACCGCCGGGCGCATCGACATCCTGGTCAACTGTGCGGGCGTGCGGGAGATAGGCGACGTCTACACGATGCCCACCGAGGAGTGGGAGAACGTGATCGCAGTCAACCTCAGCGGGACGTTCTACTGCTGTCAGTCCGCAGCGCGCCGGATGCGCGAGACCGGCGGCGGTTCGATCGTCAACATGGCGTCGGTCGCTGGGCTGATCGGGCTGTCGCACCGCCCGGCATATTCGGCGGCCAAGCACGGGATCGTCGGCCTGACGAAGAGTCTTGCCCGCGACCTCGCAGCCGCCGGGATCCGGGTCAATGCGCTCTGCCCGGGTGTGATCCGGACGCCGCTGACCGAGCAGTACTTCACGGACGACAGCTTCGAGCAGGAGCTGATGGTCTCGGTGCCGCTCCAGCGCTCCGGGACATCGAGCGATGTCGCCCAGGCAGCCCTGTACCTTGCGAGCGACATGGCCTCATACGTCACCGGCGTGGCGCTTCCGGTGGACGGCGGCTGGCTGGCCGAGAAAAGCTTCGTTTCGGGTACGGGGCCCTCATCGTTCAACGCCGGCAACGAGACGACCGAAACCGAGTAGTAGCTCAGCCCGGAGTGACGCTCAGAGCCTTTTAATGGCGTCGCCTGCGTGGACGATGCCGGGCGTGACGACGCGGGCATTGGCACCGCGCAGGCGCATCTCGCGGCCCGGCGACTTGTTGACGAACCTGAGTGCCTCGGAGCCGAAGCGGGCGCTGAACTTCGCGCAGCCCGTGTGCGGCTCGGCGGTCACCTCGATCACGGCCTCGCCGAGCGAAAGCCGCGTTCCGGGCGGGAGGTTCTCGACGCCGAGGTCGAGATCGACGTAGAGCTGGTCGCCGGCAAGGGGCCAGCGCTCGCGGCCGCCGGTGATCGCCTCGGCTGCCCGGGCATTCATCAGGGTGAGTTGTGCGTCCGGGTTCGGTGTCCCACGACGGTGCCACTCGTCACCGACAAGACCCTTCTCAAGATCGAGCACCGCTTCGTCGAGCACCTCGCGCTCGTCCACAGCGGGTCGCCGAACGATCAGCTCGACAGTGCCTTCCGCTGCAGGCGACAGGCGGATCTCGTCGAGAGCAGCCGTGAGCTCGTCTGCGGTGCGGTGCTTCACGCAAGGGAGCCTACAGGGGATGGAGACCGGTTCCCGGGGCGATCTCCTCGCACGCCGGATCGCTCAGGCCAGATGGTCGCAGAGGGCCATCAGTCCGACGTTGTCGAGGCCGTACAGCTCGCTGTCGATTGCCCCGGGGTAGGTCGAGAGCTTGACGATCACGACCCGTGAAGGCCGGTGGACGAGGATCAGCTGCCCGTTCATCCCCGCCGCCGCATACACGCCCCTCGCGGGCTCGTGTACCCACCAGCCGTCGTGGTACATCGAGTCGGGAGTGGCGGGGTCGCCGGCGGCCGATGCCGCGTACGCCGCGACGAGCTCGGCATCCGGAACGAGCATCCGTCCGAGCCAGTCGGCGGGCACGACCTGCCGCCCTGCGACCGACCCGTCCTCGAGGCACATCAGCCCGAACCGCGCACAGTCGCGCAGGGTGGCGCAGAAACCACCCTCGGCGATCGGGAAGCCGCTCGCGTCGAACATCAGCTCCGCGTCGTTTTCGGAGCCGATCGCCGACCAGACCTCGTGTGAGAAGAGCTCTGCGAACGGCAGGCCACCCGCACGCTCGAGAACCCACGCGAGCACGTCGGTTGCGAGAGACGCATACCGGAAGGGCCCCTCCCCGTGGCCGTAGGGGCCACGGCCGATCGTGCGGATCCAGGTCTCGGTGTCGGTCGGGATGTCGTCCAGTTCGTGCGTGCGGTAGTCGGAGACGTCGAGGATCGTGTACTCGTCCACGTCGTAGTCCCACGCGATGCCGACGCGCATGTCGAGCAGGTGCTGGACGAGGCACCCGTCCCACGTGCCCCCGGCAAGCTCGGGGAGATAGTCGGTGACGGGGTCGGTGGGCGCGAGGAGCCCCTGGCCCACGAGCACGCCGCAGAGGACGCCGGTGAGAGACTTCGAGACGCTCATCAGGAGGTGTCGGTCGTCCTCACGCATCCCGTCGAAATAGCGCTCCGTGAGGACGGCACCGTCCTGCACCACGATCAGGGCATCGGCGAACGTTGCTGCAAGAAGGCTGTCGAGCGAGTAGGCCTCTCCCTCGTGGGTGAACGAGAAGCTGCCGAGGTCACGCTCCGCGCGCGCGAGCCCGGCCGGGGTCTCGCTTCCGGCGATGCGCTGCACCCGTGCGACCTGCGAGATGTGCCGGAACGCCCAGCGGTTGTACGGCGCGTCGATCCAGTTCGCCTCCGTTACGCCTCTCGCCCGGCCCTCTGCATCGATCAACTGCGCTCGATCAGCTCGACCCGGTAGTTGTCCGGGTCGCGGACAAAGCAGAGCAGCGAGCCGCCCTCGGTGATCGAGTACGGCGGGCGTTCCGGCTCGATGCCCTGTGCCGCGAGGCTCTCGAGCGTCTCTTGCATGTTTTCGACCGTCAGCGCAATGTGCCCGTAGGCCGTCCCGAGCTCGTAGGCGTGCACGCCGAAGTTGAAGGTCAGCTCGAGCTCCGGCAACGGCTGTCCGGGAACGCCGAAAAAGTAGTTCATCGCCTCCTCGCGGATCGGTGAGGCACGACGCTTCTCGAGGCCCAGTGCCTCGTAGAACGCCGTCGAGCGGTCGGGGTCGGTGATGCGGTAACAGGTGTGGATGAGTTGCATCTCGGAGCTCCTCGTTTGGGAATCGGCGGCTTCGAGCCTACCTCACAGGGTCTCACTCCCGGATGGGCTCCCCACCCGTGACCCCCCATGGCGTTGATAGTTTCGGGCACGTGAGCTCTCGCGTGAATCCCTGGGTCGTTCTCGTTCTCGTCTGCCTCGCGCAGTTCATGGTGATACTCGACGCGACGGTCGTGAACGTGGCGTTGCCGACGATCCAGCATGACCTCGGGATGACCGATGCGAGCCTCCAGTGGGTCGTCAACGCGTACACGCTGATGTTCGGTGGCTTCCTCCTGCTCGGTGGTCGTGCCGGTGACCTCTTCGGACGCAAGCGGGTCTTCCTCGCCGGCCTCGTCGTGTTCACGACTGCATCACTCCTGTGCGCACTCGCCCCCGGACCGTCATGGTTGATCATGGCGCGTGGGCTCCAGGGCTTCGGAGCCGCACTCGTCTCTCCCGCGGCGCTCTCGATTATCATGGCGACCTTTCGGGAAGGGGCCGAACGGACGAAGGCCCTCGGTCTCTGGACGGCGATTGCCGTTGGTGGCGGAGCCATCGGATTGCTTCTCGGAGGCGTCCTCGTAGACGTGCTGTCCTGGCCCTGGATCTTCCTCGTCAACGTTCCGGTTGGCATTGCCGCCTTTTTCTTCTCCCGGGGGCGCGTCCCCGAGTCGCGCGACGAGCTCGCGCGCAGTGGCTTCGACATCGCGGGAGCGGTGGCGGTGACCGGGGGGCTGATCGCACTCGTCTACGGGATCGTCCGGGCCGGAGAGTTGGGCTGGGGATCGGGCGAGGTGCTTCTCATTCTCGCTCTCTCGGTCAGCCTGCTCGTCGGGTTTGTCGTGATCGAGTTGCGCACGGCCGAACCGCTCGTCCGACTCTCCATCTTCTCGATTCGGACTGTGCGCGGGGCCAACATCGGCATGTTCATCGTCGCCATGGGTCTCTACGGGATGTTCTTCTTCAACACGCTCTTCGTGCAGCGCGTTCTCGGCTACTCGGCACTCGAAGCCGGTCTCGCATTCGTTCCCTTCACGGCCGGGGTGATTGCCGGCTCGGCGGCTTCGCAGTGGCTGATCCCGCGGCTCGGAGCCCGCGAAGTGCCGGTGGTCGGTCTCAGCCTCGCCGTTGCCGGGATGCTTGTCTTCCTTCGACTCACGCCCGACAGCTCCTATCTGCCGGACATCTTGCCGGGCATCATGCTCGTTTCGATCGGCCTCGGGCTGACGTTCGTTCCGGTGACGTTGATCGCGACGAGTGGGATCCCGGTTGACGACGCCGGCCTCGCCTCCGGCCTCTTCAACACGTCGCAGCAGATCGGGGGAGCGCTGGGTCTTGCCCTCCTCTCGAGCTTCGCTGCGAGTAAGACGGCGGAGGTGCTCGCGACGACAGGGAGCAACCCGACGACGGCGGAGCAGGCCCAGGCCCTCGTGGACGGGTTCCATCTCGCCTGGATCGGCTGCGGCGTCGCCTTCGCCGTCGGAGCGGTGGCACTACTCGTTCTCCTGCGGCGCGGGGACGCCCTCGTGATTGCAGACGACGACCCCTCTCCCGTCATGCTGTAGGCGGCATGAAGATCTCCCCGTTCCGGATCGAGTAGTACAACGCCGTCCACGAGTTCACGGCTCCGCACATGCTCTCGTCGAGCGATGCCGAGTCGGTTGCGGTTGCGG
>JBAXFL010000048.1:0-13760 GCA_037139935.1 Thermoleophilia bacterium | reverse complement strand
TTCCCGCTGCTGATGTGTGGCTACAAACTTGGGCCGTCCCTGGCCGCCGGGTGTACCGTCGTGCTGAAGCCGGCAGAGCAGACTCCGCTGTCGGCGTTGAGGCTCGCCGACCTGATCGCCGAAATCGGCTTTCCGCCGGGTGTCGTGAACATCGTCACGGGCCTCGGTGAGTCGGCCGGAGCTCCGCTTGCCTCGCATCCCGATGTGGACAAGATCACGTTCACCGGGGAGCACACAACGGGACAGAAGATCATCGAGGCGGCGAAGACGAACCTCAAGCGGGTCTCGCTCGAGCTCGGCGGCAAGTCGCCCACTCTCGTTTTCGAGGATGCCGACCTCGACGTAGCGCTCGAGGGTGCGCACGGCGCTGTCTTCTTCAATCAGGGTCAGTGTTGTGTTGCCGGTGCTCGCGTGTTCGTGCACGAAAGCCTCCAACAGGAGTTCGCCGAACGGCTCGCCGAGCGCGCACGATCCATCAGGTTGGGGTCGGGGCTCGACCCGCTGACGGACATGGGGCCTGTCGTGTCGCAGGAGCAACTCGACCGCGTCGTGAGCTACATCGATCTGGGCCGCGAGCAGGGAGCCCGCATCCTTGCTGGTGGAGGGCGAGCGCAGGGTGAAGCGCTCGAACGCGGGTACTTCGTGCAACCCACGGTGTTCACCGACGTCTCGCCCGGGATGCGGATCATGCGTGAGGAGATCTTTGGCCCCGTGGCAATGATCAGCTCCTTCTCCGACGAGGCCCAGGCGATCGAGCTCGCCAACGACACCCACTTCGGTCTCGCCGCGGGTATCTTCACACGCGACGTCAAGCGCGCCCACCGTGTAGCCGCAGCTATCGACGCCGGAACCGTCTGGGTCAATACCTACGGCATGTTCGACGCGGCTATCCCCTATGGCGGCTTCAAGTACTCCGGGTTTGGGAAGGAGCTCGGCCGCGAAGCACTTGACCTCTATCTGCGAACGAAGACAGTCTGGGTCGACCTCTCGTAGCTTGGCCGGGGCGGCCCCTCCATCCGCGTGCGATGCCCTGCGGGCAGACTCTGCCGCCATCTGGGGCAGGCTCCACCTGCACCCCCTCGTCCAGGAACTCGCGGCCGGAACGCTGCCTCTCGAGAAGTTCCGCCTCTACATCGAGCAGGACCTGCTCTTTCTTCCGGACTTTGCGCGCGCGATTGGTATGGCGATTGGTCGGGCGCGAGACCACGACGAGCTGCGCCAGCTGGTCGGGCATGCGCACATCATCGTCGAGCGCGAGATCGGTAACGAGCAGCAGCTACTGAACGCCGTCACGGAGCTCATACCGACAGCTCCGATGCCCGTCAGAGCGCTCCCGGCAACATCGACGTACGGCAACTGGATGCTCGCCACTGCTGCACGTGGCGACGCGCTGGATGTCATGGTCGCTCAGCTCCCGTGCGCTTGGAGTTACGCGGATATCGCTGTCCTTCTTGCTGACAGGGTCGCGGATCATCCGGTGTACCGGGAGTGGTTCGAGTTCTTCGGAGGAGCGTTCTACGTCTCCTCGATCGAGGAGCGGCGGCGCGTCCTCGATAGCTTACTTGCACCACTTGACGCCACTCGACGCCGCAGACACTCCGAGCTCTTCGCCACCGCAACGCGCCTCGAGCTTGCATTCTGGGACATGGCCTACAGCGAAGATCACAACCAGCTACCGACAGGGGAGATCGTATGAAAGCTGCGCTGATGTACGAATCGGGCGAGCTTCGCATCGAGGAGGCACCCGAGCCGGATCCCGACGGCTGGGCGCTCGTCGAGAGCCGTGCGGCAGGGGTCTGCGGCACGGAGCTGCACTTCCTCGACGGCATGATCGACGCGCCGTCCGTTCCGTTTCAACTCGGGCACGAAAGCGCGGGCATCGTGAGGTATGCCCCCGCAGGGAGCTCTGTCAAGGAGGGCGACCGCGTTGCGGTGTACAACTTCGTCGGTTGCGGATCCTGCCGCTGGTGCTTGCATGGCCGGGAGTCGCTCTGCCTCGATCCGGTCGGGCAACTCGGCTTCTCCCTCCCGGGAACGTTTGCCGATGTTGTCCGCGTCCCGGCCGAAAACCTCATCCCGCTGCCGGATACCGTCAACTTCGAGACGGCAGCGATCCTGTCGTGTAGCGGCATGTCAGTCGTGCACGCCGCGCGTCTTGCGGGCATCGGGCTCGGGGACACGGTGCTCGTCAACGGCATCGGCGGCGTCGGCCTGATGGCCGTCCAGGTAGCGGTTGCTGCGGGAGCCCGGGTGATCGCCGTCGCGGACGCGGCAGACAAGGCCGACATCGCCCGCAAGCTCGGCGCCGCGGATGCGCTCGTGCTGGAGGACGGAAAAGGATACGACGGACTGCCCGAGCTCGTCAAGGGGCTGACAAACGGTGCGGGTGCCGATCACTACATCGAGCTCGTGGGCACAACACAGACGTTCCTTGCCGGAATCCGCTCGCTCGGCCGCGGCGGAAAGCTCGTGATCATCGGCTACACCGGGGAGCACATCGACGTCCACCCGATCGAGTTGATTCTGTCGGAGATCCAGGTAGTGACCTCCGTTGCTGCTTCCAGACGCGATCTCGAGACCGCGATCGGCCTCGCCGCAGCCGGTCGGTTCAGCGTACAGATCGACACCAGCTACCCACTGACCGAGATCGGCGTTGCCGTTGAGCGCCTGAGGGCACGACAGGTCAGAGGGAGAAATGTGATCGTCTGGTGACCCGCTATGGCGTCACGCTCCAGGGGGTCTATGACCCGCCTGCATTCATCGAGCTCGTCCGCTGGATCGAGGAGCTGGGCTATGACGACCTCTGGCTGACAGACTCCTCGCTTCACGCCGGCGACGTCTACGTCTACGCAACGCTCGCCCTCATGTCCACTGCGCGGCTCCGCGTCGGAACAGCCGTTACCAACCCCCTGACACGCCATCCGGCGATCACGGCAAACGCCACTGCATCACTCGCGGATGTTGCCGGCGGGCGCGTTGCCTGCGGGATCGGCGTGGGTGATCGGCCCCTCGGCGAGATCGGGCTCGGCATGGCCTCGATAGCCACGCTCCGCGAGACGATCGAGGCTCTCAGATCACTATGGCGAGGCGATCTGCTCGACGGCCTCGAGGTCGGGCCGTGGTCGTTCACCGGTGGCAAGCTCCGCTCGGCGGTCGAGGAGATCCCGGTCTACGTTGCGGCCAGCAGGCCGCGAGCGCTCGAGTTGACGGGTGAGGTTGCCGACGGGCTCATTCTACTCGCCGGGCTCTTCCCCGAAGGACTGGCATTCGCCCGCGATCACCTGGTGCGAGGACGTGCACGGAGCAACCGTCCGGTATTCAACGAGACGCTGTTTCTCTACGGCGCCGTAAACGACGACGAGGAGCAGGCGCTCGAGTCGGCAAGGTCGATCGCAGCCTGGTTTCCGCACACAGCACCCGACTACGCGCGGCTCGCCGGCATGGACGAGGAGCTGATCGCCGAGGTCAACGCGGCGTACACCGGCGGGGAGTTCCAGCACGCAGGCGCGGCTGCACGGCTGATTCCCGACGAGTTGGTGCGGAAGATCGCCTTCTGTGGAACCCCGAAGCAGGCGGCCGAGAAGCTGAGCTGGCTGGAGTCTGAGGGTTGCGGGGGCCTGAGCGTATTCCCGCTAGGGCCCGACCGGAGAGCGACAATCGCGCACTTTGCCAGGCTGGTGGGCCTGAAAAGGCAGACACCGTGAGAACCGTGACGGGTCTCTGCAAGCGCTTGCGGGATGACGCAGGAGCCAACTGGGGGCGCCTGCACAGCCACCCGTTTATCGCCGGGCTTGCCTCGGGGACGCTCCCCCTCGACACGTTCCGCTTCTACGTGGAGCAAAATCTCCAGTACCTACCCGAATACGCACGGGCGATGGCGCTTGCGGCCTCCCGCGCAGATGAGATCGAGACGATGCAGATCTTCGCCGCCGATCTCACCACCGTCATCGAGACCGAGATCCCGGAGAACCGTGACCTGCTCGAGCGAGTGATCGAGAGTGGTGCGCGCGACCTCGGAGGCAGCGTCGGGCTGGCACCGGCGAACGTTGCATACACGAGTTTTCTCGTCGCCACGGCTGCGACGGCGACTCCGCTCGAGGTGATGGCGGCCATTCTGCCGTGCACCTGGAGCTACGGCGAGATCGCCACCCGTCTCTCCCACGACATCCGTGAGCACGAGATCTTCACGGGGTGGATCCGGTTCTTCGGCAGCGATGCGTATTCCGAGATCGTGCAGCGGATGTGCCTCGACCTCGAGCGTCTTGCCGGGCAGAACCCCTCGGTGCCCGAGAAGCGCCTGGGGGAACTCTTTACCCGGAGCGTCCAGCTCGAGGAAGGTTTCTGGGATATGGCGCTTGCGCTCGAGCACTGGCCTGACGTCCGTGCGCTGTACCCGCTCGCTGCGTGATCCAGACCCCTACGGCGACGATTCGCCCGACGCGCCGAAGCCGAACTCGCCGCCCTCGCCGAGCAGCGGAGGTGGATCGGACGCCGTTGTCCGGGACTCGGACATCGTTACCGGAAGCCTGACGCTCGGGATCGCGCCCGCAGTCGGGTGGTCGAGCGTCCCGATCATCTGGAGGGCATGGGTCTGCGGGTCATCAAGGACCTGAGGCAGCGTCTGCACGGGCGCGCTGACAACACCGGCAGCCGCAAAGGCCTCCGTCCACTCCGTCGTTGTGCGTGTCCCGGTCACCGCTTCGACCTCGATCCGTAACTCCTCGGCGTGCCGAACACGATCGGCGTTCTCCACAAAACGTTCATCGTTGACGAGATGGTCGAGGCCGAGCGTGCGACAGAACAGGGGCCAGGCATCACGGCCGCCCGTCCCGACGACCACCACGTGTCCGTCAGATGTCTGGTACGCCTCGTACGGGGCGAAGAACGGGCTTCTCGAACCGGTCAGCTGCGGCTCGCCTCCCCCGAGAAGATAGGTGACCACATGCATCGAAAACCAGGCCAGGGCGGTCTCGAGCAGCGAGGTCTGCACCCACTGGCCGCACCCCGTACGCCCTCGTTCTGCCAGTGCAGCAAGGATGCCGATCGTGGCGTACAGGGCACTTCCGAAGTCGAGGGCGGCGACCGGAATCTTGACCGGCGCCTG
This sequence comes from Thermoleophilia bacterium, assembly GCA_037139935.1. GTDB lineage: Bacteria > Actinomycetota > Thermoleophilia > Gaiellales > Gaiellaceae > Gaiella. Next base: position 8,656 of record JBAXFL010000048.1, on the reverse strand, counting down.
GCCCGGATGCCCCGTGGCGGCCATCAGCCCGGACAGGGCCTGCAGGGTCAGGTCGTAGCCTCCGTCCCCGGAACGTGGGCCTTCTTGCCCGAACGCAGAGATAGAGCAGTAGATGAGGCGTGGGTGTTGCGGTGCAAGCGACGTGTAGTCGAGGCCAAGTTTTGCGAGCGCACCCGGCCGCATGTTCTCCACGAGCACGTCCGCCTCTCCGATCAGCCCCTCGAGCTGTGAGCGCGTCTCCTCGCTGCCGAGATCGAGTTCGAGGGAGCGCTTGCCGCGGTTCAAGGTCAGAAAGCTTGCGCTCTCACCGCCCGCGTACACGGGCCCCTGACGGCGGTAGACGTCGCCGGTGCCCGGTCTTTCGAGCTTGAGCACTGTTGCGCCGAGGTCTGCAAGCACCTGCGTGCAGTACGGGCCCGCGACGTACTGGGTCAGGTCGAGGACCCGCACACCGTCGAGGGGCCAGGGGCTCATTATCGCCGGGGGCCTTCGACGAGCTCGACGAGGACGCCACCCGTGCTTGACGGATGCAGAAAGAGAGATGGCCGCCCGTCGGACGAGGCCTCGATGTCCCCCACTATCCTCAACCCTGCGGCCTCGAGGCGTAGTACGACCTGCGAGAGCGGTTCATCGACGCGAAGCGCAATGTGATGGAGGCCAGGCCCACGTGTCTCGAGAAATCGCTCGAGCGGACTCCCGTCTCGCGTCGAGGTCACGAGTTCGAGTGCTTCGCCTGGACCGAAGCGTCCAACCGCGACACCGCTCGGCATCTCCACCAGCGGGGCTGCGCTTCCACCGATCAACTCCGCGAGAGACAGCCCGTCAGGATAGGCCGCAATGCCAACGTGGTCGAGCACGACGACCGGCAGCACCCTGTCGTTCATGTCACAGTCGATGATCTGTGATAGCCAAAAACGTCGCCGAGTGCGGTGGAGATCTCACCCACGGTCGCTTCAGCCCGGACAGCCTGAAGGATGACGGGCATCGTATTCTCGCTGCCCGCAGCCACCCTCCGGATGCCGGCGAGAGCCGCAGCGACGGCAACGTCATCGCGTGCGGCGCGCACTGCGCGTAACCGTCGAACCTGATGCTCGCCGACCTCCTCGGGGACCGAGAGCACCTCGATCTGTTGCGCGCTCGCATCCTCGGAGACGAACCGGTTCACCCCGACAACGGTGCGCTCACCCGACTCGATCGCCTCCTGCTGGAGGTAGGCAGCATCGGCAATCAACCGTTCGAGACTGCCGTCGGCGATGCCCTCGACGACACCGGTCAGCTCGATTTCGTGCAGGAACTGTTCCGCACGAAGCTCGAGCTCGTCGGTCAGCGACTCCAGGTAGTACGAGCCGCCAAGAGGATCCACCGTTCGAGTAACACCGCTTTCGTACGCGATGATCTGTTGTGTACGCAGTGCGAGCAGCGCTGCCTCTTCGCTCGGAAGTGCGAGTGCCTCGTCCCAGGACATCGTGTGCACCGCCTGGGCGCCGGAGAGCACGATCGCAAGCGTCTGGAGCGTCGTACGGACAACGTTGTTGAGCGGCTCCACCCCGGTCAGAGAGGTTCCGTCACCACCCGAGAAGAGACGGTATGTCCACGAGCGCGGGTCGGTGGCACCGAAGCGCTCCCGCATGATCCGGGCCCACAACCGCCGGGTCGCACGATGCTTCGCTATCTCCTCGAAGAGGTCGCGCATCGTCGAGACGTTGAACGAGATCCTGGGCGCGAATGCGTCAACGTCGAGACCGCGTTCACAGACAGTGCGCACGTAGGCGTTCGCGTTTGCGAGGGTGAGGGCGATCTCCTGCACTGCATCGCAACCGGCCTGGCGCATGTGGTAGCCACAGACGGAGATAGGGTTGAACTTCGGTAGCCGGCCGGTGGCGTACTCGATCACGTCTCCGACAAGCCGCAGGGACGGCTCGGGAGGATAGATGTAGGTCTTCCGGGCGAGGTATTCCTTGAGGATGTCGTTCTGCACGGTTCCTCGGAGCTCGGAGACGTCAACGCCCTGACGCTCGCCCACGACCTCGTACATCGCGAGCAGAATCGGCGCAGTCGCGTTGATCGTGAACGATGTCGAAACGCGGTCGAGCGGGATGCCGTCAAAGACCGCCTCCATGTCTGAGAGCGAGTCGATCGCAACCCCGACCTTGCCGACCTCGCCGCGTGCGAGCTCGGCATCCGAGTCGAGACCCATCTGGGTCGGTAGGTCGAGGGCGACCGACAGGCCCGTCTGGCCCTGGGAGAGCAGGTAGCGAAAGCGCTCGTTGGTGTCCTCGGGGCCACCCCAACCCGCATACAGTCGCATCGTCCAAAGGCGCCCTCTGTACATGCTCGGGTAGATGCCCCGCGTATAGGGGTACGAGCCGGGAGAACCGATTCGCGCCGAGTAATCCCCACTGCCTCCGTCGGGGGCAGCGTAGACGGGTTCGACCGGAATCCCGGAATCCGTGCAGACATCCGCGGAACCTTCGGCGGCGTTGCGCGCGCTGGTGGGTGCTTCGACCGCCTCGGATCCGTCACTCGCTCTCAACCGACGTAATATATCGTATCTTGCGATGGGGAAGATCGCGCCACCTCTAATGCACTCCCTGCGGGGGCGCTACTTCGGGCGTCCGCTCGACCGACTCGAAGACCCCCGGCTGCTGACGGGCAATGCGTCGTTCCTCGCAGACCTCGAGTTACCCGGTGCGCTGCACGCCGCATTCCACAGATCGTTCCTGCCACACGCCCTGCTCACAGCGGTTGACGTCGAAGACGCCACCCGGGTTGACGGTGTCGAGGCAGTCTTCACGGCTGCCGATCTCGAACACGAGCCACTCACGGACCTCCTGCCGATCGACGGACTGCGAAGGACGCCGCAGTTCGCGCTCGCCACGGGGCGCGTGCGGTTTGTCGGTGAGCCGATCGCGCTCGTTCTGGCTCGCTCGCGCGGCGAGGCCGAGGACGGTGCGGAGCTCATCGCGCCCGACTACGACCCGCTTCCGGCCGTCAGCGATGCGGAGTCCGCGCTCGAACCCGACGCGCCGGTTCTTCACCCGGAACTCGGTTCGAACGTCGTCTATCGAGAGACCACAACGTACGGTGAGCCCGCCGCCGCCTTCCTGAATGCCGATCACGTCGTATCGCTCCGCCTCCAACACAACCGCTACTCGGCGTGTCCACTCGAGACCCGCGGGTGCGCCGCCAGGTGGGACCCCGCAGTCGGCGAGCTGACGTTCTGGAGTTCGACGCAGTCACCGCACCTGCTTCGACGGCGCCTCTCCGGCGCAACGGGCATCGCCGAAGCGCGGATCCGCGTTCTCGTGCCGGATGTTGGAGGTGGCTTCGGACAGAAGATCCCGCTCCATCCGGAGGAGCTCGCGGTCGCCCTGGCAGCACGGCGAACACGGCGACCTGTGATCTGGCTCGAGGATCGCTACGAGAATCTTGTCGGTGCGCCCCAGGCGAAGGAGCAGACGATCGATCTCGAGCTGGCTCTGTCTGCAGATGGAACGTTCCTCGCCCTTCGCGCCCGTATTCTTGGCGACGCCGGCGCATATTCCTACAACAACGGGAGCGCACTGATCGAGCCGTTCCTCTGCGCAGTGCTCATGCCGGGTGTCTACACCCTTCGACACCTCGAGACAGAGGTCATTGCCGCCGTGACCAACAAGGCACCGGTTGCCCCGTACCGCGGAGTCGGCTGGACCGCCGGTCACTGCGCACGCGAACTGTTGATCGACGAAGCTGCGCGAGAACTGGGGCTCGACCCGGCCGAACTGCGGCGGCGCAATATCATCCCACCCGGGTCATTCCCCTCTACATCGTGCACCGGCATGGAGTACGACTCTGGAAGCTTCCGTGAGTCTCTCGATCGCGCGCTCGAGATGGCCGACTACGACGGCTTCCGCATCGAGCAGAGCCGCCTTCGAGGAGAGGGGCGGTACGTTGGGATCGGGATCAGCCCGTACGTGGAGCCCACAGGCTGGGGCACCGAAGGGTCGCGCCAGGCGAGCTGGGTGCTGACATCACATGACGCAGCGCGCGTCACGATCGAACCGTCTGGTGAGGTGGTAATCGCCGTCGGCACCCCGAGTCAGGGGCAGGGGCATGCGACGGTTCTCGCTCAGGTCGCCGCAGACGTGCTTGGTGCTGATCCGGGTGATGTCCGCGTGCTGGCAAATGATACGGACGCCGTGCCGCTCTCGGGTCCCGGCACCCGCGCAAGCCGCACCGCAGTCGTGATTGCCGGTGCCGTGCTGGCAGCGTCCACGGAGCTCCGGGGCCGTGTGCTGACACTTGCGTCGCTACTCCTCGAAGCAAGCCCGGACGAGCTAGAGATCGTTGACGGCGGCGTAGCGCACCGCGACACTCCAAACAACGTCCTGTCGCTACGGGCCATCGCCGAAGCCGCCTACTTTCGTCCCGACCTGCGGAGCCGGCTGGAGTCGCCCGAGCTCTCTGTCACCCGTTTTCACGACCCACCCGCCACCTACGCAAACGGCTGCATCATTGCCTTCGTCACGGTCGATCCCGGCACCGGCGGGACGCGTGTTGACCGAGTCGTGGCCGTCGAGGACTGTGGGACGGTTATCAATCCGGCGATCGTGGCCGGTCAGATCCGAGGTGCAATTGCGCAGGGCATCGGTGGAGCGCTACTCGAGTCGATGCCCTATGACGCCGACGGCCAACCACTTGCCACGAACTTTGCGGACTACCTTCTCCCGACGGCAATGGACGTGCCCTCCATCGAGATCGACCACTGTTGCTCGCCCTCACCGCTGACGCCGGCAGGCATCAAGGGAATCGGGGAGGCCGGAATGATCGCCGCCCCCGCCGCAGTAGCGCTCGCCGTCCAGGATGCCCTGGCACCCTTCGACGCTCGCGTCCGCACGTTGCCACTGTCGCCACAGGTTGTTGCTGCCATGATCCCGTTTCCCATCCTGTCGAAAGGAGCCTGATGTACACGATCACCCCACTGGTTGTTGCCCTCGGCCCACAGCGCGAGAAGAGTCGGTTTACCTACATGCACAACTTTGGCGAGAAGGTGGACATCCCGTATGTCTCATGGCTTATCCGGGGTGAGGGCCGCACGATCCTCGTTGACGCTGGCTGCAGTGCGGGTGACTACGCCCAGCACGTGCGCGGTGACGACGGGCCGCTCCAACTCGCGGGTGAGACGTTTCAGGATGTGCAGGACATCAAGACGATCGAGCAGCACTTCGACGAGCAGGGTCTCGTCTTCGACGATGTCGATACGTTCATCCAGACACACCTCGACTGGGATCACTGTATGAACACGCTGAAGTTCAAACAGTCCAAGATCCTGATCCAGCGTGCCGAGTGGCAGAAGATCCCGGTTCACCCTCTGTTCAAGTCAACGTATGCGCCGAAGTGGGTCTACGAGGAGATAGCCGGGCTGAACGTCGAGTTCGTCGAGGGTGACGTCGAGATATCCGCAGGTGTACGCACGATTTTCACGCCCGGGCACAGCCCTGGCGGCCAGTCGGTCGTCGTTGACACCGCGGCCGGAACCTATGTGATCGCAGGTATGTGCACGATCCGCGAGAACTTCTATCCCGCACCCGATCCAACCGGGAAGCGCGAGTACAAGGTGATCCCGACCGGCATGCATATGGATCCGATGGTCTGCTACGAGTCGATGCTGCGGATCCTCGACATCGGCAAGGAGAATGTCTTGCCGTTTCACGACGACGCCATCCTGCAGATCGAGAGCATCGGCTGAAGGCCCGGGCGTTCACCTATCACGCCCCCGAGTCGATGGAGGAGGCGCTCGGATTGCTTGCCGACCTCGGCGACAACGGGAAGGTACTCGCTGGAGGCCAGAGCCTCGGGCCGCTCCTGAACCTGCGCCTCGTCTCCCCCGGCGTGCTCATCGACGTGAACCGCATCCCCGGCCTCGACACCGTTGGAGTCGAGGCCGGCTTCCTGCGACTTGGTGCGCTCGTGCGCCATCGGACGCTCGAGGGCAGCCCCGAGGTGCGGGCTGCCAGCCCTCTCATCGCGGAGGCAGCTGCACAGATCGGGCACGTCGCGATTCGCAATCGTGGCACGCTGGGAGGCAGCCTTGCGCACGCAGACCCGGCTGCGGAGTTGCCCGCAACCCTCGTCTGTCTCGACGGGGAGGTAGAGCTTCACTCGGCCATCGGCAAACGGGTCCTCGGCGCAGCCGAGTTCTTCACCGGCCCGCTGACGAGTGCGACAGCCTCTGACGAGATGGTCGTCGGGGCCCGCGTACCCGTACCGTCGGGCACGACGGGCCACGCCTGGCTCGAGTTCGCTCGCCGGCACGGAGATTTCGCGCTTGTCGGGGTCGCTGCAAGGGTCACCGTCGATGGGCTCGGGTACTGCAGCGAGGCACGCATCGTGCTCGCCGGCGTCGGCGGTGTGCCCCTTAGCGTCCCTCTGTCGGCGGAAGCGCTCGTCGGCGAACGCCCTACCCGGGAGACCTGCGCTGCCGCGGCCACGCTTGCCCCCGCCTCGGTTGAGCCAGGCTCCAATCACCCCGCCGACGACGACTATCGCAGACGGCTCGTGCGTGTCCTCGTAGAGCGTGCGCTCTGCCTCGCTGCCGCGCGCGCCGGAGTGACCGCATGAGGCTGTGCGTACGGGTCAATGGCACCTCCGTCGTTCGAGACGTACCACCACGCCTGACGCTGGCCGATTTCCTCCGTGAGGATCTGCGGTTGACGGGTACCCACCTCGGGTGCGAGCACGGCGTGTGCGGGGCCTGCACCGTGCTCCTCGACGGCGCCAGCGTCCGCTCCTGCATCATGTTCGCCGTTCAGGCCGACGGGTGCGACGTGATGACCGTGGAGGCCCTCGCGCCACCGGAGGGCCCGCTCCATCCGCTACAGGATGCGTTCCGCAGCCGCCACGCCCTGCAGTGCGGTTTCTGCACCCCGGGATTTCTGGTCACGGCGTACGAGTTCTTGCTCGAGCGTCACGGCGTCACCGAAGAAGAGGTGCGCGAGACAATCTCGGGCAATCTCTGCCGCTGTACCGGCTACCAGGGGATCGTCGAGGCGATACTCCTCGCCGACGAGAAGTGGGATCGCTAGACGGACGTCTTTTGCTCACCGTGCATCTCACGGGGCAGCGATTCGTCCGATGCCCAGTCCGACCACGACCCGTCGTAGACGCTCACTTTACCGTAGCCCGCTGCCTGGAGTGCCTCGAAGGCAAGCGACGCGGAGATGCCACCACCGCAGTACAGGACGATGTTCGAGTCACGTTCGGCGCCCGCCTGTTCTGCCAGAGCTGCGATCTCCTCGACAGGGAGGAGGGTGCCGCCGACACCACGGACGAGTGACGGGGCGGGGAGTCGGCGCGCTCCGGGGATGTGTTCGCCCGCGCTCTCCCAGGTTGTGTCCATCCGGCAATCAAGGAGCACAACGTCATCGTCGTCGAGCAGATCAATGACCTGCTGCCGGCCGACGCGGAGCCCGGGCTGCGGGCTCGCCACGAACCTTGGTGCGCGGACGGGTTGGACGGGCCCTGACTCGACCGGGCGACCTTCACGTCGCCACTTCGGGAGGCCCCCATCGAGGACGCTCACTGCCTCGTGGCCGTATGCCCTGAGACACCAGGCGAGTCGGGCTGCCATGAAGAGCTCGTTGTCGTCATATGCGACGACCCGGGTCTGCGGCCCGATTCCTGCGCGTTCCATTGCCTCTTCGAAGCGGTCGGGCGGTGCAAGGTTGCCGGAGACAGGGTCGTTCGGGTCCGAGAGATCGTCGATCCAGTGGAGGTACACCGCCCCGGGAATGTGGGCCTCGAGGTACGAGCGGTGGCCGGCCCTCATGTCGTCGAGCACGATCCGCACGTCTACAATGCGCACGTCAGGCTGAGCAATGAGCACGCCTAGCTGGTCTGTCGAGACGCGTGATTTGGCCCCCATCTCGGGGAGACGTTACCAGCGGCGTTGAGATAAGCTTCACCTGTGGCACCCCCCGGGTCTTTTGACTTTGTCGTTGTCGGCGGGGGAAGTGCCGGTGCCGTGGTTGCTGCGCGACTGGCCGAGCAGACGCACCTCACCGTCTGTCTGCTGGAGGCCGGCCCGAGCGACGAGGGCGACGAGCGCATCCTCGATCTCCGTCGCTGGGCATCGCTTGCGGGAACAGACCTTGCACCGACGTTTGCGGTGCATGCCACGGCCGGGAACAATCGCGATCTGCTGCACAGCCGGGCCGTCGTCCTCGGCGGGTGCGGCTCCCACAACCAGTGCATCGCGCTTGCCCCTCCCGACGAAGACCTACAGAGGTGGGAGGAATCCGGGGCAGCGGGCTGGGGACCCGATGGGACGCGGGCAGCCCTGGCCCGGGTGCTTGACCGGGTTCATGTCGAGCCAGCACCTCATGAGAATGCTTGCGCCGCCGCGTTCGTTGACGCGGCTCTGGCGTTGGGCCTTCCACTCTCGACCTTTTCCTCGCGAAAGCTAGAAGACGGTGTCGGCTGGCTGCCTCTGAACGCCCACGGGCACCGTCGCCAATCCGCGTCGGTCGCATACCTTCACCCGCTATCCGGGCTTCCCGATAACCTTACGGTCAGGGTAGAAACCGCTGCGCTCCGGGTTCTGCTCGACGAGGGTGGAGCAGCAATCGGCGTCGAAACAGCTACCGGGCCAGTGTTCGCATCCCGGGAAGTGATCCTG
>JBAXFL010000047.1:0-15091 GCA_037139935.1 Thermoleophilia bacterium | reverse complement strand
TTCGACGCTCGCAACCCGACGACCAGGTGCTGCCGTTTTCGAAGCTCGTTTACAGACAGCCGTTTACGTTGCTTCCGGCCTACGGGTAGGCGAGCGGCAGTCGGAACCCGGGAGACAGGCTGAAGCGCGGCCCGTTTCTGCGCCTATCCTTTGTCGATGGAGGTCGACGAGGGTCACGAGGACGACACCGAGCCCGCCCGGGAGGGCATCGGACTCGGGCGCTCGGTTCTCGCCTTCGCTTTCGTCGGCAGTGCCTGCCTCCTCGTCCTCGAGATCGTCGCCGGCCGGCTCGTTGCTCCCCGTCTCGGCGTCTCGCTCTACACGTGGACGTCCGTGATCGGCGTCGTCCTCGCCGGCGTCAGCCTCGGAAACTACCTCGGCGGCCGTCTCGCCGACCGCTGGCCGAGCAGGTCGACGCTCGGTCTCGTCTACCTGGCGGGCTCGGCCTCGTCGCTCCTCGTGCTCGGCGTTCTCCACTACCTCGATTCGCTCGATCTCCCGGACAGCACGCCCGCGCTGATCCAGGTCATCTGGGTGATCACGATCCTCTTCTTCCTGCCCTCGACCATCCTCGGCATCCCGACGCCCCTGCTCACACGGTTGTCGCTCTTCTCGGTGGAGCAGACCGGACGCGTCGTCGGACGCATTCAGGCAGCGGCCACGCTCGGCAGCATCTTCGGGACGTTCCTGACCGGTTTCTTCCTGATCTCGTGGGTCGGCACCCGGCACGTCGTCGTCGGTGTTGCCGCCGCGCTGCTCGTGCTGGCGATCCTGGCTCGCCCACCGTGGCTCCGGTCGCGCGTCTACGAGATCGGCTCGCTCGCGGTCGTTATCCTGGTCGCCGGCTGGGCGTCCGACAGTGCGTGCCTCCGCGAGAGCAACTACTACTGCATCCGGCTCGATCCCGGCGAGATCATCACGACCGTAAACGGGAAGCAGGTCGCCGTGACCCCGGATGTCCAGTCGCTCTACCTCGACCATCTACTCCATAGCGAGGTCGATACCGTCAGCCCGCTGCGGCTCTTGTACGGGTACGAGACGGAGTACGCGGGAGTGCTCGACAGGTTGTATCGGCCGGGCTCGTCGATCGATAGCTTCAGCATCGGCGGTGGGGGCTACGCATTCGCGCGGTACCTCGAGGCAAGGTACAAGGGTCAGATCGATGTTGCCGAGATCGACCAGGAGGTCACAGCGGTCGCCCGCGAGCATCTCGGTCTCAAACCCTCAGCGCGGATGCGGCTTGTCGAGGGCGACGCCCGCCAGGAGCTTCGCACCCTGCCTGCTTCGCGCCGGTACGACGCCATCTTCGGTGATGCGTTCAGCGACCTCAGCGTTCCCTACCACCTGACGACGCGTGAGTTTCACGAGCTCGTTGCGCTTCACCTGAGGCCCGGCGGCGTGTACCTGCTCAACGTCGTCGACGGTGAGAAGCTCGAGTTCCTGCGATCGGAGATTCGCACCCTGCGCCTGACCTTCCCGTACGTCGCGCTCGTGACGCCGGAGGACGGCTGGCCGCCGAAACCGGGCCGCAGCACCTACGTGGTCGTTGCGGCGAACGCTCCACCGAAGGTCCTGCTGCCGACCCTTGCAGCAGGAACGCTGGAGGCGTTTCTCGCCGGCGGCTACAGCGTCGTCCTCACGGACGACTATGCGCCGGTCGAGCAGTTGCTCGCCCCGGTCTTCAGGGACAGGCTACGAACCTAATGCCGTGATCTCTCCGGATCTCACGAGCCGCTGCACTTCTCCTGCGACCGGGTCGAAGACCTGGATCAGCTGGTAGGCGGCGTCGGGGAATGCCAGGAAGATCCGTGTCGGATCATCCGAGGCGTAGACGGCTCGTCCGCCGTTCCCGAGAGTGCGCGAGACCATCCCATCCCGACGCGCGAGTTCGTCGATCGCGACGAACGCGTTCCCGACCGGACGCGTCGTCACCGTCCGGAGGGACTGTTTGCTCCCCGGTCTAGCGTCTGCGGGCAGATACCGAAGAACGTATGTGCCGTCGTCCTCGAGGCTCAGCTCGTAGGCTCCGCTTCGTGCCGGTCCGGCCCAGTACAGGGGTCTGCCGAGCGCTGCCCAGAGGTTTTGCAATCGAGCCTCCGACAGGGCAGTTGGGCCAAACGGCGTGATCTTTCGTCCCCGCGTCGGGAACGTCGACGTCTTCGGGCCGCTGCTGTGGGGCCCGGGCGTGGTGATCCGCGCCGTCTCGCCGTGGTTCGCGAGAACGACCCCGGTGAATGTCGCGGCCAGCAGCATTGCGATGACGCCGGTCGTGTGTGGCCGCGGGACACGAGAGCGCATCATCGGCGATGGTGACGCCTCCGCAGGATCATTCGGTCAGTGCAGTCGAGAGGCCGAACAGCCCGCCACTCTGGAAATCGGACGTGACGTTGCCGCCCTCGACCCTGATGCACCCCGTGATCACGGCGAGGTTCGACGTGCCCCGGATTTCCTCCGTTGCGAAGAGCGCCCGCTGGCTCGGAGCATAGATCGTTCCGGAGACTTTCTGGAACCACACGCCCGGCGTCGTCACCGTGGTGACCGTGAAGGTGACCTTGTAGATCGGGTTGTAGATGTTTTCCTTCTTGCTCGAGCCGATGATCGCCGTGTGCGCAGTCATCGGATGCCCGTCAACCACGAACTCGCCGCGCACGACGGTGAGATTCTGCGTTGCGGTCTTGCCCGACCCGACGGCCGTTACGCCCGTGACGCGCATCCATTCGGTGTCGATCTGGATCACGTCGCCGACGGCGAAGCCCGTGTCGTCAGTGATCACGGTCGTCGGGGTCGTGCTGCTGTTCATGTTGGTCTGCAGCGTGGCGGTCGCATGGTCCGCAACCGTAGCGACGGTCGTCGACGTCGACGTGTCCGGGCCGAGCGCACGGAATGCAATATCGGCCTCGTCCGCTTCGCTGCTGCCGCACTTGCCGTCCGAAATGCCACCCGTGTTCTTCAGGCTCAGGCCGGGGTTCTGGAAGACCGTCAGTCCCTTGTACATGCCGGCGTTCTGCGGCCCGAGGTCGACGGCGCCCTTCGTGTTGACGACGACCCGCGCAAGCCTGCCGTTGGCCGTCGTGTTGTGGGTCGGGGGACTGCTGCCCGACGCCTGCGTGTTGAAGATCATCACGTCAGGGGCGTTGATGATCGACGTGCCGCAGACCCAGAAGCCGCCGCCGGCCATCACGTACGTGCCCGGGGCGAGCGTGACAGTCGCGGTTCCAGCGTTGCAGGGCTTCAGTCCCTCGTTACTCGGCGTGCATGCCCCCGCCGTTCCGATGCAGATGCCCCCGTAGTAGGTGCCCGGCTGGAGCGTCGTGCCGTTCGGGGGAACGCACGCGCGTGGCGAAATGGCCGTTCCGACGCCGCCGCCGCATGTTGCGGAGGTCGGCCCGGTTCCGAGTCCGGCATCGCCGAGAATCGGCAGCGGGATCCTATCGCCGAACGGGTCGGCGAGAACAGGCGACCCCGTCGTGGGGCAGCCGGGGGTCTGTGCAGAGTTCGAGGCGTTGCCCGGGCCGGAGTAGGAGTACTCGAGAGGGGGCACGGGACACAGCGTGTTACCGACGCGCACCTGCGTGGAGGTCGCGTAGACCTCCCAGCCACCGACCGTATTAATTCTCGGCGCCGTGATCAACCCGACGGTGCCCTTGATGTCGAAGCCGTCGTCGGGGTTACTGGAGTTGACGTAGATGCCACTCGCGGAAACGAGCTGTCCACTGGTCTGTATGATCAACGTGTGGTTGTCGCTGGAGCTATTGAGCGCCACGAACGTGTACGGGGGAGCGACGCCCCAGACGCCGGCGTCGGCTCGGCCGCTGGCGACGGCTCGGCCGTTGATGATGACGTCGTTGATCCCGAAGACCTTCGCGAAGGCGGTGGGCGCCTTCCTCGTCAGTTTGACCTCGATGCGGTCCCAGTCTGTCCCGAGGTAGGGCCAGTTGTAGCACCCCACCGTGACACCGGAAGACGTAGGGACGGGGCTGCTTGCCGTCGCACACTTGGGCAGCGAGGACGTGACAGACGTGCCGTTGTTCTTTCCGGTGTAGAGCCCGACCGATGTCGAGAGGGTTCCTCCCGAGCTTCCGAGTGCGTTGTAGCAGGGGTCGATGGCGCTGGTACAGGTTCGGTTCGCGAGATCCTGCGCCGCCGCAAGGGCAGCTGCATCGACCGCTCCGCGAAGCGTGCGCTTCTGGAAGTAGAAATTGCCGACGTCCACGACAATGGCGGAAAGCCCGAGCAGGACGGGCAGCGTCAGCGCGAAGAGAATCAAGATCTGGCCTGTCTCGTTGCGTAGACGATGCTTCCACATTTTGGCCGTCCCTTTTCCCTGCCCCAAGCCGAACCGGGAGGATATCACGTACACCACGACCACGAAGCGCCCGTCGGATCGGCGTCACCGCCGGTCACGAGTCCATTCAGCGGCGGCGAAGGGAGCGTTTCGATTCTGAACTGCGCCTTCGTCGTTGTGCTTCGGCCGGAGAGGAATGGCGTCAACAGGCCGGTGATCGACTTAATCGGGTAGACGGCACAGAGGATCAGCCCGTTTCCCGAGGCGTAGCTCGGGGAGAACGTCACGTACGCGGAGACGCTGTTGCCGACGCCGGCCTGCGCCTTGACGAAGCAGACGAGCTGCGCCGTGTTCTGGACCGCCGTGTTGGGCGAACCGAGCGTCGGGCAACTCGTGCTGCTGCCACCGAAGTTGCCGACCGAGCCGAGCCTGCCTGCCTCCCGGACACCCTGGCGCATCGAGATCACCTTGCTGTAGATCGACCCGAACTCGAGAATTCCGACGAGGAGAAGCAGCAGAATGGGGAGGATGAGGGCGAACTCGACCACGCCCTGGCCGCTCTCGTCACGGACGAGTGTGGAGCCATTTCGTCTGGGTGGCGTTGGTCTCATGCAGTGTTCCTTGCCTCACGGATCCGTCTCAGGGGCCTTGACTCAGGGTAGGCGATATTTGGACTATTGGCAACGGTGGATGCGGGGTCAGGTCTTCTTCGTTCCACCCTCCGCCGGGAAGCGGCAGTTGCGCCTGCACCTGACGCTCGCGCATGGATCGGATCTTCCGGCTAGACCTGACGAGCTCCCGGCCGGTGAGGTAGTGGCTGCCCCCTCTCCTGTGTGGGGCTGGCTTGTGGGAACCGGATATCTTCATTCGGAATTGGATAAAGTCGCACATCATGCACGTCACGTCAGGTAGCGGTCACTCTGCGAGGTCTCGTGGGGTGCAATCCAGGTCAGGCGACCGGATGAGCCGATGAGCAGCGGTTCGCTCGAGATTCAGAGCGTGGTGGACCAGGTCTACGCGGTCGTACAGAGGCGGATACTTTCGGGGCAGCTTCCACCCGGCAGCCGCCTGCCTCAGGAGGCACTCGCGGAGGAGCTCGGCGTCTCGCGGACGCCCCTGCGGGAGGCGCTGCGTCGGCTGGCAACGGAGGGCTTGGTTGTCTTCGAGCCGAATCGAGGAGCGAGGGTTGCAGAGCAGGACTTCAGCCACCTGATGGACGCCTGGCGCGCGCGGCTCGTGCTCGAACCGCCGGCTGCGCGGCTGGCTGCCGGGGTGCAGGCGCGAGAGGCGATCGAGCGAATGCGCCGCTCGGTTACCCGGCAGGTGCAGGTCGTCGGCGACGTGGCAGAGAGCTTCGAGGTCAACCGCGAGTTCCACGTTGCGCTCGTTGCAGCGTCCGGTAGCCCACTTCTCGAGCAGTTTTCGCGCATCGTGTGGATGACCCGGATCGGCGCGCCGATCTTCGCCGGGCAGGCGGTGGGCCACGATGACGACGTGCGTCGCTGGGCCGAGGAGCATGCGGCGATCCTCGATGCGGTCGAGAGCGGAAAGGGTGCGGTGGCCGAGCGGTTGACGCGCGCGCACGTCGCCGCGTGGCCTCCGCTCACGGACGCGTAGCCGCTACTCCTCCATGCGCACGCGGTTGCGCAGTGTCCCGACGCCCTCGACGTCCACCTCGACGACCTCGCCGTCCCGGAGATAGCGGGGCGGCTTGCGCTCGTCGCCGACCCCGCCCGGTGTCCCGGTGGCGATCACGTCTCCTGGCACAAACGTCATGCCCCGGGAGAAGTACTCGATCAGCTCCTCGAAGCCGAAGATCAGATTGCTTGTGTCGGACTGCTGTACCACCTCGCCGTCCAGGGTCGTACGCACCGCGATCCGCGCAAGGTCGAGCGCGTCGGGGTGCACGACGCACGGGCCCATCGGCGCGAACGTGTCGAAGCTCTTGCCGAGCGTGAACTGCTTCATCGGGGTCTCGAGTTGGGCGCGACGGCCGCTCACGTCGTTGATCGCAGTGATCCCGCCGATTGCCGCGCGCGCTGCGGTGCGGTCTGCGCGGTAGGTGCGTCGCCCGATGATCAGCGCGACCTCGCCCTCCCAGTCAGGCCGTGTCTCCTCGCGTGGGATGACGATGTCCTCTTCGTGGCCGATGAGCGCGTTCGGCCAGATAGCGAACGCGAAAGGGACATCCGGCCGCTGGAGGTTCGTCTCCGTGACGTGGGACTGATAGTTGAGGCCGACCGCAACGATCTTCTGTGGCTCGCACGGGTGCAGGAGCTGCACCGTTTTGGGCGCATGGTGGCTGCCCGCGGCGTTTGCGACCGACTCCCAGGCTGCATCGCTCGCGTCGAAGCCGCAACGGCCTGCCGGCCCTGCATCGACGATGTGGTCGTCCTCGAGCCGGCCGAGCCGCGGTTCGTGCCCGTCGCTCGTGAAGCGCACGGCCCTCACGCCGACGCCTCCTGGATCGTGCGTAGCTCCTTCATCGCATTGACGGCCCGTGGAATACCTGCATACGGCGTGGTCTGAAGGATGGTCTCCTCGAGCTGGACGTCCGTCCCGCCGGCGGCGCGCGCGGCGAGTAGATGCGCCCGGATCTGCGGTTCACAGCCGCCGAGCGTGGTCAGCATCGCGACGATAATAAGCTCGCGCGTAAGCGCATCGAGACCATCGCGCGTGTGGACATCGCCAAAAGCGAAGTCAACGATCCAGTCGCCCAGGATGCCCATCCGCGCGAGGAACGCGTCGCCTCCCGGCTCGTTGTCTAGCTCCTCGAGGCGCGCGAGGGCGCGCTCTCGCCGTGTGTCTGGCTCGCTCATGGTGCCTCCTTGACGGGTTTTGGCGTTCGAGTATAATGTATCCAGAATGATTGCACTGAGGCAAATCGACCACGTCTGCCTAAGGGTTGCAGACCTCGACGAAGCTGTGGCGCGATGGACGATCCAGTTCGGCCTCACCGAACGGCGACGGGAGAAAAACCGTGCCTTCCTCGCATGTGGCTACGAGCCCTATTCGCTCGAGCTCCTGGCGGAGGGAGAGCCGGGTTTCGACCATCAGGCCTTCGAGCTGGCATCGGACTGCTCGCTCGACGTCGCCGCAGCGCACCTCGACCGGCACGGTGTCTCGTACGTGGTGCGAGAAGGGTCTCTCCATCTGGCTGATGCGGACGGCTTCGGCCTGGCGCTGCTCCCGCACCGCTCGGCCGACGACCGCTGGCCGGACGTTGCGCGTTCGACGACAGTCCTTCCGGGCTTCCGGCCGCGGAAGCTCGGTCACACGAGCGTTCTCGCGGGCGACCTCGCAGCCCAGACCGCGTTCTATCGAGACGTGCTCGGAATGCGAATCACCGACCGGCTCGCGGACGTGGGGGCGTGGTTGCACTGCAACGCCGACCATCATGTAGTCGCGCTCGTCGGCCAGGGCAACCCGCATTTTCATCATCTCGCGTTCGAGGTCGTGGACTGGGGCGAGATTCGCGTCGCGCTCGACCACCTGGCGCAGCATGGCCGCTGGGTCTCGTGGGGGCCGCTCCGGCACGGCCTCGGCCGAAACCTCAGTGTGTACATCCGCATACCCGAGGAGGAACTGTTCGTCGAGATCTTCGCCGATATGGAACAGCTCGAGTCCGACCACGTACCACGCGACTGGCCCGACGACGTGCACTCGTCCAACGTCTGGGGCATCCTGCCGCCGCGCTCCTACTTCCGGTTCGATCAGGCCGCCGTCGAAGCCGAGCGCACGGGCCTCGAGGCCCGTGGGGAGGGGCTTCCTCCCGCAGACGTCATCGCCCCCACCGTAGAAATGGAGACATGAATGGCAACGACAGACGACAACGCGCGCACGGCGGCACGGACGGGTGAGCAGTACCTTGCGGGACTGAGCGTCGGCGAGCGCGAGATCTGGCTGAAGGGCGAGAAGGTCACATCTCCGCTCGACAGCCCGGAGCTGCGATCTGCGGCGCTCTCGATGGCGCGGGTCTTCGACCTCCAGCACGAGCACGCCGATGAGATGCTCGCGGCGTCACCCGATGACGGGCGGCTCGTCAACGTCACACATCTGATCCCGCGGAGCCGTGAGGATCTCGAGCGTCGTCGCCGCGCAATCGAGCTCACCGCCGCGCTCTCAGGCGGCATGATGGGACGGACACCCGACTACCTGAACGTGACGTTCGCGTGTTTCTCCGGCCGCTCGGACGTCTGGGCGCGGCGCGGCAACGAGGAGGGTGCCGCGAACATCGTCGCGTATCAGAAGCTGATGCGAGACGGGGATCTCTCGACGACGCACGCGCTGATGAACCCGCAGGTAGACCGCACGAAGCCCGAGGCAGAGCAGATGATGGGCGAGGTCTCGTTGCACAAGGTCGGTGAGAGTAGCGATTCGATCACCCTTCGCGGCGCCAGAATGCTCGCGACGCTTGCCCCCTTTGCGGACGACCTCCTCGTCTATCCGGGATCGGATATCCGCCCACAGGATGGACGTTACGCACTCGCGTTCGCCATTCCGATCGCAACGCCGGGGCTGCGGTTCATCTGCCGGGACAGCTTCTCGAAGCAGCGCAACACGTTCGACTATCCGCTCTCGTCGCGCTTCGACGAGATGGACTGCGTCGTCATCTTCGACGACGTCGAGGTCCCCAGGGATCGACTGTTCCTCGACGGCGACACCATCGGCTATTCGGAGGTCATCACCGACACCGGGTGGCGCGGCCACATCATGCACCAGGCCTTCACGCGCGCCTACGTGAAGCTCGCCTTTGCGTTTGGCCTCGGCCACATGATCGCAGAGGTGACCGCGGTCAACCGCTTCGATCACGTCCAGGAGAAGATCGGGCAGATCTGGAACATGATGGAGTTGACGCGCGCCGCAATCGTCGCAGCGGAAGCGGGATCGTTCGAGGACGCCGGAGGTGTCTGGTATCCCGACGAGCGGCCGTTCGTCGCGCTCCGTGGCGAGATGCCGAAGTGGATTCCCCGCGCGAACGAGCTGTTGCAGTTGATCGGCGGCGGAGGCTTTATGGCAACGCCCTCGAGAGCTGACATCGAGGGGCCACTCGGGCCGGACATCGAAAAGTACTTCCAGTCGGCAGGGGCGGACGCTACGCGCCGGATCCGACTCTTCAGGCTCGCCTGGGACTATCTCGGCTCCGACCTCGGTGGCCGGGGCGAGCTCTACGAGCGGTTCTACCTCTCCGACTCCTACCGGATGACGGCGCTCGCATACACGATCGCCGACAAGGCCTTCCCCGAGTCGCTCGTCGAGCAGTTCCTCGAGGACGAGTGATCGCACAATGACCGCGGGCGAGTTGACGCTCGACGACATCGACCTTGGCAACGACATGTTTGCGGAGCGCGTCCCCCACGAGATGTTTGCGCTCCTTCGCAAGGAGGCCCCCGTGCACTGGTACGACTGGCAGGGCGGCGAGGGCTTCTGGTGCGTGACGAAGCACGCCGACCTCGTTGCGGTTCACAGGGACACCGAAACCTTCTCGTCGGAGACCGGTGCGACCGCACTCGAGGATCTCGACGAGGATCAGATCGCGGCGCGCAAGTCGATGCTCGACATGGATCCACCCGGCCATTCCCGTCTCCGTGGCCTCGTCTCGGAGCTGTTCACGCCGCGCACGGTGCGCACGTACGAGGCGACCTTGCGTGAGCTGACACGTGTCGTCGTGGAACGCGCGCTCACGCTCGGAGAGTTCGACTTCGTCGAGGAGATCGCCAGGGAGCTACCGATCCGCGTCCTCGCTCGGCTTCTCGGCGTTCCGGACGAAGACACCGGAAAGCTGATCGTGTGGGGAGACGGCTGCATCGGCAACACCGATCCGGAGCTGACCGATGTCCTCCACGAGAGCCCCGAGTCGGAGAAGTACAGGCTTGTACCCTTCCGTAGTCCGACCGCACTCGACATCTTCGACTATGGCCACTGGCTTGCCGATCAGCGCCGCCACGACGCTCGGGACGATCTCGTCTCGAAGCTCGTGCACGCCGAGATCGACGGGCAGAAGCTGAGCTCGCAGGAGTTCGACACGATGTTCCTGTTGCTCGTCGTCGCCGGCAACGAGACGACGCGGCAGGCGATTGCACACGGGATGCACACCTTGATGGAGCACCGCGACGAGTGGCGGCGGCTGCAGGGCTCGCCGGAGCTGCTTCGACAGACCGGCGCGGACGAGATCCTGCGTTGGACGACGCCTGTCCTTCACTTCCGGCGCACTGCGACGCGTGACGTCGAGCTTCGCGGCACGTCGATCCGCGCAGGTGAGAAGGTCGTCGTGTGGTACATCTCGGCGAACTTCGACGAGGAAGTCTTCGACGATCCCACCTGTTTCGACGTGGGCCGCTCTCCGAACCGTCAGGTCGCTTTCGGCGGTGGCGGGCCGCACTACTGCCTCGGAGCGCACCTGGCCAAGCTCGAGGTACAGGTGATGTTCGAGGAGCTGCTGCCGCGGATGAGCGACATGGAGCTCATCGGGCCGGTCGAACGGTTACGGTCAAACTTCACGAATGGCTTCAAGCGGATGCCAGTCCGCGTTACGATCAGCTGACAGGGAGGGGAGACCGATGAAGACAGTGCTCGATCTCGACGGCGTGAAGACCATCCGCTTGCAGTTCGCCGACCTACACGGGATCGTGCGTGGCAAGGATCTTCCGGTCGGCGAACTCGACCGAACGGTGGAAGACTGCGCCCACTTCGTCGGCGCCGTGATGACGATTGACCTCCGCCATCATGTCGTACCCTGGGCGAGTCGGAGCGGCTTCGAGGACATCGCGGCGCGGCCTGACCTTTCGACGCTCGCCCGGATCCCGTGGGAGCCGACCGTGGCGGTCTGCATCGCCAACCTCGAGCGTATCGCAGACCACGAGCCATTTGTGCTGGACGGCCGCGCAGTGTTGAAGCGGGTCGTCGCCGAGTACGAGCAGCTTGGGCTTTCACCGGTAGTCGCCCCCGAGCTCGAGTTCTACCTGTGCGAGCCAGACGAGTCAGCTCGGGGCGGCTGGCGGCCCTACGCGGGGCAAGAGTCTAACGTCTACACCGTCGGTCACCAGGCCGACCCGCGCGGCATCCTTGCCCGGATGATGGAGGCCGCCGATGCCGTCGGCCTCGATGTGATAGCCGGCAACCACGAGTATGGTCGAGGACAGTTCGAGATCAACCTTCGCCACGCGGAAGCCGTCGAGTCGGCCGACCGTGCCTTCAGGCTCAAGTGGCTCGTCAAGGAGATGGCGGCGCGCGAGGGACTGCTGGCAACCTTCATCGGCAAGCCCTGGAACGACGATGAGGGCTCGGGCTTCCACCTGCACGTCTCGCTCTGCGACGCGGAGGGGACAAACTGCTGTGGCGACACCGAGGGTGACCATGGCCTCTCGGTCGTCACGCGCAGCTTCATTGCGGGCGTGCTCGCGCACGCAGCGCCCCTGATGGCGTTCTTCAACCCGACAGTCAACGCCTACCGGCGAATCAACCCGGAAGCACTCGTCCCGACTCGTGCCTGCTGGGGGTACGACAACCGCTTCACGTTCGTGCGAGTCCCACCCGAGCGGGGGAGCGCGACGCGAGCCGAGATCCGCATTGGCGACGGTGCCGCGAACCCCTACCTCGCGTACGCGGCCACACTCGCGGCCGGGCTCGACGGCATCCGGCGGGAGTTGGAGCCGGCGCCCGCCATCTCCGGGTTCATCTACGACCTGCCAGAGGAGCAGCAGGGATCGACGCTGCCCGCGACGCTGCCTGAGGCGCTCGCCGCACTCGAGGCCGACGAGCTGCTGTGCTCCTCGATGGGCGAGGAGCTGGTGCACACGTTCACGGTGATCAAGCGCTACGAGCTGAGCCGGTTCGACCAGTGGGTCTCCGACTGGGAGCTGCAGGAGTACCTTCATCATCTGTAACCGGGAGCTCCTTGTGTCGAGCCGTCTCCGGCCAGTCGGCGCCTGGGTCGTCGGTCGGAGATCGAGGTGGAGGTCGTAATGGATGTGCTGTCCCCTGTTCCGGATGAAGTGCCGGGAAGCGCTGTATTTCGGGACTGCCTCGGCGAGTTCGCAACGGGCGTGACAGTCGTGACGGCCGAGCACGACGGCGAGCCCGCCGGCATGACGCTCAACGCGTTCACCTCGGTGTCACTCGATCCCTTGCTCGTTCTCGTTTCGCTCGGACACGGGTCACGCACGCTGACGGCCGTCCGTCAGAGCAAGCGCTTCGCCGTCAGTATTCTTCACCGCGGGCAAAGCGAGGCCGCTGTGGACTTTGCCGCCCGCGGCATGCCGTTCCCTGCGCACCATGTCCGTCGCACCTTCGAGAACTTCTCGGCCGTCGAGGGCGCCGCGGCCGTTCTCTGCTGCGGTGTGACGGAGATCGTGGTCGCCGGAGACCACGATCTCGTGATCGGCGAAGTGCTGGCGATCGAGCATCGCGGCGGTGAGCCACTGGTCTTCTATCGGGGCAGTCTCGGAGGTATGCAAGCGGATAGCGCCATCCCGGCAGGCCATCCGATCTCACTCGACGAGGGCGCAGGTTGGTAGGGCAGCACGTTCCGTAGCTGTCGATCGGGGCCAACGGCGAGCGGTGCCGGACACCGACGGCCGGAGACGCTATCATGCAGCCGTAACGGGGCCATAGCTCAGCTGGGAGAGCGCCTGGATCGCACCCAGGAGGTCAGCGGTTCGATCCCGCTTGGCTCCATAGAGAAACCCCTGCTACGGACAGGGCTTCTTTCGTCGGTCGCTGGATCCTCGGCGTGTTACTGCGGGGTGCGGAGCTCGTCGAGGAGGACATCTGCCACATCGCTTGTCCCCGGCTGGCCGCGGATGTCCGGTGTTCGCGCTACGCCGCTTGCGAGGACGGCCTTGAGGGCGTCCATCGTCTTTGTGGCGGCCCGGGCCGCGACCTATGCGAGATCGAGGGCGGCTTCGAGGGCGGGCAGTTGGCGCTGGTCGCCGGCTGCGGTGCGCGAGCGGATGATGTCGCGCAGGGGCGAGACGAGCACGGCAAGGTCCGGCTGGAGCTGAACCGGGACGGCGTTACGGCGCAGAGCGGCGTAGCCGACGAAGCCGGCGGGTCTGTGGAGAACATCGATGTGCCCGAAGGGCGTCGAGTAGCTCGCCTCCGCCTGTCCGCCGGGTGCCTTCTCTGCGGAGGCGTCGCCGGCGAGGACGGTCGCGTCGAGCTCGGCCAGGGCGGCCTGTAGGCGGCGGGCGTTGGCGTTGCCCGGCGCGGGCGCGATATCGATGTCGTAGGTGGGCAGCGGCGAGGCTTGGAGGACGGCGGCAAGACCGCCGACGAGGACGTAGTCGACACCGTGGCGGCCGAGCGCACGGAGCACCGGAAGCGGCTCGAACGGCCACTCGTGCCACTCCCCACGGCGGTTGCCGCTCACGGCCTGCTCCCGCGGCGGCGCTCCAGCAGAGCCTCGAGGCGGGGCACGGCGTCGCGATCCTTCGGCCTGTCGCTCGCACGCTTCGAGGCGATCACTCTGTCCAGGTTCGCGACTCGCACCTCGGCTCCGCCGACGGCAATGAGGAACGACTCGCTCGGCCGTGCGAGATCGGGGTATCCCTCGGCGGCTGCGGGGTTGATGACGACGTCGAGGTCGCCGAAGCAGGTCGTGAGGAACGTCGTCTCGCGCAGCCGGAGGTGCTGGTCGTCGATCGGCCAGGCAACGTCGATCGATCCGTCGTCGGTCAGGACGCGGGCGTCCATCTCCCGAAGGGCATCCGAGAGACGTTGCAGGTTGTGGATGTCGCGGTCGGGCGTGATGTCGATATCGCTCGTCGGCTCGGATCAGCCTTGCGTCACAGCCGCGTAGGCCCCGATGACGACGAACGCGACGCGGTGGCGCTCGAGCGTGGCGAGGATTGCCGCGGGATAGAAGGGCTGCAGCGGCGACAGAACGCCGTCCGGGCGCGACTGAGAGTCGTGCCTGTCCTCGCGGCTACCGCGAGCCATCGCCCGTTTCCGCCCCGGCGAGCGCAGCGCGCCGTATCGATTGCGCCGCGTGCGCATGATGGACGCCGAGCTCGAGCCTCTCGAGCGGTGTCAGGGCGAGCCGACGGCGAACATCGCGCTCATACGAGGGATCGCGAGCTGCCAGCGTGATCTGTGGCTCGAGGCCGCAGGCGCGTACGAGCTCGGTAACGGTGCCGAACCCTGCATCCACCTCTCCGCGCTCGATGCGCGAAACGGCATTTTGCGCCATCCCGGCCCGGGTGCCGAGCTGCGCCTGCGTGAGACCCGCTCGGGCGCGGGCCAGATAGACGAGATCACCACACTTCATGCCTGGATAATAGCACGTATTTGTACTTATTACTGCCAATTAGAATCTTGTCCGTTTGCCCGCTGCAACCGTCGGCTCGGGCGACCTCGTCGAGAGCCCGTACGCTGACATCGACAACCTCCGGGCCTATCCCGTCGCCGGGCATGACTGCAATCCGATGCCGTTTCAACCAGGCCCTGTCCTCCATCATGGTTCGACAAGAGGGGTGAGATCCCGGGCGAGACCGACCGATGGAATCGCGGCACAACGAGTGGACAACGGTGCCGTCAGACTTCTGCCCGGTCTGCTCTCCGGGCGGCGCGCGCCCGTTCTGCGAACGACCACGGACACGTTGGCAGATACTATGCTAACCTCGACATAACGTATACAACAATGAAGGAGCGCCACCGATGAAACGCACACTCCGTCTCAGGGCGTCCGTAGCGATTCTCGTCGCCGCTTTCGCCTCGTTTGTCCTCTCCGTCACGCTCTGGTTCACCGGTAGCCACGACCAGGGCATCTTCGTAGGCCTGTGGGTGCCGTCGATCCTGGCCTTCGGT
>JBAXFL010000046.1:0-15841 GCA_037139935.1 Thermoleophilia bacterium | reverse complement strand
GACTCCGATAGACTGGTGTGGACTGGTTGGGTTCGCCAATTTCCTGCAAATAGCGGAAAAATGGTGAAAAATGGGTGTCGTCCGATACACCTCCTAACATCCCGAATCCCTCCTGGCTTCACGATGAGCGGGGCGGAGGACACTTTTCCCTGATCGACGGATGACCGGGAGGCAGGCATGGCAACCACAAAGGCAACCACAGTGTCCGAGACGATGGCAGTGGGCCTGCCAGAGGCAACGGACGAATATGTCAACACGGTGCTCGACGACGGCGCGAGCATCACCCCGGAGCGGTTCTTCACCATCCCCGGCCGTGATCCGTTCGACGAGATCGAGTGGGAGTCGCGCCAGGCCCTGATCCCCGGCAAGGACGGCCCGGCGTTCGATCAGAAGGATGTCGAGTTTCCGCGCTTCTGGTCGCAGACGGCAACGAACATCGTGGCGCAGAAGTACTTCCGCGGCCGCATGACCTCACCGGAGCGGGAGCGCTCGGTGAAGCAGATGGTCGGCAGGGTCGTAGACACGATCGGTGGCTGGGGTCGCCAGGGGTCGTACTTCGCGACCGACGAGGAGGCCGAGACGTTCGAGGCGGAACTGAAGGCGATCCTGGTCAATCAGATTGCGTCGTTCAACTCGCCCGTGTGGTTCAACGTCGGCTTCGAGGAGAAGCCGCAGTGCTCGGCGTGCCAGCCCTACTCGGCGCTCGTCTCCACGCCGGAGGGGATGGTGCCGATCGGACAACTCGTGGAGGACGAACAGATCGGCCAGGAGGTCTTCGACGCCAATGGAACGACCCGTGTCGTCGCCGTACAGGCGAACGGGCTCAAGGAGGTCTTTCGTGTCTCGCTCCGCAACGGCAACTTCGTCGAAGCGACAGCCGACCACGTGGTCAAGGCGGTCTCGGAGCGTCGCACGACTCCGAGTTGGCTCCGCGTCGATGAGCTCCAGCCCGGCATGCGGATGCACCTGCACCCCCACCGAGCCAAGGTTGCGGCACCTTCGCTCGTCGCGGTCGGATCTGCTGGCGGGGAAAGCGACCCGTGGCTGCCCGACAGCGACCCCCGGCTCGTCGCGGAGGCCGCACTCGCCGGCTGGCTGCAGGCGGACGGGTTCGTCGGTCAGTACGAGGGCACGAACCGCTCACTGACAATCGAATTCATGGTTGCGAACGAGGACGAGCGCACCTGGATCCTGGAGAACCTCGATCTCGCTCTGCCGGATGCCCATCGCCATGAGCGGGCTGTCGTAACCGAGGACACGTCGCTCGACGTCCGTCGAATCAGACTGTACGGCGAGAACCTGCGCGAATTCGTCGAGCGCTGGGGACTACTCGCCCGCGGGACCGAGATCCGTGTCCCGGAGCAGCTCTGGACTGCAACCCATGCAGAGATCAGCGCCTACCTTCGCAGCATCTTCCAGGCAGACGGCTATGTGACGGTGCAGCGTGGCTCGAGCGGTGAGAGTGGGCGAGTCGCGTTCGCCGTCATCGGCGAACGGTGGACAGAGGACGTCCAGTTGCTGCTCAACACGATAGGGATCTACTCGCGCCGGATTGTGAAGCGCGAAGCACGAGATGACCGCCACGACCTCCATGAGGTGCAGATCAACATCGGCTCCGAGCGCGCACGATTCGCCGAACTCATCGGGTTTGTCGGCGCCGCCAAGCGGGCGAAGCTCTTCGAGTCGCTCTCTCTGCACAATCCCAAAACGTGCCCCGACCTCCGCGAGGAGGAGATCGTCGCGATCGAGAGTCTGGGCGTTCAGGAGGTCTACGACATCCAGACCGAGTCGGGCGAGTACCTGTCGAACAACATCGCTGTTCACAACTGCTTCATCCTCTCGATCGACGACTCGATGGACTCGATCCTCGACTGGATCCGTCGCGAGGGCGTCATCTTCCGTGGCGGCTCGGGTTCGGGCATCAACCTCTCGCGCCTGCGCTCCTCGCATGAGCAGTTGTCCAAGGGGGGCTACGCCTCTGGGCCCGTCTCGTTCATGCGCGGCGCCGACGCCTCGGCCGGCACGATCAAGTCGGGTGGCAAGACGCGGCGTGCGGCCAAGATGGTTGTGCTCGACATCGACCATCCCGATGTAGACGAGTTCATCTGGTGCAAGGCGAAAGAGGAGCGCAAGGCGAGGGTGCTGGAGCAGGCGGGCTACGACATGTCGCTCGACTCTCCCGACTGGGCCTCGATCCAGTACCAGAACGCCAACAACTCGATCCGGGTCACGGACGCGTTCATGGAGGCGGTCGTCGAGGGCAAGGAGTGGAACCTCACGGCCCGCACGGACGGCTCGGTCGTCCGCACGGTCGAGGCACGGTCGCTGATGAACGACATCGCCGAGGCGTCGTGGCAGTGTGCCGACCCGGGCGTGCAGTACGACACGACGATCAACAAGTGGCACACGAGCCCGAACACCGGTCGGATCAACGCGTCGAATCCCTGCAGTGAGTACATGCATGTTGACGACTCGGCCTGCAATCTCTCGTCGCTGAACCTGATGAAGTTCCGCAAGGAGGACGGGGAGTTCGACGTCCCGATGTTCGAGCACGCGGTGGACGTGATGTTCCTCGCACAGGAGATCATCGTCGGCTACTCGTCGTATCCGACGCCCGAGATCGGCCGTAACGCGCTCAAGTTCCGTCAGCTCGGGCTCGGGTACGCCAACCTCGGTGCCCTGCTGATGGCACGCGGCCTCCCGTACGACTCCGACGAGGGTCGCGCCTACGCAGCGGCGATCACGGCGATCATGACCGGGCGTGGCTACCGCAAGTCGGCCGAGATCGCGAAGCGGATGGGCTCACACGCCGGTTACGCGGAGAACGCAGCGGCGATGATCGGCATCATCTCCAAGCATCGGGCCGCGGTCGGGAACATCCAGCACGCCGACTCGGTGCCGGCCGACATGCTCTCGGCGGCGCGTAAGTCCTGGGACGACGCGCTCAACCTCGGCGAGGTAGCGGGCTTCCGTAACGCGCAGGCGACGGTGCTCGCACCGACCGGCTGCCTCGTCGGTGACAGCCTCGTCTCGACGAGCCGAGGACTGGTGCGCCTGCGCTCGCTTGGCGACACCGTCGGACAGAAGTGGCAGAACCTCGACATCGAGGTCTCAACCGACGATGGGCCTCGCCAGGCGACGCAATTCTACGTCAATGGCTTCGAGCAGGTCGTCTCCATCGAGACCAGCCGCGGTTACCGCATCCAGGGCACCCCGACGCATCGGATCAAGGTCGTCGACCGTGACGGCGAGTGGGTGTGGCGTCGCTTCGCCGAGATCGCGGAGGGCGATCGTGTGCCGCTTCAGCTCAACGGCATGGTGGGCGAGTCCCGGCACGTTCAGCTGCCGCCGCTCGGCGAGCTCTACTGGACATCGGATCAGCGCACTCACGTTCCCGAGTCGGTGACGCCGGAACTCGCGGAGCTCGTCGGATACTTCATGGGCGACGGCTCGCTGCACGCCAAGGGGCTCCGGTTCTGCGTCGCTGCGGAGGATCGCGATGTCGCTGCGCGTCTCGTCGATCTCGGCAGGACGCTCTTCTCTCTCGACGCGCACACCTCGGAGAAGAAGGGGTACGTCGAGGTTGCATTCCACTCGGTACCACTCGCACTGTGGTGGCAGGCCAGCGGCTTCGCCAAGCTGCCACCGGCAGCCGATCACCGCGGCAAGGGCTGGGTTGCCCACATCCCCGACGCGATCCTGCACACGAACGACCGCGAGACATACGCGGCCTTCCTACGGGGGCTGTTCGAGGCCGACGGAACCACGACCAACGGCTATGCCTCGTGGAGCACTGTGACGGAGAGTTTTAGCCGCGACGTGCAGAGCCTGATGCTGGCACTCGGCTTCGTCACGACACGCAAGGTCGATGACGCGAGCTCGAACTGGGGCAACCACGTGCGGTTTGTCCTTCGGCTGCTGAACGTCTCCTCGGCCGAGCGCTGGCTCGAGGAGATCGGGTTCATCTCTGGGCGCAAGGCCTCCCGGCTCGCATCGGGCACTCATCGTCAGGCTGCGAGGCACGATCACATCCCGGTTGGACGCGACCTGATCGACGAACTAGCCCCGGAGAATGACGGCTTGCGTAAGACGATGCTGATGGCGCTCGCCCGGCGTGGCGACGTGTCTCGCCGCTCGGCAACTGCCCTGTTGGAGCGGGCCGAGAGCACGAAGCTCGAGCACCTGCTCGGCTACTACTACGACACCGTTGCGACGATCGAAACTCTGGAGGACGAGCCCACCTTCGACCTCTCGGTTCCCGACAACGTCACGTACGTGGCCAACGGCTTCATCAGCCACAACACGATCAGCTTCATGATGGACTGTGACACGACCGGCGTCGAGCCCGACTTCTCGCTCGTGAAGTCGAAAAAGCTCGTGGGCGGAGGCGAGCTCACGATCGTCAACAAGACGGTGCCGATGGCGCTCGGAGAACTCGGTTATGCAACGCGCGAAGTCGAAGAAATCGTCGCGTACATCGACGAGCGCGGCAGCGTGATCGGCTCACCGCATCTGAAGAACGAGCACTACCCCGTATTCGACTGTGCGATCGGCGAGCGCGCGATCCACTACATGGGTCACGTGAAGATGATGGGAGCGGTGCAGCCGTTCATTTCGGGCGCCATTTCGAAGACGGTCAACCTGCCAGAGCAGACGACGGTAGGCGAGGTGTCGAAGCTGCTGGTCGAGGCGTGGAGCCTGGGCGTCAAGGCGATCGCGATCTACCGCGACAACTGCAAGGTGGCACAGCCGCTCTCCGGGGTGAAAGACACCTCGGAACAGGGCCGGATCGCTCAGATCCACGCACTCGGTGGTGTCCTCGAGGCACCCAAGCGGCGGCGTCTGCCAGACGACCGTACCGAGGTCGGCCGCAAGTTCAGGGTCGGCGAGTACGAGGGCTATATTCACGTTGGACTGTTCGACGACGGGACTCCGGGCGACATCTTCGTGGACATCGCGAAGGAGGGCACCACGCTTGCCGGGTTGATGAACTCGTTCATGATCTCGGTCTCGCTCGGTCTCCAGTACGGCGTACCGCTCGAGGTGTACGTCTCCAAGTTCAGTCACATGCGCTTCGAGCCGAGTGGGAACACGAACGATGCAGACATCCGGGTTGCAAAGTCACTCGTGGACTACATCTTCCGCTGGATGGGCAAGAAGTTCCTCACCGCCGACCAGCAGGAGGAAGCGGGCATCCTGACGCCCGAGGTGAAGGCGCGCCTTGCCGCTGCCTACGCCGCGGGCGAGGCCACGGCACCGGTGCACGACGCTCCACCACCCGGCCAGACGGCCCTCTTCAACAGCTGGGAGGACGCCGTCGAGTGCGCGAAGTGCGGCGGCAGCATGGTGCGAACCGGCAGTTGCTACACCTGCCGCGACTGCGGCACCAACACCGGCTGCTCGTAGGTGCAGTCTCGACAGGCCATACCACGGGACAACGCATCCCGTGGTATGGCCTGCTCTATCTCTTCCGTCGTCGTCGTCGCTTGCTCGGCCTGTGCCGTCGTCTCGATGGAGTGGCTCGGGGGTTCGGACACGAGCCTTGCCGGATGTCGCATTGGACACGACTGCATGACGCTAGCGCCCGGGCAAACGGCGGTGTGACGGAAACCTCTGGCCCATCACACCGCCTCTGCCTGCGTTACCTGCGCGACGCGCGATGGTCGTTCCCGGCGGCTAGAAGTCCACCGTCGAAACGACGTGCCACGCTGCACCGTTCCAGACAAACGTCGTTATGCGGTTCCCGGGAGGAGCCTTGAGCTCCTTGGCGTTTTTCAGCACCACGACATTCGCCCGGTAGCGAGCCACAAGTAGGCCGGGCGCGTGGGTGACGTGGAGGTTGCTGAGCGTGAACCTTTTGACTGCGACCGGCATCAGCAACTCTTCGGCTCTACCGCCGTTTGTACCGTCGGCGTGGTTGATCTGGAATGCAGGAGAGAAGGAAGCGCCTTGTTTCTGCCCGTCTCCGACTCGTATCGCCTCCCAAAGATTGTGCACCAGAGTCTTGCCGGTGGTGGCCGGATGCATCAGCCCGGGGGCTCGGCCGAGGAGGCTCCACCGGCACCGACGGGCACGACCACTGCGGTGATCGTTGCCACGAGGAACGCGAACTTTCGCCGTACTCTGTGTGGTGCGACTGCGGGGGCATTTCTAGGCCGAGTCAACTGAAACCGCCTCGTAGGGCTACGGTGAGTGGGTAGACGGTACGTCCACCGGAGCGCCAGCCGTTGCTCCTCGAGGTTGAGGATTCGTCACCACGCCGACTACCTAGAGCCCTTGACGACCGTGAGCACGAACGGGCTGCCGTCACGCTCGGGTGGTGTGAGTTCACACGCGAAGCCGTCGGCGACAGCGTCGATCAACTCGGCAGGCGTCCGTGGCCGTGCGCCGGCCACGAGCAGGTGGCGGGCCACCTCGCCGCGCGTCTTCTTTGCCATGTGCGAGACAACGCGCCTGACGCCGTTTCGCTCCTCGACGACAGCCACCCGCACCCACGTCGCCACGAGATCAGGGGAGGGCCTCCAGGCCGCCACATAGGTGGCGGAGCGACAGTCGACGATCATCCGGCCGGCAGCGGCCTCATCGAGGCAAGGCCGGAGGTAAGGCCGCCAGTGACCGGCATCCATCTTCCTCCTGTAGGCAGGTACGCGGTCAGTCGTGCGCAGAGCACCGAACTGTGCCGATACGACGACCAGATTGCGGGCGGCTGCGGGCTGCAGGGTGGGGATGTCGAGAGCGGCGTAGAGCACGCCGGTGTAGAGCCGACCCACCGTCGTTGTCGGCGCGCCCCGGAGATCCTCGTCGAGGAGCGCTGCGCGCGCCTCCTTCAGGCTCGGAAAGGAGAGGGAGGTAAGATCGAGCGGCTTGCCGCGCACGGGGGCCCACTTGGTCTCGCTCGGGGGCAGCACGATGAGTGGCGGACGACCGGGCGCCATCCTCTAGCCCTGACCCGCCAGTGTGCCTGGCCGCGATGCGCTCGTTCGTGTCTTCGGGACGGGTGGGGACGAGCCACCTGTAAGGACGACTCCGGGCACGACGATCCTCATCGACCCGCTCGTCCTCCGGTTGCGAGAGGCGGAGTCCACGGCTGCAGGTGCGCAATCTCAACCAGGGTCTCGTGCGTCAGCGGGCTGGGGTTGAACTCGAGGCCGACCGCCCCCGCGTACCCGCCATGCTCGAGCGCCTCCAGGAAGCGACGGACGTCCACGGTTCCCGTGCCGGGGGCGCCGCGGCCCGGGCAGTCCGCGTAATGGACGTGCCCGATGAGCGGTAGGAAGCGCACCACGTCCGACCACGGATCGGCTCCCATGCGCGCGACGTGATAGGCGTCGTAGAGCAGGCGCAGTTCCTCGGATGCGACCGCATCGATCAACGAGGCGGCCTCGGACGGGGTCGCGACGAGATACCCGGGGACATCGAGGTCGTTGATCGCCTCGATCAGGATTCGGATCCCGGCTTCGCGCGCGATGGCACAGCACCCGGCAAGCGTGTCCGCGACCACAC
The DNA here is from genome assembly GCA_037139935.1 of Thermoleophilia bacterium. GTDB lineage: Bacteria > Actinomycetota > Thermoleophilia > Gaiellales > Gaiellaceae > Gaiella. The sequence goes on along the minus strand of JBAXFL010000046.1, from coordinate 8,338 downwards.
GGAGTTGCTCGTCACGGGACACGCGCCCGCTGTCGCGCCCGACGGGGAGGTTGACGAAGGGCGCCCCTACCCGCACGGCGAGTGCGACCGCAACCCGGAACGCTGCGATCACCTCGTCCCGTCGCTCCGGCAGGTTGAGGAAGCCGCGCTCACCCGCAGCGATGTCTCCCGCATCACTGTTCAGCGAGCAGACCGAGAGGGCGCTCTCAAGCACCGCATCACCCCACGCATCGGCAAGGCCATCGGGCGGCCACCACGTCTCGACGAGCGTGAAGCCGGCCTTCGCAGCAGCAGCGGGGCGTTCGACGCAGGGAAGCTCCGCGAAGAGCATTGAGAGATGTGCGGCAAGAGTGATTCTCGAACCGTCTCGTCGGGTCAGATCCTTCGTCGCCACGGCGCGAGCCTATCGCGTGCGGCCACGCAACGATGACGATGGCCTTGCACGCTGCAAGGCGCGATGCGCAGGAGGGCCTTCGCCTCTCCTGAGAAGCGCCGACCGACCTCCTGGGACATGGATTCCTCGCCGCCGGAATCCCTGCCGTGGGAGAGGCGCAAGGTATCGCGGTTCGCGCGCCTGACCCTGCGTGTGCGGGAAATAAGACGCCAGTTGGCCGTGGCGGAGGGCATCGGCGCTCACGCGCACGACCCTCAGTGTTCGGGGACTCAGGCCCCGTCGGCCGCAGCCGCTCGGTCGAGCTCGAGCTGCCGCAGTTCGATGCGGCGGATCTTGCCCGTCAACGTCTTTGGCAGATCGGGCACGAACTCGATAAGGCGGGGGTACGCATAGGCCGAGAGATGCCCGCGGACGAAGCTCTTGATCTCGTTCGCAAGTTCGTCCGACGGTGCATGACCCTCTGCGAGCACGATGAAAGCCTTGACCACGTCGCCGCGCAACGTGTCGGGAGATGCGACCGCTGCCGCCTCACCGACTGCCGGGTGCTCGAGGCAGGCGGACTCGACCTCGAAGGGGCCGACCCGGTAGCCGGCGGTGATGATCACGTCGTCTGATCGGCCAACGAACCAGTAGTAGCCGTCCTCATCCTCGACCGCCGCGTCCTTGGAGTGAAACCACTCACCATCGAATGTCTCCACATCTGCCGCCTCATTTTTCCAGTAGCCGAGTGGATAGTGGGGGTTGGAGCGGGCGCGCAGGCAGATCTCGCCACGGTCTCCCCGCGCTACAGGCTGCTCGTACTCATCGAGGATCTGCACGTCCCAGCCGGGCATCGGTTTTCCCATCGACCCCTCTCGCACCTCGAGTCCGGGGTAGTTCGCCACCAGCGGATACGACTCCGTGAGCCCGTAGTAGTCGAGCACGGTGACGCCGTATTCCTGGCGGAACCAGCGGATCGCCTCCGGGTTGAGGGGCTCTCCCGCCGAGCAGACGCGGCGGAACGACTGGGGATACAGCGTCCCCGCATCGTCGATCGCCATCATCGAGCGCATTGCCGTCGGCGTCGTGAAGACGTTCGTCACCTGATGGCGGCTGAGGAACGCAAGTTGCCTGTGCGGGTCGAAACCCGCTTCGCGGCGGTAGACGCATTGCACCGCACCGAGCCGCCACGGGCCGAGGAGAGGGGCGATACCGGCGGCCCAGGCCCATTCACCCATCCCGTGAAAACGCTCGCCATCCTCGACCTCGTGACAGTAGAGGAACTCCTCGTGAGCAAGGATGTAGCGGTGCGCGTGCACGATGCCCTTGGCGAGGCCGGTCGTTCCCGAGGTGTAGTAGAGCTGGGCGGGGTCGTCGGCCAGTGTGTCGGCGCAGATGGGTTCGGACGACGCCCCGCTCAGCGTGTCCTCCTGCAGAACGAGGATCTCCGGTGCCCACGGGAAAGCAAACCGTGGAGCATTCTCGGCATCGGTGACGAGCAGGCTCGCCTCCGAGTCGGTGAGACGGTGCTCGATTCCGTCGTCGCCGTAGAGCACCGACAGGGCAAGCAGGATCGCACCGAGCTTCCACACACCGAAGAAGATTGCGGCCGTCTCGGGCGTCGGGGGCAGAACGACTGCGATGCGGTCTCCCTGCTTCACTCCCAGCGCTTTGAGCGTGTGGGCCGCCTGGTTGGAGAGATCCTGCAGTGTTCCCCAGTCAAGCTCGCGCGTGGAACCATCGAAGCTCTCCCAGATCATCGCCTGCTTATCGCGGGAATGCCTGTCACAGACATCAGCGGCGATGTTGTACCGCTCGGGCACGTCCCAGCGGTGGGTGGCGTATGTCTCTTCGTAGCTCGCACTACCCATGGTAGATCCGTTTCGGGAGGAGGTATCCAGTGTCTCACGGCAGGATACCCATCCGTGCGGGTCCATCACCCCATCAGAAGTCAGGGAGGAATCAGAGCCGCGACAGCCAATCTCCCCTGCCCATGGATGCCGTCGCCACCGATGAAGGAGCGGTCGTCTATCTGCTTGCCGAGCTTCGCTCGGGGCAGGGAGGTCCTGTCCACGAGATCGGCTCACGTGCACGCGTGATCGACACCGACGGCGAGATGCTCACGCTCGCCGTCGGCCACGGCCGCTTCGCGAGCACGGTCACGTGCTCGCGCGCCCTTGTTGACCGCCGGCGACAGTCGCTCGCACGCCGTGCTCTGCGCGCCGACCGCTGGTCGACTGCGTAGCACGTCTCTACCCGGCGTCGATCCCCTTTGCGCGCAGCTCGGCGCGCGCCTGCTCGGTCTTCCCCGACTCGACGCCGAGCGTCCGCAACACCGGGTCGGTCTTGAGGAACTGAACTTCGTCGTACTGGACGATCTGGACGAGATTCCCCCAGGGGTCACGAAAGTCGAGCCCACGCCCCGGCAAGATGTCCACGCCTGCAGCGTCGAGCGCTCCTCTCGTCGCGTGCTTGTCGTCAACGACAAGACCGAAATGGCGATGGTCGTCAGCCGCCTGCGCGCGACCGCGCGAGAGAGCGATGAACTGATCGCCGATATCGATGAAGGCCATCTGCGCCGATCGCCCGCGAAGCGTGAGCTCGAAGATCTGCCCGTAGAACGCGAGCGCCTCATCGATGTCGCCGACCTCGAGTGCGACGTGGTTGATCCCGACGAGCCTTGGACGCAGCATTCGTGGATCAGTCTAGTGCGGCGGCTCTCCGTCGCGTTTCACACGATCGGGCAGGAGAACCGCGCCAGGCGGCCAATCCCGTCAGTCTCACGATGACCCCGAGCGCCGACACCCCGAACGACGACGTGGTCTATCTCCTTGCAGAGATTCGCTGTGAGGGAAACGGGTCAGTCCTCGAGATCGGGTCGCGAGCACGCGTGCTCGAGGCCGACGGCGACCGGGTGACCCTTGCTGTCGCCCACGGAGGCAGCGAAAACGTCGTCACATGCTCGCGGTCGCTCGTGGCTCGACGAGAGCGGTCGCTCACGGGCCGCCGCACGCTGCGGCCGAGCACGCGCCCCGCCTTCTGAGCAGCTTCAGCCCGGCCTCGATGACGGTCTGCCTGCCACAGCGGGCTCTGTCGTACGGTACGTCGATGACGCGCGCGCCCACCTCGAGCGCTGGGGGCTCCGCACGCCGGCCCAGGCGGCACACAGCGTCCGCTTCATCACCGATCCGACCCGGCGTGCATACGTGATCACGTACTCGGTGGGGCAGGATCTCTGCGAGGCCTACGTCGGGGGCGATCCCGCGCAGTTCCGCCGGCTGCTCGCCGAGCAGGTGCGGGTCACCGACGTGCTCGCTCCCCGAACCTAGGCCGCAAACCACGCGTCCGCGATGCTCGCGACGTGCCGGTGGTCGGTGCCGCAGCAGCCGCCGAGCACCGCCAGATCCGGCAGTCGCGCGCCAAGCTCGACATAGCGTCGCGCGAGGTCGGCGGGGTCGCCGTCGTCGAGCTCCTCCGCGTTGTCGAGCTCGGCGTGACTCATCGTCGACGCGTTCGCGCGGATCCCGCGGATGCGGTGCCACGGGCCGGGGCCGTCGAGCGTCGTCAGGAAATGCGTTGGATGCGCGCAGTTGATCATGAAGTACACCGCAGCTCCATCGGTCTCGCGGTCGACCTGCTCGATCGCGTCAGCCAGAGCCTGCCCGCTCGGAAGCCGGCCATCGGTCTCGACCGTGAACGAGATCACCACCGGCATTCCGACCGCCGTGGCGGCTCGGACGATTCCGATCGCCTCCTCGACGTACGTGATCGTCATGCCGGTGATGAGGTCCGCTGCCGTGTCGGCGACGACGCCGGCCTGCCAGGAATGGAACTCGTGCGCCTCCGCCGCCGACAGATGATCCGCGGGATCGTAGGCGTCCCCCTCCGGCCCGAACGGAGCGCTGATCACGATCGGGCAGCCAGGCACCTCTTCGCGCGTCCTTGCCTCCTCCGCATAGGCGACGCAGCGGCGATTCGCGTCGGCCAGATCGTCCAGGGAGTACCCGAGCTGCGCGCCCCAGGAAGGGTTGGCGCGCCAGGTGTTCGCCTCCAGCACGAAGCCGGCCCCGTGTGCCCGCGCGGTCTCGAAGTACGGCGCGAAGTACTGCTTCATCGCCTCGCGCCCCTCTTCCGTCTCCAGCAACGGGAACGTGGCGAAGCAGGGCAGGTCGATGCCGTGATGGAAAACGAGCGTGGTCTCGGTTCCGCCGTCGCAGAGGAAGATCTGCCCTTCGAGCTGGGGTAGCGCGTCCCGGTATCTCATCGGCACAGCGTACAACGGCCGACGGGGAAGCACAACGGCCGTGGTCGTAGACTCGCAGCATGCGCGAGCACGATCTCGAGCTCCTCGAGCTTCCTGCAGTCCTGGCGCGCCTCGTCGCGGCAACGGCGAGCGAGCCCGGAGCAGTTCTCGCGGAGACGCTCCGCCCGTCACCGGATGCCGGCCTCGTCCGCCTGCGCCAGCAGGAGACGAGCGAGGCGATCTCGTTGATCGAGGACTCGGCCGAGCCGGATCTCGGCGGCGCGACAGATGTCAGTGAGGCCGCGGAGCTCGCAGTGCGCGGCAGCACGCTCGACACGCGAACCCTGATGCAGATCGGCCGCACGATCCACGCGGGCGTGACAGCTCGCCGGGCCCTCGCCGATCGGGATGGTGTTCCGGCGCTGATGGACATCGTGGCCGGCGTCGACCCGTCGCTGCTCTCGATCGCCGAGGAGATCGGACGGTCGGTCGAGGAAGACGGATCCGACCTGCGCGACTCGGCGTCGCCCGAGCTCCGCCGCCTGCGCCGCGCGCTTCGAGAGGGGCGCGGCAAGCTCGCCGAGCGCCTCCGCAAGATCGCGCGCGATCCGGCTCTCGCCGAGTATCTGCAGGACGACTTCGTCACCGAGCGTGGCGGGCGACCGGTGCTTGCGCTGCGTGCGTCGGCACGAGGCCGTGTCCCGGGCATCGTCCACGACTCGTCGGGCTCCGGGCAGACGCTCTTCGTCGAGCCGTTCGCGGCGGTGGACGACTCGAACCGGCTCCGCGAGGCCGAGATCGCAGAGCGTGACGAGGTGACGCGGATCCTGCGCAACCTCTCGTCCCTCGTTGGCGCCCAGGGTGGCGCACTCGCCGCACTCGTCACCGCGACCGCACGGCTCGACCTCGCTCTCGCGAGCGGGAGCATCTCGAGGAGCTGGCGAGGCGCCATCGTCTCGGCAGGCCCTGGCGTCGTCCTGCGCGGAGCGCGGCACCCGCTGCTCGACCAGAAGGCGGCCGTGCCGATCGACCTCGAGCTCGGCGACCTGCGCGCGCTCGTGATCAGCGGCCCGAACACGGGGGGCAAGACGGTTGCGCTGAAGACCCTCGGACTCGCCGCCGTCCTGCACCAGTGCGGGTTGCGTCCTCCGGCGCTCGAGGCCGTGCTCCCGGTCTTCGACGCGATCCTCGTCGACATCGGTGACGAGCAGTCGATCGCGATGAGCCTCTCCACGTTCTCCGCCCACGTCCGGAACCTCGTCGGCATCCTCGAGCACGCAACGAGCACGTCGCTCGTCCTGCTCGACGAGATTGCAGCAGGCACGGATCCGGTCGAGGGAGCCGCTCTGGCCGAGGCGCTGCTCGACGCGCTCGCGGCCCAGGCTCGATTGACCGTGACGACGAGCCACTTTGCTGAGCTGAAGGAGTGGGCGAGCTCGACCGAGGGCGCAGCCAACGCCGCGACCGGAATCGACCCCGAGAACAACGAGCCGCTCTACACGGTTGCACTCGGCCGGCCGGGCACATCCCACGCATTGCAGACCGCCGAGCGCCTCGGCCTCGACGGCGCCATCGTCGGCGCTGCCCGGAGCAAGGTCGCACCCGAGCGGCTCCAGGTGGCTGAGCTCGTCGCCGAGGCCGAAGCTGCCGCTCGGGAGGCCCAGGAGGAGAGGAGCGCTGCTTCGGCCGAACGCGAGGAGGCAGAGCTCGCACGCGCGAAGGCGCAACGCGCCGCGGAAGGCCTGCAGAACGAGATCGAGCAGGTTCGCGCGTCGTCGGCGGCCGAGCGCCAGAGGGCGCTGGCGCAGGCCGAGTCCGAGCTGACCGCTGTACGGGCCGAGCTCGGGGAGCTGCGAACAGAGATTCGTACGGCGCGGAAGCTCGAGCGCGAACGAGGCCGGGCCAGCACTCCGGCCGCGCAGAAGAAGGAGGCTGAGCGCGACCGCAAGCTGGGCGCAGCGACCGACCGCGCAGTGCGTGCTTCGCGCTCGTTGTCTCGGCTCGACGAGCCGCTGGCTCTGACAGCGCCGCTCGCAGTCGGCGATCCGGTTGTCGCGGCGGACATCGGTGTTCGCGGCACGATCGCCGAGATCGTGGGAAGCGAGGCGACGGTGCTCGGGCGTGGTGGGCTCCGCGTGCGCGTTCCCGTCGACCGCCTCCTGCCCGACCGCCACGCCGAGCCGACCGAGGACGCTGCCGGCCCGGCCGTGACCGTGCGCGCGATGATCCAGAACGACCTGCCCGACGAGATCGACCTTCGTGGGCGCACCGCGCAGGAAGCACGGGAGGTGGTACGCGATCTGATCGACGCGGCTGCACTCGCGGGTCGCGTCGAGATCCGCGTCATCCATGGCCGCGGCACCGGGGCTGTCCGAAAGGCTGTGCGCGACGAGCTCACGAAGCACCCGCTCGTCGATGAGCACGAGTCCGATTCGGCCGACGGCGCAACCATCGTGCGGCTCGGCGGATCACCGGGAGGGAGGTAGCGCGCAGCCGGAAGCCGACCCGCGTGAAGGAAGGGCTCAGTCGAGGGGTGTGCCAGCCGGTATCTGCTGCGTTATGCAACCGATGCCGCCGCCGCCGTACGCCTGAAAGTCGGTCGGCACTCCGACGACCTCTCGACCGGGGAACAGCTCGCCGAGCAACCGATAAGCGACATCGTCATCCGGGATTCCGAGCCGCGGGGCGATGATGCCGCCGTTGACCGGGTAGAAGTTCGTGTACGGGACGGCGAGGCAGCGGCCTCCGATCTCGCGGGTGAACGGCAGGAGCTCGATTTCGACGATCTCGATCGGTCGCCCGGTCGCATCGGTCTCGCCGACGAGCCGGGCGCGGTTTGCCTCCGCGAGCCCCCAGTTCGGGCTCGACCTGTGAGGCGCTGCCTGGAAGAGCACCTGGCCGGGCTTCGTGAACTGGACGACGTTGTCGGAATGTCCGCCGGTTCCGAACTCCCCCATGTCCTCGGCCAGGCCGTACGGGAGCCAGATCACCTTCTCGGCGCCCAGGTAGTCACGCAGCGTGCGTTCGATGTCGTCCTTCGTCAGACCGGGATTGCGGTTCGGGTTCAGGAGCACCGACTCGGTCGTGATCACCGTCCCCTCGCCGTCGCAGGTGATCCCACCTCCCTCGGCGATGATCGGCGCGCGATACCGGCGCATTCCGAGCAGCTCCGCGAGCCGCTCGGGCACGGCGTCGTCGTTGTCCCACTCGTCGTTCAGGCCGCCCCAGCCGTTGAACCCGAAATCGGTCATCGCAACCCCACCCGATCCGTCGATGACGAATATCGGTCCGTTGTCGCGAATCCAGCAGTCGTCGATCGGGATCTCGAAGACCTCGACCGACGCACCGCATACGTTCTGCACCTCGTCGCGTGAGCCCGGAGCTGCGATCACCGTGACCGGCTCAAAACGGTGGATCACGCGGATCACCTCGGCCCACTCGGCCTTCGCATCCCGTAGATGGCCGGTGGCAAACGGCCACTCGAGGCAGGGCCACGAGACGAGCGTTCGCTCATGCTCGACCCACCGGCCCGGCATGAACAACCCATCCTGGTACGGGCTGCGCGGCGCGGTCTGACGTCGCTCATCCACGAGAGGCCTTCTCCCTTCTCGAGGCGCTACCTGATCCGAGATCGCGAGCGGCTTCTGTCGGAGGCTTGATCAAGCAGAGACAGTAACGCCTGAACGTGGCGAGAGCGACGAGCCTTGAAGGCGAGATCACAC
>JBAXFL010000045.1:0-16019 GCA_037139935.1 Thermoleophilia bacterium | reverse complement strand
GCGCACACGTACCCGATCACCTGATGCACGATCACGCGGAAGGGCCAGCGGCCGTCGCGGTGCTTGCCGCCCTTGAGCTCCTTCCAGAGCCGCTCACACACGGCCTGGCCGACGTCGTGCCCGACCGGCCCGCGCATCTTCGCGACGCAGCGGTTGTCGATCGTCTCGACCCAGCCCGACAGGAGGAGATCGATCTCCCCGTTTTCCAGCAGTCGGTTGTCCTCGGCATCTCTCGCATCGTGCATCAACGAGTGAGTCAACTCGGACATGCAGGGATCTTATTCGACCATGGCACTTATGGACACTACCGGGTATGCTTTGTGTTCGATACGATCCCTGGAATGGAGGCAGGTGCCGTGGCGGAGCAGAAGGGAGAGCCGTTCAGTGTCCGGTTCAGCAAGCGCACAGATGCATTCATGAAGGCGGAGGCCAAACGCCAGAAGCGCTCGAAGAGCTCGCTCGTCGAGGAGCTCGTCGAGGAGAGCGCGAAGGTCCGACGCTTCCCAGGGATCGCTTTCCGTGGAGAAGGGCCGCACCGCGAACCATGGATTGTCGGCACGGGGTTGGACGTATGGGAGCTGTGCGAGATCCTCGAGCACTTCGGTTCGGTCGAGGAAGTCGTAGACGCCTATGACGGCGTCGACGAGCGTGCGTGCAGGCTCGCGCTCGCCTATCGCCGCGAGTACCCCGAGGAGATCAACGAGGCGATCGCCGAGAACAACCGAACGCCGGAGGAGCGGCTCGCGCTCTATCCGTTCATCGAGTACCTCGGCCCGAGGTGAGTGTGCTTCTTCTCCTCGACGCCGATCTTTCGCAGCGACGCATCGCGGCGCCTCTCGAGGAGAAGGGATACGACGTGCTCGCGCTCCAGGCCGATCAAGCGCGCCGCTCGTGGCCGGATGATCTCGTTCTCGAGTTGGCGGCAACGGAAGAACGCATCCTGGTAACACGCAACGGCCGCGACTTCGAGCCGCTTGCGCGCGCCTGGGCCGAGGAACAGCGGTCGCACGCCGGCGTGATTCTCATCTGGAGCGTCCAGAGCAACGCGTTCAACGAGATCGTGTCGGGCGTCGAGCGATTGCTCGAGCGGTACCCGGACGCGGAGACCTGGCGGAACCTCGTCGTCAGCATCTAACTCGCCGTAAGACCACCGGCCGGGACCCGGGACTCCTTCTCAAACCCAAATGAAGGAGCATCCCATGACAACCACAACCCTTCCCTTCCAGCTCGGTGACGCGGTCGAGCACCGCGGCATCATGATCACACCGCTCTTCCCGGCCGGTGATCCCGTCGCCGGCTACATCACGCTCGACGAGGCGCTCCCGCGCGGCCTCACGATCAGCGAGACCTCGGACGCAGGCTCGGTACCCGAGCTCGCGGTCGTCAACCCGCTCGACGTCTCCGTGCTGCTCTACGACGGCGAGGAGCTCGTCGGTGCCAAGCAGAACCGGATCCTCAACGTCTCCGTGCTCGTCGGCGCCGGAGCGAAGATCCCGATTCCCGTCTCCTGTGTCGAGCAGGGCCGCTGGAACCGCTCGTCGGTTGACTTCGACTCGGCATCTCACATCTCGCACTCCCACCTGCGTCGGCGCAAGGCCGAGATGCTCGCCGCACAGCCGATGGCCCGGGGGGTTGCGCAGAGCGAAGTGTGGATGGAGATCGGTGAGAAGCAGCAGCGGATGGCCGTCAACTCACCCACCGGCGCTGCCCGGGACACGTTCGAGGCTTACGGGGATCGCCTCCGAGCGCTCGAGGATGCGTTCCCGCTCCAGCCGGGCCAGTGCGGCGCCGTGCTTGCGATCGGCAACGACCTCTGCCTCGACACCGTCTCCCGCCCCGACGCCTTCGCACTCCTGTGGCCAAAGCTCCGGGCCGGCTACCTTCTCGACGCGCTCGAGCGGCTCGACCAGCAGCCTGCCTCTGCTGACGAGGTGGCACGGTTTGTGGACGGGGTCTCTGCGGCGACCGTCACCCGCGGCCCCTCCGCCGGCCTCGGCGAGGACGTGCGCCTGCGCGGCCCCGGCGTGATCGGCTCCGGCCTCGAACTCGACGGCGAGCGCATCCAGCTCAGCGCCTTCACGAGCGACGGCGGCGCGGATCGCGCGTTCGGCCGGATCGCACGACCCAGCCGAAGGCGCTAGAAAAAGGGTGTGGGCGGCTCCCCCGGGAGCCGCCCACACGCGTCGTATGCCCTTGGGGGATCATGAGGATGCAGGATTTGCACGTCCGTCAGGGCCTCTCCGCACCGCCCTGCGCTCGACACCGACAAGGACACGCCAGGCGACGATAACGAGCATGAAGCCAACGATGCCGTCGTAGCGCAGGCCCCACGCCAGTTGGCGCACCTGGTCGGCGCTCACTTCCCCTCCATTACTCATGTCCACCGCGGCGATGATGGGCGTGCCAAGGACGATGACGCTGAGCCCCGAGCCGATGGCACTCGTCATTCCCCGGAAGGCCGAGAGCGATCCGGTGCCTCCCGGCGGCGCATGCGACATGACTTCGGCGACGAGCGCCGTGTTCGCTGCCGCGAACGCCGTCATGAAGAGTGTCGCGCAGAGGACGACGTACCAGGCAGGGGAGCTCGCATGGATTGCGCAAAGCGGGAGCATTGAGAGCGCGACCACCAGGGTCAGCCGCCGACATGCCGCGCTCATGTCCCAACGGTGAATCGCAGCGCTGCACAGCACTTTCGCTCCGAGCACGGCTCCGACGAGAGCAGGGAAGACGACGATCGATGCCTCGAGCGGTGACTCACCGTACGTGTACTCAAGAACGAGGACGATGTACGTCAAGGTTCCCACCATTTGCACGACCACCAACGTGAGGAGGAGCGCGCGCATGCGTGCGCCGCGTATCGGCGCAACCGAGAAGCTGACCGTGGCCACCAAACGGACTCGCAAGGCGAGCGCGATCATCGCGGCAATCAAGATCGCCAACACGATGAGTGTGACGGGTGACGTGATCCCGTTGCCAACAATCAAGTTGAGAAACCGCACGCCCATGGCTAGGGCAACGCCGAAGAAGAGTAGAGACAGCCACTCACCAAAGGGGCGCCGGGGATGCGTGTTTTTGACGAACACCATGACGGCGCCGGCCATCACCAGACCCGCAGCTGCCCAGACCAACGGAACGAGGCGCCACACCGCCACACGGAGCAGCAGTCCCGTGAGCGACGGAAAGGTAAGCAACGCCAGCGGGTAGACGATTCCGTAGGTCGTGAACGCCGACACCCGGGCTTTGCCGTCCGGCGCCGTCTCCTGCAGCAGGCTGAGTGCGACGACCGGGACCGTCCACACGGTGCTGCCACACAGCGCCAGACCTACGATGACGCCAGTTCCTTCCTGTGCACTCGCAACCAACAAGCTGCCGGTGGTGAAGGCACCGATGAGCAGCAGCAGCGTTCGACGCTGGCCGATTCGGTCTGCTGCCTGCCCGACGATGAAGATCGCTACGAGGGCGCTGATGGCGGGGGTGGCGAGCATGATCTCGACGCCGGCGTTACCGATGTCGAGGTCTTCCGACATCGGCTCGACGATGAACGTCAGACCCAGTGAGACGAGAGACGTCAGCCAGACGGTGATGCAGATCGCGAGGATCACTCGCCGTTGCGCCGCTGTCACCAGACAACCCTCATCGCACAGACTCTAGCCCTGCCTCGATGCGTACCAGATGCCCCTGTCGATCGGTGATGTCGTACGGCAGCCCGAACCCGCCTCACAACGACCCCAGTCGCCAATCTCAGAGACCCCTGGTAGACCCCTGTCACGACGAAGGCCGCCCGACTCGAGCGGCCAACACGACAAAACCCCTGGAAATAAGCGAAGCCGACGCGCGGACTCGAACCGCGGACCCCTTCATTACGAGTGAAGCTCAGCCCCGACAAATGACATGAAGGGGCATCGCAAACGGCTTGAAACAGCACTATTGGATGCGGGAGATGTCCGGCATCGTCTCTCGCCGACGGGCCCGTAGACCCCTGGTAGACCCCTGCTGGAGCGCTCGGGCGAAGGGCTGCAGCTCTTCACGAGGCGTTCGAGGGTGACGTGGCCTGCCGGACTGCGGCCACCTGTCGTTGCACCTGCCCCTAGTCTAAACGAAGAAGCTAATACCCAATTACGGTATTATCGTATATACTCTGTCTTGGCATGGAGATCGCATATCCGATCCGTTCCCTCTCCAAACAGGAGGCGCAGCTCGTCGGCTGGCTCGAGGCCGAACGGCGTGCAACTGTCACCCCCGACGATGTGGCGGACGCGCTCGGCTGGAAGCGACCGAGAATCCGCAAGGTGCTCGCACGGTTGGCCGAGAAAGGCTGGTTGATCCGGGTCGCCCAGGGACGCTACGAGACAGTCCTCGCAGAAACCGGGGGCTTCGCGCTCCCCAGCCCCTGGGCCGCTTTGTCGCTGTGGCGGCAGCACTACTACGTCGGCTTCCAGTCCGCAGCCTACGAGCACGCCCTCACACCCGACCGACCTGGTGACGTCCAGGTCTGCGCACCCTACGGCGCCCGCCGCCCTCGAGCCTGGGCGGAATTCCCGATCGCGCTCGTCTGGCAGCGCGGCTTCTCCTCCATCGGCGCAACCGAGCGTGAGCTGCACGGATTCAAGGTCCGGATTGCCTCCCCCGAGAAGCTCCTCGTCGACGGCGCGGCACGTCCCAGCAGGATGGGCGGTCTCCCGGGTCTCGTGCGCGCGCTCGACCGAGCGCAAGACAGCGTGGACTGGCAGCAACTCGTCGAGCTCTCCACGAACATCCCACGGGGACGGCCGGCTTTGAAGCGGCTCGCGCACCTACTCACGCTGATCGCCGTCGAGGTACCCCCGCCACTCGATACGGCGGCGGCGGCCCGTCCCGGCGAGCATCCGATCCTGCTCGGCGAAAAGCGGCTATACGGCGGCGGCGGTGAACGTGACCAGCGCTACGGTGTCATCCGCAACATCGACGCAAGGACATTGAACGAGGAGGTCTGGCGCTGATCCCCGTCGCGCTAGTGCGCCAATACGCCCAGGGGCAGCACATCGCCTACGAGGTCGCCGACCAGGAAGTCGTGCTCCACTACGCGCTTGCGCTGCTGGCCGAAAGCGGCCTCGTCGGCCACCGCACAGCGGGCGACGATCCGGGGCCGCTCCTCTTCAAGGGCGGCACCGCCCTGCGGAAGTGCGTGTTCGGCTCCACCGGCCGTTTCTCGCAAGACATCGACCTCGACGCCTCGCACGAGAACGGCTTCGAGGCCGAGATCGAGCAAGCCTTCAGCACGCGCACGCCCTACCACGGGATCGACTTCGCCATCCCGAACTTCCGCTACTCGCAGGACGGAAATTTCAGCGGCACCGTACGCTACGCGCACGCAGCCCAGGAAGGCATATTCGAGCTCCAGATCAGCTACCGACTCGACCCGATCCTCGACGGACGCGACCTCACGCTCCAGCAGCAAGGCTACTTCTCCCGCGTCGAGGTCTCCGTTCCGCTGCTCTACGGTCTCGACCCCTACGAGATGATCGGGGAGAAGATCATGGCCTGCAGCCGGCGCGTCGGCGGCTCAGGCAAGGACGTCTACGACCTCTTCCTGTGGGCCGGACGTCCTTTCGACACCGAGCTTGTTCGGCGTGTGGCCGTACTGAAGGCATGGACAGACCAACGAGAACAGCCACGATACGACCCCGCTGATCTGCTGAGCAAGATCGAACCCCGAAACTTCCGCTGGGCAGACCTGACCGGCCTCGTCCCACGACGCCTTCAGGCAGACGTCGAGCGGATCTGCACCAACGTGCGCGAGCGCTTCGCCTTCCTCGCGGAACTCGATGCCGACGAACAGACACTCCTCGCCGACCAAGCCGCCCACCGCGAGCGACACCTGTTCGACCAGCTCCGAATCAAGGCGCGGGAACGAGCAAACACCGTCCCGCGGTGAAGCGATCGGCCAAGTTACAGTCGTCCTTCTTGTCGTGCGCCGGGACACCGCAAACGTTTTGAATAGGTCACTCTATGAGGCAGGCGAGGCCGCCTCATGCTCTTTGCCGGCAGCCTCGTAGACCCTTGTAACGACGAAGGCCGCCCGACTCGAGCGGCCAACACCACAAAACCCCTGCAAATCAGCCAAGCCGACGCGCGGACTCGAACCGCGGACCCCTTCATTACGAGTGAAGTGCTCTACCAGCTGAGCTACGTCGGCGCGCCCCGCATTGTAGGGACTCCCTCGGCCCGCTCGCACGGTGGCGTCACGCGGTGCGCGTGTACGCGATCTCCCAGGCGGTCTCGACGACGTCGCGCCCGCATCGAGAGAGCGCTCCCACATCGAGCAGAAGCTGTCCTGCCCGATCTCGCAGAACACCATGCGCAGCTCTACCGGCTCCCCACCGCGCACCGTCGACATGCGCAAGACGAACGTGTCGCCCTCGGTGCCACCCGTGAGCGCGAAGTAGCTGCCCTGGTCGTCGACCCAGGTCTGCCGCCAGAGGTCGGCCTCGGCATCGAAGACGGAGACGCTGAAGCCGGTCAGCTCCATGGACGGGCGACCCTCGAACCGCTCGACCACGACCTTCCTGTCGAACTCGCGCGTGATCGCGCTCGTTCCCTCGCGCCCTCCCAGCGCGCCTGCCAGGTGCCAAGCCAGAAATCGAGCGTGGAGCCGTTCATGCGGCTGGTGTTGTCAGCTCGGGCGTGCGCCGCCTACGGCGCGGTGTCGTCGTTCGCTTCCCGGAGGGCGCGGATGTCGATCAGATCCTGGTCGCGACCGGCCAGCGTCTTCAGATCGAGCAGATCGTCGTAGCCTACGACCCAGACCGTGCCGAAGGGGTAGCGACCAGGCACGGCGCCCGAACGGAGGCGCTCGTAGTCCCGTGGCGACTCGAGCGCACCTTCGAGATACTGGATCACGTCCAGGCGACCCTGCGTCGTCCTCAGATCCCAGTTCGCACCGCCCCGCAGCGCTTCGGCGGAGAGTTGCACCGGCATCTCCTCGCGACGGAGCTCGCCGACCGCGAGCATCTCCGCATCCAGCTCGACGAGAGCGACCCAGAGACGATCGAGGTTCGCAGCGTCCGGCGCGGGCACGATGTCGATGTCCTTCGTCGCGCGGGGATAGCCGTGATAGCCGACCGCGAGGCCTCCGACGAGGAGGAACTCGACCTCGTTCGCGACGAGCGTGGCGAGGATCGCGAGCAGCCCTGACTCTTCGGCAAACCCGGCCGGGCCGCCGCCCTCGGTCTCGTCCAGGCTCACACTGCACGCTCGATGCTCTCGCCGGGAGGAACGAGGAACCGACTCAACTCGGCAGCCTCGCGAACGCGTTGCTCGGGCGTCGTCGAGCTGAAGTTGGCCAGGAGCTCCTCTGCGGAGATGTTTGGCCGAGGTAGCGCTGCCACGTCGAGCCGAAGAACACGCCGCCCCGCCGCGTTTGGCCTCCAACCCAGTCGCTTGACGGCCGGCGCGACACGGCCATGCGTCACGACGCCGTCAAGGCGCAACCGCGCAACCTGAGCTGCCAGCTCGAGGAACGGGCGCGACTCCAGCTCGTGGCGTGACGAGCCCGGGCGTTCGACGACGGGAAGGAACCCACGATCCACCCAGCGGTCGAGCGCAGTAACACTGATCCCGAGCACGGCCGCTGCTTTCTTCTTCGGGATCGTTGGCCCGAGCGCGCGGCGTAGGCGAACCTCGACTTCGCGGAGCGCCGTCCGGGCCTCGCTGTCGCGCGTCTTCACGATCGCGTAGCGAAGCTGCACGATGCTCGTCGCAAGATCGGCGTGGTCGAGAGCAGGCATGTGCCAATTCTAGCATTATATTATTGTTTATTCTTTGTTTTCGCCAACTTCTAGCGGTGGCATTGACACGCACACTGTCAAACCCGCCCCGCCGCCCCGGCCCACGTTTGCCACAGTCGCCACCCCGCCGTGCGACTCGGCGATCGCCGCGGCGATCGCGAGGCCGAGCCCGGCGCCCCCCACGTCGCGCGAGCGAGAGGCATCGCCGCGGTAGAACCGCTCGAAGGCGTGTGCGAGCTGGTCGTCCGAGAGGCCAGGCCCCGCGTCGATGACCTCGACGACCGCGAGGTCGCCTTCGTGAACGACCCGCACTGTCGCGGGAGTCCCGGCCGGAGTGTGCGCACGGACGTTCGCGAGCAGGTTGTCGAGGATCTGGCGTAGGCGCTCGCTATCCCCTTCGACTTCGACCGGCAACGGCGCTTCGAGGTCGATCACGCGATCGGGATCGAGCATCCTCGCGGCCTCCACCGCGTCACGCGCGACCTCGACGAGCGCGACAGGCTTGCGCTCGAGCGGGCGCCCCTGGTCGAGCCGCGCCAGCAGCAACAGGTCATCGACGAGCAACCCCATCCGCCTGGACTCGCGCTGGATCCCGGTCATCGCCCGTTCGAGGTCGTGGGGTCGCTCGCGCGCGCCTCGGTCGAACAGTTCCGCGTAGGCGCGCACTGCCGCAAGAGGCGTGCGGAGCTCGTGCGAAGCGTCCGCAACGAAGCGTCGCAGTCGCTGCTCGGAGGCCGTGCGTTCGTCGAAGGCCTCCTCTATCTGGCCGAGCATCGTGTTCAACGCTCCCCCGAGCCGGCCGACCTCCGTGCGCGAATCGTCGTTCTCGACGCGCCGGGAGAGATCGCCACCCGCGATCGCCGCGGCCGTCACTTCGATCCGCTCGAGCGGTCGCAGGCCGACGCGCACGAGCCAGAGGCCGGCGAGAAGAATCGCCAGGAGAACCGATCCGGCAACCACGATCTCGACGACGAGAAGCTGGTGCAAGGTGTCGTCAACCCCGTCGAGCGGTGCGGCAACGATCAGGATCTGCCCCGTGCCGCCGAGCGGCGCGAGCGCAACGCGGAAGCGGGTGTCGCCCCTGACTGCCGCAACGGTGAAGGGCTGGCCACTGGCTGCTGCTGCTGTCGCACGCTCGGCGGACAGACCGGGCTGGGGCAGCGGCGTCTCACCGGGACGCGTCCCGATCGGAGACCAGCGGACGACACCACTCGCGGAGACAGACCCGATGTAGATCCCCGGATTGGCCGCACCAAGAGCTTCGAAGCCACCGGGACCGGGCCTGCCGCGCTCGAGCGATAGCTCGATCGCGCGGGCGCCGCCGGTGACGGTGCGATCGACGCGGTCGATGAGGAAGGAGTGCAGCGACGCGTACGTCGCGATGCCGGCGACAATCAGCCCGACCGCGGTGAGCGAGACGACGACGGTGAGGAGGCGCGCTCTCAGCGACATGCGGAGGGGCCTCTCTGACGGACGTGTGATGGACACTGGCGGAGCGCCGGGTGCCTCGCTTTGTGAACGCACAACCCTGGCAACCGATCGAAGCCGGCCATGCAGGCCTCACGGCACGACTCTTCATCGTGAACGCGTGACGCCGGCGACCGACCAGAGCGGGCCACCCCGGCTGGAGGCCTCGCCAACGGCACCGTGGCTATGCCTCGCGCAGTGCGTAGCCGACGAGTCGCACCGTCTGGATCAGCGGTGGGCCAAACTGGTCGAGCTTCTTGCGCAGGTAGCTGATATAGGTCTCGACGACGTTTGCGTCGCCGCCGAAGTCGTAGTGCCACACGTTGTCGAGGATCTGCCGCTTCGTCAGCACGCGCCGTGGATTCAGCATCAGGAAGCGGAGCAACTCGAACTCGGTGCGCGTCAACTCGACCGGGTGGGTGCCGCGCCGCACCTCGCGCGTGTCCTCGTCGAGCGTCAGGTCGGCAAAGCGCATTGCGCACTCGGTTTCGCCACGTGTTCGCCGCAGCACCGACTGCACCCGCGCGACGATCTCGGCCAGGCTGAACGGCTTCGTCACGTAGTCGTCCGCGAGGGCGAGACCAGCCACCTTGTCTTCTGTCGCGTCCTTCGCAGTGAGGAAGATCACGGGAACGCGGTGGTTCCCGTCACGCAGTCGCCGCGCGATCGCGAAGCCGTCGAGATCGGGCAGCATCACATCGAGCACGACGAGGTCGGGTCGGAAATCGTCGATCGCCAGCTCGGCCGCACGGCCTGCACCGACCTCCATCGTCTCGTAGCCCTCGTACCGGAGTGCGGTCGCAACCGCATCCGTGATCGAGGGCTCGTCGTCGACGACGAGCACACGGGCTACGTTCGACGGAAGGGCGGCTGGTTCTGTCATCGACCCAAGAGTGCCAGCGAATCCTGTGAACTGCCTGTGCAAACGCTGTGGGTTCGAGAGGAGCGTGACAGCGATGCCACCGCACTCAGTCAAACGCACGTTGCAGCTGCACAAAGAGTGCGTCGAGCCAGAGGCCCGGAGTCACATTGAAGGTCTCCGCCGAGCGCCAGGATTGCCGGACGCGTGCTGCGGCACGCTCGGGCCCACGACCGAGACCGGGCGCCACATCCATGCGAAGCTCGTCGAGATAGTCGGCATGGACGACCGCAGCCTCGGCCCCGGCTGTGACGACGACGAGATCCCGGTACCACGCTGCGAGCTCCTCGAGTTGGGCGAGCATCTCCTCGCTCTCGGCACCGCGCTGCACGCGTTTGACGCGCTGCTCGGCATCGCGCGGCGACAGGTCGAGGCCATCGACCACTGCCTCCTCTGCCTCCTTTGCGGCGGCACCACGCAGGACGATCGCCTCGAGCAGCGTGCTTGCCGCGGCACCCGAGTCGAAAGCCGGATCGAGGTATGTCGCGCGAGCTTTCGTAATCAGGGCCGCCCGCTGAGCTCGGCCAGCCGGGTCGATCAGCCGGTTTGTCCGGTCGAGACGGCCGGCAGCGACACGTGCGATGGCGGTCGCCTCATCGCCAGCGAGCTCGGGGGCATGCTCGGCCAAAAAGGCCCTGACGGCCCGTTCCGAGAGGCGGCTGAACGGGACGAGCTGACAGCGTGAGCGGATCGTCTCCGGGATCGGCCCGAGCGCGTCGGCAACGAGCACGATCGTTGCGTACAGCGGAGGCTCCTCGAGGTCTTTCAGCAGCGCGTCGGCGGCGTCGTCGTTGAGTCGATGTGCCCCGAGGAGGAGATAGACCCGGCGGTCGCCCTCGAACGGTCGCAGGTGGAGGTCGTGATGGAGCTCGCGGATCACGTCGATCCTGATCATGTCGCCGAGTGGCTCGACGATCCTCAGATCCGGGTGCGTGCGTTCGACGACCCGGCGGGGATCGCCGAGCAGGGCGCCCGCGAAGGCGAATGCCGTGGCCTCCTTTCCCACACCGGCCGGCCCGTGGAAGAGGAACGCATGCGCGGCTCCGTCGGCGAGTGCGGAGGCCAGCAACCTCTTCGCCGTGGCCTGTTCAGGAATCGCCGCGAATGGCTCCATGAATCTCCTCTGCGATCACGTCGGGCGAGGCTGTTCCGTCGATCCTCACGTACCTTTCGGGAAACCGCGCTGCCAGTTGCCCGTAGGCGCCTGCGACGAGGGCATGGAAGTCGTCGTCCTCACGCTCGATCCGGTCACGTTCTCCACCCATGCGTGCTGCAGCGGCGTCGAAGCCGATCTCGATCAGGATCGTCCTGTCCGGCATCAGCCCCCCGACGGCGGCGAGGTTGAGGGCGAGCACACGGTCGAGGCCGAGCCCCCGAGCGATTCCCTGGTAGGCGATCGAAGAGTCCACGTACCGATCGCAGATGACCGTAGCTCCACGAGCAAGAGCAGGCCGGATCAGCTCCTCGACGTGCTGGGCACGCGATGCGGCGTAGAGTGCAGCCTCGGCCCACGGAGCCATGTCGCCGCCGTGGAGGACGAGGTTGCGGATCTCCTCGCCGAGTGGCGTCCCGCCCGGCTCGCGGGTGACGACGACCTCGATCCCCTCGTCTTCGAGACGGGCCGCGAGGAGGCGGGCCTGGGTTGTCTTGCCGGAGCCGTCGAGACCCTCGAAGGTGATGAACATCAACCGGTAGATTACGGCGATGGCGGTCGTCGTTACGGGTGGTGCCGGTTTTATCGGCTCCCATGTGGTCGAGGCACTGCTCGCGCGGGGCGACGAGGTGCATGTCCTGGACGATCTCTCGACGGGTGTGTTGGAGAATGTGCCCGCGGCAGCGACCTTCCATCTTCACGACATTCGTGAGCCGCTCGACACAATCGTGCGTGCAGTGGAAGCCCGCTCCATCATCCATCTCGCCGCCCAGGCGGACGTGCGCGTCTCGGTGGCGGAGCCGGATCGAGACGCGGCGATCAACGTGCTCGGGACGGTGAACGTCTTGGAGGCAGCCCGCCTCGTCGGCGCCCGTGTTATTTTTGCTTCCACCGGTGGAGCGATCTACGGCGAATGCGAACGGCCCGCGCGCGAGGACGACCCGTGCCTTCCCCTTTCCCCCTACGGGGCCGCAAAGCTTGCCGGTGAGGGATATCTGGGGGCATTCGCCCGGCTCTACGGGGCCGCGCACGTCGCTCTGCGCTTTGGAAACGTCTACGGGCCGCGCCAGAATCCACACGGTGAGGCGGGCGTCGTCGCGATCTTCCTCGGCCGTCTCCACACTGGCGAGACGTGCCGGATCTTCGGAGACGGCTCGCAGAGCCGGGACTACGTCTTCGCCGGTGATGTCGCCCGGGCGATGCTCGCGGCTCTCGACAGTGACGTCGGTGGTGTGCTCAACATCGGAACCGGCATTGCAACGACGGTGCTCGAGTTGTACGAGGTGTGCCGGTCGGTCACGGGCTCCGATGCAGAGGCCGTCCACGAGGCCCAGCGAGTCGGCGAGCTCGGTCGCAGCGTGCTCGACGGCGGGCTTGCCGCGACCGCCATCGACTTCCGTGCCGGGACATCTCTCGCCGCGGGCGTTGCAGCCACCTGGCAGGCACTGCACACCGCGAACGAGCGGTAGTCCGATGGCCTGAAAGGAGGAGCGCGGCGATCACAGGCGAACGTCTTGGTTGTGGACGTCTCCTTCCATCACAACGAACAGCTGATCCGTCCCTGGCGCACGGCAGCGTTCGTGGCGGCCTCCGTGGCGGCTGTCGAGCTCCTCGTCCTTGTCATCATCGGCGGAGCCCTGATCGCGAAGTCCTCGTCTGCAACAGCGAATCGTCCCGTGCACAAGGCGGCCGTCGCACACACAACGGCCGCAAAGACCACCTCCCGAGCACCAGTGGCAAAGCCGCGCCGCGCCGCGGTTCCTGCCGCACGTCTTGCTCGAGGTCGTATCTCGGTGCTCGTTCTCAACGGCAACGGCCGGCAGGGAGCAGCAGCAGCGACCGCTGCCCGCGTCTCGCGGAGGGGCTATCGCGTGGGCGGCGTCGCGAATGCATCGAGCTCCGACTTCACCCGCAGCCTCGTGATGTACCGCAGAGGCTTCGAGGGAGAAGGCAGGCGGTTGGCACACGATCTCGGGATCCCGATCGTCGGGCCTCTCGACGGCATGCGCGCGGCGCAGTTACACGGCGCCCATGCTGTCGTCGTTATCGGCGCCTGACGGTTGCTAGCGGCCGCAGGCCGGCTGCACGGGGTCGTTGACGGCTGCGCGGGCCCGGTCGAGCTCGCTGCCCTCGTAGAACAGGCTGCTCTTCGGATCGAGCGTGTAGGCGGCATTGAACGCGAAGTAGGCACCGCAGAGATCTCCGGCGACATAGCGGAAAATTCCCAGCTCGTACCAGGTAGCCGGGTTCGCGGGCTGTAGCCGCGTTGCCTGGACAAGAAACACCTCGGCTGTCCCCGCGTCATGTGTAAGTCCTGCGACCGTCGCGCGAGCGTATAACGGAGCAACTGCCAGAGGATTCAGACGCTGAGCGCGGCGCGAAGAGGAAGCCGCCGCGCCGAGGTCGGCGTCACTGCTCTGGCGATAGGCGGCGTCAACCGCGCGGCTCGAGAGCCCGGGAGCCACGAGCACCCAGAGAACGGCACTTGCAGCCACGACGACGCCCAATGTCATGGTTCTGCCTGCCCTCGCGGCAGCGGGCCGGCCGGCACCGAGAAGCGCCGCGCAGACGAGGATGGTCGGTCCGGCGACGGCAAGAAAGTCGAGGTCTAGGTCAACGAGTGAGTGGAGCCCGAATGCGAGCGGGAGCGCGGTGAGCGCGGCGGCGGCTGCACGCTCGTCCTGCTCGAGCCGACCGAGTGTTGCGCGAATCCCGAGGGCGACACCCACGACAAATGCGAGCCCGAGCAGGAAGCCGGGGAGCCCCGTGTCGGACAGGAGTTGCAGCGGGACGCTGTGCGGCTCGCTGACGTTCCGGGCGTTACTCCGCACCCGCTTGCGCGCAATCTCGAATGTCGAGGCACCCGTTCCTCCCGCCGGATTGGCCCGAAACACCTGCCAGGCTTCTCCCCACCAGACGGTACGGCTGTTCGTCTCGAACTGGCCGATACGGCCCGGCCCGTTGGAGACTTCTCCGACGCTGGTGACCTGACTCGTGACCCAGGTGACGGGATTACCTACCGCCGCCACGAGACCGAGCAGACCGATCGCGAACACGAGCACGGCCATCCCGAGCAGACCGCGGACAACAGTCTTTCGCCTGGTGCTCACGAGGCGGGCGACGGGCACCACCCTGACGGCAACGAGGACGACGATCGAGCCGAGCACCATCAGCACCCCGAGCACGGCGCCGTCCGAGACACGTGCTGCGGACGCTCCTCCGTCCTCCACGAGTGCGGGGCGCGTGAATGCCCAGCCAACGACAAGAAGCCCAGGAGCCGAGGCAAGCACGGCAAACAGAGTTGCCTCGACGCGGTTGGTCGTCAGCATGAGCACGAGAGCCACCACGGCAAGGCCGGCAACAAGACCTGCGCGGGACTGTGTGAGCAGGAGTACGAGTGTTGCGGCATAGAGCAGGAGTGCGCCGAGGGGGCGACCGAACCGCTCGCGTACCGTGGCGACGAGCCAGAGACCGAGACCGAGAGCAGCGTCGGCGAGAAGAGCGAGAGCGTTCCAGTAGCCGACCGCTCCCCGCAGGCGCGTGACCCGGCCCGCATCGTCGGGGCCGAGCGTGGGAACCGCCTTACCGAGCAGCGCCCACAGGAGCACGGCGCCAAGCGCTGCCGCGAGGAGTAGCGCAAGAGTACGAACGGGCCTGCCCGGGAGGGCGGCCGCGGCCAATCCGACGACGCCGAAGGCGAGGAGGACGAGTCCCTTTGCGAGGGCGTCGAAGGAGCGGTCGCCGGCGATCGACCACCAGACCGTCAGCCCCGTCCACGCAACGAGCAAGGAGGCAGCGACAACGGCCGCGAGGCCTGGACGGTCGAGACGTGGAACGACGACGACACCCCTCGCCCAGCCGACCATGAGCAGGGCGGCGACGATCACGGCGGCAGACCCGAGCGTTGCCGTCGCGTCCGTTCCCGATCCACCCCCTGCGAAGAGGGCTCCGATCAGAAGCGCACCGGTTGCTCCCGGGATCGCCACCGCAAGGCCGGAGTGCGTGCCGCGCTGTGCCGCATCCATGGCGAGAAACGGTACCACCACGGAGGTCGGTTGACGGGGCACGAAGACTTACAATTCGTTTACGATCCCCTCACCGGCGCCTCAACGGCGGCCGCAAGACTTGAAAGACGTTCCTTCCAGGCTCTGACTCACTCGAACCTTGCGCCGACTCCTTCACCTTCACCGCGCCCTGCTGCTCGGCCTCTCGGTCGTAACGCTCATGGCCCTGAACTCCGTGGTCTCCGACTCCGCGATGGCCAAGCAGAAGTCGTGTGCACAGCAGGTGATCGATGACTGGTTCGACGACGGTCGGATCAACAAGATCTTTCCGCTCCGCTGCTACACCCAGGCGATCAAGACGCTACCGCCCGACCTTCTGATCTACGGCAATGCCGAGGAAGAGATCGGACGCGCTCTGGCCTTTGCCAAGCAGGGGAAGCCCGATCCGGGTGGTAAGGACCCGACCCCGGCGACGACGGCGACGGACACGACAGAGACGGACGCGACGACGGCGACGGACACGACAAAAACGGACACGACAAAAACGGACACGATAAAGACGGCCCTTTCCGAAACAGACGCGACGGGTACGGACACGTCCGGGCCCTCATCGGTACCGATTCCACTGCTCGTGCTCGGTGGACTTGCGGTGCTTCTCCTCGCAGCCGGCGCGGCTGGCTACCTCCGGCGCCGCGCCAACGGCACCGACG
>JBAXFL010000044.1:0-16248 GCA_037139935.1 Thermoleophilia bacterium | reverse complement strand
CCCGAGTCGTTCAAGGTGCTCCTGAAGGAGATGCAGTCGCTCGCTCTCGACGTGCATGTCCAGGCGGATGACGGGCGTGATGTCGAGGTACGTGAGGAAGACGACGAGCTGCTCCGTGCCGCGGAAGAGCTCGGCATCGACCTCTCGCCCGCCGCGGTTCGCGTTGCCGCCGGTGAGCTTGCGACCCAGGAGGCCGAGGAGGCCGAGGAGGCTGCCACCACCGCGGAGGTTGGAGCCGTTGCCATTGCCGCCGACGAATTATTGGACGGCATCGAGGCTGACGAGGACATCGAGGTCGGCCTCGCCGACTTGGAGGCCGACGACTAGGGGTTTCGCCACGAGCGCCCCCCCGAGAGAGTGCGCCCGCTACGTAGCGTGATGACAGATGGTATTCCCGAGAATTGACCACCCGGAGGAGCAATGCAAACGATGAACGACCTAACGAATGATTTCACCGGAGGTGAAATCGTTGATTGACATCAATGAATTCGACGCCATCCGTATTGGCCTCGCATCGAGCAAGAAGATCCGCGACTGGTCGTCGGGCGAGGTCACGAAGCCGGAGACGATCAACTACCGCACGCTCAAGCCCGAGCGCGACGGTCTCTTCTGCGAGCGCATTTTCGGACCCACGAAGGACTGGGAGTGCTACTGCGGCAAGTACAAGCGTGTTCGCTACAAAGGCATTATCTGCGAGCGCTGTGGTGTCGAGGTTACGCGCCAGAAGGTGCGTCGCGAGCGCATGGGTCACATCGATCTCGCTGCGCCGGTCTCGCATATCTGGTTCTTCAAGGGCGTTCCGAGCCGCATCGGCTACCTCCTCGACATTGCCCCGCGCGAACTCGAGAAGGTTCTCTACTTCGCCGCATCGATCGTCACCGCCGTGGACAACGAGGCCCGTGCCAAGGACCTCGCCGGCCTCGAGGACAAGGTGCGCGCCGAATCGGAGCAGATCTACGTCGATCGTGACGAGCACGTGCTCGCCGTGGAGGAGCGCCTCGTGCGACGTCGCGAGTACTTCGCCGCCGGCAAGGAGAAGAACTTCGACGAGGACGACGAGTTCTGGACGCGCTCGCTCAACAACTGGGCAGAGGATCAGCTGCTGCCGACGCTCGAGGAGTCCCGTTCGCTCGCCGGAGGTGTCTTCCCCAAGCTCGCGCAGTCGCTGACGACCGAGGACGGTAAGAAGATCCGTGATCTCGTCCGGCAGACAGCGACGCGTGAAGACCGGAGTCTGAGCGCGCGCGAGATCGAGTCGGTAGCGACTGCCGCCCGGGAGATCCAGGAGGCGCTCGACCCGCTCCGGGCCGAGCTCGAGACGGCATCCGGAGCGAAGAAGGGCGCGATCACCAAGCACGTGAACAGGCTCGTCGAGGCACTTACGGCCGGCACGGAGCTGGTGGGCGACGACGCAGAGGCGGCAGCGGGCGTCGATGCGAAGAATCTCGACAAGGCCCGCGAGGTCGGCAACGGCCTGCTTGCCGACGTGCTGGCGCAGGAGACGGTCGGCCAGACCGTCGAAGAGGCGCGTGAGCTCGTATCCGACCTCTGCCTGCTACCGGGCGCCAGAAAGGACGATCTGGACATCGTCGTCCAGTGGGCAATGAAGGTGCGCGAGATGGTGCAGGACATGGACTCCCGCCGTGACGATGCCCGCGAGGCGGCCGTGGACGGCGTTCGCCGCCTGGAGGAGACGTGGAAGTTGTTCCGCGAGCTCGAGCCGAAGCTCGTCGTCAACGACGAGCAGCTCTTTCGGGAGCTGAAGGACAGGTTCGGCTCGCCGTATGGCTTCGGGCAGTATTTCCGTGGTGGTATGGGCGCAGAAGCGATCCGCGATCTTCTTCGTGACCTCGACCTGAAGGAGGAGTCGATCACGCTTCGCGACGTGATCAAGACCTCCAAGGGGCAGAAGCAGCAGCGGGGCATCAAGAGGCTGAAGGTCGTCGAGGCGTTCATCAAGTCCGAGAACAAGCCGGACTGGATGATCCTCGAGGCCGTGCCGGTGATCCCACCGGAGTTGCGCCCCATGGTGCAGCTCGACGGTGGGCGCTTCGCCACCTCCGACCTGAACGACCTTTACCGCCGAGTGATCAACCGCAATAACCGGCTGAAGCGGCTGCTCGACCTCGGTGCGCCGGAGATCATCGTCAACAACGAGAAGCGCATGCTGCAGGAGGCCGTCGATGCCCTGTTCGACAACGGCCGCCGCGGTCGCGCGGTCACGGGCCCGGGCAATCGGCCCCTGAAGTCGCTCTCCGACATGCTCAAGGGCAAGCAGGGCCGATTCCGCCAGAACCTGCTCGGCAAGCGCGTGGACTACTCGGGCCGCTCGGTTATCGTCTCGGGCCCGAACCTGAAGCTCCACCAGTGCGGCCTGCCGAAGCTGATGGCGCTCGAGCTCTTCAAGCCGTTCATCATGAGCCGGCTCGTCGAGCGTAAGGCGGTGCAGAACATCAAGGCGGCGAAGAAGCACGTCGAGTCGATGTCGCTGGACGTCTGGGACGTCCTCGAAGAGGTGATCGCCGAGCATCCGGTACTCCTGAACCGTGCGCCGACGCTCCACCGGCTAGGGATCCAGGCCTTCGAGCCCATCCTCGTCGAGGGCAAGGCGATCCAGGTGCACCCGCTCGTTTGTCACGCGTTCAACGCCGACTTCGACGGCGACCAGATGGCCGTGCACCTGCCTCTTTCGGCAGAGGCGCAGGCCGAGGCCCGCATCCTCATGCTGTCGGCGAACAACATTCTCTCGCCGGCGCACGGGCGGCCGCTCGCGACGCCAACCCAGGACATGGTTCTGGGCGCGTACTACCTGACCTATTGCGACCACGAGCTGCCCGAGACGACGACGGCGGAGATCTCGAAGCTGCTCGGCGTCAAGGGGCTGAAGCGATTCCGCACCGAGGAAGAGGTCGAGTTCGCCGTCGAGTCCCGGCAGATCCATCTGCAGGAGCCGATCGAGTACCGCTGGCACGACCAGATCATCCTGACGACGCCGGGCCGGGTGATCTTCAACGTCGAGATCGAGCGGTCGCTCGAGGACGCCGTCCACACGGCCGAGACCGTGGCGCACACGTTCATCAACAAGCCTCTCTCGAAGCGCGAGATCGATATCTTCATTGCCGAGCTCGTTGGCCTCTACGGGGCCCACGCGGTTGCGACCGTGCTCGACACGATCAAGACGCTCGCATTCCGCTTTGCCACGCAGGCCGGCATCACGGTGTCGAAGAACGACATCGTGATCCCGCCGAACAAGGAAGAGATCCTTGTCGGATACGAGAAAAGGGTGAAGGATCTCGAGAGCGAGTACCAGCGCGGCCTGATGACCGAGGAGGAGCGGCACGAGCGGATCGTGGCGGTGTGGACGGAGGCGACCGAGGAGGTGGCCGAGGCTATGAAGGCCAATCTCCACAAGACCAACACGATCTTCATGATGGCCAGTTCCGGGGCCCGAGGCTCGTTCAACCAGATCCGCCAGCTCGCCGGCATGCGTGGCCTGATGGCAAATCCGAAGGGCGAGATCATCGAGCGCCCTATCAAGGCGAACTTCATGGAGGGCCTGTCGGTGCTCGAGTACTTCATCTCGACGCACGGTGCCCGCAAGGGCCTCGCCGACACGGCGCTCCGGACGGCCGACTCGGGGTATCTGACGCGGCGTCTCGTAGACGTCTCGCAGGACGTGATCATTCGTGATCTCGACTGCGGAACGACCGATCACGTCGACATGGCGGCGATACTCGACGACAAGGAGAACTCGAGCGCCGTTGGTCGGATCCTGGCCCTCGACGTCTACAAGCCACTGAAGGACGGCAAGCCGGGCAAGACGCTTCTCCTGGCCGCGGGGATCGAGCTCACGATGCCGATACTGCGAGAGTTGCTCGAGAACCTCGAGGAGCACGCGGCGGGCTATCACGTCCCCGTGCGCTCGGTGCTCAAGTGCAAGAGCGAGCACGGTGTCTGTCGGGCCTGTTACGGCACGTTCCTTGCGACCGGGTACATCTGCGAGGTCGGCGACGCGGTCGGCATCATCGCAGCCCAGTCGATCGGTGAGCCGGGCACGCAGCTGACGATGCGCACGTTCCATACCGGTGGCGTCGCAGGTGCAGACATCACGCACGGCCTCCCGCGTGTCGTCGAGATCTTCGAGGCGCGGAACCCGAAGGGTGCCGCCACCGTTGCCGAAGTCGCGGGCAAGATCGAAGTCGAGGACGCCGACCGTACCATCAAGGTGTCTGTCGTCCCGTCGAGCCTCGACGAGAACGGTGAGCCGATTCCGCCGAAGGAGTACAGCTTCCCGCGCCGGACACGGTTCCTCGTCACGCACGGTCAGGTCGTCGAGGCAGGTGACCCGCTGACCGAGGGGTCGATCGCCCCGGCCGAACTGCTCGCGCTCAAGGGCTCGACCTATACGGAGCTGTATCTCGTCGGCGAAGTCCAGAAGGTCTACAAGTCACAAGGCGTGGACATCCACGACAAGCACATCGAGTTGATCGTTCGCCAGATGCTCAAGAAGGTGCGTGTCGAAAGTGCAGGGGATACGGCCCTCCTCCCGGGCCAGTTGGTGGACAAGTCGGTTCTCGCAGTCGCGAACGGCGCTGCCCGCAAGGCGAAGAAGGAGGAGGCTACCTTCGAGCCGCTCATCCTCGGGATCACGAAGGCCTCGCTCGCCACGGAGTCGTTCCTCTCCGCTGCGTCGTTTCAGGAGACCACCAAGGTGCTGACGGACGCAGCGATCGAGGGCAAGGTGGATCACCTGCTCGGGCTGAAGGAGAACGTGATCATCGGCAAGTTGATCCCGGCGGCGACAGGCCTGAAAAAGTACCGTGGGATCGAGATCGAGCCTGCCAACCCCCTGCCGTCCTCACTGTATGCCGCCGAGGCGCAGGAGCTGCTTGCGGCACTCGAGGAGATCGGCGAGGGCGACATCGACCTCACGATGCTGGGCCTCGGATTCGAGGATGAGCTTCCGGTCGAGGACGCTCCGCCCGAGGTGACCGGCGAGTCGTAGCATGAACGATGCCGGGGTGCCTCTCAGGCGACCGAGAGGCACCCCTTCATCACCTACGGCCGGAGCCAGGTACGGCGTGACGCCCGAAGGCTAGGGTAGCCCGTCGTCACAGAGCCGGTTCTTGCCGTTCTTTGCCTCTCGCACGAGTGCTCCAGCGCGCATTTGGAAGGCCTTCGCCGTGTCGTCGGCTCTCAGCTCCACGAGCCCTCCGGACATCGTGAGCTTGCCCGTTTCACCAAACGGGCGCTCGGCGATCTCGAAGGCGAGACGACCGTAGAAGAGCTTCGCGAAATCGCGGGCCGTGTCGGGCAAAATCACGAAGAACTCGTCGGCACCGCCGGAGTTTCGGAACGCGGTATCACTGCCCCGAATCGTGGCGCGCACGCGCTCCCCGAACTCGGCCAGGACGGCGTTGCCGACCTCCTGTGAGTGCTGCTTGTTGATCTCGCCGAAATCGTCGAGGTCTACCTGGATGAGGCAGAGCGGTCGGCTGTGTCGCCGGGCTTCGGTGATCGCACGGGGCAGAGCCTCCTCGAAGGCGAGGGCGCTACCGACGCCCGTGCGGAGATCTGTTGCGGCAAGTTCCTGCACGTCGAGGAATCGGAAGGCGTTCTTGACGGCCGGGGTTGCATAGCGTGCGATCATGGCGAGGACCGCAACGGATTCCGCGTCGAAAGCCTTCATGCTGCGCGAGAACACCGCGAGTGTGCCGGTGCCATCCGCCCCGAGCGGCACGACGAGGCCCGTGCGCAGTGCATTGGATCCCTCGGTGTCCCACGAGGTCAGTCCGGCGACAAACGGCGCGCCGTCGGGAGGGCCGGCAAGGAACCCGGCTCCACCTTCGGTAGCGAGGCCCTGGAAGGCCGTCTCGATCATGCCGTTTTGCCGCTGCACTCTGACCGAGCTCCCGTCTACTGCAGGCAGGGCCGAGGCCGCAGCGAGCGTGCGTTGCAGCACCTCGTCGAGGTCGATCGTCGATCCAATCGCGTCGCCAAGGCCCCGGGCCGACTCGACCGGGCCGAGTGCAGCCGTTGCAATCTGCTCGGTGATACCGACGAGGCGCTCGTCCATCTGCTCGAAGGCCCTCGTGACGCGCGCGTCCAGAGGCCGCCGCGAGGCGAGCCAGAACGTGACGAGCACGCCGACAACACAGATGGCACCTAGAGCCGCTACGACTACAGCAGTCGTGATCCCTCCCCCTTTCTGCGTCCAACAGTAGGTGGAAAAAGGGCTTCTGTATACGGGGAGCCGTCGAGCGGACACATCACCGGCCAGAGATGGGCAGTGTCAGCTACACTCTCCCTCCGCAGGTGGCGGGTTTCTCTGTCTGCCGTCGCCTGCCTGTGATTATCGAACCTCGACCAGAGCCTCAGGAGCAACGTGCCCACCGTTAATCAGCTCGTCCGTAAAGGCCGCAAGGCCCCCGTGGCCAAGACCAACACCCCGGCCCTCCGTGGCGCGCCTCAGAAGCGCGGGGTCTGCACGCGTGTCTACACCACAACGCCCAAGAAGCCGAACTCGGCTCTGCGGAAGGTCGCGCGCGTCCGGCTGACGAACGGCATGGAGGTCGGTGTCTATATTCCCGGCGAGGGGCACAACCTGCAGGAGCACTCCGTCGTTCTGATTCGTGGCGGCCGGGTCAAGGATCTCCCGGGCTTCCGCTACAAGGTGATCCGTGGTGGACTCGACACGTCGGGTGTCTCCGACAGGCGCCAGGGCCGCTCGAAGTACGGCGCGAAGAAGAGCTCGAGCTAGTGCCACGTCGAGCCGAGATCCAGCCGCGTAAACTCGAGCCTGACTCGGTCTACTCGTCCGTCCTTGTGACCCAGGTAATCAACTGCGTCATGCTCGATGGAAAGAAGTCAACGGCTGAGCGGATCGTCTATGACGCCCTCGCCCTCGCCTCGGAGAAGACCGGCAAGCCGGCACTCGAGATT
Organism: Thermoleophilia bacterium; assembly: GCA_037139935.1. Taxonomy (GTDB): domain Bacteria; phylum Actinomycetota; class Thermoleophilia; order Gaiellales; family Gaiellaceae; genus Gaiella. Next base: position 9,306 of record JBAXFL010000044.1, on the reverse strand, counting down.
CTCGAGGCCGCAGTCAAGTCTGTGACCCCCGTCCTCGAGGTTCGCTCGCGGCGTGTTGGTGGTGCCAACTACCAGGTGCCGATCGAGGTGCCGCCCAGGCGCGCCCGCACGCTGGCCATTCGCTGGATCGTGCAGTTTGCCCGTGACCGTCGCGAAAAACACATGGGGGACAAGCTTGCGGGCGAGTTGATGGATGCGGGGAACCAGCAGGGCGGCGCTTTCAAGAAGAAAGATGACATCTACCGGATGGCGCAGGCCAACAAGGCCTTCGCGCACTACCGCTGGTAGAGCCGACAACGAATGAGCACAACTGTCTCCCGCATTCAACTCGACCGCGTCCGAAACATCGGGATCATGGCGCATATAGACGCCGGCAAGACGACGACGACGGAGCGAATCCTCTACTACACCGGGCGGACGCATAAGCTCGGTGAGGTGCACGAGGGCGCTGCCACGATGGACTGGATGGCGCAGGAGCAGGAGCGTGGCATCACGATTACGTCGGCGGCGACGACGGCCGAGTGGCGCGACCATCGGATCAACATTATCGATACGCCCGGGCACGTGGACTTCACGGCCGAGGTCGAGCGTTCCCTGCGCGTTCTCGACGGTGCGATTGCCGTCTTCGACTCGGTTGCCGGTGTTCAGCCGCAGTCCGAGACAGTCTGGCGGCAGGCCGACCGGTACGGCGTCCCGCGTATCTCGTTCATCAACAAGATGGATCGCACGGGTGCCGATTTCTTCTCCGCCGTGCAGTCGATGCGCGACCGTCTCGGAGCCAACGCCGTCTGCGTGCAGATCCCGGTCGGCGAGGAAGAGCACCACGTCGGCGTCGTCGATCTCGTCGAGATGAACGCGATCACCTACGACGACGACCTCGGCGAGTCCTTCACCGTCGGTGAGATTCCCGTCGGGCTCGTCGAGCTCGCCCGCGAGCACCATCACGCGCTCATAGATGCAGTTGCCGAGTTCGACGACGAGCTGATGGAGAGCTACCTCGAGGACGAGAACTCCGTCACGCCCGAGATGATTCGCCGTGCGCTCCGGGCCGGGACGCTCGCGAGCGCCTTCACGCCCGTTCTGCTCGGTTCAGCCTTCAAGAACAAGGGCGTGCAGCCGCTGCTCGACGCCGTCGTGGATTATCTGCCGAGCCCGCTCGATGTCCCCTCGGTGCAGGGCATCGACCCGAAGACCGGAGAGGACATCACGCGCGCAGCCTCGTTCGACGCTCCTTTCTCGGCTCTTGTCTTCAAGGTGATGTCCGACCCCTTCGTCGGCAAGCTGACGTACTTCCGCGTGTACTCCGGTCAGATCAAGTCGGGCGACCGCGTTGTGAATACGACCAACGGGAAGACCGAGCGCATCAGCCGCATCCTCCAGATGCACGCAAATCATCGGGAGGAGCGCGACGACATCGGCGCAGGTGACATCGCCGCCGCCGTCGGCCTGAAGCAGTCAACGACGGGCGACACCCTCGCAATCGACAGGGCGCCGATCGTGCTCGAGCGAATGACGTTTGCCGAGCCGGTCATCTCCGTGGCGATCGAGCCGAAGACGAAGGGTGATCAGGACAAGCTCTCACAGGGCCTGCAGCGGCTCGCCGAGGAGGATCCGACCTTCAGGGTCACCTCCGACGAGGAGACCGGGCAGACGCTCATCGCAGGGATGGGCGAGCTCCACCTGGAGATCATTGTTGATCGTCTGATGCGCGAGTTCAACGTGGACGCGAACGTCGGGCGGCCCCAGGTCGCGTACCGTGAGACTGCGGGCAAGCCTGCCGAGAAGGTGCAGGGCAAGTTCGTGCGACAGACAGGCGGCTCGGGTCAGTACGGTGATGTCACGATCAACCTCTTCCCGCAGGAGCCGGGAGCCGGCTACGAGTTCGTTGACAGGATCGTCGGCGGCAAGATCCCCAAGGAGTACATCAAGCCGGTCAACGAGGGCATTCAGGAAGCGATGAATGCAGGTGTTCTTGCGGGGTACCCCGTTGTTGACATCAAGATCGAGCTCATCGATGGTTCCTACCACGATGTGGACTCGAGCGAGCGGGCCTTCAAGATTGCCGGCTCGATGGCCTTCAAGGAGGCGTTGAAACGCTCGAAGCCCAAGCTGCTCGAGCCGATCATGGCAGTCGAGGTCGTCACACCCGACGACTACCTCGGCGACGTTATGGGTAACCTGAATAGCCGGCGCGGTCGGGTCGAGTCGCTCAAGCCGATCGGCAACTCGCAATCGATCGAGGCGAGCGTGCCACTGTCAGAGATGTTCGGATACGTCACCGACCTGCGCTCCATGTCGCAGGGCCGGGCAGCCTTCACCATGGAGTTCGACCGCTACGACGAAGTACCCCAGTCCATCGCGAGCGACATCGTCGACTCGCAGTCAGGCTCGTAAGAAGGAGATCGTACGATGGCGAAGCAGAAATTTGAGAGGTCGAAGCCGCATGTCAATGTCGGAACCATCGGCCACATCGACCATGGCAAGACGACGCTGACAGCGGCGATCACGAAGGTGCTCGCCGACGCCGGCACGGGTACGGCAGTACGCGACTTCACCTCGATCGACGCGGCTCCCGAGGAGCGGCAGCGCGGGATCACGATCAACACGGCGCACGTCGAGTACGAGACGGAGAACCGTCACTACGCGCACGTCGATTGCCCGGGTCACGCCGACTACATCAAGAACATGATCACGGGTGCTGCGCAGATGGACGGGGCAATCCTCGTCGTCTCCGCAGCTGACGGCCCGATGCCGCAGACGCGCGAGCACATCCTGCTCGCCCGTCAGGTCAGGGTGCCGTTCATGGTCGTCGCGCTCAACAAGGCCGACATGGTTGACGATCCCGAGCTGCTCGAGCTCGTCGAGCTCGAAGTACGCGAGCTGCTCTCGAAGTACGACTTCCCGGGCGACGACATCCCGGTGATCCAGGTCTCGGCACTCAAGGCGCTCGAGGGTGACCCGGAGTGGACGCCCAAGATCCTCGAGCTGATGGCCGCGGTTGACTCCTACATCCCGGAGCCGGTACGTGACGTCGAGAAGCCGTTCCTGATGCCGATCGAGGACGTGTTCACGATCACGGGCCGCGGCACCGTCGTCACGGGTCGAATCGAGCAGGGCAAGATCGAGGTCGGCAAGGAGATCGAGATCGTCGGTATCACGGACAAGGTCGAGAAGACGACCGTGACGGGCCTCGAGATGTTCCTCAAGGTGCTCGACTTCGCACAGGCCGGCGACAACGCAGGAGTATTGCTCCGCGGAGTCAAGCGCGAGGAGGTCCAGCGAGGTCAGGTACTTGCCAAGCCGGGCTCGATTACGCCGCACACGCACTTCAAGGCCGAGGTCTACGTGCTCTCGAAGGACGAGGGTGGCAGGCACACGCCGTTCTTCAACGGCTACCGGCCGCAGTTCTACTTCCGGACCACGGACGTGACCGGCTCGATCAAGCTGCCGGACGGCCAGGAGATGGTCATGCCGGGTGACAACACCCAGATGGAGATCGAGATGGGCCAGCCGATTGCGATGGACACCGGCCTGACATTCGCCGTCCGCGAGGGCGGCCGCACCGTCGGTGCAGGCGTCGTCACGGAGATCATCAAGTAGCAGAGAGGCTGCATCTCTCTCCTACCCGGGTAGGAGAGAGATGCGTGCCTCTCCCGCTTGGGAGAGAGAAGAGACCAGAACATGGCGCAACAGAAAATCCGCATCCGGCTCAAGGGCTACGACCACCAGCAGCTCGATCGCTCGGCGTCCCAGATCGTCGAGACGGCGCAGCGCACCGGTGCCACGATTACCGGGCCGGTGCCGTTGCCGACCGAGAAGAACGTGTACTGCGTGATCCGCAGCCCCTTCAAGGACAAGGACTCACGCGAGCATTTCGAGGTGCGTACGCACAAGCGCCTGATCGACATCCACAGCCCGACGCCGAAGACCGTCGATTCGTTGATGCGTCTCGATCTTCCCGCCGGTATCGACATCGAGATCAAGCTCTAGGTCTCTGATGAAAGGCATCCTTGGCAGAAAACTGGGCATGACCCAGATCTTTGACCCCGAGACCGGGACCGTCACCGCCGTCACGGTCATCGAGGCCGGGCCGTGTCCGGTCACCCACGTCCGCAACGAGAGCGTCGATGGCTATGCCGCAGTGCAGCTCGCATACGAGCCCGTCGCCGACCGCAAGATCACAAAGGGCGAGATCGGCCATCTCAAGAAGTCGGGCACGACAGCCCACAGGCATATCGTCGAGTTCCGTGGCGACAGCGAGTTGGCCGTCGGAGACACCGTGACCGTCGAGGCGTTCCAGCCAGGCGATGCGATCAAGGTCGCAGGAACATCGATCGGCAAGGGTTTCGCCGGCACGATCAAGCGTCACAACTTCAGCCGGGGTCCCGTCTCCCACGGCTCGCACAATGTGCGCGCCCCTGGGTCGATCGGCGCCTCGGCGACCCCTTCTCGCGTGTTCCGCGGTCAGAAGATGTCTGGCCGGATGGGTGGCAAGCGTGTCACACAACTCGGGCTGGTCATCCACGCCGTGGATGTCGAGCGCAACCTGCTCCTCGTCAAGGGAGCCGTTCCGGGCCCGACGAGCGGCATCGTCGAGATCAGGAGCACCGGTTGATGGCAGCGTCCAAGCCTCAGATATTGAAAGCAGACGTTCTCGGAGGTGCGGCCGCGAGATCGGTCACCCTCGGGGAGGCCGTCTTTGGCGCCGAGTTGAAGCGGCACATTGTGCACGAGGTGGTTCGCGCAGAGTTGAACGCGCACCGTGCAGGCACCCGCGGCTCAAAGACCAGAGGAATGGTCTCGGGCGGGCGTGCGAAGCCGTGGGCCCAGAAAGGCACCGGCCGGGCCCGTCAGGGAACGATTCGCGCCCCGCAGTTCAGGGGCGGCGGCGTGGCGTTTGCACCGGGGATGCGCAGCTTCGATGTCAAGGTGAACCGCAAGGTGCGTCGCGCTGCTCTGGCCGGAGCGCTTTCGAACCATGTTGGCAACGAGACCCTTGCACTCGTTGACGGGGGAGCCTTCGAGACACCGTCCACGAAACAGGCCAAGGCGTTGATCGAGAAGTGGGGGAAGGAGACGCCGCTCGTCGTCGTCGCCCACGAGAGCGAGGTAGCGCTGATCAAGTCGTTCCGCAATCTCGACCGCGTTGTCGTCACCGTTGCATCGGAGCTCGAGGTAGCGCCGATCGTCTGGGCGCGCTCCGTCCTCGTCAGCGAAGCAGCATTGCCGCTCGTCGAAGGGAAGGCATCGTGAACGCTGCGGATGTTCTCATCGCGCCGGTGGTCTCCGAGAAGAGCTACTCCGGTCTCGCCGATCGTAAGTACACGTTCAAGGTGCATCAGGATGCCCACAAAACACAGGTGCGTCAGGCCGTGGAGCAGCTCTTTGGCGTCAAGGTCGAGAGCGTCCACATGATCAAGGTTCCTGCGAAGCCGAAGCGCCGAGGGGTATTCAAGGGCGTACGGCCGGGCTGGAAGAAGGCCATCGTGCAGTTGCGCGAGGGCGAGTCCATCGAGATCTTCGAAGGGGCACAGGTCTAACCACTGATGGCAGTCAAGAAGTTCAAGCCGACAAGCCCGGGACGCCGGTTCATGGCGGTCTCCTCCTTCGAGGACGTCACGAAGACAACGCCCGAGAAGTCGCTCCTCGAACCGCTCAAGCGGACGGGTGGCCGGAACAACAACGGGCGAATCACCACACGCCACCAGGGCGGCGGTCACAAGCGGATGTATCGCGTGGTCGATTTCAAGCGCGTCAAGGACGGCGTGCCGGCGAAGGTTGCGGCCATCGAGTACGACCCCAATCGGTCGGCCCGCATCGCTCTTCTCCACTACGCGGACGGCGCCAAGGCGTACATCATCGCCCCCCAGGGCCTTCGCGTCGGCACGTCCGTCGAGTCTGGCCCTACCGCCGACATCAAGGCGGGTAACGCGCTGCCGCTCGACAACATCCCGACGGGAACGCTTGTCCATAACGTCGAGCTCAAGCCCGGGCAGGGCGCCAAGATGGCGCGCTCGGCCGGTGCCGGAGTGCAGCTCGTCGCGAAGGATCAGGGCTTTGGCGTCCTCCGGCTTCCGTCCGGTGAGATGCGTCGTGTCCTCCTCACCTGCCGCGCCACCGTGGGCCAGGTCGGGAACTCCGAACACGCCAATGAGCAGTCCGGTAAGGCCGGGCGCAGCCGTTGGCTCGGTAAACGCCCGTCGGTTCGCGGCTCGGCGATGAACCCGGTAGACCATCCGCACGGTGGTGGTGAGGGCAAGTCCAAGGGCGGCCGCCATCCGGTGACGCCGTGGGGCGTGCCGACGCTCGGCAAGCGCACCCGTCGCAAGCACAAGGAATCCGACAAGCTGATCGTTCGCGGCCGTCGCCGCGGCAAGGAAAGGCGCTAACCACACATGTCCAGATCATCGAAGAAAGGGCCTTTCATCGACGAGCGGCTGCTCGGCCGGATCGAGGCGATGAACGCCATAAACGAGAAGCGGATGATCCGCACGTGGTCGCGCAGTTCCACCGTGTTCCCCGACATGGTCGGCCACACGATCGCCGTCCACGACGGCCGCAAGCATGTACCCGTCTTCGTCAGCGAGCAGATGGTTGGCCACAAGCTCGGCGAGTTCGCTCCGACCCGGACGTTCCGCGGTCATGCCGGTGACAACAAGACCCAGGTGAAGAAGCGCTAGTGGCCAGCAGAGATACATCCAGCCTGACCCAGTCACGCGCAGAGGCGAAGTACGTCCGCCTCTCGGCGCGGAAGGCCCGCCTCGTGCTCGACCACATTCGTGGGCGCAGCGTGCCGGAAGCACGCACGATTCTCGCCTTCACGTCGCGTGCCGCGGCCGTGGACATCGAGAAGGTTTTGCGTTCGGCGGTCGCGAACGCGGAGTCAGCACATGCTCTTGACGGCGATGAGCTCATTGTCCTTGCCGCGTACGCCGACGAGGGCCCGACGCTCAAGCGCTGGCGAGCCAGAGCCCGCGGCCGCGTCAACCGCATCCGCAAGCGTACGTGTCATATCACCCTGATCGTCAGTGAGAATCCGAAGGCGCAGGCGCGGCCGAAGCGGTCGGCCGAGAAGCCCTCCGCGACCGTCGCCCCGGTCTCCGAGACTCCCACTGCCGACGAGAAGCCGAAGCGCAAGTCGCCGGCGAAGAAAAAGGAGGCTCGAGTCTGATGGGCCAGAAAATCCATCCTGGCGGCCTACGCGTCGGTGTCATTCACGACTGGAAGTCGAACTGGTACACCAGCAAGAAGGAGTTTGCCGACTACATCCTCGAGGATGTGCGTATCCGCGAGCACATCAACGCGAAGCTCTCCCACGCCGGCCTGTCGGACATTCTGATCAGGAAGGACAAGCAGCGGGTCACGGTAGACATCTACACGGCGCGACCCGGGATCGTGATCGGCAAGTCGGGAGTCGAGGTAGACGCGCTTCGCAAGGAGCTGCACTCGATCACCGCCAAGTCGGTTCACATCAACATCAACGAGATCAAGCGGCCCGAGCTCGACGCGCAACTCGTCGCACAGTCGATCGCCGAACAGCTCCAGAACCGCGTTTCGTTCAGACGTGCCATGAAGCGGGCACTTGCATCCGCCATGCGGTCGGGGGCGCAGGGGATCAAGATCCAGTGTGGTGGGCGGCTCGGCGGTGGCGAGATGAGCCGTACCGAACGCTACACCGAAGGCCGTGTGCCGCTGCATACGATTCGCGCCGACATCGACTATGGCTTCGCCGAGGCGAAGACGACCTACGGGCGTATCGGCGTCAAGGTCTGGGTCAACAAGGGCGAGATCATGCCAGAGGGGTACGAGGGAACCTCCACGGGCAAGGAGACACGCCTCGGCGACCAGGATCAGGCGCGCAGGAAGCGTGGGGGGGTCTCAGAAGGCCTTGGCGCTTCGCGCGACAGCAGCCGTGGCAGGAACCAGGATCGTGAAGGTCTCGGTCTCGTCAAGAAGAGCGGCCGCCCACCGGGCGGTGGCGGAGCGCCTTCTGGTGGCGGCCGTCCGTCCGGCCGTGGTGGCCCGCGGCCCGGAGGGCAGGGCGGCCAGGGTGGGCGTTCCTCATCGGGTCAGGGTGGAAGTCCGCGTCAGTCGCAGCGTCCACCGCGTTCCGTGGAGCCACCGGCTTCCGGAACGCCAGACGTATCGGCGCCCGACGTGACACCTGACGCGCCGGCCGAGGGGACTGATTCCTGATGTTGATGCCCAAGAAGACAAAGCACCGTAAGCACCATCGCGGCCGGCGTGACGGCTTTGCGAAGGGTCAGACCACGGTGCAGTTCGGCGATTACGGGATCAAGGCGCTCGAGGACGGTTGGATTACGAACCGGCAGATCGAGGCCGCGCGTATCGCCATGACGCGCAAGATCAAGCGAGGCGGCAAGGTGTGGATCAACATCTTCCCCGACAAGCCCTTCACCAAGAAGCCTGCCGAGACCCGGATGGGATCCGGGAAGGGATCGCCGGAGGGATGGGTCGCCGTCGTCAAGCCGGGGCGCGTGTTGTTCGAGCTCGCGGGCGTCGAAGAGGTGCTGGCCCGCGAGGCTCTTCGTCTCGCCGCTCAGAAGCTCCCCATCAAGGTGAAGTTCGTGAGACGGGAGGCTGATCTCTTTGAAAGCTAGAGAGCTACGCGTAATGACGGACGAGGAGCTCGAGGAGAAGATGGCCGCGACCCGCAAGGAGCTCTTCAATCTCCGCTTTCAGTCGGCCACAGGAGCACTTGAGAACAGCGCTCGACTGCAGTCGGCCAAGCGTGAGATCGCCCGCATCCTGACCGTGACGACCGAGCGTGAACGACTGGGGAAGATCTGAGATGGCAGAACGAAAGAAGAAGACAACCGAAAAGGCCCCGGCTGACGCAGTTGAGGACGCTGTCGCCGAGGTCGTTGCCGAGGACGTCGTCGAGATCGTCGCAGAGGTCGTTGCGGTCGAGGACGCCATCGAGGATGCCGTTGCCGAGGACGTCGTCGAGATCGTCGCCGAGGTCGTTGCGGTCGAGGACGCCATCGAGGACGCCGTTGCCGAGGACGCCATCGAGATCGTCGCCGAGGTTGTGGCCCTGGAAGAGGTGATCGAGGAGGGTACGGCAGAGGCCGTGATAGCTGATCTCGAGGCAGGCGCCGAGGCGGAAGAGGCCATCGTGGAAGCCGTGGCCGAAGGCACGCTCACGCCCGAGGAAGGCGCCGAGGCGATCGAGGTAATCGAGGAGGTAGTCGCCGAGGTGATAGCGGAGGAGATCGTGGAGGCCGCTGTCGTCGAGGAGGCGCTCGAGGAGGCTGCTGCCGAGGTGATAGCGGAGGAGATCGT
>JBAXFL010000043.1:0-16561 GCA_037139935.1 Thermoleophilia bacterium | reverse complement strand
CGCCCGTGCGACGCGGGCTTGCGCGAGGGCCGCCTTTTTCGCCCGTGCGACGCGGGCTTGCGCGAGGGCCGCCTTTTTCGCCCGTGCGACGCGGACTTGCGCGAGGGCCGCCTTTTTCGCCCGTGCGACGCGGACTTGCGCAGCCGCTTGCTTGCGCGCGGCAGCGGTGCTCGACGGCGTGGCCTGGGACGACGAGTCGCTCGTTGCCGGTGCCGGTGTCGGCGTCGGTGCCGGTGTCGGCGTTGGTGTCGGCGTCGGTGTCGGCGTCGGCTTCTTGGTCGGGGTCGGGGTGGATGTCGTTGCGACGGGCGCCGGATCGGGCGCCGGATCGGGCGCCGGCCCGCTAGCGCCGAGGCACGTAGGAGCGAGCGCCAGGGCCCCGACCGCTGCAGCAAGGATTTGCGCTGCGCGCGAAACCCTGCTCTCAAGCATCTCCTGCATCATCCCTCGATCTCCTTCTCAGCCCGGAGGATTATGGTAGCGGAGGCCTGTCCGAAGCGAAACCCCGGTTTCGACCCTTGCGCCTCGGTGGCATGGCACGATCTTGGCTGTCCGTCCGCGCTCGGGTAGCCGATCCACCCCACTGCACCGCCCGTGAGAGCCAGGCGCGGTTCATGGCAACGTGACCAGTGGTCGGATCGCAGCCGCGCGCTCCCGTGAGGCAGACACAATCCGACACGGGCGGGAGCAGCACCGGCAGTTCGAGCGGCTCGCCGTCTCGCCGCTGGAGAAAGTCGTACACGACCGGGAACCTGTCGACGTCTCTCACTGTCCCTCCGAACAGAGAAGGAGCAACCCGATGAAGCATCTCCGACCGACTCGCCTCGAGACGCTCGCCGTGGTAGCTGCTCTCGCAGTCGTCGCCGGCCGGCCCGAGTCTTAGGCAGCTTTGGCGGGCGCCCTGCCTGACATAGGATTGGCCTTCATGTCAGAAGCGCTGCTCCAGAACGCAATTACCCTCCAGGGTGTCGGCAAGAGCTTCGGCAGCCACGTCGCCGTGCACCCGCTCGACCTCGGGATCCGCGACGGCGAGTTCTTCTCGCTGCTCGGCCCGTCGGGGTGCGGGAAGACGACAACCTTGCGGATGATTGCGGGCTTCGAGATTCCCGACACGGGTCGGATTCTGCTGCACGGGAACGACGTCACCGAGACGCAGCCGAACAGACGGCATGTCAACATGGTCTTCCAGCAGTACGCACTCTTCCCGCACATGTCGATCTATGACAACGTGGCGTTTGGACTGAAAATGAACCACGTCCCACGGAGTGAGCACGTCGAGCGCATCACGGCCATGCTCCGGATCGTCGAGCTCGAAGGACTCGAACGTCGTCGGCCACGCCAGCTCTCGGGTGGCCAGCAGCAGCGCGTGGCCCTGGCCCGAGCACTTGTCAACAACCCGACGGCCCTCCTGCTCGACGAGCCGCTCGGTGCGCTCGACGTGAAGCTGCGACGGCACATGCAGTTGGAGCTGAAGCGCATCCAACGCGAGATCGGGACGACATTCATCTACGTGACCCACGACCAGGAAGAGGCGCTTGCGATGTCCGACCGGATCGCCGTGATGAAGGCTGGTCGCGTCGAGCAGATCGGCACTCCTCGCGAGATCTACGACCATCCGTTGACGCCGTTTGTCGCCGACTTCATCGGGTCGTTGAATGCGGTCGAAATGGTCGTTTCCGAACGTGTCGGCAACCTGGCAGTCGGACGGTACGGCGACGGTGAGAGGATCGTGGTCGCCACCGGCGTCGAGACGCGTGTCGGTGATGCGGTGCGCGTTGCGGTACGGCCCGAGCAGGTCCGCATCGACCTCGCTACCGCCCTGGCGTCCGAGGACGGCTCGCGCCTCGGCGGCCTCATCGCCGAGGTCGTCTACCTCGGGATGTTCACCCAATTCAGGGTCGAGACGGCCGCCGGCACGATCCTCAGCCACCGACTCGCCGACGAGAGACTCTCTGCGTATACGGCCGGAACCGCTGTCGTGCTTACCTGGTCGGTTGACCAGACCGCGGTGCTCGCGGGGTCACCGCTACCACCGACCGGCTAGCCCTTCTCGAGGTCTCCGAGTCTGCCCTCGGCGTGGCGGCGTCCGAGTTCCGCTCCGACGACGACGATCAGCGTTGCGGTCATCACGACGACCGCAACGGCAATCACCTCTGGAAGCCTGCTCGGGAAGCGCATCGCACCGTAGAGGTAGATCGGGAAGGTCGTCTGCGAGCCGGCCACGAACGACGCGACCGCGTACTCGTCGAATGAGACGGTGAGAGCGATCAGGAATGCCGAGAACACCGCCGGGAGGATCAACGGCAGCAGGATGAGGCGGAACGTACTGCAACGTGTCGCACCGAGGTCGCGGGCTGCCTCCTCGAGGCTGCTGTCGATCTGCTCGAGTCGAGGTACGAGCACGAGAATCGTGTACGGGACGCTGAGCACGATGTGTGCGATCGTCAGCGTCAGGAACGAGAGCCCGACCGAGATCGAGTGGAAGAAGAGCAGCAAGGAGATGCCGAAGACGATGTACGGGATTACGAGGGGGCTCAGCAGGAGGGCGGAGACACCGGCCATCCCCCGGAATCTGCGACGCAGGGCAAGCGACGCGAGAAGGCCGAGCACGACGGCTCCGATGCTCGAGAGGCAGGCGACAACGGCACTCGTCCGCAACGCCGTATGGAGGTCGGCATCGTGCAGGAACTGGCGGTACCACTCGAGGGTGAAGCCGCTGAGTGGAAAGCTCGGCAGGTCGGAATCGTTGAACGAGAAGATCAGCAGGATCAGGATCGGCGCGTAGAGAAACACGACGACGAGGAAGAAGAAGACACGCAGGGCCCTTGCCCCGTTCTTCGAGACGGCAACGTCCATCAGTTCGTCGTCACCCCCCCGATCTGCAGGAAGCGTGAGAAGACGAGCGTCAGCGCCGCGACGACCAAGAGCAGGAACAGCGAGAGCACCGAGCCGGTCTGCCAGTCGAGGCCGCTGCCGAAGAGGTCGGAGATCTGGTTCCCGTACATGTAGCCCGTGACGCCGCCGACGAGCGACGGCGTCACGAACTCGCCCACCGTCGGGATGAAGACGAACATGAACGCGGCGGCGACACCCGGCAGGCTGAGCGGTAGGGTGATCCTCCGGAACGACTGCCAGCGGCTTGCGCCCAGGTCGCTTGCCGCCTCGAGGAGTCGCCGGTCCAGGGTTTCCAGCGAGACGAAAATCGGGAGCGCGACGAACGGCAGGTAGACGTAGCCGAGCACGAGCATCACAGCGAACTTGCTGTAGAGCAACTGGGAGATGGGGTGATCCACTGACCGCAGTCCTGTCCAGAAGAGCATGCTGTTGAGGACGCCGTTCGAGCCGAGGATGATCTTCCACGCGAGAACCCGCAGGAGGTAGCTCGTGAGGAAGGGCGCGAGTAGGACAAGGAGCAGGACGTACTTGCGCTTTGTCCCGCTGAGAGCGAGGAAGTAGGCAAGGGGATAGGCAAGAAGGACGACGAGCACGGACACCGTGAGTGACATCCGGATCGAGCGCCAGAAGAGTGTGAGGTACACCGAGCCGTGCACGAAGTCGTGCCAGGCCCCGAAAGTCACCGCATGCGCGCCCGGGAAGAGCGAGAGCGCCCCGACGCTGTAGCCGCCGACGAAGCAGATCGGGACGACGAAGAAGACGAGCAGCCAGCCGAGGGGGAGGCCGAGGAGTGCGGGCGTCGTCAGGTCTGGCCGATACCGGCGGCGCTCGAGCACCACCGGTATCGGCCAGACATCGTCTCGGCCCACCCTCATCCCGGCTGGTTCAGGACGCCTTGACCTCGTCCCACATCTTGGCGTACAGCGCCCGTCGCCGGATGTAGCGGTCGATGTGGGCGAACGGTTCGCTGACCGACTCTGGACGGTCGAGCTGAAGCGCCTTGCCAAGGCTCGCGTCGGCCGGCCGGGCCTTCATGTTCGCTGCGCCATACGCATAGTTCGTTTCGAGCCAGCTCCCGGCCTGTCTCGAGCTCCATGCATCGACGTAGGCGTGGGCGGCACCGACACGAGGCGAGCCCTTCCCGAGCATAAAGCCGCAGACCCACGACAGCGCACCCTCCTTGGGCTGCATGTACGCGACCGGCAGCTTTTTCGCCTTCATTGCCACGTAGTCCGCAGGCCAGGCGTAGGCGATCCAGATTTCGCCGGCGGCGAAGGCGGTCTGCAGGTCGGTTTCCGACGACCAGAACATCCGGACGAGGTGCTTCTTGGACTTGAGGAGGTCCTGGGATTTCTTCAGCTCGGCATCGGTCTGGTCGTACGGCTTCTTGAAGCCGAGGTAGTAGCCGGCCATCACGAGCTGGTTGAGGTCGTCGAACCAGGCAATCTTGCCCTTGTAGCGCTCGTCGAACATGAGGTTCCACGACCTCTCCTTCGGCTTCACCTTGTCCGTCCGGTACAGGATCTTGTCAAAGCCCCAGTCGGCCGGGATCCACCACTGTTTCCCGTTGATCTGGCCCGCCTTGACCATCGCCGGGTTGAGGTTCTTGAGATTCTTCAGCAGTGCCGGCGTCCATGGTTGTGCGAAGCCGCTGTCGGCGAAGTCTTTGACGTAGCCGACACACGGGTGCAGGACGTCGGGCTTGAGGCCTGCACGCATCTTCCCGAGCGCGTTCGCCTCGTTCGTCATGAACGTGAACTTCGGCTTGTTTGCGGGGTGGACGGCTGCGTACTGCTTCCAGAGGTCTTTCACCTCGTACCCCGACCAGTCGAGAACCTGCAGGTCTCCGCTTTCGATGGCAGTGCCCGTCCCGGCATTCCCGCCCACGCCGCCATTCCTGCCAGTAGTCCCACTATGCACGCTCGCGCCTCGCGCGCGGCCGGCTCCGAGGCCCGCAAGAACGCCCGCTCCACCGAGCACAGCCGTACGCCGAAGGAACTCGTCCCGCGAAAGTCGCCGGCCTGTTCGCGTATCTTCTGCCATCTCATCCTCCTCGTGATCGGAAAGATCACATCTCATTAGAGCTAACGTAGAGCGTCGAGTCAAGTGCGGCGTTCAGGGGGATGAGCGAACGCTCGTGCGAGCCTGCTAGCAGACTCTGCTGTCGCACCGTCTCCGCTCGCCAGCACCGTAAGGGTGAGGCGGCCTTGCTGCCACGCGATCAGATAGGTCGGGGTTTCGGAGTGACAGCCACACCCCCGCGGGCGGTAGACAAAGCCGTTTTTCCCCAGATCTGTCGGGGTTACCGACCGTGGGGCACCGAGCGAGTCCTTCGTGTGCGCACGAAGCCAGCGGAGATAGCGCCCTGCTCCGGAGCGGCTCTCGAAGCGGAGGACGCGCTCGGTGACGTGGTTGAAAACGGGCGTGCGTCCGTGAAACTCTCGCTCGCTTCCTGCGACGTACCCGGCGCGTCCGAGGTTACGCCGCAGGCCCGCGTGGTCAACGGCTTCGGCAATGAGCGTTGCCGATGAGAGCGGGCGGGTCGTGCTCTGCATCCCCGGCAGTGACTCTGACGGGGGTGCCGGAACGCGCGGCGCTGCGGTGAGACCCGGAGCGGCCCACAGGAAGGCGACCATTGCGAGCAGCAGGCGGCACATCCTGCAAAGTATGCCCACGATCCGCCCGAGATCGGGCTCGTGAGACGGGCGAGATGTGTGGCATCTCGCTTCGCGTGCTCAGCGTTCGCGCGGCTCCCAGCCAAACCGCCGCCAGGCGATCAGCAGTCCGACGAGGCCCCAGGCAAGAACGATCACGATGCCCCGAGGCTGCGACCAGAACGAACCACCTCCGAGGTAGACGACTCGGAGGATGCGGATGAGGTAGGTCAGGGGCAGCACGTCGGAGATCGCTTGCAGAAACGCCGGATACCCTCTCGTCGGCCCGAAGGAGCCGGAGAGGAATGCCATCGGCAGCACGATCAGGTTGACCACGGCCGACGCGCCCTCGGAGGAGCGGATCAGCGCTACCGCCCCGAACCCGAGGCCGGCGAACGCCGCGACGCCGAGGAGGACGGCGCACCCGAGGCCGAGCCAGTTTCGGGGCCCGCTCGCGCCGTAGAGGACGACCCCGAGCGTCATCGTCACGAGCAACTGCAGGACGAAGATGAACAATGTCGAGGCGAGGACAGCAGCCAGATAGGTCGAAGGCGGGAGTGGCGTCGCCCGCATCCGCTTGAGTACCCCTCCCTCGCGGCGAATGACGAGCGTGATCGCGAGCCCCGCAAAGGCGGTGTTGGCGCAGCCGTAGCCGACGAGCCCGACGAGCAGGGCATCGGCTGCAGGAAACCCCCCGATACGGCCGTTGTATACCGCTCCGAGGAGCAGGTATAGCAGCGGTGGGAAGACGAAGACGAAGACAGCCGACTCCTTGTTGCGCCAGAACAGCAGCTGTTGCGTGCGTACCTCGTGCCGGAACAACCTCATGAAGCCTCGTCGCCCTCGCCGTCGATCAGGTCGAGGTAGACGTCTTCGAGTGATGGTCGGACGACCTCGAGGGATTCGAGCTCACGGCCCGCCGCCATCGCAGTCGCGGTCAGCCCGGCGAGAACGCGGGTCGGCTCGTCGGTCTCGATGACGACGTCCCGGCCATCCTCGCGGTAGCGGATCTCGACTTTCGGGGCGACCCCGATCAGCTCGGCCGGCGAGCCTTGCTTGACGATCCGCCCGTCGCGGATCACTGCCACTCGATCGGCAAGCTGCTGGGCCTCGTCGAGGTAGTGCGTCGTCAGCAGGATCGTCTTGCCGAGCGCGCGGAGCGAGCGGACGAGCTCCCACGCCGTCCGGCGTGCCGCCGGGTCGAAGCCGGTCGTGGGCTCGTCGAGGAAGAGGAGCTCCGGGTCGCCGACGAGAGCGACGCCGAGGTCGAGCCGGCGCTTCTGCCCTCCCGACAGGGTCTTCACGCGCGCGCCCGCCTTCTCCTCGAGCCCGACGAGCCCGATTACCTCGTCGATGTCTCTCGGCCGCTCGTAGTAGCCCGCGAACATCCGGTGCACCTCACGGACGGTCAGCGCTGCGGGTAGCTCCGAGGTCTGCAGTACGACCCCGATTCGTTCCCGGAGCGCGGAGCCCCCGTGCTCCGGATCCACGCCGAGCACCGTCACCTCACCGCCGTCGCGCTTGCGGTACCCCTCGAGAATCTCCACCGTCGTCGTCTTGCCGGCCCCATTTGGGCCGAGGAGCCCAAAGACCTCTCCCTCCTCGACCGTGAAGCTGATCCCCGCAACTGCCTCGTTCGCGCCATAGCTCTTGCGGAGATCACGTACCTCGAGGGCACTCATCGGACGAGGTCTAGCTCGACCATGCCTGCCACCGGGAACCCCGGATCTCGTCCGGTCAGGGCCCACGTTATCTCGGAGCAGTCGGGCTGATGGCAGACGGCCGCAACGGGCCCGTCGTCTGTGGCGAGTGCCTCGCTCAATGTGTCTGCGTTTGCGCCGGGAGCGAGTGCCTCCTCCACGCGGATAGCCGCTCCGGTCGCGCGGGCGAGCTCAGCTCCCGTTTGCCGTGCGCGTAGGAGGGGGCTCGTGACCACGAGCCGTGGCGGCTGTGGAAGCGCCGCCAGACTCGCTCCGAGCGCACGGGCCTGCTCGAGGCCCACCGGAGTGAGCTCGCGGAGCTCGTCCGGCTCGCCGGGTGAAGCGTCGGCATGCCTGCAGAGGTAAAGGAGCATGAGTGCAGGATAGGGATACGCGACCGTGCATCGGGGTGGAAGCCACTCGTCGGGATGGACGTGTACAACCGGTGACGCCGAGTGTGTCACCCGGAACCAGGGAGGGACGCGTTGCGAAGCAGTAGCACGGGCACCCTCGTGCGGGCGGTTTCCCGGGGGCTGCACGCAGTCCAGATGACGAAGGCCAGCGTCAGCCCGGAGCACATCGTTACCATCAACAGAAAGTGCAACGCCTTCGCCGCCACCCCGTCCGGGACGGTGAAGGCCCTGAAGGAAGGTGCCTGCAAGGTGTACCTGGCGCTCTGTGACAACGACCACGCTCCCCCCTCCGAGCGACCCCGGCCAAAGACGGCCAGCGTCACGGTGCATGGGGGGCCGGGCCGATGAACGATCGCACCATCGGGCGCGCCGGCTTCCTCGGAATCCTGGGGGTCGGCACCGTAGGCCTCTTCCTCGCGAAGGATGCAACAGGGTTGTTCGATCGAGCCATACCGCGCTCACTGTCGGCGATCGTCCCGACATCGGGTTGGCGCATCTACACCGTGGGCAGTTCGATGCCGACCTACGACCCCGCGACCTACCGACTCGACATCACCGGTCTCGTCGAATCGCCCGTGAGCTACACGCTCGCCGATCTCAAGGCGATGCCAAGGTCCGAGCAGGTCTCGGAGTTCCACTGCGTGACCGGCTGGTCTGTTCTCGGTGTGCGCTGGGCAGGCGTGCGCATCGCCGACCTGCTCGAGGTGGCGGGGGCGAAAAGCAATGTCGCGGCGCTCCGGTTCGTCTCGGCCGAGAGCCCGTACGACGACTCGCTGACGCTCAAACAAGCACTGCTTCCTGACGTGATGCTCGCCTACGAGATGGACGGCGGGCCGATATCCCGGCCGCATGGAGCACCCGTTCGGCTCGTGATGCCGCAGATGTATGGCTACAAGAGCGTCAAGTGGGTCAACCAGATCGAGCTCGGCACGACGGCGCTCCCGGGGTACTGGGAACAGAACGGCTACGACGCCGACGCGTGGCTCGGGAACTCCAATGGCTTCTCTTCCTGAGCCTGCGCTTCCCGACGCTCCGCTGACCGATCCAGAGCCCGCGGCACGGATCAAGCGCTTCACCGTGACCGAGCGCGTTCTGCACTGGGTGCACGCGTCCGCGTTCCTCGCATTGCTCGCAACCGGGATGATCCTCTACCTTCCAGCCCTCTCGACGTTGATCAGCCGGCGACAACTCGTCCGGGGCGTGCACCTCTGGGTTGCCGTCGCCTGGGCGGTCGCGCTCCTCGTGATCCTCGTCGTGGGCAACCGCAAGCGACTTGCCGGGGACTGGCGTGAGATCGAGACGATCGACCGCGACGACCGCCGCTGGCTCCGTGGACGCAAGGCGCCGCAGGGGCGCTTCAACGCCGGGCAGAAGGTCAACGCGCTTCTGACGATCGCTTTTGCGCTTCTGTTTGCGCTCTCGGGCTTCTTCCTCTGGCTCGGCGAGCGAGATCACCGCTTCATCTTCGCCGGCACCGGCACGGTGCACGACGCGCTTACGCTTGTCTCGATCGTTCTGCTCGTCGGCCATCTGTATCTCGCACTGATCCACCCGAGCACCCGCCATGCGTTGCGAGGGATGACGACTGGCGAGGTAGACGAGGCCTGGGCGCAGACCCATCATGCGAAGTGGGTCGAGGCCGAGCGCATGTCTTCGCTCCCCTAGACGATCCACCGGGATGGGCCGGAGCGTAGGCTTGAGCGATGCGAACGTTCCGCTACGTCATCACCGACGTGTTCACCGACACGCCGCTCGCAGGCAACCAGCTTGCAGTGTTCACCGATGCGCGAGACCTCGACACGGAGACGATGCAGGCGCTCGCGCTCGAGGTCGGCTTCAGCGAGTCGGTCTTCGTTCTCTCGCCGGAGGAGACGGGCCACGTGCGGATCAGGATCTTCACGCCGCACTGCGAGCTTCCGTTCGCCGGGCATCCAACGCTCGGGACGGCGTTCGTGCTGGGAGGGCCGCTACAGCTCCAGGTGATCAACATCGAGACCGGGCGGGGTGTGATCCCCGTTGCGCTCGAGCGCGATCAATCCGGACGGATCGTCTTCGGCCGGATGGAGCAGCCGGTGCCGACAGTCGAGGAGCTCGTGGAGACAGCGCCGCTCCTCGCGGCAATCGGGGTAGAGAAATCCGAGCTCCCCATCGAGATCTATGACAACGGTGCAATCCACATCCTCGTGACCCTCGGGTCGGAGGAGCAGGTTGCAGCGTTGCGGCCAGATCTGGCCGGCGTCGTCGCGCTCGGAGTGACCGGTGTGAGCTGTTTCGCGGGCTCGGATGACCGTTGGACGACACGGATGTTCTGGTCGGACGGGGAGGATGCCGCGACCGGCTCGGCGGCGGGCCCTATCGCCTGTCATCTCGCCCGGCACGGAAGGATCGGGTGGGGCGAAGAGATCGTCATCTCGCAGGGGACGGCGATCGGCAGGCCGTCAACGCTCTACGCCCGTGCCGAGGGCGGCGATGGGCTGATCGACCGCGTCGAGGTGGGCGGCCAGGCCGTCACGGTTGCCCGTGGCGAGTTCCAGGTGCCGTAGGGCCCTGGCTGGTGGCCGGGCTTCAGCCGGTGGCCGGGGTTCCTTCTCCGCGCTTCTCGAGCTCACCGAATGCCGACTCGAGCTCGCTGTCGGGGGGAAGGTGCCCTTCGGGTGAGACGCTGTCCACGACGGTGGGGAGGATCTGGGCTACAGCATCCGCGGCCGCGTCCTCCGAGACGCCGAGCTGTGCTGCAATCTTTGCGAGATCGTCGTTGCCGACAGCTTTGCGTACGTCCTCGCCGCTGATCGGCTGGTTCGCGCCGGTACCGACCCAGGAATCGGCCTGAGCGGAGAGACCGTTGGCCTCGAACCCGGAGAGAACCTGCTGGAGCCCGCCTCCGGCGAGCATCCCGCCGAGCGCGGGGAGCAGGGACCCGAACAGTCCACCCATCCCGCCGGTCTGGCTTCCCGAGTTGCCGGCACCCGTGAGCCCGCCGATGATGTCGTCGAGCCCGCCTTCGGGGCTGCTGCTTCCCGCGAGGCTCCCGAGCAGGTCGCCGAGGCCACCACCCTTGCCGCTCGACGTGCCCCTGACCAGATCGTCCAGCCCGCTCATCTCCTGCTCCTTCTGATGGGTGTGTCCGCCAAGCCTACGAGAAAGAGACAGCGGTGATGCCGATCAGCTCCAGGTCGAGCGCACGCCAGAACCGCCCGCCGTTCTCGGAGAGGAAGAGTCGTGACTCCGACGAGAACAGCAACAGGTCGTGGTCTCCCGGGCAGATCGCGACCGCTGTGCCGGCAGGGAGCCCACCACCGGCCTCCGCCCACGTTGCGCCACCGTCGTCGGAGAGGACGAGCGGTGGGCGGCGGTCTACGACGGCTGCGACCCGCTCTCCCGCCTGATCGGCAGCGATCAGGAGCGGCAGCGAGATGCCGGACGTGCCGACAGACGGCTGTTCGTCCTCGACGAGCTCGCCCTCGCCCGTCTCGAGATCGACGCGAACACAGCCGAGCGCGGTCGCGACCAGAGCCTCCATCAGCGGGCGATGATCGTCGAGACAAAGCGGCTGGCGATCAGGCCGGCCTCGTGCGCGGTGGCTCCGCGCTGGCGCTCGACGGCGTAGGAGAGGAGGAAGGAGTCACCGGCCCCCGTCGGATCGACCGGACCGTCGATCGGCACTGCATCGACGCGGGTGATGACCTCACCCGAGATGATCACCGCACCCGCCGACCCGAGCGTGAGCACGATCTCGGGGATACCGAGCGATCGCAGCGAGGCCTCGTCGGTGCCGCCGCATAGCTCCTCGGCCTCCTCGTCGTTGAGCTTGAGAGCGGTGATATGCCCGAGGATCTCGCGTTCGATCGATCCGTCACAGACGAGCGGGCCGAGTCGGCCACGGCGGACGAGGCCCTGCGCGTCGAGTACCAGCCGGTGGCCGCGGCCGGTGAGCGCGGCGAGCGTCTCGAGCGGGAAGTCCGCACGGGTGAGTGCGCCTACGATGACCCAGGGTGCATCTCCGATGGCTTCCCCGGCCCAGTGATTGATGTCGGACGCCGTCCACGGGTTGGCGAGTGCGTCTATCTGCATGATCCGCCTGTCGCCTTCGTAGTCAAACGAGAATCGCGTCGTCTGTTGCGCAGCCTGCCAGTGCACCGGGAACCCGAACTTCTCGAGCTCGGGGACGAGAGCCTCGCGATCCTCGGGGGCCGAGCGGCAGACGAGCACGACGTCCGCGTCCGGGTCTATCTGGCTCAGCGCCCGAGCGCAATACCAGACCGCGCCACCGGGCCGCGCAGGCGCCCCCGCGACAATGTCCAGGACGAGGTCACCGACGATCGCAGCCTGGGGCATCAGGGGATGCTACTCAGCAGTCGGTATCGCGAGAGCCGACCGGTGCCGAGAGGAAGGCCGGTTGTGTTCGTCTCGAAGGAGAGGAGGTGGCCCGAAGAAGACCTGACTCCGCTCCCACGCACGACGGGATTCGCGACGATCGACGCGGACGGCGTTGCGCTTGCTCCGGTGCGCGAGCGCTGCACCCACGGCCTGCTCTGGGCTGCCCGCGCCGAGTAGGAGTCGCGGCGCGACGAGCGCCTGCTCGTCAGAGCGTGGCGCCGAGGAGCCAGGGGTTGAACTCCTCGGTGCCGATGCCGGCGAGCTCGCTCTTGGTTGGCTTTCCCGAGGCGACGGCGAGGAGCTCCTCGAAGATCTCCGCACCGAGCTCGTCGAGGCTTACTCCTGCGAGGACTTTGCCCGCGTCGATGTCCATGTCGGGCTTCTGCCGCTCGTACAGCTCGGTGTTGGTCGCAATCTTGAGTGACGGAGCCGGCTTGAAACCGAAGGCAGAGCCCCGTCCGGTCGTGAATGCGACGAGCGTGCAGCCGCCCGCGACCTGCCCGGTAGCGGAGACGGGGTCGTACCCCGGCGTGTCCATGTGCACAAGCCCCCGCTCCGTGATCCGTTCGGCATAGCCGACAACCTGGTTGAGTGGCGTCGAACCGGCCTTCGCGACGGCACCGAGCGACTTCTCGTAGATCGTCGTCAGGCCACCCGCCTTGTTGCCGGGGCTCGGGTTGTTGTCGATCGAGGCGCCCCACATGGCGGTGTACTCCTCCCACCAGTGGATTCGCTCGATGAGCTGCTCGCCCACCTCCCGGTTGCGAGCCCGGCGGGTGAGGAGGTGCTCGGCCCCGTAGATCTCCGTCGTCTCGCCGAGAACGACCGTACCGCCCTGGCGCACGAGCAGGTCGCATGCCTTCCCGAGCCCCGGGTTTGCGGTCACGCCCGACCAGCCGTCCGAGCCGCCGCACTGGAGCGCGAGGACGAGCTCGGACGCCGGCAGCGGTTCCCGCTCGAAGCGGTTTGCCAGCGGCAGCAGCCGCAGCACGGCTTCGACACCCTGATCGACGGTCGTCGCGAAGCCACCGTCCTCCTGAATCGTGATCACGAGCGGCGCGTCCTCGCCCATCGCGGTTCCTTCGATCATGTCGGCCGGCTGGTTGACCTCGCAGCCGAGGCTGAGGACGACGTACCCCGCGACGTTCGGGTGGTGCACGGTTCCCGCCAGCGTTCGCTGCAGTTGCTGCAGCGCCGAGGAGCCGATGTGGGCGCCGCAGCCCCCCTTGTGCGGCAGGCCGATAACACCGTCGACGTTCGGGAAGTCGGCAAGCACACCGGAGCGCTCGATCCGTTCGACGACCGCCACCGTCGCCGAGGACGAGCAGTTCACCGACGCAAGCACGGCGACGTAGTTGCGGGTACCGACCCGACCATCCGGGCGGCGAAAGCCGAGAAAAAAACGGCGCTGCGCTTCGGGCGCGAGTTCGACCGGCTGTAATTCCTCACAGAATGCGTAGTCGTGGATCACCTCTCCGACCGCAAGGTTGTGGCTATGGACGTGCCCTCCTGCCTCTATCGCACGGCTGGCCGAACCGATCACCTGGCCGTAGCGATGAACCGGCTCGCCCACCGGAATCGGGCGAAGAGCAACCTTGTGCCCCGAGGGAATCGCCTGCCCCACCCGCACCATGTGTCCGTTGGCGAGAACCAGCACTGTCCCTGGAGCAAGCTGGGCCTTGGCAATCGCCACGTCGTCGTGCGGATCGAGGAGCACCGCTGCATCATCGAGTTGGACGGGCTTCTGCGGCGCCCGGCTGAAGGGGATCGAACCACCGTTGAGGTCTCCTGGCACCTGAACCCTCCCTCCTCCGCGACATCGGCTCTCTCGTCGAGGAGCCGCCCTTTACGCTGATGAGCCTATCCGGTGGCGGTACGCCGAGATGCAGCGGTACTACTCGACGCTCTCGTCACGCCGCGGTGTAGCTGCGGTGCACCGCGACGAGGGCTCCGGTGAGGAAGCTGTTCTCGTCGGTGCACGGAGTGGCGGCAACTGCGGCGATGTCCTCGACGCTGCCGTACCGTTCCACCGGGTGGCGGGCGCGGGCCGACCCCGCGGGATAGAGTAAGGGGCGCAGATGGGCAGAATCCGTACTCTGGCACTGTTGCTGGTCGCGCTCAGCGTCCTCTCACTGTTGCTTGCCGGATGGCTCGTTCTCGAACGCCGTGCGCACGATAGAGCCAACGTTCGGGATGCTCAGGCTTTGGCTCGTGTTGAGGCAAAAGACGCTGCCAAAGCCATCGACAAGCTCCTCATCACAGTGCAGGAAAGTGGCAACAAGCTGCTCTCACAACTCAACAGCGGCAAGGTCAACTCGTCGAACGCGGGCAAGGCAACCAAAGCTCTTTTGGCGGCCCACCCGAGCCTCTGGGGGGTTGGCATTACCTACGATCGCCGGCTGCCCAGTGCGCCCGCAGATCCGAATCACTACGACACCCGGCCCGGCGGCGTCATACAACCGGGCGAGATCACCTACGACTACGAGGACCCGGCAGAGCCGAAAGGACACTGGTGGCGGCGCGCCATGGCGGGGGGTACAACCTGGGTGCCGCCCTATCTTGGCGGCACCACCAAGCGCATGGTTGCGGTGTACACGGGGAGGTTCTACGGACCGGAGGCCCCACCCGGCGGCGGTCCGGCGGGGGCGATCATCATCTCGATACAGCTCGACACCATCAACCGAAGCTTCGGTTGGTCGGAGCTTGGAGGGTCAGGGTA
Source organism: Thermoleophilia bacterium (assembly GCA_037139935.1). Taxonomy (GTDB): domain Bacteria; phylum Actinomycetota; class Thermoleophilia; order Gaiellales; family Gaiellaceae; genus Gaiella. Next base: position 1,803 of record JBAXFL010000043.1, on the reverse strand, counting down.
CGGGTTCATCGTTTCTCGGAGTGGCTCCTATCCTGAACATCCATCCGGCAATAAAAACGGCGGCTTCGTCACTCACCCCCACAAGTCCTACTGGCGTGGTGCCGAGGCTCCGAGCTTTGCCGAGGTCGCCAAGAAGAACGGCAACGAGGCTGCTATCGCCGTTATCGAAAGGACGAGCGCCCGGGAAGCCGCGCCTGTCGAGTACCAAGACGAGTTAACAGGACAGCCTGCCTGGCTCTTCACTGCCGATATTCCGACAGCTGACTGGGTCTTGGGGTTCGTCGCGATCAAAAAGGTGGTGCTCGCCGGCGACCGGACTTCATACCACTACAACATCGCGATTCTCTGCCTCGTTTTCGTCGGTATCGCCTGCCTTCTGATTGTGCTGGCGTTGGTTGGACTGCGGGGCAACTGGCGCATCTGGCTTATAACGTTCATCATTACTGCAGTGCCATGCGCCGGCACCGGCGCTATCTGGGTGCTGAATAGATCATTGGTAGAAGTTCCGGCCGGAGTGGCCGAGCAAACGGCCAACCCCCAAGGTTTCGCGGTGGATCGAGGCCTCGGGCAGCTGAGTCAGCAAGTAGACAAGTACTTCTCCTACGTGGCGTCTGTCGCACCAGATCTCGAGCCGCACGCCGTCCTGGCCGGGATTTTTGTGCAGACGGTCGCACGCGGCCAAAGCATCCATGGGTGGCGCATGTCAGGCACGGTCTGGCAGCGCTATGCCAACGGGGTTCCCGAGGGTGAGGTTCCGGGGTTTGTCTTTCCTGATGCCATCGAACCGCCACAATTCGCACGGGCATACGAGATCGAAGATGGAGACACGAGAACCATCGGATGGAGGTTTACCGTGGTGCTCGAGCCGGAACGCAAACTCGACACCTATCCGTTCGACGGGATGGACGTTCGCCTGCGGTTGTCCCACAGGGATATCGTCAGACCCATCGTGCTGGTACCCGACCTGGCGGAGTACGACCTGATCGTGCCCATCGCCCACCCGGGTCTGTCCCCGCAGATCCAAACCGCTCAGTTCCAGATCACCGCAAGCTCATTCGGATACTCACTCGACACGACCAACTCAACTTTTGGCATCCCCAACTTCAGTCGCCAGACCGAGTTTCCCGAGTTGGTCTTCACAGTCCACCTGAATCGAAAGTTCCTTGATCCATTCGTTTCGCAGTTGATGGTGTTGATCGTCATTGCGCTGCTGTTGTTCGCAGTCCATCTGATGGCTACCCGGGCATCCGAATTTGCCCTGTTCATTTCGCCACGAAAGGTGCCGCCCGGTATGAGATTACGGCTGTGGGATAGCGAACATCCGGCTGCGCATCACCCGGCTCAAGAGGAGGTGCCAGGGCGCTCCACCGGCAACTTTTATGTCCAGGCAGCTCTGAGTTCGGTACTGGCATTGATGTTCGTGACGCTTCTCTCGCATAACAACTTGCGAAACACCCTCGATGCAGAGGAGATCGTGTATCCGGACTACGCCTACTTCGTGCTCTACGTGGCACTGCTGTTCGTGGCGGTGAACTCCCTTCTCTTCGCCACCGGGAACGGGGGGCGCTTCATCCACTGGCGCAAGAACTTGCTGCCCCAGTTGGTGTATTGGCCCAGCATGGCGACAGTGCTTTTTGTCGCCACGCTCGTGGTCTTCTACTAACTGCCGTACGCGATGACGCCGGCTTTCACTGTGTTGTCGAAACGCCTTCAGCCGACCAAGCGTTGAGGGTCACACCCTGCACCGCCCGAATGGCCGTCGCCCGCGAAGGGCCCGGCACGGCGAGACCTGACACCCGCTGC
>JBAXFL010000042.1:0-17030 GCA_037139935.1 Thermoleophilia bacterium | reverse complement strand
CCACCCTCGAATGGGTCGACTGGTTCAACCACCGCCGCCTCTTCGAAGCCCACGGGCAAATCCCACCGGCCGAGCACGAAGAGATCCACTATCGTCAGCAAGAAAGCTCAGGCCAGCAGGCCGAGACTCAAACCAAACAGCCAGCATGAAACCCGGTTCAGTTCGTTCATCGCTCACCGTCGGGGTGTGGTGAGGAGAAAGGGAATAGGGTCGCAGACGATGGATAGAGTGGGCTCAACCAGTTTGAAGCTCAGGATCGAGCTGCAGGAGCACTGGCGCCTCGCTGTCATGGTGCGTGAAGGCCGGCAGGCACAGATCGACCCTGACCTGGAGTTCCTTCTCGAGGTACGTGGCGATACCCGCTTGTACCAGGATGACCTGGGCGCGTTCGTGAAGCGGTTGATCGACGGCGAATGGATGCGGTTCGAGGCGGCGCCACCCTGATGCCTCGGAGGGCGGTGGTGCCACAATCAAAGGTCAAGCAAGGAAATCTCCTCGAAGATGACCCGGTAGCGTGTCGGCCACTCTTTCCGACTCGTCCGACTGGGGCATTCTGGGCATCGACGTCAACCACCGATAGCCTGGAGTCAGGTTGGCAGCAGGGGTACCCGTATCGGCCCTCACGGCGCTCCATCAGAGGAGTCAGGTCATTGCACTCCCAGACGCGTCGCAGTCGGAAGGGGCCTCCACGTCTGTCAGAGCGGTCGGTAGCGAAACGACTTGAGCAGGATCTTGAATCCCTTTTTGGGAGGCACCAGAGTCAGCGAGCTCCCACGGGGGGGAAGCTTCGTCAGTAGCAGGCTGAAGGTGTGCGTCATGAACGGGCTCTTGTGCTGCAACCGGTTTTCTCCGTCGAGCATCTGTAACTGACCGACAAGCTGTTTCCCCGCATAGATCCTCACCGTGTATTTCCCGACATGAGTAATCGGCCCCGTCCGTATGTCGAGCAGCATTTCCCCTTGCCCGAAGAGAGCGCGGGGGACGGGAATAGTTATCGGATCAGACTTCATGGTTCTCGCAATCGCCGTCGTCGTCGCTGCGACCTTTGACGGCTTCCTCACCGAAAATGCCTTGCCGCTGGACGCATAACTCACATTGGCCGTATTCTCGACAATGTTCTGGACGCTCTGGACAATTGGTGAGCCGTCCGTGTCGAGGAACGTGTATTGCTGGACGCCCCACGGTCCGGCCGGGTCGGGCTGAGGTTGCGTATACAGACTCCAGATCCGATCAATGTTTGCATGGTGAAGATAAAATATTGGATCACTAGCCGCTGAACGTAGGGTTCCCATAGTTCGGTTCTTTCCGATTCTCGTCCCGACCCAGTCGTGTCCGTTGTTATGTGGGCCCTGCTCCAGCAAGCCCTGCCCCGTCTGGCGATCTGTCACGGGCTTGCCGCCAAACACCTCAAACGGGGCCGCGAGCATAAGCGAGACATAACCGGGGCTCATGTAATACATGGTTTGCCTGACATGTTCCCTGGAATCCCTGGTTCGTTCCTTTGCAGGATTCATTTTTGGATTCTGTATCGTCGGGCCGCGGCTCCCGTCATACAGGGCAGTGTTGTCGAAACCGAGAGTATCCGGGTTCACCATATTCTCCTGCGACAGGTCATATCCGAAGAGCGGACTGGCAAGCCGCTTCTGCTTGCGTAACCTCGTGTTCGGTATTTCCTGGTGCACCGACCAGTCCCAGTAGGGCAACGCAAATTTCGAGCCGTCGATGTCGAACTGCGTCGTCAGGATGTTGGCGAGGATGCGCTCGAGGAAATAGAGGTCTCCACGGTGCCACGGAAGGAAGTTCCAGCTCCAGTGGACTGCGGGATACTCCGCGCTCGCCTCGGTGCAATGGAACGCATGATCTCTGGCGTAGTTCTCCCAGTTGAGGGGACTCTCCAGAGGAGTGTTGCTGCGCATATACCCTATGGCGCGGCAGAGATTACGCAGTTCGTCATCGGTCAGGTCGTAAAAGCTCTTTCGCACGCGCTCTGGCTCCTTCGCAGGGTCGAAGGGCTCAGCGCTCCTCATCGAGGCGTGGATATGGGCGTTCGTAGGAGTGATCTGCGCAGAGGCTTCACGACCCAGGGTCAGTGCGCCTGCGGCTACGATCCCCGACTTCAGAAAGGTACGGCGACTCTTCTTTTTCAAAGGAAGCCTTTCGTCTACGACCGCGCGTTGAGGGCACTGGCTGCACTGACCGGCGAGGGCATACTAGTCGGTCGGCTGACTCTGCGAGTCGTGATTCCTGCTCCGGCAGTGCCGACTGCTGAGCCTGGTTCCAGGTTGAGCCCGCACGGGTTCCGTGCTCTCGGAGGCCGGTCGCCAGGGAGGCAGGGTGGAGTGCGCAAGTTCGAGACCCGTCGTGGGACACAGAAGGCCTGATCCCGGATCCGCACACCACACGTGTCGTTCGAGGTTCGGTCAGCCCTGTTTGCCGGTGACGGCCGCGAACGGCTCCCAGCGAGGCAGCGAGAATCGCACCGTGGTGGGGCCGCCGGTACGACTCTCTACGTTGAAGGACCCACCGAGCATCCGCACGCGTTCGGCGATCCCGACGATACCCAGGCGGCCGCGTTCTGCGGCATCCTGCAGCACCTGACTCACCTCGAAGCCGCGGCCGTCGTCGATCACGCGTACGTCCACGGTGCTGCGGCGCACATGGAGGTGAACGGTGGCGGTCGTTGCGCCGCTGTGCTCGCGGATATTCGAGAGCGACTCCTGGATAGCCCGGAACAGCGCGATACGCTGCTGGCCGCTGAGCGTCTCGGGGTCGCCGCGTACGCTGGCGGAGGCTTCGATACCGGTGCGGTGTGTGAATCCCTCGACCTCGCGGTGAAGGATCTCGGCGAGCGGCCGCGACACGATGCTCCTCGACTCGAGTGAGTGCGCCGTCTCGCGCAGTTGCCGGTCGAGTTCGACGACCCGGGCGAGGAGATCGTCAAAGCGTCCCGCTGTGAGTTCGCGATGACTGTCGAGTACAAACGGATAGACCTGATCGCGCAACTCACGCAGTTCGGTGCCGAAAACGAGCACATCCTGGATGGGCCCGTCGTGCAGGTCGAAGCAGAGACGCGTGAGGCGACTTTCTGCGGCGCCTGTGAGAGCCCTTTCACCTTTGATGTTGCGCTCGAGAAGCAACTCCCGCTCGAGCACCGGTGCAAGCGCAGAAGCAACCCCGTCGAGGTAGGCGCGTATGTGGCGCCCGTGGTCGCCATGAGGAAGAGCCACGACGGCCGCATCCGGGGAGCCGAAGCGATGGACGGCCGCAGAGCCGAGATCAGAGCGTGCGACGAGACTGATTCGGGCACGGCCTGTGATCGCCGCCTTCGCGGCGTTACGTACCTTCCGATCGGTCGGGTCGGCGCCGAGTGAGATGAGGCATTCGATATCGCCGTCCTCTGCCCGGCGCCACAGCGAGACCTCTGCGGCGACGTCGAGGTGCAACAGTAGGCGTAGCTGGATCTCTGCAGCGACGACGGGTGGCAACTCGAGCAGCACGGGGCTCGAGACGGTGCGGAGGAACAGGCCGATATATGTGGCGGCATACGGCGTCGCGGTTGTCTCGCCCAGTGCTCTGGCCGCAATCCGTGTGTCGATGGGATCGAGTTCGCCCTCGGCGGCAAGATGAGCCAGAACGTCGGCTGCGTACTCCTGCGCCGCCACCGTCTCACTCGCGCTGTTCCCGCCGCCTGCGGATGCGATCTGCGCGGCTCGCGCCCGCGCGGCGGCGAGGAGGAGTAGCACGTGTTCGGGCGCACCGCTCTCGAGGAACGCATGGAGGCGATCGAGCTGGGTTGCCCCAGCCTGATCTGTACCTCCCAGCGTTTCAAGGCGTAAGAACGCAATAGCCTCGTCTGCGCTGGACTTTACGCCCGCAAGCACGGCCATTTAGCTGCTCGGTTTCGACAATCTCATCTTGATTTCCGGGTCCCTCTCTCCTCGTCCTTCTCGGGCGAGCGTCCTGCGAAATGCGTGTTCATCATTCATCCATCGGTAGCCGCTAGCACATCCTTGAGCACCGGATCAGGCCTGACAGGAACGTTACGCGAGGTCGGCATGCGATGAACTGTGCGGACTTTCTTTCCAAACCACCTGGATATGTCCTGCGCCAACGACTCTCGAGACCCCTGGGTTGCGCTCGCGCATCAGTCGCCGCCTCGCGAACCGGCGTGCAGGTCAGCTGTCTCGTTCCTGGCGCATCATCGGGCCGTGGTCTCTAGAGGTGCGATCGCCTGCTCGATCGCTTGGATCACGGCCTCCATCTCGTTCCACTTGTCGTACACCCGTACGCTTGCCGGAGTGTTCTTGCTCGTGGACTCCGCGACGATCACGACCTGCAACTCGGGTCGTTGGGCACGGGTGACGTTCAGCACGCGCAAGCCGTCACCGAGGCTTGTTCCTGCGTCGATGAGAACGGCAGTGAGATCGACATCGGCAAGCGACTGGGAGAACACTTGGGACATTGTCTGATTTCCGACCGCGATCTCACGTGACTCGAGAAGGAAGCGGGCAATCTTGATGAAGCGCTGATCGGCGCTTATGATGAGTACTGTAGCGCGGCTCGTTGCCCGGAGTCCGGGGTTTTCGCGCGCGACTATCGTGTTGACGATGGAGCGTGCTGCCCACGCAATCCGGTCGCCCGTTTCGAGGCCGTACCGCTCGCACTCGCCGGCCGCGAGCTCGACGACCTCGCGGGCACCGCGGCACGAGGCCGCCCTGAACGGGCGCAGGCCGTGCTCAATGCCTATCACGACCTGCTCGGCGTCGACGAACACGACGTCGATGGGGAACTGCATGAAGGCCGTGTGGATCGACCAGGCAGGGCGGAGCGTGATCCCTTCACCGGCAGGAAGTGTTCGGCGGCCGAGCAGACCGCGTACACGCTGCAGGGAGCGGTCGGCTACGGTGACGGCCTCACAGATGATGCGGCCGTCATCGCGGCGCAGCGTCAGGATTCCGCGGCGCCGGCTCATGCATCAGCTGCCGAAAGACTTCGAAATCTGGAGTAACGCAGGGAGCAGTAGGACGACGAACATCGCCGGGAAGATCAGGAAGATGAGCGGGAACAGCATCTTGATCGGCGCTTTCTGTGCGAGTTCCTCGGCCTGAGCCTTGCGCTTCTGGCGCAGCTCGGTGGCGAGGTTACGAAGAATCTGGGCAATGGAGACACCGAGCGCCTCTCCCTGGGTGACACCCCGCACAAACGACTTGATGCCGGGTGTGTCTGCGCGGCCTGCGAGGTTGCCGAGCGCTTCGACCATTGAGAGGCCCATGCTTTGCTCCTGCAGTGTCAGGCGTATCTCCTGGGCAAGGGGGCCGTCGAGTTCCTCTGCGGCCATGCGAAGCGAGCCGTTCAGGCCGATCCCCGCCTCAACGGTGACAACGAGCAGGTCGATCAACTCGGGCAACTCACGGTCGACCGTGTGATGTCGGTTCATCGTCTTCCGGTTGAGTATGAGCGAGGGTAGATACCAGCCAAACAGTGCAGCCACGATGATCCCGAGCACAGAGATGCTGGTGCGCGGCCCCGAGGTGGCCGCAAGTAGCAGGAAGCCGAACGTCGCGACGACGGAGGCGATGAGCCTGCACCCCATCAGCGTCGCCGGGGTCATCGAATACCAGCCGGCGCTGACGAGGCGCTGCTGCACGTCCGCTTCCCGCCGGGTGCCGAAGCGGTGACTGATCCAGATCCCGAGGGAGTTTGGTATCGCGGTGAGCGACAACGCATCGCGTTTGCCGCCCTTTTTGTTGTCGAAGAAGACGCCGCGAAAGCCGTAGGCACCGATCTGGCTAGCCACGTCCTGCCTGCCGTCGCGCGGAGCCGCGACCGCCTTGATGATGAGCACGACGGAAACCCCGAGGAGGATGAGGCCGACAATGAAGATCAACGCGCTCACGGGACTAGATCTTGATCTCGACGATCTGCTTGATGATGAGCGACCCGGCCACGACCATGATCCCCGCGCAGATGAGCGCGAAGATACCGATTGGGTTAGCCCAGAGGGGGGTGAGATAGCCGGGATTGACGATGTAGATGGCGATGAAGAGAGCGACGGGAAGCAGCGTCACAATCCATCGAGCCATTCGACCCTGGGCCGTCAACCCGGCGACCAGCCGCCGCAACTCAAGTTGCGACCGGATGTTGGCAGACACCTGGTCGAGTACGTCGGCGGCATTCGTCCCGGCATCCCGTTGGAGTTTTGCGACGAGCGCGACCTGGACGACATCCCTGCTCTCCATCCGGCGGCCTATGACGTGCAGTGCCTCGTCCACCGGCACGCCGAGTTGCTCGTCGGAGATAACGCGACTGAACTCGGCCTTCGACGGCTCGGAGGCGTCGTTCACACAGACGGCGAGAGCGTTGGTGAAGCTTTTGCCCGAGCGGAGCCCCGAGGAGACGAGATCGAGATTGTCCGGGAGTTGACTCGCAAAGGTGCTCCTGACTCGCGCAATCCTTCGGGTGATCAGTGAGCGTGTAACGAGTGGGGCGGCGAGCGCTCCGAGGAGTCCGACGGGTGAGCCGATCAGGATCGCGACGACGACGCCGAAAACGAGGCCGGCGACCACCGTGAGCAGAGCGATCGTCCGCAGAGGTGTGGTGATCTGCGCGATTTCAACTTCGGTCTCCAGGCGGTGCCAGCGGCCCTCTTTACTCCTTCTTTCCTCGGATGCGAGAGTCGCTGCAACCTCTGTCTTGCGTTCCTTTGCCTTTGCATCGTCGCGATCCGCCGGCAGGGTGACGAACTGGCCTATACGGCGCGTAAGTTCCAGGTCGGGTCGATACAAAATACGGAATACGGCATAGCCGAGCAGACAGACGATGAGCAGGATGACGACGACGAACATGATCGGAGACTGGATGACCTTGTCCCACCAGGAGGCACCCCCGGTCGGCGCTGTCGTTGGTAGCGGGGGCGTCGTGTAGACCAGAGGTGTAGTGCCGGGGGTGCCCTGAATCCGAAGGGAGACGAGGGTCTTCTCGCCAGGCCCCGCGAGTGATCGGTAGCGGAGCAGATACTCGTTTGAAAGCGTGTAGCCGAGCTGTGAGTACACCTCCTTCAGCGCTGCTGCATTGGGTGCCTCGGTGTAGTCCCCGGACGTCTCTGTAGCGATCGCCTCAAGGGCATCCGGTGCGAATTGAGGTGAGCTCAGTCCGACCGCGAAGACCCGTGCCCTGGCGGCCTTGAGGCCGGAGATTGCGGTCGCCTGGTCGACCGTGCTCCCGACATCTTGACCGTCGGAGAGCAGCACGATCGACCCTGCTGACACTCCGGCGTCGGTAAGCAAGGTGCTCGCACGTGCAAGGGCGTCGTAGATATGAGTGCCGGAATCGAGGGGCGGCTTCCGGGCGAGCGCCGCGGAAATAGCAGTCGCATCGGCGGTGAGAGGCAGCATGACAGTGGTGTTGCTGTTGAAGGCGATTATCGCTAGTTGCTGGCCTTGAGTCCGACGCGCGGCAAACGCTCGAGCCGCCGCAACCGCGCCCGCGATCGGGGCGCCCCTCATGCTGTTCGAGGCATCGATCACGAGAACGACGGCGAATCCCTCCGAACCCGGCTTCGTGATACTGAGGTCCTGAACCAGCTTGCGATTCTCGGTGACACGTATCTGTGCCGTTGTAATCGACTGCTTCTCGGGAAACGACACGACGAATGCCATGTCCGGGAAGTGCGACTCGGTAGCCTCCGTGAGCTGAATACCGGACGCGCTCTCGGCCCGCGTCGCTCCCGCGGCGGCGAGGGCCGTGACGGCGAGCACGGCGGCCGCACATGCTCGTGCCCGTTGTCGCCGTTTGGTCAACGGTATTCTTTTGCCATGTCGGAGTGTGCACCCGGCGTAGCACTGAAGATGTGGGCCGGCAATTCGATCGCGTATTTCTCGAACTTGTGGAGAAACAGGGGACGCAGGCCCGTCGCCCGGAGACCGCCGGTGACCTTGCGATCCTCCGCAATAGACTCCAGTTTGAACTCGAATATGTCCTGCAGGGTGACCACGTCGGACTCCATCCGCTGCACCTCGGTGATCTGTGAGATGCGGCGGGAGCCGTCCTCGAACCGGTCGAGTTGCACGATCAGATCGAGCGCCGACGAGAGCTGCTGTCGGATTGCTCGCACGGGAAGGTCGTAGCCCGCCATCAGGACCATGGTCTCGATGCGGTGCAGAGCGTCGCGGGGTGAGTTGGCGTGCACCGTGGACATCGACCCGTCATGGCCGGTGTTCATCGCCTGGAGCATGTCGAGCGCCTCCTCGCCGCGTACCTCGCCGACAATGATCCGATCAGGTCGCATGCGCAACGCGTTGCGAACGAGCTCACGAATCGGGATCTCGCCCTCGCCTTCGATGTTCTTGGGTCGTGACTCGAGACGGAGCACGTGATCCTGATGCAGTTGCAACTCGGCCGCATCCTCGATCGTGACGATCCGTTCCGACTCGGGAATCGCAGCCGAGAGGGCATTGAGCAGCGTCGTCTTACCGCTACCCGTTCCTCCGGAGATGAGGATGTTCAACTCGGCCCGGACGCAGAGCTCGAGGAATTCGACCGACTCCCGGGATAACGTCGCCTTGTTCGTCATGTCTTCCAGCGTCAGACGCGTCTTCGGGAACTTGCGGATCGTGACCAGTGAGCCCGAGAGAGAAAGAGGCGGGATGATCACGTTCACGCGACTGCCGTCAGGGAGTCGCGCATCGACCATGGGCGACGACTCGTCCACACGGCGTCCGACCTGCACGACCATCTTGTTGATGATCCGCCGCAGGTGCGAATCGTCGTTGAAGCGCACGGTCGTCTCGTACAGGCGGCCCTGGCGCTCGATCCAGATGTCCTCGGGGCCGTTGATCATGATCTCCGTGATCGAGTCGTCTCCGAGGAGCCTCTCGAGAGGCCCGTAGCCAAGGATGTCGTCCGCGATCTCCTTGCTGAGTAGCTCTCGGTCGTCGCGCGATAGCGTGGTCTCGCCCGCAAGGTGTCGCCGGATGTCAACGATGACCCGCTCGCGGAGTACCGTCGGGTCCATCGAGACGTTGAAGAGTTGCGGCCCGAGGTCGCCTATCACTGCAAGGTGAACCTGGGTTTTCAGTTCAGCGAAAGGCTCGCGGACTCCCTGGGGCGCAGTCTTTTGGGTTGTTGTGAGGCGTTCATGGAGTTCCATCAGTTGTTCCTCCCAAATATGCGTCGGCGCCCTTGGGCGGCTGGCATTTCATCCTGCCCTGCCGCGAGCGTGGCGACATCACTGTCGATAATGAGGCTCGCTAGTTGGCGGAAGGCAGCAGCGGCCTCCGACATTGGCTTTGTGATGAGGATTGGCATTCCTTCGTTGACTGCGCGCGGTATTTCCCGGTCGCTCGGGATGAAGATGTCGGGCTGGCGACCAAGCACCTTTGCTGCGTCGGCCTGAGTGATCCCGACCTGGCTCTGTGCCCGGTTGAGCACCATGCGGATCGTCTGGGGATCGCACCCCATCAACTCGAGCGTCTCGAGGCCGAGCTTCGTATTTTTCAGCGATGCGGCATCGAGCATCCCGACGATGACGATATCGGTCGATGCATCGATCGTCGCGATCACCTCGGCGGTGAATCCGGGTGGTGTATCGACGATGACGGCATCAAATGTCGATCGCAGGAACGAGTAGACATCGCGAATCAACTCGACCGAGACAGAGCTTGCCTGATCGGGCCTGATCGGAGCGAGCAGCACGTGCACCCCCGAGGAGTGTGGCGTCAGGTACGCCTCGAGCTTCTGGGAGTCGAGGGTTCCACCTGCGAGAGCGAGGTCGTAGAACGTCCGCTCCGGGCCGAGTCCGAGGCACAGTCCGACATCGCCGAACTGGAGGTCGAGGTCTACGATGGCGACATTCTGGCCTGCTTCGGCGAGTGCAACAGCGAGATTGGCGCTGACAAGGGTCTTGCCCGCGCCACCCTTCGGGCCGAGCACGCAGATGAGGCGGCCCAGGCCACCTTTTCTGCGGCTGGTCTTCTGGCTCTTCCGGGCAAGCAGCTTCTGGATCGAGAAGCGTACCGCGTCCGGGGTCTGTGGCAGCATCAAAATGTCGTCGGCGCCGGCCTCGAAGATGCTTCGGACGAAGCCGCTCGGGGCTTCGCGGGCAAGCACGAGCACCGGTCGGTCGGCGTCCTGCTTGATTGCGCCGTCGATCAGTGACAGTGCTGCCTCGGAGTACCCCTGACAGGCGACGACGAGGACATCACACGAGCTGTCCTCTAGCGTGCGCCGGGCCTCGTCTATTCCGTCCACGACCCCGACGACGTTGATTACCGTGTCACTCCTGACAAGGTTTGCGAGCTCGTGCATGTCAACGCCTCTGTCAGCCGCAACGAGCGTGCGCACGGTCTCCGCCATCGGCTTAGCCGACCCTGCTGCTTGCGATCACCGTTGAGAGGTCTGCGAGCTTCTTCGCCGTTGGCGCCGCACCCGCTGCCGGTCGGATCACGAAGTACAGAACGGCCTGCGTTGACGCGTAGAGCACGTTGGGGGCGTCGCCCGTATCCACGCGGAGAACGACGTTGCCGCCTGCTGCCCCGGGGGACTCGAGGACGAGGACGTTTGCCCGGAAGAGCTGAATCACGAGGTTCCCGTCGCGGGTGAGCTGGGTGTAGATGTCAACGTGGTCTCCCGTGGCAACGTGCGCAAGACTTCCGCGAACCGGATCGATCGTGAGAGTTACGCCGCGTTCCTTGCCGGCTATCTGTGCGTTGAGGGCGCCAGAGGCCTCGGCGGTGAAGTTGTTCAGGGTGAGTTGTCCCCCGGGGTAGATGTCGGCGATTGCAAGGCGGCCGTTGAGCGCGGAGGGGTCGCTGATCGCGCCTGGCTGCACCTTGTCTGTCGGCACCGAAGTGCTCTGGTAGAGCCCGTTCGTGGCGACTGCGGTTCCCGGAGTTCCCTTGGGAATCAGGTTCTTCGCAACGAGTACTGGTACTGCTGCGGCTGTCGAGTCCACGCTCGACTGGTAGCGCGTGACGTAGATGATCAGGAGGATCGCCGCAATAACGGCGACCGCCACTCCGACGGCAATGGCACCACTGCGTGATGCGGTTACCTTCTCTACCAGTCTATGGGCCATTGTGCGGAGTCCCTCTCATTGGTGTTGAGCGCGTGCATTTTTCTCTCGTAGAGTAGATGAAAGGGGGTTGTCTCCCCAGCGTCTTGCGGCCCCGCTTTTGGCTTTCCTGCTCTCCCTCCTGATTGAACCGCGAGCTGGACACTGCGCGTTGACGCAGCGTCCAGCTCGTCGAGGCGGAGTGCGTTCAGTTGAGGGAGCTGCCTGCCTTCGAGAACAATGCCTGGATCCTGCCGCTGAGGAATCCAAGCGCTGCGATGGCGGCGACCCCGACGAGCGCGATGATGAGGGCGTACTCGACGAGCGTCTGGCCGGACTCTTCGTCTCGGGCTGCAAACCAGGCATTTTGCGTGCGGACGACGATCATGTTGAACAGGTGCATTTCTCTTTCCCCCCAGATTAATATGACTTCGGTTCGACGGTCTTACCGTGCTTCCGTCATTCTCGTTGTACGCTCGTCCTCCTGTCTACTGGGCTAATGTCCAGTTCGGACACTGGACGTTGACGACCTCTGTAGTTTGCCTGAGGTCGTCGAGGCTGAGTGCGTTCAGGCTGCACCGAGTGGGCTGCCTTCGAGAACAATGCCTGGATCTTGCCGCTGAGGAATCCGCGCGCTGCGTTAGTGACTCGTCTTGGGTCGGGGCTGACGGCCTGCGACGCACCGTGCTCTGGTACGTCGTCCCCCCGGTCTTTACAGGGCCTTGCGCGACAAGACAATAACGGCCCTGTCGGCGAAGAGGATGTGTGTTCCGGGCTCGCGACGAAGTGCCTCCACCTGCTCTGGACTCTCGCGGCGGTCGAGAACGAGTATCCGATAGTCGCGCAACGTTGCTCGCCACCCTGGCTTGTACGCGTTGAAACGAACGGTCGAGCGGAGCTCTGACTCGGTCAGGAGCTCGAAGCGAACGTCCGATGCCACGCGACCTCGAAGCCGGGGCTCCTTCCAGAGCAACCAGTTGGCGTAGGTGCCACCCGACCACACTATGGCCCCGCCGTCCGAGGCTAGCGCCGCGGTGACGCTAGCGCGCGCGCCGCGCGCCGGCCAGCCGCGCTCGAACCAGGCGTCGCTACGCGTCAGTATGAGGAGAGTCGTTGCTGCCAGGATTACGGCCAGAGTTCCCATCAGACTGGCTGCGAGTCGCCGGTGGACGGGCGAGGAACGACGTGGGTGGATAGCACCGTCGAGGGCGAGCGGTACGAGCATCGCCATTGCGAGCGAGAACCAGACCGCGGCGCGAACGCTTCGAGATGCACCCGCGAGCGTCAGCGCAAGCACGCCTATGTCGTACCGTGACAACTGTCGGTGCTGCCACGCCACGATCGCCACCGTGGCGGCAGCGACGGCGAAGAAGACGAGGAAGTATCCGTGCGGCCCGGGTGCCTGCCATTCGGTGACGAACTTCGAGACGGGGCTGTCCACGAGAAGCAGTCGGTAATAGCCGATGACGTCGGTGCCGTAGGGCGACACGAGCAGGCAGAGCCAGGGCGCCGACAGGAACAGCAGCGGGCGCCACCACGGAGTTCCTGTCGTTCTCGGGCGGAAAGCAAGCGCGAAGGTGCCGAGCGCGCCCGCAAACGACACCAGGGCTGCTCCCAGGATCACCGATCCGTGAACGTTGGCCCACAATGCGAGAGTGGGGAAGACGAGGTAGGTGCGCCGTGCGCCGAGCCTGCTGTCAGTCGCCACGAGTGCGAGAGTGAGGGCGAACAACGGGAGGGCGATCGACTGGGCGCGCAGTTGCCATGACCACGGAGCGACGACCAGGCAGACGACAGCCGCGAGGAGCGTCATCCGGGCCGAAGCGCCGCGGACGCGCGATGCGACCATCGTGATGGCGAGCGCCGAGCTGACCATGAGCGAGTGGAACACGACGGCGAGCCCGAGTCCGCCGACGCGCTCGAGGCCGTAGAACACGAGCTGTGCAAGCCATTGCTGGTCGATCCACGTCCTTCCGAGCGGTATCGTCGTCAGCGTCTCGTGATGCGGTAGGCCGTGCTGGGCGACCTCCCGGCCCGACATGAACGTGAGCCAGCTGTCAACGCCGAGGAGCGTGCGACCGACCACGAGCAGGAAGGTCGCGAGCACGAGTGTCGCGACAACGAGAAGGTTGTTGTTGACCGCTGCTTCCCGCACTCGATGGTGCAGCCCCTGCCGGGCGCCCGGCAGGGCTGTGATGTCTGATGTGGAGTGCGACATGGTTGTGGTGGTATGTACCGGGGCTGTCGGCGGCTTCAGCGGCGTGCCCGAGCCTGCTGGACGACGCTTCCCGGGCCGGGCGCGATCACACTCGAGGTGCGTATGTCGAAAGCGGGGATCGCGAGAGAGCCGGCAAACGGTGGCCAGACGCGGCTCGACCCACGTGGTAGGCCCGCGGCTGCGGCGGCGAACGGGTTGTGCTCCTTCAGCAACTCCTACGCCTCCGGGTCGAGTTCGTTGTGAAAGTCGATCGCGAGTGAGTCATCCGACCGCGCGATCTGGAAGAACACCAGGGAAGCGATGATCGGCAGGGGTATCAGAGCGAGAGCGGGCAGGATCTTCCAGGCTGTGGCGCGCATACGGAGCCTCCAGCTTATGGTGCGACGACGAGACTCCTGCTGCTTGCCGGGTAACGTCCCTGGCTGCGCGCAACGGGGCCCTGCGTGGGCGGTCGCACCCGCACCCCGCCCTGAACAGCGACCGGCTCAACCCTCCTCGTGCAGCGGGTTGTCAACGAGGCCGTTCTGCTGGGCGATTCGGATTGCCTGTGTCCGATTTCTGGCGCCGAGTTTCCGATAGATATTTGTCAGGTGAAACTTCACTGTCTGTTCCGTGACCCACAGTTCCTTCGCGATATCCCCGTTCGAGAGTCCTCGAGAAAGTGTCAGGAGAATAACGGTCTCACGCCCGGTCAGTCCGAGATTCGAGGTATCTCTAGCGGAGTTTGCGTCCGCCTCCTCGACCCCCCTCCACACACTCCCTTCGAACACCAGGCGTAGCGTCGAGGGCAGGTCGTCCGGTTCGACGCTCTTCGCGAGGTAGGCGCTCGCGCCGCGCCGCCGTGCCGCTGCGATCAACTCGGGCGACGTCGAAGCGGACAGCATTACGACCTTGATCTCGGGAAAGCGCTTGTGGATCTCGTCGAGGCACGCGAGGCCGTCCATCCCGGGCATGCGGACGTCGAGCAGAACGAGGTCGGGAACGGTCTCGGTGACGATCGCGATCACCTGGGTGCCGTCCTGCGTCTCGCCGACGATCTCGAAATCGCCGTCGGCTTCGAGCGCTCGGCGGACGCCGTTGAGCATGAGTCGATGGTCGTCGGCGATGACTACGCGCACGGACTCAGTGTTACAGAGTGGGCGACCTTTACCGCGTGACAGCCGAGTTCCGGGAGTGCGCCTACGATTCGCACATGGTTGCGCACGGACTGTCAGGAGAGAGATCAAACCTGCTACGGCGTTCTCTCGAGGTTGCGCTCTTCGTGGTTCTGCCGGTCGTCGTCCTCCTGCCCTTCCTCATGCAGGCATACCGTCAGGGAATCCTCGGGATCGACCTCGAGCAGACGTTACTTCCGGCGGCGCGTGCGATTGCACGGGGCGACTCCCCGTATCCAGCCTACGGTTACCCGCCGCTTGTCGCATTTGGCCTCATGCCGCTGGTGGTGCTACCTGGACCGAATATCGTGTTCGCGGCGCTCCTCATCGCGTGTGTCCCGGCCTCGCTGTGGTTTCTCGGGGTGCGTGACTGGCGCTGTTTCGGCATCTGCTTCCTCTGGGCTTCCGTTCTCTCGGCCGTGCAGACAGGGAACGTCACGATCCTCCTCCTCCTCGCCACGGCGATCTGCTGGTACGGCCGCGACCGCTGGAAGATGGCATCGGTAGGGGGTGGACTCGCGGTTGCGGCCAAGATCATCTGCTGGCCGCTTGTTGTCTGGCTCGGGGCAACACGGAGATGGACAGCCGCCATCGGCGTCGTCGCCGTCTCCGCCGGCGTGACAATCATCCTCTGGGCGTTGCTTGGCTTCTCCGGCCTTCTCGACTACCCGTCAAGCCTTGGCACCCTCGACCGCGCTGTTTCAGCGGAGAGCTATACGGTGAAGGCCCTGTTCCTCGATCTGAGTACGGGGGTCGGGTTGGCCCGTCTCGCCGGTATTCTCGTTGCACTCGGCGTTCTCGCGGGATCGATCGTGCTCGGACGGAGGGGTGACGACCGGCGATCATTTGCCCTGGCGGTCACGGCCATGATCGTTGCGTCACCGATCGTCTGGCTGCACTCCTTTGCCCTTCTACTCGCACCCGTTGCGGTGCTGAGACCGCGCCTCTCGGCAGCCTGGCTGCTCCCCGTGCTGATGGTGATAGGCACGGGAACCGGGAACGGCACCGCCTGGCAGACAGCCGGTGTGCTGGGTATCGCGGCGCTCACCCTCGTGATCGCTCTCTTGCCGCCGGGCGGTTCTGGGCCAGTTGCACCCGTCGCGGTTCCCGGGCAACTGCTTCCCCCTCTGCCGCCGGCGCCGTAGGGGCATGGGGTGAATCCGCGGAATGGCCGGTGACGCCACTCTTCGTAGAGCTTTGCTCTCGACACTCTTTTTTCACCTAGGTCGCGTGACGTGCTGTCGAGTCATCCGACTCCGGTTCGGAGTGGGCCGGCGAATGATGCACGACTCCGTCCCCGGCCGTCCTCTGTTTCTCACTCGGAAGACAGCCTTTTCCCGTCGCTCGATTGTCTTCTCGGGCGCGCTTTGACCCGAAAGTCTCTCGCAGACAGTGGGCCTGATCCAGCGACAGTGCCGGGTAGGCTGGAGGGAACCGTGCCGGGTCCGCAGACCAGTCGCGTTCGCGCTCAGCCCGGCCGCAATGCGTCGCCTCCTCGACGCAGCAACTCGGGATTCTCTCGAGCACTGCAACAGATCCTCCTGCCCTTTCTCGCGCTTGCGGTCACGGTCATGAACATCAGCGAGGCACATCGCCGCGGCGATCTGGCCGTGGACTTCAAGACCGTGAGTCCCGAGATCCGCGGGCTGATCAAGGGGGTCAACCCGTTCGTGATCGAGAACGTGGGGGAGGGAGGGCACTTCCTCTGGACGGTGCTGGCCGGTTGGCTGCTCTTGCCGTTCGCGTGGATGCCGAACGGACATCTTGTCGTCGTGGCCCTCGAGATCGTTGGCATCGTTCTCGCCCTCCATCTCCTCGGTGTTCGCGACTGGCGGCTCTTCCTGATCGTGCTGATCTGGCCGACGACCGTCGGTAGCGTCCAGACGGCGAACATCACCGTGCTCGTGACCGTTTTGATCGCCGCAGCCTGGCACGATCGTGGTCGCACGAGGGTGGGGCTCTGGGTCGGGCTCGCCGTCGGCGTCAAGCTCTTCGCCTGGCCGCTCCTCGTGTGGCTCGCGGCGACGAGGCGGTGGCGGGCTCTCGGGCTTGCACTCGCGATTCAGGTGTTCGGGGTGCTGATCACGTTGCCCTACATCTCTCCGGGCGACTACCTCCGTTTCGTGCGGGAGGTAGACCGGGTGATGGCGGGCCAGGCAATCACGCTCGACGCGTTGATCCGTGACCTCGGTGGTTCGCCGATCCTCGGGAGGGTGGTGACCCTGGCGGCCGGGTTGGCCGTCCTTTGGCTTGGTCGCCGTGATCTCGGGTGGGTCGTCGTAGCGATGCTGATCCTCAGCCCCGTTGTCTGGCTGCACTACCTCGGACTGCTCGTCGTTCCACTTGGGCTGTGGTCTACCTCGCTTCTCGTGTGGTGTATTCCCGTGACGCTCTTCGTCGTGCCGGGCATGCTCAACGGTTCGACGCCGCAGACCGCGTTTGGCCTCCTTGTGCTTGCGGTGGCCCCCGTGGCCGCCCGGGTCTGGCCCGGTGAAACGTCCAGGCCGATCTAGGTCTTGAGCCGGGATCCACCGTTTCGCGTGACCGCGAGACTGAACCGCTCCGGGAATGTTGCAGGCTCCAGTCCTTGAGAGGATGGAGTCATGTC
>JBAXFL010000041.1:0-17696 GCA_037139935.1 Thermoleophilia bacterium | reverse complement strand
CGGATCCGCGACCTGGAAGATGACGCCGTCCGCGACCCGACCGGCCAGCGTCAACGCCTTGGGCCCGTACCCGGCTACGTAGACAGGCAGCCTCGGGAAGCCCTTCGCCCACGGCAAGTCAACCTCCGTCTCGTCCACCGCGAGTCTCCCCCCGCTCGCGAGCGTCCGGATGAGCTCAACGGCGTTCTCAACATCCGCCAGGTTCGCGGGCTTGCGCTTGATGGCCCGCACAACGGAGTCACCGCGCCCGATACCACAGATCATGTTCCCGCCCGTGATTTCGTTCAGCGTCGCGAACGCGCTCGCAGTGACGATCGGGTCACGAGTCATGGGATTCGTGACCATCGTCCCGTACTGCATCTCGGGGTTCTCGACCTGCGCTACGAGCCAGCCTAGGAGCGTGCACCAGTCATGCCAGATGACGTGCGAGTCGAAACACCAGAGTTGATCGAAGCCACTGTCGTCGGCGGCCTTAGCGATCTCCAGTGATGCGGTGGCCGGTGCAGGGCCGAAACTGGCGCCAAACTTCATAGTGGTTACCTTCCTGTTTGCGATACTCGTGCACGGATAGAGACGAACACTAGCGCGACCGAGCGCTAACCGAGCCACCCAACCCCCAGGGATCCAGACGACCCGTGGCGTGCTTCGAGCCCGCCGGAGAACTAGGAAACGAGCAGTTCAAGTGCACGAGCAAGCACTCGGGCACCTCGCTCGCAATCCTCGGCGTGCGTCAACTCGGCTGGGTTGTGGCTCACGCCACCGACGCTCGGGACGAATAGCATCGCCGCTGGCACATGATGACCGATCACCATCGCATCGTGCCCCGCGCCGCTCGGCATGCTCATCGATGACGCACCCTCCAGCTCGGCTGCGTGCGCGATCGTTGCCTGGAGGTCCGTGTCCATCTCGCACGGGTCGAGGCGGAACAGTTCTTCGATCGAGAACTCGAGCCGCTCTTCTCCCGCAATCTCCTCAAGCAATCCACGCACCATCGGCTCGAGCGCCTTGAAGCCATCGCTCGTTGCGGCCCGAGCGTCGATCGTGAACTCGCATTCGCCGGGAACGATGTTGAAGCCACCCGGTTTGACGGTAACGATCCCGACGTTGGTTGTGGTGTGATCTCTGCTGCGCGCATAGTCTCGAAGGCGCTCCGCTACGCGAGCGGCTCCGACGTAGGCGTCGCGACGCATCGACATCGGCGTCGTCCCGGCGTGGTTGGCCTGCCCCGTGAACGTAGCTCGGAAGCCGAGCACTCCCACGATCGCGCTCACTACTCCGATCTCCATCCCCGTCGCCTCGAGAACCGGGCCTTGCTCGATGTGAAGCTCGAGATATGCGCCGAGGTCGGCGACCCTCGTGGCGTCGGGAAGACGATCGAACGAGTATCCCTTCGCCTCCATTGCCTCGCGGATCGTGATCCCCTCCCGGTCAGGATGGTCTGCGAAAGGAGTGAGGTCTCGCCCGACGAACGCACGACTGCCGAAGAGCCCCGTGCCAAAACGGCCGCCGTCCTCGTCGTTGAACGAGATCAGCCAGATCGGCCGCTTTGGCTCAACGCCGCGCTCGATGAGAAGTCGAATTGCGTGCAACCCTGCGAGGACACCGAGCGAACCGTCAAACCGTCCGCCGTGCGGCACCGTATCGAGGTGCGAACCAACGGCAATCGGCTTGCCCGACCCTGCTTGCCAGCGGCCGATCAGGTTTCCACACGGATCGATCTCTACGCCGAGCCCGAGCTCGCGCAACCGAGCGGCAACGTACTCGTAGGCTGCATCGAGCTCGGCCGACCAGGCGAACCGGGTCACGCCGGTTCCCTCGCCGCCGAAACGAGCGACAGCGTCGATGTCGACTGTCAGATCACTCACGCCGAATAGACTAGTCAAGAGTGCCAGTCGACACAGGACATCCACCAACGGGACTCATCTTCCTCGGCGCGCCCTCGGTGCCGGAGCAGGTCTCGCTCGCTGTCCGCGCCGAACAACAAGGCTTCGAGTCGGTCTGGGTAGCGGAGACCCGCATCACGCGCGACGCGCTCGTACCGATGGCAGCGATTGCTGCAGCGACCCGGCGCGTTCGCGTCGGCTCGGGAATCCTCAACGTCTATACGCGCCATCCCGTCACTCTCGCAATCTCCTTCGTTGGCTTGAATGAGCTCGCGCCCGGGCGGATCGTCATGGGCCTTGGCCCCGGCTCCCCGAGTGTTCTCGAACCGCAGGGAATTCCCTTCGATCTACCGCTTACCCGCCTGCGCGAGTACTCCGAGGTGATTCCGCGCCTCCTCCGGGGCGAAGTTGTGACGTATTCGGGCAAGACCGTCACGCTCCGCGGAGCGCAGCTCGACGACGTCCTCACCGGCTCGAGTGCGAGCGTGCCTCCGGGCGAACTGGCGTTGTGGCTTGGGGTCACTGGGCCGAGAGCGGTTGAGCTCGCAGGCGAACTCGGCGACGGTTTGCTGATGAACACATGCCTTCCGACCGACTACGTCCATGACCGACAGCGGCTGATCGCGATCGGGGCAGCCCGCACAAACCGGACGCCGGCCGACGTCGACCTCGGAATCGTGCTGTGTGTCTCGCCTCATCTAGAGTCCCGAGAAGGGAAGGATCATGCCCGGAGGTTCATCGCCCTTTACCTCTCCCTGTTCCCCAACCTTGCCCGCGAGACTGGACTCGAGCCCGAGCTCATCGACCGGATCCGTGCGGTCTTCGCCGCCGACGGGATAGAGGTCTCAGCACAGCTCGTCACCGACGGAATCGTCGACAAGCTGACTGCTGCGGGCAGCATCGAAGAATGCCGCGAACGGATCGCCGAATACCGCGACGCCGGCGCACTGCCGGTCCTCTTTCCGGTCCCTGGAGCGATGGACCTGACGATCGATTTCCTCGCCCACTAACCCGATCTTGTGTGTTAGGGTCGCGCGATGTCGCGAGAGGAGCGCCGAGACGGCGAGCACGTGATCGTTCGCGACTTCGGTCGTCATTACCTGCGCGCCGACTACGGGGAAGGCATCTACGTCTTCGACGTCGATGGCAAGCGCTACATCGATGGCTCTGCCGGAATGTCGGCGGTAGTGAACATCGGCCACGGTGTCGGTGAGATAGCCGACGCGCTCGCGAAACAGGCGCGGCGGCTTGCTTTTGCGCCCATGCACATGTTCACGCACGAGCCGATCATCGAGCTCACCGATAGGCTGGCCGCGCTCGCACCGGGCTCGCTCGACAAGGTGTGGCTCGTCTCCGGGGGCTCCGAGGCGACGGAGAACGCCGTCAAACTCGCACGCCAGATCCAGATGGAAAGGGGAATGTCGAGCAAGCACATCGTCATCTCGCGGTGGCAGTCCTTTCACGGAGCGACAATCGCCGCCCTTGGCTATGGCGGTCATACGGCGCGGCGACGGCGCTACGTGCCCATGTTCGAGAACAGCCCGCACATTCCACCCGCATACCCGTACCGGTGCGAATACTGCGCCGACCGCGGCGATTGCACGCTGCAATGCGCAAACGCGCTCGAGCGCGAGATTCGACGGCAGGGACCCGAGAACATCTGTGCGTTCATCGCTGAGCCGGTCGTCGGCGCAGCACTTGGTGCAGTACCCGCGCCGGAGCACTACTTCCAGCGGATCCGCGAGATCTGCACCCAGTACGACGTCCTTTTCATCGCCGACGAAGTGATGACGGGATTCGGCCGCACCGGAAAGATGTTCGGTATCGACCACTGGGACGTCGTGCCGGACATCCTGGTCGGCGCGAAAGGCATATCGGGTGGCTACAGCCCCCTGGGCGCCGTTGTCGTCCGCAGAGAGTACATCGAGTTGCTCGAGCAGCAGGACTCGAGCTTCGTCGGTGGGCACACCTACATCGGCAACCCACTCTCCGCGG
The DNA here is from genome assembly GCA_037139935.1 of Thermoleophilia bacterium. GTDB lineage: Bacteria > Actinomycetota > Thermoleophilia > Gaiellales > Gaiellaceae > Gaiella. The sequence goes on along the minus strand of JBAXFL010000041.1, from coordinate 13,818 downwards.
CGGCAGCCCTCGCCGTTCTCGACTATCTCGAACAGCACGCACTCGTCGAGAACGCCCGTATCCAGGGCGAGCGTCTTCTCGCCGGCCTGAAAGATCTCGCCGACCACCATCCGATCATCGGCGACGTGCGAGGACTGGGTCTGATGGCCGCCGTCGAGTTGGTTCGCGATCGATCGACAAAGGAACCGTTTCCACTAGCCGACAAGCTCTCATGGCAGATCGCCGACGAAGCGTTGCCCCGCGGCTTGATCACCTACCCGCTACAGGGTTGCATCGACGGCGTCGAAGGCGACATGCTCAAGCTCACCCCGCCGTTGTGCATTGACGGCGGACAGGTCGACGACATGCTCACGATCCTCGATGCTTCGCTTGGGGCGGTGGAGAAGCGTGTCTTCTAAGATGGTAGGCGGCGTGCAGCAGAGATGTCTACGCCCGAGGCAGCGGTTCGTACCGGCGCCCAGCCCTTTCGACGGACAGCGATAGCGATGGAATCGACACTGACGACGAACGGATCATCTGAAGCCGCCTTGGTCGGAGGCCCGGTCCCGGGTGCCTTGCTGACCACCGTCGGCCTCGGCGCACGCTACGGCGTCAGTATTGTTCTCCACGGAATAGACCTGCACGTGATGCCGGGCGAGATCGTGGCGATCCTCGGGGCGAACGGCGCCGGAAAGACGACGCTCCTGTCTTCGATCATGGGACTCGTAACCCTGAACGGCGGCGAGATCTTCCATCAGGATCGCGATATCTCACGCCTTACGCCGGAGGCACGCGTCGTCGGCGGTATCGCGCTCTGCCCGGAGGGCCGCAGGGTGTTCGCCAAGATGACCGTCGAGGAGAATCTGCGTCTGGGCGCAGGCCTGAAGCACCAACACAAGATGGCCGAGAACCGCGACCGGATGTTCGAGCTGTTCCCGAAGCTCGAGGCACTGCGTTCCCGCCAGTCCGGATTTCTCTCCGGCGGAGAGCAGCAGCAGCTTGCGGTTGCGAGGGCGTTGATGAGCGAGCCCGACCTCCTGCTGCTCGACGAACCCTCTCTCGGACTCGCGCCGCTGATCGTTTCTACGATTTTCGAGCTCATCCAGCGACTGCGGGCCGAAGGAACGACAATTCTACTGGTCGATCAGAACTCGCGCGCTGCCCTTCGGATAGCCGATCGTGGATATGTGCTAGACACGGGGCGGCTCAAGCTACAGGGTACGGCGAAGGAGCTTCACGAAAGCGCACTTGTCGAAGAGGCCTATCTAGGACTTGCGGAGGACGTCTAAAAATGGAAGTGATTCTCGCAATCAACGCACACGCTGTCGTGCAGAACGTGATCAACTGGCTCGCGCTCGGGAGCCTCTACGCCCTCCTCGGAATCGGGATCGCGGCCGTCTTTGCGGTCCTCGGGCTGATCAACTTTGCCCATGGTGAGGTGTTGACGATCTCGGCCGTGTCGATGCTGCTGCTGAGTGTTGCCGGAGTCCCATGGCAGGCAATCCTCCCGCTCGCGATTCTTGTCTCCATCATCGCTGCAATCCTGATGGAGCGACTCGCCTTCCGTCCGGTTCGCAATGCCCCAGCGATAACGCTGCTCCTGACGTCGCTCGGCCTCAGTCTCATCATTCAGAATGCGATCCAGATCTGGAGGGGGCCGAGGTCGGAACCCATCCTCTTCCCCGACCTGTCGAGCGCACAGTTCCGGGTCGCGGGGTTGCGTGTTCAGTGGATCGACGTGGCCGTAATCTTGACCACCTTTACAGCTGTGTTCCTTCTGAGTCTCTTCCTGAGACGTTCCGTGATCGGACTCGCGATGCGAGCCTCATCCGAGGATTTCGTGATGACCCGGTTGATGGGTGTCCCGGCGAACACAGTGATCATGGCTGCGTTCGCAATCTCTGGCTTGCTTGCGGGGCTCGCGGCGTTCTTCTACTTCGGTGCCATCGTGGGACAAATTCAGTACAACTTCGGCTTTCCGCTCCTCCTGAAGGGGTTCATCGCGGCCGTCATCGGTGGTCTCGGCAGCGTAAATGGCGCCATTCTGGGAGGCTTTTTCCTCGCCGCTCTCGAGACGATCTTCACGATCCCCGGCTTCGTCTTGTCCGCTGAACAAACGGCGTACACGTCGGCAATTGTCTTCTCGATTGTCATTGTCGTCCTGCTCGTGCGGCCGCAGGGACTCCTCGGAGGCGGGGCGGTCGAGCGTGTCTGATGGCTGAAATATCAAGGGAGCAGTCTGCCTTGACGCCACCGACCGGACTCTCGGAGTTCTGGGTCTTCCGGGCGCTGCGCGGTGGTCTTCTGACGGCGATTCCGTTCACGGTCCTGATGGCCCTGCTGTACCTGACGGGTTCAGTCCGCACGCAGCAGGTCGTGCTGATCTTCATCACGTACTTGATGGTCGTACTTGGCCTGCAGGTCTTCACGGGCAACTCGGGTGTGATCTCCTTCGCGCACGTCGCGTTCATGGCGATCGGTGGGTACACCGCTGCCCTCATGAGCCTGAGTCCCAGCACAAAGGCGACCCAGATCGGGGGGGCGCCTTCATTTATCCTGAATGCGCACTATTCGTTCTTCGTCTCGACGCTGATTGCGATTGCGGTCACATGCGCCGTGGCGGCGCCATTCGGATTCGTCTTTGCCCGCCTCTCGGGGACCGCCGCGGCGATCGCCACGCTCGCCTTCTACTTCATCGTCTACACCGTCATCGCGAACTGGACATCGGTCACACACGGCACGTTCACGCTTTATGGAATCGAGAGCTACAGCGGGAACACGTTGCTCTGGTGGGGTCTTGCGTGGTCAGCCGTCGGAATCATCGTCGCCCGGCTTTTCCGCGAGTCCGGGATCGGCTTGTCGCTCCGCGCAACGAGTTCGGACGATCTCGTCGCGCGGGCGGTCGGCGTCGATCTGACGCGCGCCCGGCTTTCAGCGTGGGTCCTTTCCGCAGGACTCGCCGCGGTCGGAGGGGCTCTCTACATGAAGTTTCTGGGCTCGCTGGCACCGACAACGTTCTCGTTCGACCCGATCGTGATCGTGATCCTTGTGCTCGTGATCGTGGGTGGGCGAAGTGTCTCCGGTGTTGTCGTGGGTGCCACACTCGTCGCGGTGATCGACGAGATCCTGAAGCGCTTCGAATCACACATCGATCGATCGGGCGTGGAGATCGTTGGCCTGGCAACGATCTTCACTCTGACAATGGTCTTTCGCTCGAGCGGTCTCTTCGGACGATGGGAGATCGACGAACTTTTCGCCCGCGGGCGTCGTCGCAGCAAACAAGGTCCTAGAGGCCCGGAGGCTGCTGTGGTCGAGGAAGGAGGGGTGTAGGCACTAGACAATGCGTCGTCTCGCGTGTCGCGGTCGCTTGACGGCCCGCGGCGTGTTCCATCCAAACCTATTCAATCAAGGGGGTTCGTTGTGCCAAAGATTCAACACAGGATCGCGATACTGCTTCTAGTCGGGGTGATCACAGTCGGCGTGATGGTCAGCACCGCACTTGCAGCGAAGTCGAAGAGCAGTGCCCTTCCGGCCGGCACGTACAAGATCGGGTTCGTCGAGAGCAAGACCGGGCGTCTCGCGTTCTACGATATTCCGTTCTACCAGGGCCTCCAGGTGGCTGTTGACGCGATCAACGCCAAGGGCGGCGTCGGTGGCAAGGTGAAGCTCGAGATCGTCACGAAAGATGGCAAGAGTGACCCAGCCCAGGGTGCTATCGCGGCGAGCGACCTGATCGGCGGAGGGGCCCAGTTCGGCATCACTCCGTGCGACGCTGACATCGGCATTCCCGGCGCGGCCAAGTTCCAACAGGCAAAGATCCCTGTCATCATGGCCTGTGGATCGGGATGGACGTTCCCGTCGATCGTCGGTGACTACTCCTTCATCAACGTCTTCGGCACCGCGGCTCTCGGGTCAGCGCAGGCTGAGTACGCGATGAAGAGAGGGTGGAAGAAGGCGTACAACCTCACGTCGTCGGAGTACTTCTACGGGAAGAACATCGGCGACACGTTCGCCGCTCGCTACAAGCAGATCGGCGGCAATCTCGTCGGCACGGGCTTCTACAAGTTCACGGACACGGACTTCAAGGCCCTTGCAACGCAGATTACGAGCCTGAAGCCAGATGTCGTCACGTCCTCTATCGTCCTCCCCGGTTCCACCTCGTTCCTGAAGCAGCTCCGCGCTGCCGGATACAAGGGTGCGGTTCTCGGGGCCGACTCGTTCGATGGGAGCGCCATGAAGGGCGCAGGCCCGGCGTTGAACAACGTCTGGTTCACAACCCACTCCTGCCCGACTGCTCCAAGGACCGCTGCGTTCTTCGCCGCCATCAAGAAGAGCACTGGGAAGAAGCCGGACGGCGCGATCGTGGCGACCGGCGGCGACCTGGCACTTCTGATCGAGGCCGCTCTGCTGAAGGCCGGCTCGACCGATCCGAAGGCTGTCCGCGACGCATTCAATTCGCTGAAGAACGTGCAGGGCACGAGTGGCCGTATCTCCTACGGTGGGGTAACCGTCCGTGGTGTCCCGAAGAAGGACGTGTTCGTCCTCCAGTACGTGAACGGCGTCCAGAAGTGCGTCTCGCAGTTCTATCCGAAGAAGGTCGTCTCCCTCAAGTAGGCGATCTCAAGAACAACGACCCAAAGGTAATCACTGACAATGCGCCTCACCATCGATTCCGTCTCGAAGGACTACTCGGGCGTCCGCGCGCTCTCGGACGTGAGCCTGACCATCGAGCAGGACGAGGTGCTTGCCGTGATCGGGCCGAATGGCTCCGGAAAGACGACGTTGATCAACGTCGTCACCGGGGTCATTCGGCCAACCTCGGGTACGGTGCTCCTCGGCGACAAGAAGCTGTCGGGCCTGCCGTCACATCGCGTAGCGCGCGCCGGCCTCGCTCGCACCTTCCAGAACATCCGGCTGTTCAAGGACATGACTGTCCTCGAGAACGTCGAGACCGCGGCCGGACGTAGTCCGCGCACGAAAGGGTTCGTGCGACCGCGCAAAGTGAGCCGCCACGCACTGGAACTCCTCCACCTCAGCGACTACGCGGACACGGTCGTCTCGACCCTCGCCTACGGCATCCAACGCCGTGTCGAGATCGCGCGTGCGATAGCAACACGCCCATCCTTCCTTTTTCTTGACGAACCGGCAGCCGGGCTGAACGAGACGGAGTCGGATGAGTTGCTCGCCGTCATCGGCAGGCTGCGATCCCAACTCGAGTGCGGAATTGTCGTCGTCGACCACGACATGCGTCTGATCATGCGCGTCTCCGAACGCATCCAGGTACTGAACGAGGGCAAGACCCTCGTCAACGGGCTCCCCGATGAGGTGCGGCGCAACCCCGCAGTGATCGAGGCGTATCTCGGCGCAGACTACGGCGAGCCCGAACCGGCCGGAGCCACCGCCGGCGAGTAACCCTCAGCGCTCCGGGCTGGCGGACGCGCGTTTGCCACCACGGACAAGCCCGTCCGAGCGCGACCGACCGGCTCTATCGAAGTAGGGCGCGTGCGACCTCATCGGCCGACGCCAGAGGCCCGTACACTTCGGGGCGTCGATCCCGCAGCATGGGCCAGCGCCTCCTTGCCGCGTACACCTTCTCCCGATCGAGCTCGACCACAACCGTGTCGTCCTCGTCGCTGGAGAGCTCGGCAACGACTTCGCCGAGTGGATCGACGACGAGCGAGCGGCCGCCGAAAACCCATTCGCCTTCGAGGCCGACCTTGTTGGTCGGTGCCGTGTAGGCGCCGTTTTCGAAAGCTCGCGTCCGGTGCAGTGACTCCCATGTCGGGAACATCGGAGCGGCGAACGGCCCGAGAATCAGCTCGGCACCATTCACCGCGGCACAACGTGCGGTCTCCGGGAAGACGTGGTCGTAGCAGATGATCACCCCGACCCGGAAGCCCTTGACTTCCCACACGGGGAAGGACGAGCCGCCACGGAAATAGATCTTTTCGAGGCTCTGGACGGCAGCAGGATGCGTCTTGCGATACTTCCCGAAGATCTCCCCGTCCGCGCCGATCATGAAGGCCGTGTCGAAATAGACGCCAGGCCCCTCTTCCTCGAAGATGGTCGCGCAAATCGTGATGCGATGCTCACGCGCTTTCTGCCGCATGACCGAGATCGTGTGCCCATCCTCACGCTCCGCGCAGTCCATGTACCCGTAGTCGCGGAATTGGAAGACGTACTCGTGATTGAAGAACTCTGGCAACACCACGAGTTCCGCCCCCTGCGCCGCGACGACATCGATGTACCCGGCGGCCTTCGCGACGTTTTCATCGCGCGCGTCAGCCTTGCTTTGCATCTGGACGACTCCGAGGCGTAGCATGCTCATCCTGCCATCTCCATTCGCGGGCGATCCGGGCTTACGCCCGGTCGCCCGCCTTCGCGTGGGGGTGTCAGTTCGTCAAGCGTCCGTTGAAATGCGCGCGCTTGACAAAACGCCCATGACCGGGCTGTACCTTCAGCGCCGTGCCGTCTACGACCACTGTGCCGCGAACGAGAACCATCTCGGGCATTCCGGTGACCGGCGTGCCCTCGAAGAGGTTGTAGTCGCAGGTCGAATGATGACTCGAGACCGACATCGTCGCCTTCTTCGCCGGGTCGAAGACGATGATATCGCCGTCACTCCCGACTGCAATCGTGCCCTTCTTCGGGTACAGACCGAAGAGCTTCGCGGGGTTCGTCGAAAACAGTTCGACCATTCGATTGAGTCCGAATCGCCCCTTGAGCACACCGTAGGTGTGCAGCACCTTCAGCCGCTCCTCTATCCCAGGAGGGCCGTTCGGGATCTTGGAGAAGTCGTCCTTGCCCAAGTCCTTTTGCCCGTCGAAGAGGAAGGGAGCATGGTCGCTCGAGACGGCTGAGAGGACGTCTTGCCGCAATGCGTCCCAGACGTGCTCGAGGTGCTCGGCGGCCCGCGGCGGCGGCGTGTAGACATACTTGGCGCCCTCGAAGCCCGGCTGGTCGAGCTTTGACTCGTCAACCATCAGGTACTGCGTGCAGGTCTCGCCCCAGATGTTCCAGCCCATCTCCCGCGCCTTGGCGATCGGTTCGAGAGCCTGCTTGCACGAGACGTGAACAACGTAGAGCGGCGACTGCGCGATGTGCGCGAGTTGGATAGCACGATTTGTAGCTTCGGCCTCGGTCTCGGGCGGGCGCGTGGTCGCGTGGTACTTCGGCGCGGTCTGACCCTTCGCCAGAGCCTCCTTGACCAGAACATCGATCACGTCGCCGTTTTCTGCAGGCACCATGACAACTGCGCCAGAGTCGGCAGCGACGCGCATTGTCTTGAAAAGCGTCTCGTCATCGACCATGACCGCGCCCTTGTAGGCCATGAATAACTTGTACGAGGTAACTCCCTCATCTGGGAGCTTCGCCAGGTCAGCGACGCTCCCGGCCTGCTTCAGATCGGTGACCGCGAGGTGAAATCCGACATCGACGACGGGCTTGTTGGTCTCGATCTTGCCGTGCCAGGTACCGAGCGCTTCGGGGAAAGACTGCCCGGGTCCCTGCATGCAGAAGTCGACGATCGTCGTCGTGCCACCGAAGGCGGCCGAAATCGTCCCATCGGTGAAGTTGTCCGCCGTCACGGTGCCACCGAACGGAACCTCCATATGCGTGTGAACATCGACACCTCCGGGAAGCAAGTACTTCCCTGTTGCATCGATGACGGTGTCTGCCTGAACGTCCAGGGACTCACCAATGAGCGTCACCTTCTCAGACTCGATGAAGATGTCCGCAACGTAGTCGTCGGCGGAGGTGATGATCCTGCCGCCCTTGATCAAGATTGACATACCCGTTCCTCCCGTCTCGAATCGTCGTCTTGTGTTGTGTGCTGCACGTTAGGCCCTAGGGAGCGACGAGTGACCCATATGCGTCCGGACGCCTGTCACGGAAGAAGCCCCACTCGTCGCGCAGGGTCGTGCTGATCGATGTATCGACGCGCTGGTGCAGGATTACATCCTTCTTCTCGCCGGCCCGGGCCGTGACCTCGCCCGTCGGGCTCGCGAAGAACGAACGGCCGTAGAATTTCGTGGGGCCGCCGCCGACGTCAACGCCAACGCGGTTTACACCCGCGACCCACATGTTGTTCGCGACGGCGTGCGCCTGCAACTCGAGTTCCCAGATCGTCGAACCCGCAGCGGTCGCGGTGGGCACAAACATCAGGTTGCCGCCGTTGAGGCCAATCGCCCGTGCATGCTCGGGGAAATGCCTGTCATAGCAGATGATCGTGCCGACATTGACGCCCGTCTCGGTCGGCCAGACGGGAAAGCCGACGTTGCCGGGACGAAAGTAGAACTTCTCGAGACCCGAGATAACAGGCATCTGGACGAGCGGGATGCTCGTCTTGCGGTACTTGCCGATGATGTTGCCGTCCGGGCCGATGAAGACCGCTGTGTTGTACAGCTCTCCATCCTGCGCCTTCTCGTACATCGGGAAGAGAAGATAGATGTTCGCTTCGCGCGCTACGGCCCTCATTGTCTCGGTGGAAGGGCCCTCGACAGGCTCCGCGAGCTTCATCCACTTCGGGTCTATCTCGAACGGAAAATAGACATTGGTCGCCAACTCTGGGAGACAGATGATCTCCGCGCCTTCACTGGCGGCACGCTTGATGAGCTTTGACGCTTTCGCAAGGTTCTTTTCGGTGTCGGTCGAGTAGTTCAACTGGATTACCGCAGCGTTTGTTTCCACCTATTCCTCCAATCAGCCGGCATGCGCCAGCACGGGGATAATGTCCCGCCCGAAGATCTCGATAACGCGCTCGGGATTCTCGAACGAGGTGTACATATTGAACTCGGTCACACCCAGCCGTTGGAGCTGGCTCAACTTCGCAAGGCACTCCTCAGTAGTCCCGAGGACGGTAAAGCGGTCGACGATCTCATCGGGCACGTAGTCCGCGTGAGAGGAGTTCTGCCGGGTGTGCTCCCGATAGTCGTACCCGGGACGACCCTCCACGTAGGACCACAGTTCGGTCGGGATCGAGGCCGGATCATGGTGCTGGAGGATGTCGGCAACGTGGTTGCCGACGAGTGCCCCGAACCAGCGCAGTTGCTCGCGCGCTTCGGCGCGATCGGATGAGACATAGCTGGGTGCGGCGACAGAAACCTGAAATGTCGACCAGTCGCGCCCTGCCGCCTCGCAGCTAGCGCGCACCTGACCGATGCACCACTCGACGAAGTACGGGTCGGCAACCTGAAGAACGACGCCGTCGGCGACACGGCCCGCCAACGCGAGAGCCTTCGGGCCGTAGGCCGCGAGAAAGATCGGCACGTCGCCGCCCGTCGCCCATGGAAACCGGACTGGAACGCCCTCGTAGTCGACCTCCTCGCCGCGGACGAGGGGGTGAAAAATGCGAATCGCCTCTTCGAGATCTGCCAATCGCGCCGGCTTGCTTCGGCGGATCCGCACTGCGGAGTCGCCCCGTCCGATCCCGCAGACAAGCCGGTCTCCGCCGATGAGATTCGCGAGCGTGGCAAAGAGACTCGCGACAACCGTCGGGTCGCGGGTGACAGGGTTGGTGACACAGGAGCCGATCACAAGCCGTTCGGTATGCGTTGCCGCGAGAGTCAGCAGAGGCGAGTACTCCTGCATCAGGATATGCGTGTCCCAGATCCATCCGTGGTCGAACCCCTGCTGTTCGGCGAGCACCAGCTTGTCGATCTGATCCATCGTTGGTGGATCTGCGGGGACACTGACTCCGAACTTCACGCGGCACTCTCTCCCGTCGTAGCGGTCGAGCCCGACAAGCGGGTGGCAACCGAAACGCTGTTGGTTCATCGTAGTACTACCAAATCGCTCGACTCGGGGCCGAAGGACTCGCGCGCGGAGTCGACGCCGAGTATCGTGATCTGCACGCCATGAACTACCCTGGTCTACCGCATGCATGCGCACAACGAGTGCTCCCGAGTACGCGGCCGAGCTGAGAGACCGTGAACATCGCAGAGCGACTACTGGAGCGATCTCGCCGCTCGGGGAACGAACGAGCGGTGACCGACGACCGCGGCTGCCTGACCTTCGCCGAACTGGCCGTGCGGATCACGAGAATCGCCGGCAGCCTCCGAGGGCCACTGGGCCTGAGCCGGGGCGATCGCGTCGTCGTGATCATGGAGAACCGCAAGGAGTTCTTCGAAGCTGTCATCGGCTGCTGGGTGGCCGGCGTCTGCCCGGTTCCGGTGAACGCCAAGCTCCATGGCCGCGAAGTCGCCTTCATCGCAGAGAATTGCGGCGCTGTGGGACTCTTCGTCAGCGACGTCGTGCTCGAGGGGCTCGTCGACCACGTGCCCCTCGCTGCCAACCATCCGCTCCGCTTCGTCGTAGGGAGTGCGAGCTACGAGGGACTCGTCGACGGCCCTGCCCTGCCGTGCACGAGGGTCGACTCGTCCGATCCTGCGTGGCTCTTCTACACGAGTGGCACGACCGGTACACCCAAGGGCGCCACCCTGAGTCATGGGAATCTGGCCGCGATGATCCACGCTTACTACGCCGATATCGAACAGGTGGCGCCCGGCCAGACAATGGTTCACGGAGCGCCGCTGTCGCACGGCGCGGGCCTCTACGCGCTACCCCACATCATGGCGGGTGGTCATCAGGTTGTGCTGTCGAGCTTCGACGTGACGCAGACGATCGACTCGTTCGCTCGGTATCCCGACGTCTCGATGTTCATGGCACCGACAATGCTCAATCGCCTGGTTCGTGCTGTGTGCGCGATGCCCGGCGAAGTCGGCCGGCCGCGCACGATCATTTACGGTGGGGCGCCGATGTACCTCGACGATCTGCAGCGTGCACTCGAGGTGCTTGGCCCCTGCCTCTACCACCTGTACGGCCAGGGCGAATCCCCGATGACCATCACGGGACTCTCCACGCACAATCATCAGGGCGACGGGGATTCTTCGCACCTCGCTCGACTCGCCTCGTGCGGTGTAGCACGCACAGGCGTCGAGGTTCGTGTGATCGATGACCGCGGACGGCCCGCCGCGACGGGCGAGTCCGGCGAGGTCATCACGCGGGGCGACTGCGTCATGCTCGGGTACTGGAACAACCCGCGTGCGACCGCCGAGGCCCACGAGGACGGCTGGCTCCGCACGGGCGACATCGGCTCGCTCGACGCGGCCGGCTACCTCACGCTGCGGGATCGATCGAAGGACCTGATTATCAGCGGCGGTCACAACATCTACCCGCGGGAGATCGAGGAAGTGCTGCTTCGCGACGAACGAGTGCTCGAATGCTCGGTCGTCGGGAGGCCAGACCCGGAGTGGGGCGAGGTGCCCGTGGCGTTCGTTGTCTGCGATGCGAACGCCCCCGCGACCGCCGAGAGCCTCGACGCACATGTGCTCCTCGAGATAGCGCGCTTCAAGCGACCCCGCGACTATCGATTCGTCGATGCGCTGCCGAAGAACAACTACGGCAAGGTTCTGAAGACGGAGCTGCGCGCCCGCCTGGACTCCGACGAGCGCGGCTCTTCCCCTCTAGAATCGAACCCTTGACATCTTCGACAGGAACGGCTGACCACCGCGCGATCGCCGCCGGCATGGTCATGGGCTTCGCGACAGGAGCGAATGTCGCGAACGTCGGCGCAATCGCAACGCCACTCAGCACGCAGTACGGTGTCTCGCTTGCCATCGTCGGGCTCTTTACGACAGCGCTCTTCGTGACCCACGCTGCGGCCATGATCCCCGGTGGCCAGGCGATCGACCGGTTCGGCGCCCGGCGGCTCGGCCTGATGGCACTGACCATCATCGTCGTGGGGAATGCAGCCGCTGTGATCACGAGCGACACGGCGCTCCTGCTCGCGGCCCGCGTCTTCATCGGTGTCGGGACAGGCGTCGGCTTCATCGCCGCCAGCACATACATTCGAGCCGCTGGCGGAACGGCGTTCGCGCAGGGCCTGTTCGGCGGGATAGCGAACGCCGGTGGTGCCGCCGCGCTCGCAGTCGTGCCGCAACTTCAGAGGTGGTTCGAATGGCGCTCGCCATTCGTGTTCACCCTCGTGCTGGCAGTGGTAGCGCTCGCCGTGCTTGTCCTCGCACCCCTGCGAAGAAGCCGCGAGCTTCGGGGTCGCCCGGTGCACCTGAGGGACATGTTCCAACTCATAGGCGACCGGAGACTACACGGCTTTGCCGCAATGCAGGCCTCGGGCTTCGGCCTGAGCATCATCGTCGGGAACTGGGTGTCGACGCTGCTCGAGCACCACGGCTATTCGACGACACTCGCTACCGGCCTGGGCGCCGTCGTGCTCGGTCTCAGCGTCATCAGCCGACCGCTTGGGGGCTGGATCGATCGCGCCTATCCGAGTTCGACCAGAACGTGCGTCGCCGTAAGCCTCGCGGCCTGCAGCGCAGCATGCCTCGGGCTCGCGGCGTCCGGCCCGATCTGGCTTGCCGTTTGCTCCGCTCTCGTCCTCGGCATCGCCTCGGGGATACCCTTCGCACCTGCGTTCACGGGTGGCGCGAACGCGCGACCCGATGCCCCCGGTGCAGCGGTTGGCCTGATCAACATGGCGGGCGCCGTGACGATTCTCGTCCTCACGCCACTCATCGGGATGACATTCTCGCTGCCGGGGGACGGTCGAATGGGATTCCTCGTGATCGCTGCGCTCTGGGCTGCCGCCCTGCTCGTCGTCCCTGTTTTCAACAAGCCAGCTACACCAGCGAACGCGTAGCCGCGAACCTGCCCTCGGGCCATTCGAACTTCAGGATCGATGACGACGGACGCATAACTCCGCAGACGATGTTGTCCGCTGGCGTGCGGCGAGCGCCATGCTTGACAAGGAACACGTTGTACCCCGGAGCCTCACACACGCAATCTTCGAGGTCGAACTCGAGCGCCTCATCTGCACCAGCCTCGCTGGCCTCCATTCGCATCAGCACATGGTTCAGGTAGTTGCACGACTTGATGCGCGTGCTGAGGCTCTCGTTGGGTACGCGCCGCATCGGCGATGCGATCATCGTGATCGCTTCATCCTCGCCGCGGGCGCCTACCAGTGACATGTACGGCACCGCGAAGGCGATCAGCCCTGGCTCGCAGTTGTAGGGAGACAGGAGTGGCTGTGCCCCGACACCCCGCGTCGCTACGACCTTGACGTAGGCGTTTCCCAGTTTCATCCGCCGCACGACCTCCAACACGACGTCGCGCAGATCCTCGATGCCGAGTGGAATCCCGAGAATCACAGCGTGTGCCAACTCGTAGAGCCGTTCGAGTTGCACATCGAGACGGAACACGGCGTGATTCCACGCCACCGCCGTGTCATAGACCTCAGCACCGTACAGTGCCACGGGTCGAAGGCGGAAATCTCTGCCTCACAGGCCGGCAGGAGCTCTCCGTTCACGTAGGTGCTTCGATCGTCCGAAGCCGGTCATCTCCGGACAGTGTCGGCTCGGAGCTCGCCCGCCAAGATCGCTCGGAGCTATGTCACGGTGCGCGATCGCATCGAAATCTCATGCGATCGCTGTGCGAGCCGCCCCTTTGAGCGCGAGCAACTCCCGCGCTTCGTTCGGAGTGGCTATCTCGAGCGACAGATCGCCGAGAATCCGTGCGATCTTTGCGACCTGGTCGGCGTTCGACTCGGCGAGCACGCCCTTCCCAAGATAGATGCTGTCCTCGATGCCGACGCGGACGCTGCCGCCGAGTATCGCGCCCATCGTGACAAGGTTCATCTGATGTCGACCTGCACCAAGAACCGACCAGACGTAGTCATCCCCGAACAGGCGATCGGCAGTTGCTTTCATGTGCATCAAGTTCTCCGGTTCGGGGCCGATGCCGCCGAGGATCCCGAAGATCGTCTGGACGAAGAGCGGCGGCTGCACAAGGCCGCGATCGAGGAAGTGTGCGAGGTTATAGAGGTGC
>JBAXFL010000040.1:0-20353 GCA_037139935.1 Thermoleophilia bacterium | reverse complement strand
CCACGACCAGGGCATCTTCGTAGGCCTGTGGGTGCCGTCGATCCTGGCCTTCGGTCTTGTCGCGCTCCAGATGGGCAACGATGCATTCCAGAGCGGCAGTGATCGCAATGAGTAACGTTGGCCTCTTTCTCTTAGGGGTAGCAGTGACGATCCCTGCTGCCGCCGGGATCGCCGCACTCATCTTTGCCGCAACAGCAGACCTGTTGGTGCCGCCGATCCTGGCCCTCGGTCTTTTCGCGCTCCAGACGGGCAACGGTGGATTCCAGATCTCCGGTGATCGCAATGAGTAACGCTGGCCTCTTTCTCTTAGGGGTAGCAGTGACGATCCCTGCTGCCGCCGGGATCGCCGCACTCATCTTTGCCGCGATGGCAGACGGACGCGAGAACGACAGGATCCAGGCGCAACGGCAGTCTGGCGAGACCCCGAGCCCGTAGCACCGACGAGGAGCGCAGAGGCGCGCGCGCAGGTTGCGAGGTCGGTTTTTCAGGCTGAGACCGCGCAAGCGTTGGTGGTCGCGTCCGCAGCAAAGTGAGCACCGGGAGAGGCCCGGAGCTCAGCACCGAGCGCGGCTGTCCGATGGGATTTCTCGCCGCTGCCCAGCCCGAGAATCTGCTCCGGGCGCGCGTAGGGCGCGTAGCCGACAAGATCGGGCGCCTCGGCCCGCAGCGACGCCCAGAAGCGTGTCTGCATGGCGGGGCTATCGAGGCCAGGGGCCGTATTCGCAGAGCGATCCGGACCCTCCTGTGAGCCGTACCACGCTTCGTCGCCCACACCTCGTACTGGTCGAGTTCTGCGGCCAGGTCGTCGGTTCAGGTTGAATACGTTCGATGGCAGACCGGCATCGCTTTCGTATCGAGTACTGCGTTCCCTGAACTGCCTGGCCGAACGCCGCCGGTCTGGTGGCGCGCATCCTGGAGGAGTGGGGGGGCATGATCGACGTGCTCGAGATCGTTCCCGGCGTGGGCGGGATCTTCGATGTCCATCTCGACGGCGAGCTCGTCTTCACGAAGTCGATGCTCGGGCGGTATCCGGAGCCCGACGACGTGCTGCCGCTGGTGCGCGAGCGCCTCACAAAAACGTAGATCGACGGTGATAGTCGGCTTCGACAGACAGATTCGAACGAGCATCTTTTGCGTGGTAGCGCTCCTGTGCCGACGCTGTCTTCCTGTTCGCAAGGAGGCTGCACCTACCATGACCTGATCGCCACCTCGAACTCCCGCACCTTCGTTCGCCTGCTGCAGTTCCTGCGGCCCTATCGCCTGTCGCTGATCGCCTCGACGATCCTGGCAGTCCTCTCGCAGGCCGCTGCGATCGCGGTCATCGTGCTCACGGGCTTCGTGATCAACGAGCTCAAGGGTGGGCAGGATGGGCATCGGCTTGCCTTCCTGATCCTCGTCATCCTCGGCGTCGGTCTCCTCCGATCGCTGCTGATGCTGGGGCGCCGGTTCATCTCGGGTAAACAGGCTCTGGCGGTCGAGTGGGACATGCGCGATGCGCTCTACGCCCGCCTGCTTCGCCTCTCGTTTGGCTACTACGACCGCCATCAGACCGGGCAGCTGATGTCGCGGGCGACTGTTGACCTGCAGACGATCCGCTTCTTCCTCGGCTACGGCCTGATCTTCTTCGCCCAGCATGTGGTCACGATCGCCTGCGTCACGGTCGTCCTCTTCTTCTACGAGTGGCGGCTCGCGTTCATCGCTCTCGCGATCACCCCGGTTCTGATCGGCGTTGCCTACCGCTACAGCCAGGTCTCGCACCCGGTGCTCCGCGACGTGCAGCAGAAGCTCGGTGAGGTGGCGACCGTGTCGGAGGAGTCGATCGTGGGTATTCACATCGTCAAGTCGTTCGCCCAGGAGGAGCAGGTGGAGCGGCGTTTCCGGCGCGCCTCCGACGAGGTCTTCGAGGCATCCGTGCGCGCGAATACCCAGCGCTCCCTCTACGTGCCGCTCCTCACCTTCCTGCCGATGATCGCGCAGGCGGGCGTCCTGCTCGCGGCGGGGCATTTCGTCGTACAGGGAGATCTCACGATCGGGGGCTTCGTCGCCTTCAACCTGCTGCTTGTCATGCTCGTGATACCGCTGCGCTCGCTCGGGGTGTGGGTCGGTCAGGCCCAGCGCGCGACCGCGTCCGGCGAGCGGTTCTTCGAGGTGATCGACGAGCCCGAGGAGATCGCCGACGCCGCCGATGCCGGAGAACTACTCTCTGGTCCCGGTCGCGTTGTCTTTGCCGGTGTTGGATTCGGGTACGGCCCCGACCGACTCGTGCTCGAGGGGATCGATCTCGAGATCGAGGCCGGCAGCACGGTCGCCCTGATCGGCGCCTCGGGGGCCGGAAAGACGACACTCGCGTCACTCGTGCCGCGCTTCTACGACGCGGACGTCGGGCACGTGCTGGTTGACGGCATCGACGTGCGCGACGTCTCACGGCGCTCGCTGCGGCGTGCGGTTGGCGTCATCTCCCAGGATCCGTTCCTGTTCTCGGCGAGCGTCCGCGACAACATCGCCTTCGGTGTGCCTGACGTAGAGCCCGGTCTCGTCGAGGCCGCCGCGCGGGCCGCGCAGGCTCATGACTTCATCGAGCAACTGCCAGATGGCTACGCCACGGTGATCGGTGAGCGCGGTATTACCCTCTCGGGCGGTCAACGTCAGCGGCTTGCCATTGCGCGGGCTCTCGTGATCGACCCGCGAATCCTGATCCTCGACGACGCAACAGCCTCCGTGGACGCCACTACGGAGTCGCTCATCCGGGCGGGGCTGAGGGAGGCGATGCGAGGGAGGACAACGATCGTGATCGCCCACCGGCTCTCGACGATCGCGCTTGCAGACACGATCGTCGTGCTCGAGGGTGGCAGGATCGCCGCGAAGGGCACCCCCGGCGAGGTGCTCGAGCAGAGCGCCGTCTACCGCGAGATTCACGAGTTTGGCCTGCTTCAGGAGATCGGGGTGTCGGCATGAAGATCTCCCAGGCGGGCGCGTTCCTCTCCGAGGAGCGGGGCGGCAAGGTCGGCGACTGGTCGAGGCAGCAGTCGCGCCGCCGCATCGCGGTGCTCGTCGGCCTCGTGATGCCCTACAGGCGGCGGACTGCGGGCGCTGTCGCCTCGCTTTTTGCTTTCACCCTCGTCGCACTCCTGCCGCCGCTGCTCGCCAAGCTTGCCGTGGATCAGGGCATCAAGGAGGGCGATCTGCGGATGCTCGTCTGGATCGTGGCCGCATTCGTCGTCGTCGGGCTCGCGACATTCGGTCTCTCGGCACTGCAGACCTACCTGACGGGCTGGGTGGGCGAACGGGCCCTCGCCGACCTGCGGATTCGCCTCTTTGGGCACCTGCAGCGGCTCTCTCTCGGCTATTTCGAGCGGAACCGCACCGGGGCGATCATCAGCCGGATCACGAACGACGTCGAGGCCCTCGACACGCTGATCACCGATGGCGTGACGTCCCTCGTGCAGAACGTGATGCTGCTCGTCGGCACGGCTGTCGTGCTGTTTGTGCTCGACTGGCGCCTCGCTCTCGCGACCCTCTCGGTCGTCCCCTTGATGGTCGCGGCCACGATCTGGTTTCGCATCCGCTCGAACCGCGCCTACCGTCGTGTGCGCGAGCGCATCGGCCTCGTCACGGCGACCCTGGCGGAGGATATCGCCGGTATGCGCGTCGTCCAGTCGTATGCCCGTGAGTCGCGCAACCAGGCGGGCTTCCGAGGCATCAACAGTCTCTATCGTGATGCGAACTACGAGACGATCGTGCTCAACGGGCTCTACTTCCCGGCCGTTGACTTCCTCTCCTCGCTTGCGACCGCGATCGTGCTCGGCTACGGCGGCTACCTGCTCGTCAACGATCAGGTCTCGATCGGCACGCTGCTTGCCTTCTTCCTCTACCTCGCGAACTTCTTCGACCCGGTGCAGCAGCTCTCGCAGCTCTACAACACCTTTCTCTCGGCGACAGCGGCGCTCGACAAGATCATCGAGGTCCTCGACGAGGAGCCCGAGATCGTCGATGCACCGGCCGCGCTCGTGCTGCCGCGGGTCGACGGTCACGTCCGTTTCGAAGGCGTGAGGTTCGGGTACGGCTCTCTCCCCGAGGTGCTGCACGGGATCACCCTCGACGTGCCCGCCGGCACATCGGTGGCGCTCGTCGGCCAGACGGGCGCCGGAAAATCGACGATCGCCAAGCTGATAGCCCGCTTCTACGACGTGAGAGAGGGCCGGATCACGATCGACGGGCACGATGTACGGGAGGTAGAGCAGAAGTCCCTGCGGCGTCAGCTCGGTGTGGTGCCCCAGGAGGGTTTCCTGTTTGCAGGGACGGTTGCGGAGAACATCGCATTTGCACGTCCCGACGCGACGAGAGAAGAGATCGAACAGGCGGCGGTCGCGGTCGGTGCCGACGAATGGATCAGGAAGCTCGAGGGCGGATACGAGACGCAGCTCGGCGAGAGGGGTTTCAGGCTCTCGCTCGGGCAGCGTCAGCTGATCGCGTTCGCACGGGCACTGCTCGCCGATCCGAGAATCCTGATCCTCGACGAGGCGACCTCGTCCGTTGACATCGGGACGGAGCGCGTGATCGAGCAGGCGTTGCAGAAGCTCCTTGCGGGACGGACCGCATTTGTGATCGCGCACCGGCTCTCTACGATCCAGGGCGCCGACCTGATCGTCGTCCTCGCAGACGGGGCAATCGTCGAGCAGGGCACCCATGCGGAACTGATGAAGCGGGGCGGCGTCTACACGGGCCTCTACGGCGACTGGGCGGAGCGCGTCGCCTAGACGGGTTCGTCGTCCGGCTCGTCGTCCTGGAGGGCGAACGCGGGGCGGAGGCCGAAGCTCTTGTTCTCCAGATAGTCGCGCACTGGAGCGAGTGCGGGATCGGCCGGGTCGAGGGCCCGGTAGAGCGACTCCCAGGTGACGCGCCGAAAGGCGACGTCGGCCGTTTCCGCGAGCAAGCGGCCGACTCTCCGCTCGACGTCTGTGGTGTCGCTCTCGCGCACGACCGCGATGACAACAGCCTGTTCGCCCTCGGCCATCAACGAGTGAGCAACGGCGATCGTGCGTAGGAGGAGCGGAGGGACGTCGCGAAGTCGCGTCGTCCGGATCCGCTCCTCGGCGAAGAGCCCGGGGCAGACGGCGGCGTACAGCGCGAGGAACTCCTCGACCTGCACGGGGTCGTCGAACGCGTCGGAGCTCGGGCCGAAGCTCGCCTCGATCACGACCCAGCCAAAGCCGGGCACGTGCAGGCAGACATCCGGTTCGATGTGCTGTCTCAGGCCCGGCTCGAGCTTGTCGAGCGTCGTCGCGAGCTCCTCCCAGACGCTTGCAGCCTCGAGCGCGATCCGCCGCCCCCCGTAGAAGAGCTCCGGCTCCGCAGCAGGCTCGAATCCGGTGAGCGGCCCGCAGGCGACGCCGAGCCGCCCCACCTCCTGGAGCGTGCGGAAGACATTCCACGTGAGCGCGGCCTCGCTGTTCTCGTTCCCGAACCGCGTCGCTTCGGGGTTGCCCCACCGGCCCGCGATGGCTTCGGCGATCAGCTCCCGTCCGGCGATCGCGTTGTCGAGTGGGTGCTCGAGCACGTAGGTCGGAGCGGCGCGGAAGCTCGCGGGCGGATCACCGATGGGCACGCTGCCCTTCTTGAAGTTGTCGTCCTTCCAGGGAAGCTGGTTGTCGTAGTGGCCGAGGAGCGGCGAGGCGATCCAGCCGCCGGCGCGCCGGTTGATGAACCGCGCGTCGTTCTCGACGAGACCCTCGACGACCTCGGGATCGAAATCTCGCCAGCCGTAGGCCCGAGAACCACCCGTCGTTCCTCGATCGGTCAGCGGCGCGGCCATGTCCCCCTCACCCTGACAGGTGGCGGTTCGCGAGGTTGCCCCGGAGCTCGAGTCGAAGAACATCGGCCGCCGCACGCTCACCGCTCCGGAGAGCACCTTCGATCGTGCCGCTCCAGTCGGGTGAGGTGTGCTCGCCCGCAAAGAAGACCCGTCCAACGGGCGTGGAAAGCAGTGACTTGTCGGTCTCCGCCCGTGGCTCGAGCACGGAATATGCTCCCTGGGCCCAGGGGTCGTCGAGCCAGGTGGTGACGGTCGCCCCCTCGGGAGCGAGGTCGAGCGCGGGCCAGAGCGCGGCCACCTCGCCGATCCACCTCGCGGGGCCCTCCGTTGCTTCGAGGGCTGCGACGACGGGCGCAGAACCCGCCCACGAGCCGACCGTGCGGGTACCGATCTCGTCGCAGGGCGTGGTATAGGCCCAGAAGCGGCCGGGCACCGACATGACTGCGTCCGCCGCGGCAGGTGAGCGCAGCGGAACGGCGAGCTTCGCGGCCACCGACATCCGCACGGCCGTCAGCGCGTTGGCGACATCGGTGGGGAGGGGCGGGTCGAACGCGAGGGCGCGAAGCAGGGGAATCGGGACTGCGACGACGACCGCGTCGGCATCGACACGGCCCGCTGCCGTTGTGACGGTGACGCCGGAGCCGTTGTGAGCGACGCTCAGCGCCGGGGTTCCCTGATGAACGAGATCTCCGAGGCCGGCCGCGAGACGCCGGGCGAGCTCCTGATTTCCGCCCTCCACTCGCCGGCACTCGTTGTCGTTCAGCAGGTAGGAGACGCGGAGGAGGAAGGCGGCTTCGAGGTCATCGATCGGATGGGCGGTCGCGCTTTGCACCCTGCTTGCGAACAGCTCACGCATCGCAGGGTCGGAAACGGTCTCGGCGAGAACCTCGACAGCGGCTCGCCCCGGCTGGAGCGCGGCCTCTCTCTCGACCATCACGGCGGCCGCGAGAGCAGCTTCTCGGTCGATCTCGGGGTCGGGATGGAGACGCCGGTCGGGGTAGTGGATGCCCATGCCGACGAGCTCGCAGCCGAGTCGTGTGGCGAGGCGCTCGGTCGTCGTATAGCCGGCTGTGATGAACTCGCCGCCACGCTCGATCAGCGCGCCGGTCGCAAGCCGGTCTGACCAGACGCGGCCCCCGACGCGCTGCCGCGCTTCGAGTACGGTGACCGCGACGCTGGCTGCGGCAAGTGCATCGGCGGCAGCGAGCCCGGCGAGCCCGGCGCCGATCACGCAGACGCGCGTCAGAGGGCTACCCGGCTCGCGAGGAAGGCGTGCGCGTCGAGCTTCTCGGCGGCGGCGAGCGCCTTTGCCGCTTGCTTCGAGGTGTTGCGGCCGAAGGC
Organism: Thermoleophilia bacterium; assembly: GCA_037139935.1. Classification (GTDB taxonomy): domain Bacteria; phylum Actinomycetota; class Thermoleophilia; order Gaiellales; family Gaiellaceae; genus Gaiella. Next base: position 13,200 of record JBAXFL010000040.1, on the reverse strand, counting down.
TCCGCTGAGGATCCACTTCCGCGCCAGGCGGACGAGGCGGAGATCTGCGTCTCCGGCGACCGGGACATGCTTGGGATTCAGGTAGATCTCGATCGCCACCCTCTTGACGAGCGCCGGATCGGCGGGCGCGCCGGAGGCCGTTTCGAGACGATAGGCGAGAAACGCGGCGAGCACCTGGAGTTCGCGGATGCCCGTGCGGACGGCGATGCCCATCGAGATCGTGGTCGATGCGACCATGACCCACGGCACCCGGGTGAATCGTGCCCCGTGCGCAACGACCCGCAGGACGGGGACGGCGAGCACGACGACGCGCTGGATGTTGTCCGCGAGCGCCTCCGTCTCGGTTTCGCCGGCAAGAAGGCGTTGGCCTTCGGCCGCCGAGGTCACGCGCTCGCCGGTCAGGAGGACACGGTCGATCGCTGCTGTGACGAGCCCTTCGACGGCTTCGCCAAGACCTTCGACGGCCGCGACGAGCGTATCGGTGACCATCCGAGGATGCATGGGATGTACCGTACCGGCGGTGCCAGTCGCGCTGGACCGCGCCGCTCTCTCGGCTACCAGTCGGTCGGGCGATAGTCCTTGAGGAACTTGCCCCACATGTGCTCGCCCGTGTTCTGCCCGTCAACAATCGGGTCAACGATTCTCGCCGCGCCGTCCACGATGTCGAGCGGCGGTCGGAACCGGTGCTCCACCGTCTTCTGCTCGGCGACGTGCAGTGGATCCTCGTCGGTCACCCAGCCGGTATCGACGCTGTTCATGTGGATCCCGTCACCGTGGTAGTCGGTCGCTGACGTGCGAGTCATCATGTTCAGCGCCGCCTTCGCCATGTTCGTGTGCGGATGCCGCGTCGTCTTGAAGCGCCGATAGAACTGCCCCTCGACGGCCGAGACGTTGACGATGTGCTTGTCGCGGCCGGCGGTGCGGAGCATCAGGGGCTTCAGACGCGCGTTGAGCACGAAGGGTGCGACAGCGTTGACGAGCTGCGTCTCGAGCAGCTCGACGGTCGAGACCTCGGAGAGGAGGAACCGCCACGAGTTACGGTCGCGCAGGTCAACCTGCTGCAGGTCCTGGTCGAGTCGCCCTTCGGGAAAGAGGTGGCCCTGGTCATCGTCCTCGCCGGGCAACAGGCGCACCTGCGAGAGCGCCGCCGAGGTCGTTGGCTCGAGAACGGTGAGCCCGGAATCGGCGAGAGCCTGCACATCACCTTCGAGCATCTCGTAGCGTCGAAGCCCGGAGTACTCCCCGAGGAGGCGCTGCACCTCCTCGGGCAGCGTGTGTTCCGAGGCCCGTTCTGCGTCCAGCATGTGACGGTAGAAATCCGGCGGCCGGCGGACGGTCTGGCAGGCGTTGTTGACGATGTAGTCGAGGCGGTCGTGCGTCGTCTGCACATGGGCGCAGAACGCCTCGACGCTCGGAGTGTGTCGGAGGTCTAGACCGTAGATCTCGAGCCGGCTGCTCCAGTCGCCGAAATCCGGCTCCTGCGCGTACCGGGCCGCGGAGTCGCGAGGGAACCGTGTCGTCACGACGAGATGTGCTCCGGCTCGCAGGAGCTTGATCCCTGCCTGGTAGCCGATCTTCACCCGCCCGCCCGTCAGCACGGCTACACGGCCGTCGAGGTCGGCGGTCTCCGAGCGCTTGGCAAAGTTGAACGCCGCGCACGGTGGGCACATCTGGTCGTAGAAGTGGTGGAGATCCCTGTAGTGCCCCTTGCAGACGTAGCAATGTTGCTCCTCGCTCGTCGAGCGGGTGTCGGTTTCAGCGTCCGTCGGTACGAAGCCCTTCGGCGGGTACACGTTCGGCGTCGTGAACACCGGCTTCTCTCGCAGGACGCGAATCCCGGTGTCGGCGAGGAGCAGCTCGTCAGCCCGGATGCCAGCGTCTCGCTCCTCCTTGCGCTTAGCCTTCGTAAAACGGCGGCGCTGGACGGCGTCGGGATTGAAGACGTCGGCGGCGGCAGTGAGCAGTCTTGTGCGTTCCTCGACCGACAGTGAGCCGAGCATCCCGCGGTCGCGCGCGACCGACTCGAGGAGCTCGGTCGCCGCCCGCAGCCGCTCGGCGGTATCGGCCACCGGGGACGGGTCGTCGGGTGAGACTGCCGTTTCCATCGACGGTCAGGGTATCTGGTGGCAACAATGCGGATGGCTCGACTACGCTGCGGGAGGCGCATGGAACTCGATCTCCCCGATAGCGATCCGGTCGAGACGCGAGAGTGGCTCGACTCCATCGAGGACATCGTCGGAACGCAGGGTCGTCATCGGATGGGGTACCTGCTCGACCGCGCGATCGACCACGCGCAGGAGTACGGTGTCAAGGTCTCGGCGGGGCTCAGCACGCCGTATGTGAACACGATCCCCGCAGACGAGGAGCCGCAGCTTCCGGGCGACCCCGAGCTGGAACGGCATGTGACCGCGCTCGTTCGGTGGAATGCGATTGCGATGGTGTTGCAGGCAAACGCCGAGTCAACCGAGCTCGGTGGCCATATAGCGAGCTACCAGTCGGCCGAGACGCTCTACGAGATCGGCTTCAACCACTTCTGGCGGGCACGATCGGAGACCCATGGCGGCGACCTGGTCTACATTCAGGGCCACTCTTCTCCGGGGATCTACGCTCGCGCGTTTCTCGAGGGCCGGTTGAGCGAAGAGCAGCTTCACCGCTTCCGCCAGGAGGTTGACGGCGGTGGCCTTTCGTCGTATCCACATCCCTGGCTGATGCCGGATTTCTGGCAGTTCCCGACCGTCTCGATGGGTCTTGGCCCCCTGATGGCGATCTATCAGGCGCGTTTCATGAAGTACCTCGCGGCGCGCGGTGTCGCCGAGTCGGCCGACCGCAAGGTCTGGGCCTTCATGGGCGACGGTGAGATGGACGAGCCGGAGGCGATGGGGGCGATCTCACTTGCCGGGCGCGAGAAGCTCGACAACCTTATCTTCGTGATCAACTGCAACCTGCAGCGCCTCGACGGTCCGGTGCGCGGGAACGGCAAGATCATCCAGGAGCTCGAGACGAACTTCACGGGGGCCGGCTGGAACGTGCTCAAGGTGATCTGGGGCTCGAGCTGGGATCAACTCCTCGACGCCGATACCGAGGGGTGGCTTCGCTTCCGTATGGAAGAGGCCGTTGACGGTGAGTATCAGACCTTCAAGGCGAAGGACGGCGCGCATGTGCGGGAGCACTTCTTCGGCAAGTACCCGGAGACGCGCGCGATGGTCGAGGACTGGAGTGACCAGCAGATATGGGAGCTCGGTCGCGGTGGTCACGATCCGCAGAAGGTCTACGCGGCATACGTCGCCGCGATGAACGCAGTAGGCCAGCCCACGGTGATCCTCGCGAAGACGATCAAGGGCTTCGGGATGGGGGAGGCCGGTGAGGGCCGCAACATCACCCACCAGCAGAAGTCGATGAACGAGGAGGCGCGACTCGCGATCCGCGACCGGCTCGGCCTGTCGCTCACCGACGAGGAGGCGACGGGTGCATTCCTCTATCGGCCGCCCGAGGACAGCCCGGAGATCCGCTACCTCCTCGAGCGTCGCGCCGCACTCGGTGGCAGCCTCCCTGCGCGTCACGCCGACACCAAGCCACTTTTGACTCCGGCTCCCTTCGAGACGGTGCTCGAGGGCAGTGGTACACGCGAGAACTCAACGACGATGGCCTTCGTCCGGATCCTCAACACCCTGGTTCGTGACCCCGTGATGGGTGAGCGGATCGTCCCGATCGTGCCCGACGAATCGCGCACCTTCGGGATGGAAGGAATGTTTCGCCAGCTCGGCATCTTCTCTCAGGTCGGTCAGCTCTATCAGCCAGAGGACGCCGAGGACTTCATGTTCTACCGCGAGCACGAGAACGGCCAGATCCTCCAGGAGGGGATCAACGAGCCGGGTGCGTTCTCGTCGTGGATCGCGGCCGCTACGTCCTACGCGAACCACGACGTCACGATGGTGCCGTTCTACATTTTCTACTCGATGTTCGGCTTCCAGCGCATCGGCGATCTCGCCTGGGCGGCCGGCGACAGCCGCGCGCGCGGATTCCTGATCGGTGCCACGGCAGGGCGGACAACGCTGAACGGCGAGGGGCTCCAGCACGAGGACGGCCACTCGCATCTACTCGCGTCTGTCGTGCCCAACTGCCGCGCCTACGACCCGACCTACGGCTACGAGTTGGCGGTGATCGTGCGGGAAGGCCTGCGGCGCATGTGCGAGGAGCAGGAGGATGTCTTCTTCTATCTCACCGTGATGAACGAGAATTACGTGCAGCCAGCGCTGCCCGCGGGCTCCGAGGAGGGCATTCTGCGCGGGATCTACCTTCTGCGGGAGGGAGTGGGCGATGGCCCCCGGGTGCAGTTGCTCGGGTCGGGCGCAATCCTCCGTGAGGTGATCGCGGGAGCAGAGTTGCTGGAGGCCGACTTTGGCATCTCGAGCGATATCTGGAGCGTGACGAGCTTCACGGAGCTTCGACGCGACGGCCTGGAGGTGGAGCGCTGGAACCGACTCCATCCGATGGAGGAACAGAGGCTCGCCTATGTGGAGAAGGTATTCGCCGGGTGCGTCGGGCCGTTTGTTGCCGCCACCGACTACATGCGCGCGTTCGCCGATCAGATCCGGCCGTTCGTGCACGGCCGCTACGCGGTGCTCGGCACGGACGGCTTTGGCCGCAGCGACTATCGGGAGAAGCTACGGCAGTTCTTCGAGGTCGATCGCTTCCACGTCGTCGTGACGGCGTTGAAGGCGCTCGCCGACGACGGCGTCGTGACTCCCGGGGTGGTGCAGGAGGCGATCGAGCGGTACGGGATCGACGGAGGTGCCGAGGCACCCTGGAAGCGCTAGTCGCCTCCGAACACCCGGCCGGACGCCTCACAATCGTGCCGAAAGTGGGACGATGCATCCACACCCCCGCCTGAAACGGCGCTTCGCGACCGCACTGTCCCGACGGGACACTGGTCGCGGCACGGCAGGTCGGATACCTCTGTCGGTCTTCCCATCCGACCAGAGGAGAACCGAAGTGAACAAGCACATGCTCACGGTCGCAGGTCTTGCGGCCACCGTGGCTGCGGGTGTAGCGGCAATGGCAACTGCAGCCGGCGACCCCCCGAAGACCATCGACGCCTGCCGCAACGTCCGTCATGGCCTCGTGCGGATCGTCTTCAACCCGAACGCATGCAAGCGCAACGAGGTGCATCTCTCGTGGAACGTCGAGGGGCCGGCCGGCCCGGCGGGCGTTGCGGGGCCCGGAGGCACTACGGGCGATCAGGGCGCAGTTGGCCCCGCCGGCCCCGCAGGTCTGGCAGGTCCGGCGGGTCCGGCGGGCCCAAAGGGCGATTCCGGCGCCGCTCTCAACTCGGTTGGTGGGCTTGCCGGTACGCCGTGCACGACCTTTGACGGTGTGGCCGGTCAGGTCGAGGTCGGCTCCACGGCAACCGATCTGATTACGCTCACCTGTGAGACAGGCGGCACGCCTCCGCCTCCGCCGCCCCCGGCGCGCGCGCGTCTTGTGATCAACGAGGTGGACTACGACCAGGTCGGAGCCGACACCGGTGGCTTTGTCGAAATCGCGAATGTCGGTACGGCAGCAGCCGTCCTCGACGGCATCGCCCTCGTGCTCGTCAACGGCGGAGACAGCGCCGAGTACGCCCGCAGGGCGCTGACCGGATCCCTTGCGGTGGGGGCAAAGATCGTCGTTGCCATCGATCCCCAGAACGGGGCTCCGGACGGCCTTGCGCTTCTCGATACGGCCACGGACACCCTTCTCGACGCACTCTCCTACGAGGGAGCAATCCACGCAGCGACGATCGGCACCGGGGTATTCGATCTCGTCGAAGGGACGATGATCCCGGTTGACGTCGCGGACTCGAACACGGTCGAGGGTGCGCTCGCCCGGATCCCTGACGGGTCGGACGCGGGCAACGCGGCAGCTGACTGGGCGTTCACGACGACCCCGACCCCAGGGGCAGCGAACGTCAAGACCCCGTAGACAGAGCTCGGGGGTGAGGCATCGTTCGCCTCACCCCCGAGCCCGGCGCGGATGCCTCGAGATGCGGCGCTACCGGCTTCCTCTCGGTCGTGGGCCCTGCCGCTGTTCCTCTGCGAGCGAGGCCCATTTCTTGCGGGCAGCCAGTGCGGCACGCTTGTCGAGCTTCCGATCGAGCTGCTCCAGCTCGGCCTGGAGCTTGACGTAGCTCGCCCACCGCTCGTCGGACAGGGCCCCTGCGTCCCGAGCGGCGTGGACGGCACAGCCGGGTTCGCGGCCATGAGCGCAATCGGAGAACTTGCACGACGCGAACAGCACCGTTATGTCCTCGAACGCCTCGTCGATGCCGTCGTCGGCAACCCAGAGCTGGAGCTCGCGGATACCCGGGGTGTCGATGATCAGTGCGCCGCCGGGGAGCTGGATGAGTTCGCGGCGCGTGGTCGTGTGGCGCCCCTTGCCGTCTTCGCGGATCTCCTGCGTCGCGAGCAGTTCCTCTCCGGCCAGGGTGTTGACGAGGGTTGACTTGCCGACGCCCGACGACCCGAGGAGCACGGCGGTCAGCCCCGGGCCGAGCTCTCCCGTCACCTTGTCGAGCCCCACACCCGTGAGGCTCGAGATCGCGTGCACGGGCACGTCACCCGCGATCGTCTCCACCTCGGCCACCGCTGTCTCCGGGGCAGGGTTGAGGTCGGACTTCGTCAGCACGATCACGGGTCGCGCGCCGCTCTCCCAGGCCAGGATCAGATAGCGCTCCAGGCGTCGCAGGCTGAGGTCCTCGTTCATCGAAGCGACGAGAAAGACGACGTCGACATTTGCGGCCAGCACCTGCTCCTCGGCTGCCTGCCAGGCCGTCTTGCGGGAGAACCGAGTCGAGCGCGGCAGGACTGCCGTGATCGTGCCGGAGCTTGCCCCGGAGCCGGAAACAATCACGACCCAGTCTCCGACAACGGGGAGATCGGCGACGGTCGCCGCCTCGTGTACGAGGCGGCGAGGCACTTCACAGCGAAGCTCGCCGACCGTGGTCAGGACATCGTAGGCACCCCGGTGCTGCACCGAGACCCGTCCGGCGACGACTCCGTCGGCGGCGAAGGGCTCGTACAGCTTGCTCAGCCGGTCGTTCCAGCCGAGTAATGCGAGTTCGGGCAAACGTTAACTCCCTTTCGTCCTCGGCTAGATGATTGCGGCGCGCGGGACGGCGGAGCTCATCTCGAACCGCGTACCGGCCTCCCTGCGTCGAGGAACGGCCTGCTCGGGAAGCGTATCGCATCCGAGAGGCCGTTTGGATCGCTGCCACCGGCTGCCACCGGCTGCCGTCAGCTGCCGTCGGCTAGCACGGCTTCGGCTGCTTCGCGGCCGGATGCCAGTGCTCCGTTGAGCGAGGGATGCTCACGGTGGTCTCCGCACGCGTAGAGGCCGTCGGAGAGCCGTACCGGCAGCGAGCCGAAGCCGCCGACGGGATATGACGGCAGCGCCCGCGGGATTCTGTACGTCCGCAGGTGACGCCATTCCGTCACACAACTGCCAAACCAGCCGCGAAGCTGCCGATCGACAGCTTCGAGGTCGGGCTCACCTGCGCCGAGGATGCTCAGCGAGACGAGCGAGCGCCCCGCAGGCGCGTATCCCGAAACTGCTTCACTCGGGACACACAGGTTGTTGATCGGGCCGCCCTCGCCGTTGACGACGAGCCACGGCCCTGGAAGCGGGGCCTCCGGTGCGTCGTAGTACACGCAGGCGACGCCGTTCCAGCCATGTGCAGGCTCGTCCACGATGCCGGCGGTTGCGACGACGACGGCTCCGGCTCGTAGCTGTTCCCCGGTTTCGAGCGACACCGCGTGCGGGCCGACCGTGGCAACTGCGGACCCGGTACGGATGTCAAGGCCTTCCGCGAGCTGGGTTGCAATCGAGCCCATTCCGTTCCGGGGGAGCGCGGCGGGCCCGTCGGAGAACGACCGGAGCACGAAATCGAGAAACCGGCTCGACGTCGTCAGGTGTTCCTCCAGGAAGATGCCGCGCAGAAACGGTGCGAAGAAGCGCTCCACGGTCGCACGTGACACCCCGGAGCGTCGCAACGCCTCTGCGGTCGTCATCTCGTCGCCGGAACCGCGCAGGAGCTTGAGAACAGCGGCGCCGTCGCGCACGCTGACGACGCCCCCGGCGAGCGCCCGGAGACTGCGGACGGGCGACTGACGCGGATCGGTCAGCCGGCGAAAGCGACCATGCGACCGGATGATCGCGCCACGCTCGAACGTCCCGGGGTCGAGCCGGTCGTAGTCGAGCAGGGCCTTCGCCTCCGGGTAGGCGAGGGGAAGCACCTGGAAGCCATGGTCGAGCAGGAAACCGTCCACAACATCTGTTCTCACCCGTCCTCCCACACAATCCGAGCGCTCGAGCACGAGTGGCACGCGCCCAGCGGCGGCGAGAGTGCGGGCACAGGCCAGGCCCGCTACTCCGGCGCCGACCACGATCACGTCGTATGCGTCATGCACGACCACGAGCGTACCGAGCCAGCACGTTGTCGATGTCGGCCACCTGATGTGCTGGCCTCGGCAGTCGGGCCTTACCCGCTGACCTATTCGGTGAATGGCAACGCGCGTGCCAGAAGAACGTGGCGGTGGCCGTCGCCACGGCAGCGAGGTTCACCACCGCTGATCAGTGTTCCCGAACGGCTTCTCCCTCGCGTGCCGTCCACGTCCGACGTGGAGCCCGCCAGCCTTGATCATCGACTGTCTCAAAACGGTCTAGACAATATTCGTAAAGTCGGGCTACGATACGTCGATGGATGAGATCTCCACATTCGAGTTCGAGCGCGGTTCGACGCCCCTGTACCTGGCGATTACAGAGCAGCTTACGGCAGCGATAGCGTCTGGTCGGCTTGCCGCGGGAACACGGCTGCCTCCGGAACGTCAGTTTGCCGAGTCGCTCGGCGTGAGCCGCATGACCGTTCGTCAGGCCCTCGGGGAACTCGAGCGCGCCGGGCTCCTGCGACGCGTCGTCGGCAGGTCTGGCGGCACCTTCGTGCGAGAGGCAGTGGTACCGAGGGAGGCGATACAGGCGATCGGACTGTCGGCAGCGCTGAGGCGCGAGGCGAACGCCGAGCAGACCGAGTTGATCTCCTCGGAGATCGAACCGGCCGGGAAGAGAGTCTCCGCGGTGCTCGGCCTCGGACGGGACGAAGGCGTTGTCGTGGTCGTGCGGTTGCGTCTTGCAAATGGAAAGCCGCTCGCTGTCGAACGATCCTCGGTTGCTGTACGCCTCTTTCCCGGCATAGAGAAGATGGATCTTTCCGGTTCTCTGTACAGCCTGATGGATGTGGAGTTCGGTTTGCGCCCCGTCCGGACAATCGAGCGTCTCGAGACTGCCGAGGCACGGCCCTCGGATGCTCGCATGATGGGAGTGAGGCGGGGTGCGCCCATGATTCTCGTCGAACGGATCGGCTACTCGGCCGACGGAACGGCCGTCGAGTTCGCCCGTGACCGCTTTCGCGGCGATCGTACCTCGCTGGCGGTGGAATCCGACCGGGCCGAAGGGTGAGGTCTGGGAGGGACGATGCCGGCTCGGGCACGCTCGACTGCTAGCTCCGTCAGGTCGCGCGGGCGATGACGTTGCGCGTGCCGTAAGGCAGCCCGCCGATAGCCGAGGTCGGCCGAGCCGGTCTCCCCGGTCACTCCGGGTCGCGGGTCTCAGGTGGGCGCAGCGCAGCGAACGGGTCCGTAATCTCCAGTACCTGCTCCGAGAAGGAGAACTCCTCTGCGGGTCTGCCTCCGGCGCGCCCGGGGTCGCGCCGGCCACCCGTCGGCGCTATCGCTTTGCGGCGTAGCAGCACCCGCTTCAGGTTCGTTGCCGAGACGTCATAGCCGAGAGCCGTCGCATATACGTCGCGGAGCTCCGTCAGGGTGAAGGATGCAGGGGCGAGGGCAAAACCGATGTTGGAATACGAGAGCTTGCCGCGCAGGCGGTCGCGCGCCGAGTGGACAATTGCTCCGTGGTCGAACGCCGTGGGAGGGAGCGCGTCGATCGGATGCCAACTCGTGTCCTCGGGCAGGGATGGATCGACACCGACCGGGACGAGGCCGAGGTAGGCGGTGGCGATCTCCCATTCGACCGGGTTCCTCTCGGGGTCGCCGTACGTCGAGACCTGTTCGAGGTGTGCGACCCCGGTGAGATCGACCTTCGTCGCGAGATGCCGCCTGATTGACATCTCGAGTGTCTCGTCGGCGTCGAGTACGCCACCGGGTAGAGCCCAGGCGCCCCTGAAGGGGTCCAGAGCTCGTTGCCAGAGCAGCACCTGCAGAAAACCGGCACGGATCTGCACGACAGCAGCGACCGTGGTCTGGACAGGTCTGATACACTCCCCCCGAGGTTTAGGACTCATAGTCAAAAACTAGCGGAAGGTTTGGCAAATGGCGCTGCGAAGGAGTCACTGGGGACTGTTTGCCGGGTGCGTGGCGGCGATCGCGCTTCTCGCTGCAGGGTGTGGCTCGAGTGACGAGACGGCCCCGGCGAAGACGGAGAGTACCCCGACTGGCATCAAGGTAGGGCTGGTCGCCGACCTCGGTCAGCTCAACGACAACGGGTTCAATGAGCTCGCCTACAACGGCCTCAAGCGGGCCGAGAAGGAGCTTGGTATCCAGGGTCGTGTCATCGAGGCGAAGTCCGCCGCTGACTATATCCCCAACATGACGGCTCTCGCCCGCAAGGGCTACGACCTGATTATCGGCGTGGGGTACGCCCAGGGCGATGCGATCGCGAGCACGGCAAAAGAGTTCCCGAACACGAAGTTCGCCATCGTTGATGTCGATCAGACCACGCTAAAGGGTAAGCCCACGAATGTCCAGGGGCTGCTGTTCCGCGAGGAGCAGGTGGGGTACCTCGTCGGCTACCTCGCGGCGCTCCAGGTGAAGCGCGCGGGTGGGAATCTCGTCAGCGCCGTCGCGGGCTTCAAGGAGCCGCCCGTCGATCGCTTTATCGCGGGCTACAAGGCCGGTGCCACAGCCGCTGTGCCGGGGATGAAGGTCAAGTGGGGCTACTCACAGGACTGGGACGACCAGGCGAAGTGCAAGGAGCTCGCGCTGAACCAGATCGCAGCAGGCTCGAAGGCAGTCTTCCAGGTTGCAGGTGGGTGTGGCCTCGGAGCATTACTCGCTGCGAGGCAGCAGAAGGTCTGGGGTATCGGCGTTGACGCAGACCAGTCTTTCCTCGGCTCTCATGTGCTGACGAGTGGGCTCAAGGGCGTTGACACCGCAGTGTTCCTGACGGCCCAGGCCGTGCAGGATGGCTCCTTCACCGGCGGTGGAAACGCTGTTTTCGGGCTCACCGAAGATGGCGTCGGACTCGGGAAGGTCAGTTCTGACGCGAACAGCGATGACGTCGCGGCGACGAAGAAGATCGAGCAGCAGATCGCGGACGGGACGATCACCGGCATCCCGACGACGATCGGGTAGGAACGTGAGCCTCGCGTGGGCCGACTCGACGAGTGGGCCCACGCTGAGTCTTCGTCATGCCCTCCGAACCGGGTGGCTGACGACGGGTCGAGTTCGAGCGCCTGGTGGGGTCAGTCGAGCTCGGCCAGCCTGTAGAGCTACGGCTGCGGTGGAAACTCCTCCCGGCAGAGCGCCGTCTGCCAGACGACGGCCCGGGAGCCGTACTCCTGCATCGGCCGCTCGTTGTCAACGGCGTGGGAGAGGATCAGTCGTGCCCGTCATCCCGTCACCGAGCGTGGCCGGGTAGGGCGGCACGGCCGCGATCGCGTCACGGGATGCCACTCCGACACCCTGGAAGAGGACATTTTTTCTCGAGTCGGCGAGAGCACAGTGCTTGAAGAGCACGTGGCGCCGATGTCACTTGTCCCTGCGAAATGGATCCTGATGACGTTGTTCTTCGCCGATCGCGTGGCCCGCTTGGCCAGACAGTCGCCATCCATCACGGTGATAGGCTCGCTCCAGGGCCGAGAGTCGTTCCACGGTGAAGGAGCCTGACATGAGCGGAGTCGTAGCGATGCAGGAGCAAGCGCGGGCCAATCACGTCCGCGGCGCCTGACCCGTTGACGACCGCCGGCTCTCGCCTGGTGCGCGACCTGCGCGCGCTCGCGTCGATTCCCGCTCCGACCGGGGCCGAGGGCCCGCGGCTGGACTGGCTCGAGCAACGGCTGCGATCCGCAGCCGGGCGGCGAGTGCGAGACGAAGCGGGTAATCTCGTCTGGCTGCTCGGCGAAGGGCGCGCGACGCTGGGACTTCTGGCGCACGTCGATACCGTGTTCGGCGCCGACGTCCCGCACGAGCCGCACGAGTGCGACGGCTGGCTGCACGGCCCGGGGATCGGGGACAATGCGGCGGCGGTTGTCGTTGCCGTCGACGTCGTCGAGCGGATCGCACCCGAGCTCACACGCTCTCTTGCCGTCGTATTCACGGTGGGCGAGGAAGGGCTCGGGAACCTGCGTGGCGCGCGCCACGCGTGTGCGGAGCTCGATCCCGAGGCGGTGATCGCGTTGGAAGGCCACGGCATCGAGCTCGTGCGCGTTGACGCGGTCGGCTCCTCGCGGGCCCGCCTGACCGTTACGGGGCCAGGAGGCCATTCGTGGTGGGATCGGGGTCGGCCGAGTGCAATCCACGAGCTGCTTGCGGCGCTTGATGCGTTGCTCTCCGGGATGGAGCCGGACGTTGCGGTGAACGTGGGGGCGATCTCGGGCGGTGGCGCCGTGAACGCGATCGCCGCCCGGGCCGAGGCGATAGTCGAGGTGCGCTCACTCGACGAAGCCACGCTCGACATGTTCGAGGAGCGCATCGGTGGGCTATCGGTCACCCCGCCCTCACAGCTTGCAGTCGAGGCACTCGGCCGTCGGCCTGCAGGGCGGCTCGACCGGGCCCATCCGCTGCTTGGGGCGGTGCGGGACGTTCGCCGGCAGCTCGGTCTCACCGACACGCTCGGAGACGGCTCGACCGACGCCAATGCGGCGCTGGCGCTCGGGATCCCGGCCCTCTGTCTCGGCTGTTCGAGAGGCCATGACATGCACGCGCTCGGTGAGCGCATAGAGGTCGCATCGCTCGCCGACGGCTGCGCGCAGCTCGAGTGCGTACTGCGCGCGCTGCTCGTCGCGTAGCGCGCGCCGTACTCGTTGCCGCTGGGCGACGGCATCGTCACAAGCAACCATCAGCATTTCTTCTGCGCGCGCTTCGACCTCGATATCGTCGGCGTCGAGAACACCGGCAGGCGCAACCGGATCGGCGATCCTGTCTCCTACGAGTT
>JBAXFL010000039.1:0-21136 GCA_037139935.1 Thermoleophilia bacterium | reverse complement strand
CGCCCGCTTGCGGGCGCCCATTATTGGTTCTGAGGGCGGCCGTAAGCGGGCGGCCATCATGTTGTCGGCGCCCGCTTGCGGGCGCCCATTATTGGTTCTGAGGGCGGCCGTAAGCGGGCGGCCGCGTCAGCCCCGAAAGCGTTGCAACGCCACTGCCGCGACCCGTCCCGCGAGCACGTCCGACGAGACTCCCACACCGGCCGCGCGATAGGTCATCACCGTGACCACCACCGAGCCGCCGCGCCAGAGCACGATCCCGTTGTCGTGACGGGTGTCGTTGATCCAGCCCGCCTTGTGGAGCACTCTCACACCCGGAAGCCGTCCGACCTCACGGTCGAGCTTGCCCGGGTCGCGCACGTGTGCGAGCAGGTAGAGCAGGTACCGGGCATCGGCTGGGCTGAATCCCGGCTGGGCCGTACGCAGAGGGCCTTTTCCGTCTCCGGCGAGCCAGACCGCACGCAGGAGGGCGGCCAGGTCGTAGGCGCTCGTCTTCTTCCCGTAGCCCCACGACGGCTGGCTGTCCACCCGGAGAGGGATCGGGCCGGCCAACGTACGAGGTGGATCATCGAACGAGTTGAGCGAGTAGCCGCCATACATCTCGGTGTCAACGAGCCCGATCGACCGCATCATCGAGTTGACGAGCGCCGAACCACGGGTGGTCGAGCCACCGAAGTACCGTTCCGTGGCGTTTGCCGCCGTGTTGTCGGAGTACGTCAGCATCTGACGCAGGAGGCGGTCGAGCGTCGAACCCGCTGGCGGAGTCCCTTCCGTGCGCGCAAGTGCCGTTACGGCAATCGCAAGCTTCAGCGTCGAGGCGGCCGGAAACGTGGCGCGCGCGTTCCAGGCCGCACCGTCTCCGGTCGCGAGATTCTCCACGTAGATCGCGCACGTGCTGCCAAAGGACTGCGCCAGCTTCCGGATCTCGCGTGTGAGCAACGGATCGCTGCGCGATGTGTGCGGCTGCGGCCGAGGCGCCGAGGCAGCAAGGACATGCTGAACGGTGCCACTGCTGCGTCGGCCGGTGCGCGAGACGGTCGTGACCTCCACCGTCGTCTCGCCCGGTGGGAGCACCACCTGAAACTGGAAGTGGCGATGCCGGAGCGGCCTGTCGGCGAGGTTCCTCCTGCCGACCCGCACGATCACGCGCGTCGTCCCGGCTGCAGCGGTGCCCGAGACCACCCCGAACGAGAGCCCAGCAGGAGCCGGTTGCTCGATCGCCGGAGGGGCTGCTGGAGCGGTAATCACCTCTGAACCGTAGCGTTCGGGGTATGTCGATTCTTGCCCATCTCGATCTCGATGCCTTCTTTGCCGCCGTCGAGGAGCTCGAGGATCCGTCACTGCGATCGCAGCCGCTCGTCGTCGGAGGGAACCCGCAGGGGCGAGGCGTCGTCGCGACGGCCAACTACGTCGCGCGCGCGTTCGGGATCCGCTCCGCCATGAGCTCGGCAGAAGCTCTCAGGCGCTGCCCGGACGTCGTCTTTGTCCGCCCGAGGCACGCGCTCTACAAGCAGTACTCGCGAGCGGTCTGGGACGCGATTCGCGAGGTCGTCCCTCACGTCGAGCAGGTCGGGATCGACGAGGGTTACCTCGATCTCGGCACGGTCGTGCCCACCTTCCGCGGCGCGAGGGCAGTCGCCGAGGCGGTGCAGACATCGGTGCGCGCGGCGACCTCGCTCTCCTGCTCGCTCGGCGTCTCGACGTCGAAGGTCGTCTGCAAGGTCGCCTCCGACCGGCGAAAGCCCGGAGGGATAACCGTCGTTCCGCCGGGCAGAGAGGCGCGGTTCCTGGCCCCGTTCCCCGTGCGTGCGCTTCCGGGTGTGGGGCCGAAGGCAGAGCAGCGGCTCGCAGCCGCCGGCGTGAAGACCGTCGGCGACCTCGCCGGCCTCGGGGACGGGGAGCTCAGGGTCGTGCTGCCGGGCACGATCGGCCCACTGCTCCGCGATCGCGCGCTCGGGATCGATCTACGCGGCCTCGACGAGGAGACGGAGCGGATCTCGATCTCGACCGAGGAGACGTTCGAGCGCGACATCTCCGACCGCGCGCTGCTCTACGCCGAGATCCGACTGATGGCCGCGTCTGTCGCGGACGCCCTCGTGCAGCGCCGCCTCTCGGCGCGAACGGTGACGACGAAACTCCGCTACACGGACTTCTCGATCCGATCGCGCTCGACCACCTTGACGGCCCCGATTGACGAGACCGACAGGATCGCCGAGCTCGCCTGCGCGTTGCTCGATCGAGGGCTCCGCGACCGCCCGGGCGCGCTCAGACTGGTGGGGGTCGGCGTCTCGGGCCTCTCCGAATACCGCCAGCTGGCCTTCGAGCACCCGTAAAGGCGTCCGCGCGCGAGACGTGTCCGGCAGCCGAGACGGATGGGACGACGCAACATGCGTGCGAGCGGGAGATGTCCTGCCCTCAAAGGGCGTAACGCACAACCTGGCTGCCGTCGGCGGCTACGACCGGCAGGCTAGGTGACCGCGTTGGCCGGCGTGCGGCCCTCGAGCAGGACGGCACGAAGCGCATCAATGCACAGCATCCCCATCGCCACGCGGGTGTCACGTGTGGCGCTGCCCAGATGGGGTGCGAGGACGACGTTCTCGAGACCGAGCAGCGACTCCGTCACCTCCGGCTCCCGTTCGTAGACATCGAGTCCGGCCCCGGCGATCGTGCCCTGCCGGAGCGCCTCGGCGAGAGCCCCCTCATCCACGACCGGACCACGCGCCGTGTTGATCAGCACTGCGCTCGACTTCATCAGGCCCAGGCGGCGTGCGTCGATCAGATGTCGCGTCTCCGCGGTGAGCGGGACGTGCAGCGAGACGATGTCGGCCTCACCGAGGAGTGCGTCGAGATCGGCATTTCGTCCCGCGAGCACCGGCACAGCGCCGAACGCCTCGGCGAGACGGGCTGTTTCCCGGCCGATCCGACCGCTTCCGACGATGAGCAGGGTCTTGCCGGCGAGTCGCTCGCCGAGCATGAACTCGAGCGAGAACTGCCAGGGCTCCTGCCGCCGCACGAAGCGGTCGCCCTCGGTGACGCGGCGCAGCAGCGACAACATCAGCGTCAACGCGATCTCCGCAGTCGCCCCGGTCAGCACGTCCGGCGTGTTCGAGACGACGATGCCGCGGCGACGGGCCGCATCGAGATCGATGTTGTTCACCCCGACGGCGTAGTTCGCGACGACCTTCAGCTGTGAGCCGGCCGCCTCGAAGTACGCATCGTCCACAGTGACGGTCAACATCGCCACGACCCCGTCCGCCCCAGTCACCGACGGAACAATCTCGAAGGAGGCCGCTAGCGCCTGCTCGACCTCGGCCGGGAGATGCTCGCTGAGGTGAACACGTGGAGCCACGGGGTGCATCATCCCTCAATGACCGATCTCTACCACGAAGGAAGCCGTCGACTTCAAGACCGCTTCGACACCCGTCGGCTGGCCGACCGGATCGAGGAGCGGCTCGATCGAGACACGTTCGACGCCGAGGATCGCGCGTTCATCGAGTCGCGGGACATGTTCTTCCTCGCGACAGCCGACGAGCACGGGATGCCGCAGTGCTCCTACAAAGGCGGCGAGCCGGGATTCGTCCGCGTCGTCGACGAGCGGACGCTCGCATTCCCGAACTACGACGGCAACGGCACCTACCTGTCGATGGGGAATCTGCTCCTCAACCCGCAGCTCGGGATCCTGTTCATCGACTTCACGAGCCCGAAGCGGATGCGGGTGAACGGGATCGCGTCGATCGTCGAGAACGATCCCCTGCTCGGCTCCTACGCCGAGGCCCAGTTCGTGGTGAGGGTGCGGGCGACGCACGTGCTTCCGAACTGTCCGCGATATGTACACCGGATGGAGCTGGTGGAGCACTCCCGCTTCGTCCCGCACGAGAACTGCGAGACACCCATCCCGGACTGGAAGCGGCGCTCCTGGTCGCACGACGTGCTGCCTCACGGGGATCCGGCGAACAACGCCGACCCCCTGGAGTGAGCGACCGGGGGCGGGCGGCCGCCCCCGGTTTCGTGGTCACTACCGCGTAATGATGCTGACGTAGGCGTCGCTGTTGCCGAACTGTCCTGCGCAGTGCTGAGGCGGAGCGCTTCTCGGCGCGTGCTCGACTGCGGCCGGAGGGTACTGCTGAGAGTCTGTTCAGCGGACAACGCGCTCGAGCCAACGGCACGTCAGCGACCACATTTCGTGGTCGGGCTCGATCACGTCGAAGTGATCGGCCTCGGCCACCTCGACCAGTTCGACCGTGTCGTCAGCGGCTTGGGCCGATTCGGCGTAGGTTCGACTCTGACTCGGCGGCACGATGTCGTCTCGGCCCCCGTGGACGAGCAGCACCGGGACGCCCAGCGGCAAGAGCGAGGCGGGTGAAGCTGCGGCGTAGCGCTCGGGGACGTCAGTGGGTGAGCCGCCGAGAAGCGCGACGCACGCCCCGTCGCCGAGCCGGTCATCGGCGCCCCGGGCAAGATCGACAATGCCCGCCTGCGAGACCGCGGCGCGCGGTCGCACGCGCGGGAGCGCGCCGGGGACGCCCGGCGGCAGCCGGTGCCGTGCGGCAAGCCAGACGGCGAGGTGCCCTCCCGCGGAATGCCCGATTGTGACGACGCGTGACGCATCGGCGCCCTCAATCTCGGCAAGCGCGTCTGCAGCCGCAGCGACATCCTCGAACGTGCCGGGCCAACCGCCTCCCTCCTGGCCGACCCGCCGGTACTCGATGTTCCAGGCCGCGAAGCCGCGCGCAGCAAGATCACGGGCGAGCGGTGTCATCAGCGTGCGATCCCACCCCCATTTCCAGTTCCCGCCGTGAACCAGGACGACTGTCGGCCACGGCCCCTCGCCGAGCGGCAGATGCAGGTTGCCGACCTGGTCGGGGTGGTCGCCGTAGGCGATCTGGCTTTGCGGCGGCAACCTCATCCGCTGCACGAGAGCGCACGCCGACGCGACAGCGCGTCGAGCAGCGTGTCGATGTCGTCGTCGGTGTTGTAGAAGTGCGCAGCCACACGCAGGTTCTCGTCGCGTAGCGAGCACACGATGTGCTCCTGCGCAAGCGAGGCGACGAGCGCCGGCGCGTCGGTCGAGCGGACGCACACGAGCGGTCCGCGTCGCGCAGGGTCTGCCGGGGTGACGACGGTGGCGCCGAGCTCCTCGAGACCGGCGATCAGCCGCGTGTTGAGGGCACCCACGTGCGCCTCGACTGCCGGCACACCCGTCTCCTGGAGGAGGCCGAGGCCGGCGACGCCCGCATAGATGTTCGGCACCGGCGGCGTGCCCGAGTCGAACCGCCGGGCGGTTCCGTGGGGCGAGTAGTCGGAGATGTCCATCCGGAAGATGTCCTCGTCGGCGAACCAGCCGGTCTGGGTCGGAGTCAGTCCGGCGAGCACCTCACCACGCACCCAGAGGAAGCCGAGGCCGGCGCTCGCGAGCAGGTACTTGACCGTCCCGCCCGTAACGAAGTCGGCGCCGAGCGTGCGCACGTCGAGCTCGATCGCACCGACCGCCTGGTAGCTGTCGGCAAGGACGAGCGCACCTTTCGCGTGGGCCGCCTCAGCGATGGACGCCACGTCGTGCCGGTGGCCGGTGCGATACGAGATCGTGGTGCAGCAGACGAGCGCAGTACGCTCGTCGATCGCCGCCGCAAACTTCTCGGGCGGGATCGAGCCGTCGGCCTCGGGGCGCACGTGCACGACCTCCGCCCCTCGTAACTCCTGCGCGTGCGCGATCTGACCGACCGTGGGGAACTCGTAGTCGCTGATCACGATCCTGTTGCGCCCACCGCGCTCGAACGGCAGTGCAGAGACGATCCCACTGACCCCCTGCGAGACCGACGTCGTCACTGCGACCTCGTCGGGCTGGCCGTGGAGTAGCTCCGCGAACCCTGTACGCGCCGTCTCGGCGCGCTCGATCCAGAACTCCCATTCGGCGCCGTTCGCGTCCCAGCCAGCGAGATACTCCTCATAGGCTGCTCGCACACGATGCGACAACGCACCCTGCGAGCAGGCGTTGAGGTAGGTCGCGTGCGCGAGGATCGGGAACTCGCCGCGGATCGCCTCGCCGACGCCTCCGGCCGCCGGCTTCATTCTTTCCACCGAGCCGGAGCTCACGACGGCCCCATCACGTAGCTCGCCGCAACATCCGGCATCAGGTACGCCGACGACGGGCTTCCTGCAGGCGTAAAGATGCCGAGGATCGCCAACTCGTGCTCCGCGCTCGTGTTCTCCACGATGTGCACCTCGCGCGGCGTGATCCGGAACGCGGACCCGTTCCCTATCACCTCGAGGCCGTCGCCGAGGTGGTAGCGACCGGGGCCACGCCAGATCCAGACGATCTCATCGTACAGATGGTAGTGCCACGGAGCCTTGCCGGGTGGCACGTAGCCGACGAACATGGTGGCGCGAGTACAGCCGTTGTGGGGGCCGAAGAGCAACTGGAAGGAGCGGCTTCCGGTCGCCTTGCCCGGTTCGACCTGATCGATCCTGACAATCCGCTCGCGCGGCCCCATCGGTGCGTGCAGGTCGGTTGCGGCTCCAAGCGTGGCACGGACGAAGGAGGCTCCGTCTACCCCTGCCTCGATCGCAGCCCCCTCTCCCTGGACAAGCAACGCTGCCGAACCGGCGGCGGCCCCCTCGCCCTCGAGCGAGGCGCTACCGGCAAAGACGAAGAGCAGCACGTCGTGGCCCTCGTCACCCACCTCGCGCACCTCTCCCGACCCGAGGTGCACCGTCTCGAGTGCAAGCTCCGACCCCTTCTGCGGCGCAACGTTGCCGTCTGCTTGTACGACACCCATCAGCGGCCGAGGTAGGCCCTGCGAAGCTCCTCGTTCTGGAGCAGATCGGCAGCCTTGCCTTCGAGAACGACGCGCCCGGTCGAGAGGACGTAGCCGCGATCGGCGATCGAGAGCGACACGTTCGCGTTCTGCTCGACGACGAGCATCCCGACGCCCGATTCGTTCACGTGCTTGATGATCTCAAAGCTCTTCTCGACGAGAATCGGGGCAAGGCCCATCGACGGCTCGTCCATCAGCAGCATCTTCGGCTGCGACATCAAAGCCCGACCCATCGCGACCATCTGCTGCTCGCCGCCCGACATCGTCCCCGCAAGCTGCGTGCGGCGCTCATAGAGCAGCGGGAACAGCTCGTAGACGCGCTCGAACTCCGACTTCAGGTCGGCCTTCGGGCGCAGGTAGGCGCCCATCTCGAGATTCTCGAGCACGGTCATCGGCCCGAACAGCCGCCGGTTTTCCGGCACGATGGCAAGACCACGCTTGATGCGGTGCGCCGTTGGCAGCTGTGTCACGTCCTCGCCGGCGAGGCGCACCGTGCCGGTACGAGGTCGCACGAGCCCGAGGATCGTCTTCAGCGTCGTAGACTTCCCCGACGCATTGCCGCCGAGAAGGCAGACAAGCTCACCTTCATTGACGACGATGTTCTCGTCCTGGAGGATGTGAATCTGCCCGTAGTAGGTGTTGATCCCCTCGAGCTCCAGCATCGGCGTGCCGTTCGTGCTCATTTCTTCGTCATCCCTGCCGTGCCGAGGTAGGCCTCGACCACCTGCGGCGAGGTGGCGACCTCGTCGAAGGAGCCCTCCGCGATCTTGATGCCGTGGTCGAGCGCAATCACGCGATCCGAGATGCCCTCGACGACATGCATGTCGTGCTCGATCACGAGGATCGTGTAACCGCCCTCGGTGCGGAGCAGCGAGATCAGATCGGTGATCTCCTGCGTCTCCTTGGGATTCATCCCGGCCGCCGGTTCATCGAGGAGGAGAAGCCTCGGGTTCGTCGCCGTCGCCCGCGCGATCTCGAGGCGGCGGCGGTTTGCGTACGAGAGGCTGTAGGCGGGCTGATCCCAGCGATATCCCATCAGCCGGTCGCCGAAGAATGCGAGCCGCTTCTCGGCCAGTTCACGGATCTCCTGTTCCTCGCGCCGCATTCCGGGCGTGCGCAGCATCGAGCGGAAGACGCCGGCCTTTGTATGGCCGTAGGCGGCCGCCATCACGTTCTCGCGCACGGACATGTTGAGGAACAGCCTCAGCGTCTGAAACGTGCGCGCGATCCCGCGCCGCGTGATCTGGTGTGGCTCGAGGCCCTTGATGCTGGAGCCCGCGAAGACGATGTCACCTTCGGTGGGCTGGTAGACCCCTGTGACGAGGTTGAACAGGGTGGTCTTGCCGGCACCGTTCGGACCGATCACGCTGACGATCTCTCCCTCACCGACGTGGAGGTCAAGCGCCTGAATGCACTTCAGACCACCAAACGCCATCGAGATGCCCTGCAGTTCGAGGAGCTTCTCGGCCATCTAGATGATCTCCACGCGCTTTTCGCCAAGAAGCCCCGTCGGGCGGAAGATCATCAGCGCGATGAGGATGACCCCGAGAATGATGTACCGCGTCGGCTCCGGCTGGGCGATCATGACGTTCTCCCAGACGAATGCGGCGAGATAGAGAACCGGGATAAGCAGCGCGATACGCACCCAGCCGCCCACGAGCGTCAAGGCGAGCACGAGAGCAACGAGCGAGACGTAGGAGACGGGTGCGACCCAGTCAGCCAGGTGGACGGGGACGATCACCCAGTTCGCAGCAAAGTCCGCGACACCGCCGCCCTCGCCGCCGCTGCCGTTCACCCACGGGTTGTTGATCGCACCGGCTATCGAGTGAACGGCGACCCCGAAGACGAACGTCCCTGCGACGACCACGGCAAGCTTGGCGGAAAACCGGAAGGCCGCGATCACGCCGACGACGATCAACGTATAGACAAGAACACGTGAGTCGCCCGGGTCGCGCAGCAACTCGAGCAGGATCCCGATCAGCACCGCGCCGAGCACGACACCCGGTTGACTCCCGGAGCCGCCGAGGATCACCATCGTGTAGATGATGATCAGGCCCGCGAACGAGAAAGAGAGCGGAAAGACGCTGCCGCTCAGCGCGGTGACAAACGTCCCGCTCAACGCCGCGATGGCCGCACCAAAGGCGAAGCTCATCAGCTTCAGCGAGTTGACAGGCATGCCCATCACCTCGGCGGCAAGGGGGTCTTCGCGCAGCGACCGCCAGGCGCGGCCCGTCCTCGAGAGATTGACAGAGCGCAGGGCGACGTAGACGACCACGAACACGGCGAGGACGACGTACATGTAGGCCGGGTTGAACAACCCACCCGCGCGCGCTGGGGGCAACGCGTGACCGAACAAGCTGAGTGGGTCGGCGTTGAGGAGCCCGTTTGAGCCCCCGGTGACGTTGTGGCCGAAGAGATCGTCGCCGTTCGTCGTGATGGTGAGGAAGAGCTCGAGAAAGAAGAGCGTGACGATTGCAAGGTAGTCGCCGGTGAGGCGCCGCGACGGCAGGCCGACGAGGAAGCCGGTGATCGCGCCGATCACGACGACGAGCGGGATCGAGACGAAGCTCGGCAGGTGGATGCCGTAGTGATCCGAGCTGAGGAATGCGTACGCGTAGGCGCCGATTCCGAAGAACGCGATGTACCCGAGGTCGAGCAAGCCACCCCAGCCGACGACGACATTGAGTCCCAGCGCGAGCAGCATGTAGATAGCGATGTCGAACGCCACTCGCCGGACGTAGCCGCTGTCGGAGGCGACCGGCAGAAGGCAAAACAGGGCGACGAACGTCGCCAGCCAGACCCACCATGGAACGATGCGCAGGCGCGCTTCGATCGTGCCGAGCAAACCGCCCCGGCGCGTCCGGTTGTCGCCGTGGCGCGCGACCCACTCGTCGCGGCCCACGGCCGGACTCTTCAATCCTTCCGACGTCGAGGCCTCGAGTGCGCCTTCGAGCGGCCGGGAGAGCTCGTCGTCGTAGCCGCCGCTCACGTCACACCTTTCGGATGTCCGCTTTACCGAGGATGCCCTGGGGTCGGAACACGAGGACGAGGATGAGGAGCACGAAAACGAGCATGTCCGACCAACGTGTCGAGATATACCCCTGCGCGTACGACTCGGCGAAGCCGAGAACGAGTCCGCCGGCCATTGCGCCCGGAATCGATCCGATGCCACCGATGACGGCGGCGGTGAATCCCTTGAGCCCGATCAGGAAGCCGATCGTCGCGAACGTCGGAACGCGGAGGGCAAACAGCACCCCCGCAGCGCCGGCGAGGGCCGACCCGAGCACGAAAGCGAACACGATCACCTTGTCGATATCGATCCCCATCATTGCTGCAGCTTCCCGGTCGAACGAGGTTGCGCGCATAGCCTTACCCATGCGCGTCCGTGTCACGAGCAGCCAGAGGAGGATCATCATCACGAAGGCGGAGACGATGGTGATGATCCGGATTATCGGCACCCGAACATTGCCGATGTCGAAACCCTCGAGGTACAGCGCACCGCCGTCGAGCGAGAACGTGTCGTAGTTCCTCAGCTCCGAGCCGAACAGCAGTTGCATCGAGTAGGCGATGAAGAACGAGACTCCGAGTGCGCTGATCAGAGGCGCAATGCGCGGCGCGTCGCGAAGTGGTCGGTAGGCGAAGCGCTCGATCACAACTCCGAGCAAGGCACAACCGGCCATTGCTGCCAGCGTAATGAGGACGAGAAGCGCCCAGATTGGGACAATCGGGTTGACGGTTCCACCGAGCAACTGGATCGCACCGAACCCGATGAACGTACCGACCATGAATACGTCGCCGTGGGCAAAGTTGAGAAGCTTGAGGATCCCGTAGACGAGCGAGTATCCGAGAGCGATCAGGGCGTACACGCTGCCGAGAGTGAGACCATTGAGGGTGAGTTGGATGAAAGTATCCACCTGGTACCGACTTTAGCGGGGGAGCGTTGTCACGACAAAAAAAGAGGCGGCCGAGCCTGATGGCTCGACCGCCCCGCCTGTCATCCGTCAGCTAGCCGACGAGCTTGTACGAGCCATCACGCTGAATCTCGAAGATGTAGAACTGTGCATTCAGCGGGTCGTTCGACTTCGTCGAGAAGCGGAAGTCACCACCGAGAATCGAGTTCTTCACCAAGATCCTCTTGATGTTACGAGCGACGTTACGACGATCCTTGATCGATCCACCGCCCTGATCGCATGCCCTCTTGATCGCATTGAGTGCGACCTGAGCGGCGAGATAGGCCGGAGGACCGAACGAGCCGAGAGTCTCCTTGGGATTGTCTTTCTTCCAGCCGTCGATGATCGACTTGTTGTAGGAGAACTGACTGATGTCCGGGGCAAAGTTCGAGACGAACGATCCCGCCACCTTGAACGCCGTAGGGTCGTTCGCACCGTCGCCGCCGAAGACCTTCGCCTTCTTGCCCTGCTCGATCAGCTGTTGCGCGAAGTTCTGCGCGTCGGCCGGCTTTTGCGTGGGGAAGAAGACGAAGTCCGCGTCACTCGCGACCTTCGTCACAAACGACGAGAAGTCCGTCACCGTGTTGGCAACCGACTGACGCGTCGTCGAGACGCCCTTCGCCTTCAGGACGATCTCTGCAGCGTCGGCGAGACCCTGCGAGTATGGCTCCTGGAAGTCGAACACGGCGACTTTCTTCGCGCCCTTCTTGATCATGAAGTTGGCGTCCGTGGGGCCCTGGATGTAGTCGCCCGGGACGACGCGGAAGAACGCTGGCGTAGCCGTCTTCACCAGACCCTTCGTGAGTGAAGTGCGAGTGGCCGACGCGGAGATGTGAGCAAGACCAGCAGCGAAGAACGCCTCGCTCGAGGCCACAACGTTGCCCGATGTCGACGGTCCGAAGACGGCAACCATCTGCTTGTCGGCAATGAACTTCTGCGCAATCGTCTGGGCGATGACGGGGCCCTGCTCGACAGGAGTATCGCCCGTGATGATCTTGATCTTGAGACCGTACTTCGGGCCCAGCGTCTTGACGGCGTACCTGGCCCAGCTCAGCTGCTCGTTGCCCAGGAAGGCTGCGCCGCCGGTGAACGGTGCCGTCATGCCGATGTCGAGCGTGCTCTTGCAACTCAGTGCCTGAGTCTTCGCGGTGGCCGACGATCCGGCACTCGCGGTTGAGGCGAGCGCAGCGGCCAAGACGGCCACAGATGCGATCGCTATCCCTCGATGTTTCTTCATTCTGTTCTTTCCTCCCTTATTGGAGTGCACGGTGTTGGACGCCGCTTACCGGTGATTGTTAGTCAGGCTACGTCTCCGACGCGAAGCGTCACCATGCGCGAGCGAAACCAGTGAAGCAGCTAGGCAGGTGACATGTCAAGGCAGGCGTCTCCGATCGGTGGCGGACGGATGTACGCCGTGGAGGGTAAATAAGAGACAATAGGGTAATGATGATCGACTACGTCGTGACGGACAGTGCCGCAGCGGCTGCAGTCGCTGCGGCTGCGCTGCTCGTTGATGTCGCGGCAGCCGGTGGGGCGATCGTCCTCGCGGGTGGCTCCACTCCTCGTCGTGCGTACGAGCTCGCCTCGGAGATGCACTCCGACTGGGGTGACGCCGAGGTCTGGTTCGGGGACGACCGCTGCGTGCCGCCTGCCGATCCTCGCTCGAACCAGCTGCTCGTGCGCGAGGCGTTGCTCGAGCGACTCGTTGTCCCGCCGACCGTACGCGCGATACCGACTGCGCTCATCCCGGAGGCTGCAGCTGCGCTCTATGACGCCGCTCTCACCGGTGAGACCCTCGACCTCGTCCTCCTCGGCCTCGGCTCGGACGGACATACCGCCTCGCTCTTCCCCGACGCGCCGTCGCTCTCGATCACCGATCGCCTCGCGGTCGTCGCGGAACCAGGGCTCGAACCCTTCGTGCAACGGATCACGCTCACGATCCCTGCACTGGAGGCGGGCCGGCACGTCGTCTTCCTCGCGGTCGGCAAAGAGAAGGCGCTCGCCGTTCGCAATGCGTTCGGTGAGGAGCCATCGCACGCGACGCCTGCGAGCCTCGTGCGCTCCCGGGAAGGCAGGACGACCGTGATTCTCGATGAGGCTGCCGCATCCCTCCTTCGTGAGGGCGGAACAGGTCTCGCCCCTACGGGGTGGTAGTGGACGACAAGGCGCGGTACCGACAGCGAAGCCTCTGGCTCGACGGCGCACTCTCGGAGTTCACGCCCCGCCCGTAGCTCACGGGATATGTCTCTGTAGACGCGGCCATCGTCGGTGCCGGGTAGCCGGTCGCCAACGGGTCGCGGGGCCCATGCAGCACGCAGAGCGTGCAGCGAACGTCCGTCGTGCGAACGTTGCGGTGCGGTGCTTCACCGCGGCTTTCGCAGGCGGCGGTACCGTTGGATCAACGCATTGGTCGAAGCGTCATGCCCGAGGTTCGGCTCCTCTGTCGCCTCGAGCTCCGGCACGATCCGCTGCGCGAGCACCTTTCCGAGCTCGACGCCCCACTGGTCGAACGAGTTGATCGACCAGATCACGCCCTGCACGAAAACGCTGTGCTCGTACAGCGCCACGAGCGCCCCGAGCACCTCCGGCGTCAGACGCTCGGCCATGAGCACGTTCGACGGCCGGTTGCCCGGGAACGTCCGGTGCGGGACGAGCCACTCGGGAGCGCCTTCGGCTGCGACCTCATCGGCCGTCTTCCCGAAGGCAAGCGCTTCGGCCTGCGCGAACGCGTTCGCGACGAGCAGGTCGTGGTTGTTCCCGACCGGGTTGAGGCTCTCCGCAAAGCAGATGAAGTCGCACGGGATCAGCCGAGTACCCTGGTGGATCAGCTGGTAGAAGCTGTGCTGCCCGTTCGTGCCCGGCTCACCCCAGTAGACGGGAGCGGTGTCGGCGTCGACGGGCGAGGAGTCGGTGCGCGTGCTCTTTCCGTTCGACTCCATCGTCAACTGCTGCAGGTACGCCGGAAACCGTTCGAGGTACTGGTCGTACGGGAGCACGGCAGTCGTCTGGGAGCCGAAGAAGTCCGAATACCAGACCCCGAAAAGCCCCATCAGCACGGGCATGTTCTCGGCCAGCGGCGCCGTGCGGAAGTGCTCGTCCATCGCGTGAAACCCCGCAAGAAGCTGCGCGAAGCCCCCCGGCCCGATCGCGAGCATCGTCGAGAGGCCAACAGCCGAGCCAATCGAGTAGCGACCGCCGACCCAGTCCCAGAAGCCAAACGCGTTCGCCGGGTCGATCCCGAACTCGGCTACAGCGTCGAGGTTCGTCGAGACGGCGACGAAGTGCCGTGCGGTCGCGGCCTCGTCGCCGCCGAGACCGTCGAGCAGCCAGGCGCGAGCCGTCGCAGCGTTCGTCATCGTCTCGAGCGTCGTGAATGTCTTGGAGCAGACGATGAAGAGCGTTTCGGCCGGGTCGAGGTCGCGGGTCGCCTCGGCGAAGTCGGTTCCGTCGATGTTGGAGACGAAGCGGAAGGTCATGTCCCGGCGGCTCGTGTGGCGGAGCGCGCGATAGGCCATCACCGGCCCAAGGTCGGAGCCGCCGATGCCGATGTTGACGACGTTGCGGATCGGCGCGCCCGTGAAGCCCTTCCACTCGCCGGAGCGCACGGCATCCGCGAATGAGGCCATTCGATCGAGCACCGCATGGACGTCGGCGACCACGTCAACGCCGTCTACGACGAGCGAGCTCCCACGCGGCATGCGCAGCGCGACGTGCAGCACCGGCCGTTCCTCGGTGGCGTTGATCGGCTCGCCGGCGAACATCGCGTCGCGCCGGGCGGCAACTCCCGCCTCGACTGCGAGGTCGAGCAGCAACGTGAGGGTCTCGTCGGTGACACGGTTCTTGGAGTAGTCGAGGAAGATCCCGGCCGCTTCCGCCGTCATCCGCTCGGCGCGTCCCGGATCGGCCGCGAAAATGTCGCGAAGATGCCGTTCCTCGACCGCGCTGAAATGCTGCTCGAGCGCCAACCACGCAGCGGTCGTCATCTCCACTCCTTTCCGCCTAGAAGAAGAACTGTCGCCACGCGTCCCACCAGGTCTCGGCCCGCGAGACGATCATCCGGTCGCTCACCCGCTCGACACCCTGCCGGTGGCGCAGCACATCCGGAGCGCTCGTGTTCTTGTACTCGACCTGGATCTCGCACGGGCTTCCGGGAAGGTAGGGATCGACGGCGGAGACCGGCAAGGGCGCGGCGTGACCCCTCCTCGATCATTCCCCGCGCCCGGAGCGGCGCGATGTTGCGGGCCGACTGTGCACCGAAGCGCTGCTTGACCGCAACGGTGACAAGCGACTGGCCGAGGAGCTCGCATGCCTCGTCGCAGGCGGCATCGTCGCCCGTGACCATCAGCACCGGGCAGCCCCAGGTGCCGCAGAGGGCCGCGTTGATTCCGGTCCGCCCACAAGGACACCGTTGAACCACAGGTTCTGCCATGCCTGGCCGGAGACGGTGTGGTTCATCACGCCGTGGCGCGTACCGGCCATTGCGTGCATCCCGACAAACAGCGCCGCATGGACGCCGCTCTCGAGGAATGCGGTGTACTCCGTCCACTCGTCCTGAACGACGAAGTCGCACGCCTCGTCGAGCAGTTCGGGAATCAGCGAGTTGAAATCCCACTCGTTCCCGGCACCATGGCAATCCATCACGACGATCTCGGATGCTCCCGCTGACTTCGCACCCCGGACGGCCGCGTTGATCTCCTCGGTGTAGAGGCGACGGCTCTCCTCGTACATCGGCGCTCCGCCGTCAGTCTGTCCCTCCTTGGTGATGCCGGACACGCCCTCGAGGTCACTGACGATGAACACCTTCACGCAGATAGCCTACGCCTTCGTGGAGACGGGCCTTACAGGAAAGGGAGTCGTGGTCACCGGCGCGTCGGGGGGAATCGGCTCGGCGTGCGCCCGTCTGTTTGCGGCCGAGGGAGCGAAGGTGCTCGTCCATTACAACCATGGCGAGGAGCGAGCAAGGGCCGTCGCAGCCGAGATCGGCGGCGCGCCCATCGCCCACGCCGACCTGACCGTCGAGGCAGATGTGGAACGACTCTTCGCGACAGCGCGTGACACGCTCGGCTCCATCGACGTGTGCGCCGCGGTCGCCGGCGTCTGGCCGACCGAAGACCTCCCGGTCTGGGAGCTCCCTCTCGAGCGCTGGGAGGAGACGGTACGCCAGAACCTGACGGCGACCTTCCTCACAGCACGTGCCTTCCTCCAAGAGGTAGCCCGCACGGGGCACGGATCGCTCGTGCTCGTCGGCTCGACCGCGGGCCTCTTTGGTGAAGCGGGTCACGCCGACTATGCAGCGGCGAAGTCAGCGCTCCAGGGTGGGTTGCTTCTCTCGTTGAAGAACGAAGTGGCACGCGTTGCCCCGCTCGCCCGAGTCAACGCCGTCGCCCCGGGTTGGACGGAGTCGTCGATGACGCGGGGCCTCGTTGACCCAGAAGCTGTCCGTCGCATCTCGCGGACGATGGCACTGCGGAAGGTGGGCCAACCCGAGGACGTTGCAGCGCAGGTCGTGATCCTTGCCTCGGACGTTCTCTCGGGTCACGTGAGTGGCCAGCTCGTGACCGTCGCAGGAGGCATGGAGGGGCGCGTCGTCCACGACGACGGCTGAGCCAGGTTCAGGGGGAGAAATCGAGAAGGGGCGGCAAACGAGTTGCCGCCCCTTCTCTACTGCCAGTGTCAGAGATGATTGCCGTCAGCCCCCGACCCGGAGTTCCTTCTCTATCGGCACACCCGGGTCGATCTTTAGCCCTGATCTACCGTTGGCTGCGGGCTTTGCATACCGCATTCGGACAGAAGGCCCCTCTGCCTGCCGCCCCTGTCCCGATGGCTGGCGCTCACTCCCGGACACAGGCCGTTTCGAGAGCCTTCGTCCCAGCCCGGACAATCGCTGCCCGCACGAGGCTCGTCGGCACACCGTATCCCCCATCCCCTCCGGCTCTCTGTGCAAAGACGGTCGTGATCACGCGACCGCGTGCGTCCACGACCGGTCCGCCCGAGTTTCCGCTGCGCACCCGGCCTCGCACCGTCGTCACCTGCCGGAGCGTGGGGAACTTCCCGTAGATATCGCGATCGATGGCCGAGGCGATGCCGCCGACCCGGACGGCGGTCTCGGTGTATGGGCCGTTGCCGGGATACCCGAGCATGCCGCCCGATGTCCCCTCGACAGCGTCGGCGAGCGGCAGTGGCCGAGCCGTCAGCCCGGGAACCCGTAGGACGGCAATGTCATTCTTCCCATCGAACGAGACGACGCGGGCTTCGAGCAGATTGCCGTCGTTCCGATCGACGCGAGGTACGTCGATACCTGCGACAACGTGGGCGTTCGTCACGACAAGGTGTCGTCCCGCAACCCAACCCGAGCCCTCGATTCGGCGCCCGCACGCTTCGCCGATGACGCGCACGACGCTGAGAGAAGCGGAGCTGATGCGCCGTGCATCGAGCACCTTCGGGTCTGGCTCGCCTTTCACCAGCTCGGGGCCAATCAGTTTGCCGGCGAAGTCCTCCACATCGAGTGCGCCCAACAGCCGGGTCGGTGGAACCTCGGTGTTGAGCGTGGAGATGATCGTCGATTCACGAGCGTAACGGGAGAGGCCAACGTCGGCCGGAAGGTAGAGAATGATGACGCCGACGACCCAGCAGAGAGCGATTCCGAGTGCGGCGCCGAGCAGTCCACCCCCGACGGAGTCGAGCAGACGCAACGGGCCAAACACGAGGAGCGTCCCACGGATGCTCCGACCGGCGATCGCACCGATCGTCCGCCCCACAGCCGCGCAGACGAGGGCTAGGCCGATCCCGAAGAGCGGGACCCAGCGCGCACCGCCGCCGAAGAGGAAAGGGCCGATGCGCGAGCTGACATAGAAGCCGAGGAGGAGCCCGCCAAACGAGAAGACGCCGACTACGAGACCGCGCCGGAAGCCGCCAAGAGCGGCCAGGACAATGAGTGCAAGGGCGATCAGGTCAATAGCCGACACGCTTCTAGATTCGCAGGAGAGCGGCGCACCCCTGCGCGGAGATCAAACGCCCGGCATCGGCCCGACGCAGGTTGCAGTGCCGGACGCTAGCGGTGCCGCTACACTTGACCGGCCCACGGGGGCGTAGTTCAGTTGGTTAGAATGCCGGCCTGTCACGCCGGAGGTCGCGGGTTCGAGTCCCGTCGCTCCCGCTTCAGAAAGCCCTGCAAATGCGGGGTTTTTTATTTGGTGGACGTGCTCCACCGAACCGATTTCGCCGTCTTGGCAAGTGAATTGGCAAGTTGCGGCAACGTTCGCCTTCCTAAATCCTGATCCCCAGGTCACGGGCATTCCCGACCTACACAAGATCGGTTACACCACGACGACCACGCGACAGCGAATCGGGAATGCCGAACATGAGAAGACCTACCTCAACGCGCCGGTCGAGATCATCGCTGAGTACGCGGTACCAGCAGCAATAGCCAGTGGTGTGGAGACCACCCTCCACCATTTCTTCGCGGCCGCACGACTGGACGTGACCTACGAACGCGATGGCCAGACCGTGAAGACCGCAGACGAATGGTTCTCCGTGCCGCTCCCTGTCATCGACGAGTCGATCTCACTGCTGAACGCGGAGACGATCATCAGCTTCGAGTACGACACGGAATCGAGAACGATAGGACTGAGAACGAACCCGTAGGATCAGCCAACGGTGGAGGCGTTCCTCAAGAAGATCCTCGACGACGCTGACGTACGGGACTTCCTCACACACGTTTACGGTCGCAAGGTCTACGCGCGGCTCCGGGATGCGGCATGACGCTGCAAGAAAGCATCGTCTCGCTTCCTGATGCGTGCGGCGTCTGCGGCGAACCCTCAGGCATCGCAGTCCTCGAAACCGAGGGCAGACGCAAGGAGATCGAACTCTTATGCATCTGTCACGGGCTGACATGCAAGTTCTGAGGCGAAGGACAGACGCATAGACCTATCTCGGACTACTACGACGCGAGCACTGAAACACTCATCCACGTCCCCTGGGTCGGTGGCCTACGTCCGTGCCCCGTGTGCAAGAAGGAGAGGGCCTTCACCAGCAACTGAACCGACTGCTTGCGGTGGGGAGCTACGGTTCGGCGATGAGGGCGAGTTAACCAGTGCTTGGGTGGAACATCGGAGTCTTCAAACAGACCGATGGAGGTCTGCTCCCAGGAAGAGTCGATTCCGCCCTGGGAGAACGGCTCGCGGTGTGGCAGACAGGCGTCCGGGGTCTCGACTGGCTGTCCGAACTGGTCGAAGCGGGCGATGCGATTGACCTCGGCGGAGACGGTTATCCACTCCGATACACCGCGCAAGCGCAAGTTCTCACGGCTCCGATAGTGGACGGCCCGCCTGAGGCGCACACTGTCTGGGTCTACGAACGGGGTGACATCCTCGGCGATGCATGGGCGGGAAAGGCCGTAATCGACCACTCTGTACTCGACGGTTGCGAGTCCACCGAGTGGCTACTGGTCGAAGCGTGGGATGAGAGCTAGCGGCAACGGTCTATCTCGCGTCTCTCTCGACTACCGCTGTTTGCGCGGTTGAGTCACGTTTCCGTACGGCAGTCCCTGAAACGTGTGGAAAGGGTGTCAGGTCTTGCATTGCAACATTTCTTGCGATTCGTTCGTGCAAGACCTGACACCGAGACTGCCGACTGTAAACGTGCATGAATGCAAGACCTGACACCGCTCGCCAGTTGGCTACTGCGACGGCCAGCTCTCAGCAGGTCGGTGGCTCGGTCTCCATCAGTTTCTGAGAGATCGTGCTGAGCGCGTTGCGCTCGTCCGGGGTCAGCCGCGACCAGAAACGCTGTTCGACTTGAGCTAGGACGCGCGGGGCGGCCTCGGCCAGAAGGTCAAGGCCTTCCGGAGTCACGGTCACGCTGACTTCGGTAGAGGAACTGCGCTCGCGTTCAACGAGCGAGCGCTGCTCAAGGCGATCCACAAGACGGGTCAGGGCGCTGGGGCTTCTTGATACGGCGCGCGCCAGCGAGGCCATTCGCATGCAGTGGTCGTCCGCGATTGACAGGTGAATGAGGGCGTCCACATCCGTGTACCCGACGTTGAGACTCTGCTGGAGGTCGGCGTCAACTTGGGCGATTATGCTTCCGGCGGCGCGCCGGAAGTTGTTCCAGGCATCTCGGTCCGATGCTGGGCGGGCAAGCCACGTGCTCCTGGCAGAGGGCTTCTTGATCATCGACTCAGTATTGCACGTACAACATCCAACTGCTATGTTGCATGAGCAATACGCATTGCACATACAACATCGAGAGGATCTTAAAATGTCAGATAGCCGTCCCGTAATTGCGGTCATTGGTGCAACAGGCGCCCAAG
This sequence comes from Thermoleophilia bacterium, assembly GCA_037139935.1. Classification (GTDB taxonomy): domain Bacteria; phylum Actinomycetota; class Thermoleophilia; order Gaiellales; family Gaiellaceae; genus Gaiella. The sequence continues at coordinate 1,064 of JBAXFL010000039.1, read as the reverse complement.
GTGGAGGCGTTGTGAGCGCCCTGGTTGACCGAGGTGCTTTTCGGGTGCGCGCGATTACGCGAAGCCCGGATTCCTATGTGGGGCCGGCCGATGAGGTCGCCGGAGCAGACATCAACGACGGCGACAGCATGAGGGCGGCGTTCGAGGGAGCACATGGCGTATTTGCCGTGTCGAACTTCACCGGCACAGGCAGTGATGAAGTGACTCAGGGACGCAATGCCGTCGAGGCAGCTTCGAGCGCGGGGGTCCGCCACTTCATCTGGTCGACCCTGCCGAACGTGGAGGAGCTGAGCGGCGGCAAGTTCGACGTGCCGCACTTCACGAACAAGGCGAAGGTCGACGAACTGGTGCGCGCTGCAGGCTTCGAGGCGCACACCTTTGTCGAACCACCCTTCTACTTCGAAAACTTCCTCACGGTGCTGGCCCCGCAGCCGCTTCAGGACGGCAGCACCGGCTGGGCGCTGCCGATCCCCGCGGATGCGCGAGTCATTCATGCCGGTTCCATTGCCGACCTCGGGGGCGTCGTAGCAGGAGCGTTCGACCATCCCGAGACGGTTGGTGCCGGGGCGTACCTCTCGTCTGCTGCGGCACTGGTGAGCTTCGACGATTTCGCAGAGACGCTGAGAGGCCAGGGTCATTCGGTTGCGACTATGGAAGTGCCTCCAGAGGTATACGCAGGCTTCTATCCGGGCGCCGGGGAGATGGCCCAGATGATGCTGTTCTGGACTGCGCACACATATCTCGGTCCGCAGGGAGAGGAAGCGATCTCTGCTGCCCGCGCGGTAGCCACCTTCCCGCCCAAGCCGTTTGCCGAATGGGCAGCTGAAAACATGCCCGTGGCCGGCGCATGACCCCAACAGACCAAGGAGAGAATCAATGGGAACGTTCATCGCCATGGCGAGCTTCTCGCCCGAGACCGATCTGCCGCAGATGAGCACAGTGATCGCCGAGGAGATCGCGCAGGTTCAGGCGCTGCGCGCCGAGGGCCGCCTCGGCGCAGTGCATGTCTCCGCGGTCAAGGGCCGAGTCTTCATCGAGGTGACCGCTGACGACGAGGAATCGGC
>JBAXFL010000038.1:0-21914 GCA_037139935.1 Thermoleophilia bacterium | reverse complement strand
ATCGCGCCGCAGCGGAGATAGTCGCCGTACGAGAACCCTCCGGGGAGCACGACACCCGCCGTCCCCTCGGGAAGAGCGGTCTCGGCGTGCCAGACGCGAACCGGCTCCGCCCCAAGGAGCTCCAGCGCGAGTGCCGCGTCGTCGTCGTCGTTTGTCCCCGGAAACGTGAGGACGGCAATCCGCGGGCCATCGCTCACGTCCTCTCCTCGAGCTCGATCGTGAACGACTCGATCATCGGATTCGCGAGCAGGTCGCGCGACATCGCCGCGAGCACTGCCTGGGCCTCGACGGGGTCTTCGGTCTCGAGATCAACGTCGACGAGGCGGCCGACGCGAGCACTCGTGACCGCAAAACCGAGCGTCCGGAGCGCCTCACCGACCGCCTCTCCCTGCGGATCGAGAATGCCTTCCTTGGGCCGAATAAGCACTGTCGCCTTCACAGAACCACCTCCGGGTCGGAGAGATAACGGTCGAACGAGATCTCCGTCAACCGCTCGAACGCCTCGACGTAACGGGCTCGCGTCCCGGCCACGACACTGTCAGGTACAGCAGGTCCTGGATGGCTGCGATCCCACCCGGTAGAGAGACAGAAGTCGCGTACGAACTGCTTGTCGAACGACGGCTGCGGCCTACCGGGCGCATAGGTGTCGGCCGGCCAGAACCTCGAGGAGTCCGGAGTCAGAGCCTCGTCACCGAGGGTCACAACTCCCTTGCGATCGACCCCGAACTCGAACTTGGTGTCGGCAAGGATGACCCCGCGGGACTCCGCGTGTTCCGACGCGAAGCCATAGAGCCCAAGAGCAGCGTCGCGTGCAGCCGCATAGGCCTCGGAGCCACAGAGGGACGCAGCCTCCGCTTCCGTGATGTTGAGGTCGTGGCCTTCCTCCGCCTTGGTCGCGGGTGTCACGATCGGCTCGGGCAGGCGCTCTGATTCACGCAGTCCCGGAGCAAGCGTCTGCCCGCACACCGAGCCGGAAGCCTGGTAGTCCACCCAGCCAGAGCCGGAGAGATACCCACGAACGACGAGCTCCACCGGCAACATCTGGAGACGCCTGCAGATCGTCGTGCGCCCGTCGTCACCGAGTTGGAGCAGGTGGTTCGGGACGATCTGACGGGTTCGCGCAAACCAGAAGGCCGACATCCCGGTGAGCACGCGGCCCTTGTCGGGGATCGGTGTCGGCAGGATCACGTCGAAGGTGGAGATCCGATCCGAGGCGACGAGCTGTAGACGATCGTCGTCGAGTGCGTAGATCTCTCGCACCTTGCCGCTTGCCAGATGCACCGCTTCAGTCACGGGCGCTTTCCCCACGCGCAGCGACGAGTGCCCGCAGGCGCTCGAAAACGACCTCCACGTGCGTGGTGTACGCACCAGGATCGAAGACCGCGCCGAGATCGACGCGACCGGCTATCTCCGCGTCCGCATCGACGAGTTCGCGGAAGTCGATGCCCTCGTCCCACGCCTGCATTGCGCTGCGCTGGACGAGACGGTACGCGTCGTCGCGCGAGAGACCCGATTCGACGAGCGCAAGGAGCAGCCGCTGGCTGAAGTAGAGGCCGTGGCTCGACGCGAGGTTGACCAGCATCCTCTCCTCGCGAACGACGAGCCCCTCGACGAGCCAGCAGAAGCGGTCGAGCATGTAGTCCACGGCGAGGAACGAATCCGGCAACACGATGCGCTCGGCCGACGAGTGCGAGATGTCGCGCTCGTGCCAGAGGGCGACGTTCTCGAGCCCGACGATTGCGTTCGCCCTCACGACCCGCGCGATGCCGCAGATTCGCTCGGCGGTGATCGGGTTGCGCTTGTGGGGCATCGCCGACGAGCCCTTCTGGCCCCGACCGAACGGCTCCTCCACCTCGCGCACCTCCGTCCGCGCAAGGTGCCTGATCTCGGTCGCGAAGCGATCGAGGGAGGAGGCCAGAAGCGCAAGCGCCGACAGCAACTCCGCGTGACGGTCGCGCTGGAGGATCTGAGTGGAGGTCGGCGCGGGCTCGAGGCCGAGCCGCTCGCAGGCGACGCGCTCGACCGCCGGCTCCGCAGCGGCGTACGTCCCGACGGCCCCCGACAGCTTGCCGACGCGCAGACCCTCGATCGCACGGACAAGCCGCTCCCGGTCTCGTTCGATGGCGAAGGCCCACCCGGCGAGCTTGAGTCCGAATGTGGTGGGCTCGGCGTGCACGCCGTGCGTCCGCCCCATGCACAACGTCTCGCGGTGCTCCTCCGCGCGAGAGACAACGGCAGCGAAGGCCCGGTCGAGGCCGCCGAGGACGACGGCACCGGCCTCCTGCACCGTAAGCGAGAGCGCGGTGTCGAGCACGTCGGAGGAGGTAAGCCCGTAGTGAAACCACCGTCCGTCCTCGCCGAGCCCCTCGGAGACTGCGTCCACGAAGGCCGCCACATCGTGATTCGTCTCACGTTCGATCTCGGCGACGCGCTCCGGGGTGGGCACGACTGCGCGCTCACGGATCGCCGCGACCGCATCGCGTGGCACGACACCAACCTCAGCCCAGCCGTCGAGCGCAGCCAGTTCGACCTGCAGCCAGCGACGCAGCTTCGCCTCGTCCGACCAGATCAGGGTCATGGCCGGGAGGGAGTACCGTGAGATCACGAGGACATTCTAGAGGGTGGGCCGGAGCGGGTCGATGGAAGCCTCAACGCGGCGCCGTGATTGCGCCAGTGGCCGCCGCGAGCGCGATGTCGTCACGTCGCCGGACACCGTCCCATTCGATCAGGTCGGCCGCCGCGTAGGCAGCCGCTCGCGCCGCACGGATGTCGTCGCCGACCCCTGTGACATTGAGGATGCGCCCTCCGTCTGTGACGACAACGCCGTCCCGGAGCGCCGTGCCGGCGTGAAAGACCAGCGCGCCCGTCGCAGCGGCAGCCTCGATGCCGCGTATCTGTGACCCGCTGTCCCCTTGAGCCGGGTAGTCACCGGCCGCGAGCACAACGGTCACTGCAGCGCCTGCACCCCTGCCGAGGTGCACGTCGCCGAGGTCGCCGGCCGCACAGGCAGCGAGAGCCTCGAGCAGGTCGCCCTCTACGAGCGGCATCAGCGACTGGGTCTCCGGGTCACCGAAACGGCAGTTGTACTCCAGCACGCGCGGGCCGTCGGATGCGAGCATCAGACCGGCGAACAGCGTTCCGATGAACGGGTGGCCGCGCCCTGCAAGCTCCGCCAGAATCGGGCGGCACGAGAGATCGAGAAGCTCCTCGATCTCGCGCGCGGCAAACCCGGGAACGGGGGCAAACGAGCCCATGCCTCCCGTATTCGGACCGCGGTCACCGTCATGGGCCCGCTTGAAGTCCTGCGCCACCGGAAGGGCGAGGCACGAAGCTCCGTCGCAGAGCGCGAAGACCGAGACCTCCGGCCCCTCGAGCAGCTCCTCGATCACGAGCCGCCCGCCGAGCGCGGCGAGCTCGACGAGACCGGCGTCGGCCTCGGCCTGTGTGTGACAGACAACGACCCCCTTACCCGCAGCCAGGCCGTCGGCCTTGAGAACGCAGGGTGCGATCGGCTCCGAGAGGGTGGCGGCAGTCGGAACCCCGGCCGCAGCCATCACGTCCTTCGCGAACGACTTCGAGCCCTCGATCGCGGCCGCCGCCTTCGAGGGGCCGAACACGGGGATACCACCGGAGCGCAGGACATCTGCGAGGCCGGCAACGAGCGGCACCTCGGGGCCGACCACGACGAGATCGACCTGCAGCGCGCGGGCCAGGCCGAGCACCGCCTCGGTGTCACCGGCCCGGACAGGATGGCACTGGCCGAGCGCTGCGATGCCCGGGTTTCCGGGCGCAGCATGGAGCTCGGTGAGCTGCGGCGACTGGACGAGCTTCCAGGCGAGCGCGTGCTCGCGACCACCGGATCCGAGGAGAAGGACGCGCATCGTTTCGAGTCTAGGTCAGAGAGGAACGGACACGGCCGCCGAAGCCACGAAGCCGCTCGCACGACTCGTTGGCAAAGACGAAGCGGACATAGTCGCCGGCCCGCTCTGAGCCCCAGTTCGTCATCGGCGTTGCTGCCACGCGGCCAATCCGGAACAGCCGCTCCGACGCCTCATCGGCACTGTGGCCCAGCAAGCGAACGTCGAGCAGCATCGACCACCCACCGTGAGGAGGAATCACCGGAAGGCCGTCGAGCTCGGCCAGAATGACGTCCCGACGGCGCTGCCACTCGGCAGTCGCAGCGCCAACGTCGGCGTCACCGGCCTCGAGCGCGATTGCCACGGCGGTCTGGGCGATACCGACCTGGCAGACGACGTTGGAGATCCCTACGAGCCCGATATCGTCCACCAGGGCAGGCGGCGCGACGACCCAGCCCACGCGCCAGCCGATCATCCGCAGCTCCTTCGACGCCGAGCCGACGATGATCGTCCGTTCCGCCATCCCTTCGAGAGACAATGGATCGAAGACATCCCGGCCGTCGAAGACGATCCGCTCCATCGCCGTGTCAACGATGAGCAGCAGGTCGCGCTCACGACAGAGGCCCGCAACCGCCTCCCACGCCTCGTGGTCGAGAACCGACCCCGAGGGCATCGAGGGACTCATCATCAGAAGCGCTCGCGTTCGGTCGGTCACCGCAGTACGGAGACTGTCGAGATCGAGGCTCCAGCCCGCAGTCGTAGGCTCGAGCCGCGCCAGGCGCGGCACACCTCCGGCGACGCGAACCCTGTTGAGCAGTCCCGCATAGACCGGGTCGGTAAGCACCACCTCGTCACCGGGCTCGAGTGTTGCAAGCAGGACGTTGAGGATCCCGTTCAGCCCACCTGCGGTGATCAGCGTCCGGCGCCAGTCGATCTCGCGGACCCCGCGCCCGACGTGCGCAGCGACAGCTCGGCGGAGTCGCTCGTGTCCGGGGAAAGGGAGGTAGCTGTTCGCGTCGTCGTCGTCGATCGCGACGCGTGTCGCCTCGACGGCAGCGGCGAGGGGCCCGAGATCGGTATCGAGGTTCTCGAGCCGAAGAAGCTCCGGGTCAGCAGCACCGTCGGCGGCATCGCCCATGCGATCGACGCCGATCCCGGGGACACCGCGAAGGCGGGAGACCGTCACGGCTCCCCCTACGGAAGGGTCAGCACGGCCTCACGGCCCTGCCCTGTACCGACGAGGGAGACGGGAACGCCGAGGGCGTCCTCGACGAAGCGGACGTACGTTGCTGCCGCGTCAGGCAGCGCCGTCCCGTCGATCTCCTCCTGCCACCCCGGAAGCGTCTCCCAGACAGGTCGGCAATGGTGGAAGTCGGACTGGTGCGCGGGAAAGTCGTCGGTCTCGCTGCCGTCCGGCAGCATGTAGCGCACGCAGATTGGTATCTCGGCGAAGGTCGAGAGCACATCGAGCTTCGTCAGCGCGAGCGAGGTGATGCCGTTGACCCTCACCGCGAAGCGCAGCGCCGGCAGATCGAGCCAGCCGCAGCGGCGCTCCCTCCCGGTGACCGTGCCGAACTCGCCGCCAAGCTCTCGCACCCGCTCCTGCGCCTCACCCTCGATCTCGGAGGGGAATGGCCCCTCGCCGACCCGCGTCACGTACGCCTTCGAGACCCCGAGGATCTCGTCGATCCGGTTCGGGCCGATCCCGAAGCTGACAGCTGCGCCGGCCGCGATCGGACTGGAGGAGGTGACAAAAGGGTATGTCCCGTGATCGAGGTCGAGCAGCGTTCCCTGGGCGCCCTCGAACAGCACGTTGTCGCCGTTTCGCAGCGCCCTGTCCACGAGCAGTGACGTGTCGGCCACGTACGGGCGCAACCGCTGTGCATAGCTCTCATAGGTCTGAGCGACCTCTTCCAGGTCAACCGGCGCGATCTCGTAGACGCGCTCGAGCCAGACGTTCTTCTCGGTGATCGCTAGCTCGATCTTCTGGCGCAGGATCTTCGGATCGAGCAGGTCCTGCACGCGGATCCCGATGCGCGTCGCCTTGTCGGCATAGGCAGGGCCGATACCCCGGCGCGTCGTGCCGATCTGCAGGTTGCCGAGCTTCCGCTCGCGCGCGCCGTCGAGAGCCACGTGCCACGGCATGATCAGGTGGGCGTTGCCTGAAATAAAAACAAGCCCTGCCGTCGTGTGACCCCGGCCTTCGAGATCATCGAGCTCGTCGATCACGACGCGAGGGTCAACGACACAGCCTGCGCCGATAGCCGAAGCCTTGCCGGCGACGATGCCCGAGGGAATCTGGCGGATCTTGTAGGTCTCGCCATCCACGACGATCGTGTGCCCTGCATTGGGCCCACCCTGATAGCGGCAGACGAGGTCGGAGTCCTGGGCGAGCAGGTCGACGATCTTGCCCTTGCCCTCGTCGCCCCACTGCGCACCGACGATGACGGTGGCTGGCACGCATGACAGTCTAGAGACTCGACGCGATTGCGCCACCGGTAGTCACCGGGTCGGGCCCAGGCTCTATGCTCTCACTGTGGCCGACGACTGGAGAGTACGGATCGAGCTTGCCGACGAGAGCGCGCGGAGGGACTTCGCAGGCCTCCTGGCCGACGGCCTCAGCCCCGCGGGCGCCGATAGGGCGCAGGCCCTCCAGGGCGCGCATCTTTCGGTGTCGGCCGACGGCGCGAACCTGTTCGTCTACGCGGACTCGCCGGCCCGGGCCGAGTATGCCCACGATGTGATCCTCTCGGAGCTCGAGCATCACACGATCGCCGCAACGATGAGCGGCGTCGAGCACTGGCTCGCGGAGGAAGAGCGCTGGGACAACGAGCCGGCCGGCGAGACCTGGGAAGAGGAGGTCTCCGAGAAGGGCTATGCCCCCTGGGAGGTGCGGGTGACATGCCGCTCGCGCCATGAAGCTGTCGCGCTCGCAGCAGAGCTCGAGACAGAGGGCTACCACCCGATCCGGCAGTGGAAGCACCTGATCGTCGGAGCCGCTACCCGCGAGGATGCCGATGCGCTCGCGGCCCGCTTGCACGGCGAGGTGGATCCCGGTGGCGCAGTCGTGTGGGAGGAGGCAATCGACTCGCACCTCGTGCGCCCGTTTGCCTTCTTCGGCTGAGGTACAGCTCCTCCGGCGGCCATGACGGACGATCTCGACCCGCTCGAGCAGCATCTCCTCACGGCGCTTTCGGCGCTCGAGCCAACAGGCGCGAATACCGGCGAATCGGCCGACGCCGAAGCACTCTGGCACGCGCAAATCGCGAGCCGTAGCTGCGACTTTGCGGCACGTTGGCTCCAGAAGGAGGGACGCAGCTTCTACACGATCGGCTCTGCCGGTCACGAGAGCAACGCCGTCGTCGCGCTTGCGCTCCGCCCCACCGACCCTGCCCTGCTCCACTACCGCTCGGGTGCCTTCTACCTCGCCCGTGCCGCCCAGATAGGCCGCGACGGCGTGCCGGATGTGATGTTCGGTGTCACGGCCGCGATCGATGAGCCGATCGCTGGTGGACGCCACAAGGTCTTCGGCCACCACGACCTGGCCGTGATCCCACAGACCTCGACGATCGCCTCCCACCTGCCGAGGGCGGTGGGTGTGGCGATCGCGATCGACCGGGCCCTGAAGCTCGGGGTGCCCTGCACCTGGCCAGGCGACGCCGTCGTCGTGTGCAGCTTCGGTGACGCCTCACTGAACCACGCGACAGCGCAGGCGGCGCTCAACACCGCGGCGCATGCGGCACACCAGCATCTGCCGGTGCCTTTGCTTTTTGTCTGCGAGGACAACGGCCTCGGGATCAGCGTCCCCTCTCCTCCGGGCTGGGTGGCGGGAGCCCTCGCGAGCCGTCCCACCCTGCGATACGAGAGCGCCACCGGCGACCGGCCCGAAGCCGCTCTTGCGACGGCGCGGGAGCTTGCGGCCTGGGTGCGCGAGACCCGTCGCCCCGCCGTGCTTCATCTGCGTACCGTGCGGTATCTGTCGCACGCGGGGGCCGATGTCGAGGCGGCGTACCGCGCTCCGCAGGACATCCGCTCCGACCTCTCGTACGACCCGCTGCTTGCAACGGCGGCCTGGCTCGTCACGTTGGGGACGCGCACGGGAAACCAGCTCGCCGACGAGTACCTCGAGTGTCGTGCGCGCGTGTATGACATCGCGCTCGCAGCCGCAGGCCGCCCACAACTCGCGAGCGCAGCGCAGGTGATGCGCCCTCTGGCACCTCGCTCACCCGACGTCGTGGCCGAGCTGGCGCAGACCACAACGCCCGCTGCAGAGCCTCTCACCCTCGCGCTTGCGATCAACAGCGCCCTCGCCGACGTGCTCGACCGTCATCCCGAGACGCTTCTGTTCGGCGAGGACATTGCGGCGAAGGGCGGTGTCTACGGCGTCACGCGTGGGCTCTACGCGCGCTTCGGTGCCGGTCGGGTGTTCGACACGCTGCTCGACGAAACGTCGATCCTCGGACTCGCCCTCGGCGCCGCGGTCAGCGGCTTCGTGCCACTTCCGGAGATCCAGTACCTCGCATATCTCCACAACGCGGAAGACCAGCTGCGGGGAGAGGCGGCAACGCTGCAGTTCTTCTCGCAGGGCCAGTACCGCAACGGGATGGTCGTGCGCATCGCCGGGTACGGCTACCAGAAGGGGTTCGGCGGCCACTTCCACAACGACGACTCGGTGGCCGTGTTGCGGGATATCCCCGGCCTCGTGATTGCATCGCCTTCACGTCCAGACGACGCCGCCGCAATGCTGTGCACGTGTGTCGCCGCAGCGAAGGCGGACGGCAACGTGTGCGCCTTCCTCGAGCCGATCGCCCTCTACCACACGCGCGACCTGTACGAGGAGGGCGACGAGGCATGGCTCGCGGCGCCCTCTGCCGAGCACGTGCCAATCGCGTCTGCTCGCACCTATGGCGCAGGCAGGGACCTGACGATGCTGACGTGGGGCAACGGTCTGCTGATGTCGCTCCGGGTTGCCCGGCGTCTCGAGCGGCGCGGCATCGGCGCGCGGGTCGTTGACCTGCGCTGGCTCGCGCCGTTGCCGATCGAGGACATCGCCCGCGAGGCCGTCGCCACGCAGTGCGTGCTCGTCGTTGACGAGACCCGGCGCACCGGCGGCGTGTCCGAGGGCGTGATCGCGATGCTGATCGACGCCGGATTCGACGGCAGGCTGGCGCGCGTGACGAGCAAGGACTCTTTCATCCCCCTTGGCGACGCCGCAAACCTCGTCCTGCTCTCCGAGGACGAGATCGAAGCGGCGGCGGTCGCACTGCTCTGATGGAGACACGCTGTTTGCGGCCACCAGAGATCGATCGCCCCGGATGAAGCGGCTCGTCGTTCCGGCACGCGAGGGGCGCGCATTCATGGTCACTGCCGGCCAGACGGTCACCGTGGTGGACATCGAAGGACAGCAGGTCGCCGATCTCTTCTGCTTCGGCGCGAACGACCCGTGTGAGTACCTCTCGGCGGAGCACACGAGGGTCGCACTCGGGCGGCTATTTCCCCACGTCGGCCAGCGGTTCGAGTCCAACCGGCACCGGGCTATTCTCACGCTCGTCGCCGACGACTCGCCCGGCGTGCACGACATGCTGTGTGCGGCGTGCACACCCGAGCGATACCAACTCCTCGGTGCCGAGGGCTGGCACGCATCCTGCGAGGAGAACCTTCGAAGCGCGCCACCGTGCTCGGATTCCCCGAGATCGACGTCCCACAGCCCGTGAATCTCTTCGAGAGCAATGCAATCGGCCCCGACGGCTCGCTCGGGATCGAGCCAGCGCCATCGCAGGCAGGAGACTCGGTCACTCTGCGTGCAGAGCTCGACTGCATCGTCTGCGTGACGGCGTGCCCCCAGGATCTGACGCCGCCCTGTGGTTGGGCCCCGACGGCGGTCGCCGCGGAGATCACAGACGACGAGCGCACACACTTGCGCTGAATCAGGTGCAGCGGGCAGCGTCTCGCGGAGGCTACAATAAGGCGATTCCACCGGAGGAGATGACGGGAAATGAAGCACGGTATCCACGCTCTCGCTGCTTTCGCACTTGCGCTCTTCGTCTCGCTGCTCGTCATCGGAGCGGTTGTTGCCGCGCCCCGCGAAGGGGTCACCGCCAGTCTGAGGGTGGCACAGAGCGGGCTCCAGCCGTCGCAGAAGCTCCTCGCGACCGTCACCCTCTCGAATCCGACCGCGAGCACGGCGCGCATCCTCCGCTGGTTCACGCCGGCCGCGGGCCTGGAAGAACCGATCTTCAGGGTCACGCTCGACGGAAAACCCGTCCCGTACATCGGAGCCCACTACAAGCGGCCAGCCGCTACCCGTAGCGACTATCTCGCGCTCGGCCCCGGCGAGAGTGTGACATGGGTCGTCGATCTCGGGGACTTCTACGATCTCTCGGGGACGGGCCAATACGAGATCGTCTACAGTGTTGCGGCTCAGGGCCTCTTCGACGGGAAGGGTATTGCGGCGGCGTCGCGGGATACGCTGGCATCAGGAACGGCCCGCGTGAAGTCCGCGGGAAGCGTCGAAGGCCTGCGGGTCGTTACGCCTCCCACCCCGCCTCCTCCGGGCACCAACTCCTACACCGCGTGCACGACGACACAGCAGGCGCAGCTCGCTGCCGCCCGTAGCGCGGCAAGCACGTATGCGTCGGGTGCGGCAAGCTACCTGAACGCGGCAACCAAGAACGCGCGCTACACCACGTGGTTCGGTGTCGATGACGCTACGCGCTACTCGACTGTCAGGACTCACTTCGGCGCCATTTCGCAAGCGATGGCCACTGACACTACAGGTGCGGGGATCAGCTTCGACTGCAGCAGCAAGCAGAACGTCTACGCCTACGTCTACCCGAACAAGCCGTACCAGATCTATCTCGGCAAAGTCTACTGGACGGCACCGGCTACCGGCACGGACTCCAAGGCTGGCACCCTGATCCACGAGATGAGCCATTTCACCGTCGTCGCAGCCACCGCCGACGTCGTCTACGGGCAGACTGGCGCAAAGCGCCTCGCACTCACCGATCCCGCCTCGGCCGTGAGGAACGCCGACAGCCACGAGTACTTCGCGGAGAACACGCCCACGCTTCCCTGAGCCACGAGTCGGGATGATGTTGGATCGAAGGAACGGCTCTTCGGCGCTCTAGCTCGCGGTCGCCAGGTCGGTGAACTTGGCGTAGCGCTTGAGAAAGCTGAGCTTCACCGCGTCGGTCGGTCCATTGCGGTGCTTTGCGAGGATGATCTCGGCAAGACCCTGTGAGTCTGACTCCTCGCCGTTGTAGTACTCGTCGCGGTAGACGAAAGCGACGAGGTCGGCGTCCTGCTCTATCGAACCGCTTTCTCTCAGGTCCGACAGGATCGGTCGCTTGTCCTGGCGCTGCTCTACCGCCCGGGAAAGCTGTGAGAGCGCGAGGATCGGCACCTCGAGGTCGCGGGCAAGCACCTTGAGTTGCCGCGAGATCTGTGAAACCTCCTGCACCCGGTTCTCGGGGTTCGAGCCGGACGTCATCAGCTGAAGGTAGTCAACGATGATCATCCCGAGCTTCGGCTCGCGTGACTTGAGCCGACGCGCCTTCGAGCGCAGCTCCATCATCGTGATCGAGCCGGTGTCGTCGATGTAGATCGGCGCCTTCATCAGCTTGTCACAGGCGGCGGTCAGCCGCGGCCAGTCGTCCTGCGCAAGGCGGCCCGAGCGGAGGCGCTGCGACTCGACCTTGGCCTCACTGCACATCAGGCGCTGTGTGACCTCTGCCTTGGACATCTCGAGTGTGAACAACGCCACAGGCGTGTCGTGGCGGACGGCGAGGTTTGCAGCTGCACAGAGTGCGAGGGCCGACTTTCCCATCGACGGGCGGGCCGCGATGATGATCAGGTTGCCTGGCTGAAAACCGGATGTGAGCTTATCGAGCTCTCTGAAGCCCGATGGCGTACCGGTGACATCGACACCCGCTTCGTACAGATGAACAATCCGCTCGAAGCCCTCTTTGAGCAGATCGTGGATGTGGTCGAAGTCGCCGCTGACCCGCTGCTGGGCAAGCTCGAACACCATCTGCTCAGCGCGGTCAACGAGGTCGGTCGTCACGCCCGGCCGGGTCTGGCCGAGCCTCTGAATCTCCTGGCCTACCCGGACGAGGCCACGGAGGGTCGCCATCTCCTTGACGATCCGGGCATAGTGCTCGGCATTCGAGGTCGCCGGGACGACGGCCGCGAGCTCGGCGATCTTTGCCGTACCCCCGACCCGCTCGAGCTCGCTGCGCTCGTCGAGCTCGTTGGCGAGGGTAATCGCGTCCACGGGCTCGCCCTTGCCGTAGAGCGCAAGCGCGGCCTGGTAGATGGTGCCGTGCGAGTCACGGTAGAAGTCGGAGGCGTGAAGCACCTCGGTAACGGCACCAATCGCGGTCGCCGACAGCAGCATGGCTCCGAGAACAGACTCCTCGGCCTCCAGGTTCTGCGGCGGCACGACCGCCAACGGCGGGGTCGGAGAAGCACTCATGGGTCTAGTCAACCTGACCTGTAGGGATAGGTCAAGAGGAGTGATTGTTTCACGTATATGCAGGGGAAAGAGAACACCTGTTCTTCTATTATCCCCAGGGTCGGACGGCTTCTCCCCGAACGCAGCCACGGTTGTCCACCGCAGATCTCCGCTCCGAGCGGGAAATCCCGCCGGCCATCCACAGGGCCTGTGGATGGAAAAGCATCACGGCGGCCCTCGGAGAGGGCCGCCGGGACACGAACCTACGCTTCGGGCTCTTCCTCGAGCTCGATGACCTCGACGGTCTCCGTGACAACGACCTCGACGGTACCGTCTGCCTCGACGACCTCGACGACCTCGACCGTGTCGATCACCTCGACGGTCTCCCACTCGCCGTCGTCTACAGCGGCGGGCTTGAGGCCGGCAGCCTCCGCGGCTGCTGCTGCCTCGGCCTCCTCCGCTGCGACCATCGCCGCCAGTTCCTCCTCGGGCGGCAGTTCGCCACCCTCGGGAACGACCATCAGCTTGATCTCGGCCGAGATGCCCTCGAACACGTCGATCGGAACCGTGTAGCGGCCAATCCGCTTGATGTTGTCCACACCGATCTTGCGGCGGTCAACGCGGATCTTGCGAATCCGCCAGATCTCGTCGGCGATATCGGTCGTCGTCACCGATCCGAACAACGATCCTGTCGGGCCGGACTTGACATCGAACCGGAGCACGAGCTTGCCGAGCGTGGCGGCGATCTCCGCCGCCTGCTCACTGCTCCGGGCCTCGTGCATCGCCTTCTGAGCATCGATGCGCTGCACTTCCTTGACGCGCCCTTCGGTCGCCACCTCGGCAAGCTGCCGCGGCAGCAGGTAGTTGCGGGCATAGCCACGGGCGACGCTCACGACCTCGCCGCGATGGCCGAGCTTCTCCACATCCTTGAGCAGAATCACGTTCATCAGATCAGTCCCCGACGTAGGGCAGCAGCGCGACCTCGCGAGCCCGCTTGACCGCAACGGCGACCTGTCGCTGATGGCGACGGCACGCGCCCGTGATGCGGCGGTTGCGGATCTTGCCCTTCTCCGAGATGTAGCGCCGCAGCTGGTTGACGTTTTTGTAGTCCACTTCCGTGACCTTGTCCTTGCAGAAGTGGCAGCTCTTGCGCCGCCCGGGGACGGAACTGGAGCTCGGCCGCTTGCGCGGGGGTGCTTTTTGTGCCATGTCGTCAGCTCTCCTAGAACGGAATGTCGTCGGCGGGGGGCGATGAAGTGAAGTCGTCGTCGGGCTGCTGTGCGGCAGTCGCGGGAATGAACGTGCCGGAGCCGCTCCCGCCGCCGTCACCGTCACCACGGCTGTCGAGGAACTGGACGGACTGCGCGATCACTTCCACCTTCGACCGCTTGCCACCGTCCGCCGACTCCCACGACGACCAGTCGAGCCGGCCGTCAACGCCGATGCGACGACCCTTGGCGAGATTCTGCGACAACGTCTCGGCCTGGTTGCCGAACACCTTCACGTCGAAGAAGTTCGGCTTGTCCACCCACTGGCCACCTGCATCCTGCTTGCGACCGTTGACGGCGAGGCCCAGTTCGAGAACGGCACTCCCCGACGCCAGATGCTTGAGCTCGGGGTCGCGCGTCAGGCGTCCCACGAGCGTTACGCGATTGATATCACCAGCCATCAGTCCTCATCCTCCTCTGCGAGATCATCGATCACAGCATCGTGACTCATCGGGACCGCAACCGGTAGTGGCCCCGCGGGACCTCCCTCGGGCCGACGTGTCGCAAGATGACGCATCACGTTGTCGTCGATCTTCAGCACGCGAGAGACCTCGTCGAGCGTCTCCGGGGGCGAACTGAACAGCAGGAGGTGATAGTTGCCGTCTGCCTTCTTGTTGATCTCATAGGCGAGCTTGCGCTTGCCCCACACGTCGTGGCGCGTGAACGTGCCGCCACCCTTCTCGATCAGCTCACGCACGCGCGTGATCACCTCGGCCTGGGGCTCCTCGGCGAGGTCTGGGTCCAACAACAGCAGGATCTCGTAGTCGATCACGGGTTCCCTTTTCTCCTTCCTTCGGTCTTAGGCGGCCTCACCGGCAAGCACGAGCTGGGAATGGCCCGGGCGTGGAGAGGCAGGAAGCGTTCATCAGGATAGCTGACGCACGCTCGTCGAGGGTGGCAACCACCTCCTTCCTCGCCCTACCCGCCGTCGGTCGCGATACCATCGCCCGTGTGAAGCGTTCACTTGCCTCTCTTGCGGGGATCGTCGGCATCGCTGCCCTCGGCCGACTGCTCACGAAACGGAGGGCAGCACGGAAGCCCGAGAAGCGACCGACTTCGGCCGAGGAAGTCGCCGTCGAGACCGTCGCCGACCCGGCCAGCGACCCTGCCGAGGAACTGCGGCGCAAGCTCGCCGCCCAGCGGCCACCCGAGGTGGCGACAGAGCCGGCCATTGCCAGCGAGACGCTCGAGGAGCGCCGGGCGCGTGTCCACGCAAAGGCGCGCGAGGCTATGGGGGCGATGAACGACGACGAGCCTGCCGCATGACCGCGACGGAGCAGACGGCGCACGGGAGCGAGCCAGACCCCGACCTCGTTGACGTGATCCGCGAGCTGTCCGATCGGATCGAGGCCCTGAAGGCCGACGTCCGCCGTCTCGACGGGCCAGGTCTTCCCGCCTCGGAACCCGGCTGGAACGACGAGTCCGACACTTTCACTCCGACCCCCGATTTCGCCTGGATGAGCTCGGTTGGCGCGCCCGTTCGGCGGCGACCCGGGGTGCCGCGCCTGCTTCTCGAGGTTTTTTTTCTCGCTGCAGTCGCGGCGGCTGTGGCGGTCGCAAAGCTCGACGCACTCGTGATCGCGGCCGTGATGGCGGTTGCGTGGGCCCTCGTCGCCCTGATCGAGTGGGCCGGGTCACGGGCCGACCGCAAACGCGAGGCGATCCCCACATTTACACCTGCCCGACCCGTAGAGGCACGGGTTGCAGACCCTTCCTGGTTTGTCCCACCCGTCGAGCACACGTTGCTCGAGCCGGCGTCCGACGCGCAGACAACCGTGGCGAAGCTGCCGTCTGCTCGACAGGATCTCGAAGCGACCGTCGAGCGCGCACCCGGGCGCTGAGGGTCTCCTCCCGAGCACCCGCCCCATCGACGAGTACGATGGCCGCATGGGTGTGGAGGACAGCGGCGATCGCTCAGGGCGCCGCGAAGCCCGGCGGCGCACGGTCAAGCGCCGGCAGCTAGCCGCCGCCCTTGTCGTCCTTGCCATCGTTGCCATCCTGGGAGCGGTTATCGCGGTGCCCTTGCTCGCGTCTGCGGGGGGTGGGAGCGATACGGCCCTGACGGCAGTCCCTGCCGCAGCGAAGCCAGAGGTGCGCGTGAAGGCAAAGCGGAATCCGCCGAAACCTCGTGCTCGGACTCTCGCAGTCTCGGGCCGCCCCTCGGACAGAGCGCGACTCAAGCTCGCAGGGGTGATCACGGGGAACATCTCGCCGAAATCGGTCGCCTCTTCGGGGGCGGGCTACGTGACGGCACAGAACATGATGTATCGCCATTCGGTGACCGTCTACGACGCAGCCACCCTGAAGCTCGTAAAGACGATCCCGGACGCAGTCCAGTTGTCGAAGCTCGGCTACCCGCAGTACCCCGGGGTCGTCCGTGGCGCGCCCGTCGAGGCGGCGTTCTCGGCCGACGGCCGCTACGGGTACATGTCGAACTACTCCATGTACGGGGCCGGCTTCGGGCCCGAGGGCAGCGACAACTGCACTCCCTCGTCGGGTACCGACCGCAGCTTCGTCTACCGGATCGACATGAAGAAGCTGAAGATCGACCGCGCCTACCACGTCGGTGCGGTGCCCAAGGTCGTCGCCGTGACGCCGGACGGACGATTCGTGCTGGTCACGAACTGGTGTACCTGGGATCTGAGCGTGATCTCGACAAAGCTCGGCCGCGAGGTGAAGCGCATCCCGATCGGCGCCTACCCCCGCGGCATCGCCGTCTCACCGAAGGGGAATGCGGCCTACGTCGCCGTGATGGGCGGCAACGAGCTCGTGCGGGTTGACCTGCGCCGCTGGACGACCTCGCATCTCGGTGTGGGCGCGGGCCCACGCGCGGCGGTGTTCCACCCATCCGACCGCTATATCTTCACGACGCTCAACGCCGAGGGACGGGTCGCGAAGCTCGACCTGAAGACGGGCACGGTCACGGCGAAGGTCGCTACGGGGCAGGCGCCGCGCAGCATGACCATTGCCGCCGACGGCCGCTCGCTCTACGTCGTCAACTACGAGAGCGGCACCGTGACCAAGCTCCGCTCCTCCGACATGCGCACCCTGGAGACAATCGAGGCCTGTTTCCATCCGATCGGGATCACCTATGACCGGGCGACAAAGCGCATCTGGGTCGCCTGCTACACGGGTTCGATCCGCGTCTACAACGACTGGTGAACAGGGAAGTGACCGACCCCCGAGAAGCTACTCCAGCGGTGCCGAGAATCTTTCACCCACGCGCTCTCCTCACCCTCGGCACGACGGCGATTTTCCTGGTGGCCTCGGTGCTCGCGAGCACCGGAGCTGCCTCGACGAAGCCACTCCGCGCCACCTTTATCGGCGACTCCGTGCCCGCGTCGATCACCTACACGCCGAAGGCGCTTGCGATGCTCTCCCGCGGGCTCAGTCTCCACCTCGACCTCCGCGTCTGCCGCCGTCTCGTGACCCACGGCTGTCCGTATCAGGGCTCGACGCCAACGAATGCTCTTGATGCCGTACAGTCGCTCGGCCGATCGCTCGGCGACGTTCTCATCGTCAACGTGGGCTACAACGAGACCTCCGCGGGCTACCCGAAAGGCATCGACCAGATCATGCGGGCCGCACTTGCACAGGGGGCGACCGTTGTCGTCTGGGTGACGCTGCGCGAGGAACGCGATATCTACCGCTCGACAAACGTTGCCATTCACGCCGCTGTGCGCCGCTGGCCGCAACTGCGGATAGCCGACTGGAACGCATACAGCAGTGGCAAGCCGTGGTTCAGTTCTGACGGGTTGCACATGAACGCCACCGGCGCCCAGGGCCTAGCGCAGTTCCTTCGGCCCTACGTCTTTCGCGCTGCGAAGGCCTAGAGACACCGGGACATCGCGTGGTCCGGAAGGACTGGCACACTCACTCCATGCGGGCACGCCCGATAGTTCTACTCCTCGCCGCATTGCTCGCGCTTGCTACCTCGGGTGCGGCCGCTTCCGCGTCGAGCGACGATGCCGTGCAAGCGAGCGTGCTCGCTCCGTCGTTTGTCGCAATCGACGCCTCGACGGGTCACGTGCTGGTGGCAAAGGGCGCCGGGATCCGACGCCCGATCGCCTCGCTCACGAAAGTAATGACGGCGCTCACCGTGATCGAGAGAGGGAACCTGAAGCGCCGGGTCGTCGTCGCCCTTGCCGCTACCCGGGTCGAGCCGTACAACGAGGGCCTCGTCGCCGGACGTGCCTACACGCGCGAGACGCTGCTGTGGTCGGCGCTGCTCGGCTCAAACAACGACTCCGCCACCGCCCTCGCAATAGACGCCGGTAACGGCTCGTTGGCGACGTACTATGCGCTTGCAAATCGCACGGCGAAGGCACTCGGGATGCAGGCGACGACCTACACGAGCGCGTCGGGTCTCGACGATGTCACGAACCTCTCGACCGCTCGCGACCAGGCCGTGCTCGCCCGAGCCGCGTTGCAGAACCCGACCTTCGCCCGGATCGTCGCGACCCGGACACGCTCGACGAAATGGGCCGCCCCGACCTACACGAAGGAATGGGTCAACCACAACAAGATGCTCGGTACCACGCCCGGCACCTACGGGGTCAAGACGGGCTGGACGACCCGAGCCGGCGGCTGCCTTATCGTCGCCGTGCGTCGCGGCGAGCACGCCGTGATCGGCGTCGTGCTCGACTCGCCGAGCATCTGGTCGGATATGGCAGCCCTGCTCGGCATCGCGTTCGGGAGAATCACCTGAGGATCGGGCTGGTGGCCCCGGTGCACGGCGTTCAGCCCCTCGACCGGCAGTACGACAATCCGGAATCGATCATCTAGGCTCCTCGGATGCTCTTTCCCACCGCGACGTTTGCGATCTTCTTCCTGATCGTCCTCCCACTCTCGTGGCTTGCCATGCCCAGGCCGAGTCGCTGGCGGCCGTTCATTCTCGTCGCGAGCTATGTCTTCTACAGCTGGTGGGACTGGCGTTTCATCTTTCTCCTCGCCGGCTGCACCGTCTGGAACCAGATCCTGGCCGTTCGCATCCACCGGGCGACGACGCAGTCGCAGCGGAAGCTCCTACTCATCGTGGCACTCGTGGGCAATCTCGGCGTGCTCGGCTACTTCAAGTACTACGACTTCTTCATCAGCTCGTCTCAGAGCATGGCGGCGATCGTCGGCCTCGAGCCCCCGCTCTCGCTCCGCACGATCATCCTGCCGATCGGCGTCTCCTTCTACACGTTCATGGCGATCAGCTACGTCGTGGACACCTACCGCGGCGACTTCGTGCCGACGACGCTCGAGAAGTTTGCCGTCTACCTGTCGTTCTTCCCCCATCTCGTCGCCGGGCCCATCGTCCGGCCGGGCGAGTTGATCCCCCAGCTCGATACGCCGCGCAATCCGCGTCGCGTCGATACGAGCCGCGCCTTCTACCTCATCGCGACGGGCCTGTTCAAGAAGGTCGTGATCGCGAACTACCTGGCCTCGAACATCGTCGATCAGGTGTTTGGTGCGCCCGGCCAACACTCGTCGCTCGAGATCCTGATCGGAATCTACGCCTACGCAGTGCAGATCTACGCCGATTTCTCCGGCTATACCGACATTGCGATCGGGCTCGCGCTCCTGCTCGGATTCAGCTTCCCGCGGAACTTCGACTCACCGTATGCGGCGACCTCTCTCCAGGACTTCTGGCGCCGCTGGCACATGACTCTGTCGCGCTGGCTTCGCGACTACCTCTACATTCCCCTCGGCGGCAACCGCAAGGGCAAGGTCATCACCTACCGCAACCTTATGCTGACGATGCTGATCGGGGGGCTCTGGCACGGCGCCGGCTGGACGTTCGTCGTCTGGGGAGGAATCCACGGCGTCGGTCTTGCCGTGGAGCACTGGCACAAGGACCGTCCCGGATACGTGGCCCCTCCCGACACCCGCCGCCACCGCATCATCGGTCGCCTGATCACGTTCAACATCGTCTGCATCGCCTGGGTGTTCTTCCGTGCAGACAGCTTCTCCACGGCGTGGACTATGCTGACCGGCCTCTTCACCGGCTGGGGCTCTCCCTCTCCCCTCGTCACGGCCGGCGTGCTCCTCGCGATTGCGGTCGGGATCGGCTCCCAGTATCTGCCGGCCCGGATTCCGTACGCGATCATGGATCGCTTCGGGCGCCTGCCGGTCGTCGGTCAGGCCCTCGTGCTTGCATTCGCCCTGATGTTGACGAACACACTGGGGCCCGAGGGCGTGGCACCATTCATCTACTTCCGCTTCTAGTGGCAGCCAACGACCCCCCGGATCTCCCGAAGCTCCCTCCCGTCCGGGAGTCGGCCGAGAACGTGCTGCCTCGGCTCCCTCGCGATACGCAGGGCGGAGGCTGGCAGGTGGTGGCCAACATCCCTGTGGAGGAACCGGCTACCGATGCTCCCGCCGAAAAGCCGCCCGCTGAACCGCAGCAGCGACAACGACGAGGGCGACGCTACAGGCGAGATCAGTCCGTGGCTACCGGGCCCTCAGTGGAGGAGTCGGTCGCAGAACCGCAGTCGCGAAAGCGACGAGAACAGCGGGTCGCCCCCGAACGCCCGGGTCGGAACCCGCCGGCAGAGGTGGCCCCGGACGGGCGACGCCGGCCT
Organism: Thermoleophilia bacterium; assembly: GCA_037139935.1. GTDB lineage: Bacteria > Actinomycetota > Thermoleophilia > Gaiellales > Gaiellaceae > Gaiella. Next base: position 1,768 of record JBAXFL010000038.1, on the reverse strand, counting down.
CGCACCGACGACGGTCGCCGCTTCTCGTCTGCCGGAAACGGCCTGGTTGTCGCCCTGCTCGCACTGCTGTTCGGCGCTCTTCTGACTGCGCCCGGGATGCACAAGGCATCCTTCAACAAGCAGCCCGGAGCCGGTCGTGACGTTGCCCTCGCTGTGACCGGCGTTCTCGCAGGCGTCAGTAGCGCACTGCAACTCGACGGGCCACGGCGCCTCGTACAGAGCGTGGTGGGCCGCAATCAGGCCGACGAGATCGACCTAGCTATCGTCATCCCGGCGAAGCCGGCGGGGCGTCCAAAACCGAAGCCGGCGGGGCGTCCGCCGACGAAATCGGACAGCGCAAAACCTCCGTCGAAGATACGGTTTACCCCGACGAAGAAGCTGCGGCTCTGGGTTGCAGGGGACTCGCTCGTGATCACGCCGGGGTACTCGATCGTGCGCGCAGCCGGGGCAAGCCCCGTGATCGATTCGGTCGGGGGCATTGACGGCCACGTCGCGACCGGACTGACGAGGCCCGATGTCTTCAACTGGTTCGAGGAGATCAGGACGCAGATGAAAGGACTTCGACCGCACGTCGTCGTCCTCAACTTCGGGGCCAACGACGACCACGGCTACATGACCGGCTTGAATGAGGGTACGACGATCGGTGAGTTCGGCGGGCCGGACTGGGTGAAGGAGTACCGGCGCCGGGCCGCCGGCGTGATGGACATCGTCAACCGCGCCGGCGGAATCGTGGTCTGGATCGGGCTCCCTATCACTCGCAGTGAAGCGCAGACGCAGCGCTTCGACCAGATCAACGCGGTCGTCCAACGGGTGGCCAAGGCTCGCCCGGGCAAGGCGATCTTCATCGACACGTACACGATGTTCGCGGGCGACACCGGTGGCTTCACGGAATATCTGCAGAACGTGAAGGGTGACACCGTGAAGGTCAGGGCAGGCGACGGCGTCCACTTCGATACCGCAGGCGGCGACATCATCGCGCGCGAGGTTCTGAAGCAGCTCAACCAGACGTTCGATCTGACGAGCTGGCGTCGAACCTCGAACTGAGAGGGACGCTCCGAGGTCGAGGGACGACCCAGGGACGAAGGGACGACCCGAGGTCGAGGGACAGGATCGATGAGCGAGCGCGTCGGCCGCAACGCCTGCACGCCCGTGGAAGGATTTCTCGAAGTCCCCCATCCGGGTCAGACGTGGCCCGATTGCGGTGGTACGCTTATCCCATGCGCGCCTCTCGCAAAGTCATCGTTGTTCTCACGGTCGCGGGGGCCGTTCTTGTCGCACTCACGCCGACTGCGGGTTTCAGCGCGACCGGGGCGACCGCTGCAAAGCCCAAGAATCTCAGGGTCGTGATCAACGGCAGGACGCTGACGAGTGCGCAGAGCGCCGCGGGCACCGATACCTATCTCAAAGCCCGGGCCGGGCGGCTGACCGTGGGCGCACGCTGGACAGGGAATGTGACGGGATCTGGCTACACCATCCTGATCTCCAACTCGAGTTCGGCAGACAGGCGTCGTTGCCGGGTTGGGACAACATGCACCGTTGTTTCGAGCAAGGGACTCGGCAAGGGCCAGGAGATTGAATGGAGCATCCAGACCATCCGCACGAGCACGGGCGCCATGGTCGCGCAGACGATCATCTGCCTCATCGGCGTCGCCTGAGCCGTTTTGCCACTGCCCGTCCGTAGGCCCCGCACGTTCTCACGTTCTCGCGTTCTGACGTTCTGACGTTCTGACGTTCTGACGTTCTGACGTTCTGACGTTCTGACGTTCTG
>JBAXFL010000037.1:0-23574 GCA_037139935.1 Thermoleophilia bacterium | reverse complement strand
GTGTCCTCGTGACGCTATGAACCGCCTGCGCCTCGCGCTCGATCATGGCTGGCCTGCTCTCGTCCTCGCCGCGTTCGGCCTCGGCCTCGCCGCGGCGAACTGGATCTCGTTCCCGTGGCCCGCAGGCGTCGTCGCGGGCCTCGCTGCGGGTGCTTCCTCCTTCAGGCTGCCCGAGCCCGTACGACTTGTCCTCGTTGCAGTGGCGCTCGGCGCAGCCGGGATGTGGTGGGGCGGGCTTCGTCTCCATGAGTTCGAGCACAGCTATCTCGCAATGCGCGTCGGGCAGCCGGCAGGCGCGCAGGTCATCGTCAGCGGAGCCCCGAGCCAGTCACGTTTCAACGTGCGCGTCCTCGCCGACGTTCGGCGGTTCGACGGTATCCCGTTACAGGAGAGGGTGCTGCTCGAGTTGCCGGCGGGCCGGGCGCCCCCTCAGGGAGCTGTGCTCGAGCTCCGAGCGCGCCCGGTCACCCCGAGAGGGCCTGAGACCGGTTTCGACGAACGAGGCTGGCTCGCCCGAAAGGGGATCCACGTCGTGCTCCATGCGAGCGGTCGCTGGCACATCGTGGGTCGGCGTGGCGGAATAGGAGGCGTCGGCGACCGGCTGCGCACGACCATTGCGAAAGCGCTTGCACTCGGCACCTCGGGCGAGCGTCGGTCGCTCGTGATTGGCGTCGTGCTCGGTGCAGATGAGGGCATCGACCCGGATCTCCGCGACGCATTCAAAGCCTCCGGTCTCTACCACCTACTCGCGGTATCGGGTCAGAACATCGTCTTCATCGGTTTCGGGGTCATCGGCCTCGCGTACGTGGTCGGCCTTTCACGGACCGTCGGTCACTCACTCGCGATCGTGGCGATCCTCGGGTATGCCCTCGCCGTGGGGTGGCAGCCCTCGGTGGTGCGAGCCGCTGTCGCCGGCTGCCTGGCGTCGTTGGCCTGGCTTCTTTCGCGTCCGGGCGATCGCTGGCACACGATGGCGCTGGGCGCGGTCGTTCTCCTCGCGTGGACACCCCGTTCGCTGCTCGAGCCGGGGTTTCAGCTCTCGTTCGCCGCAGTTGCGGCGATCTTCCTCGTCATGCCGCGCCTGCGTCACGTCCACGAGGGGTACCCGGTCCCACTGTGGGCCGTCGAGGTCGTTGGCATCTCGGCGGCGTGCGGCATCGTCACGGCACCGATCCTCTGGTTGCAGTTCGGCACCATCCCGCTCTGGACCGTGCCCGCAAATGTCCTCGCAGAGCCCGCCATGCCGTTCCTGCTCGGATGTGGGCTCGGAGCTGCAATCCTCGCCCCCGTGATACCGCCTGCAGCGGTCGCACTCTCCTGGCTTGCGGGAGCCGCTGCTGCATGGATCGCATTCTCGGCTCGTCTGATCTCGTCACTTCCCTTCGCGCAGACCTCGTCCCCGACGGTCGTGCTCGTACTTGCCGGATGCATCATCGCTGCAGTGGGATTGCGAGCGCTACCCCGGTATCGTCGGCGCGCAGCTGCTGTCACCGTGGTCGCATTGCTGCCGCTCGTGGCAGCCGGTTGGTGGGCGCTTCACCCACCACCGACCTGGTCGCCGCCACCGGGGCTGCGCGTGACGTTCTTCGATGTCGGGCAGGGGGACGCGATCCTCCTCGAGACGCCGCAGGGTGCCATTCTCGTGGACGCAGGGCCACCCGAAGCGCGCGTCGATCGCCAGCTGCGGCGTCTTGGGCTGCACGCTCTTGCCGCGCTCATCGCTACGCATGCGCACCGTGACCATGTCGGAGGTGGCCCGGCCGTCCTGCGCAGCCTCGAGGTCGGACGCGTGATCGACCCGATGCAGCCGGGGGCGGGATTCGACGAGCATGAGTTGCGTCGCACCGCCCGGCTGCTCGGAGTCCCCCTCGTTCCTGCCCGGTCAGGGCACACGTATGCTCTCGGCCGATTGAGGCTGCAGATGCTCTGGCCTGATCACGCGGGCTCGCGAGACGAGGACCCCCACGTGCATGGCACCGTTCTCCTCGCAAGCTTCGGGACGATCGATCTGCTGCTGACAGGCGACTCCGAGTCCGCCGTGACGCGTTCGCTGCCCCTGAAGGGGGTCGAGGTGCTCAAGGTTGCACACCACGGCTCCTCCGACGACGGTCTCGCCTACGAGCTTCGCATCCTGCGACCCCGTTTTGCTGTGATCTCGGTCGGTGCGCGCAACGACTACGGTCATCCTCGGGCCGACACGCTTGCAGTGCTCCACGCGCAGCCCGGACTTACGGTGCTCCGAACAGACGAGAACGGACGTGTGGTGCTCGAGTCCGACGGGAGGTCTCTGACCGTCCGTACGGATCGTCCAGTACGGTAGGTACATGAGTGAAAAGCCCGCGCTGAAGCCTGCCTACCTCATCTCGGGCAGCGATCGACCGAAGGTCGAGCAGGCCGTGCACCGGCTGCGCGCGAGGTTCGTAGCGGAGTCCGTGGAGATGGTCTCCGCACTCGAGGTCACGGGCCCCGACGTCGTCAATCTCTGCAACTCCGGCAGCCTCTTCGGTGATGCCCGGCTCGTCGTCGTTGTGGATATCGACGGGCGCAAGAAGGAAGAGAGTCGCGCGCCGACCGGAGGATGGAAAACGGCCGACGTTCAGGCCGTCGTCACGTATCTGTCGGCTCCGGCCCCCGACACCGTCCTCGCGTTGGTCGGTCTCGAGATAAAGAAGGACGCGGCGATCGCCAAGGCCTGCGCCAGGATCGACAAGCTGCTCTTCTACGATGTCGCAAAGCACGGACGCGTGGCCTGGGTGGCGGAGCGCTTCCGTCTGGAGGGTGTCAAGGCGGAGTCCGATGCGTGTGCGCTGCTCGTGCAGTACATCGGCGAGACCGATCTCCACGCGCTTGCCAACGAGATCACGAAGATCGCCACGTGGGCTCAGGGCGAGCCGATAGGCGTTGCCGAGGTCGAACAACTTGTCGCCCCCGTTGCCGGCATCGCACCGTTTGCGCTCACGGATGCGTGGGCGGAGCGTCGGCAGGGACGGCTGCTCGACCTCTGTGAGACGATCTTTGAGCGGTCGGATAAACCACGCCGCGACACCGCGCCGAGGCTCGCGGCGACGCTCAACGGGCACGTGAGCCGCATGCGCCAGCTCAAACGACTTGCCGATGACGGTGTGACAGCGAAGGACGCCGCGCTCGCTCTGGGGATGCACCCGTTCGCGGGTGAGAAGGCATATCGCCACGCCGAGGGTTTCTCCGGCACGGAGCTCGCAAGCGCAACCGTCCGCTTCGCCGAGCTCGATCTCGCGCTCAAGGGTGGCAGCAGGCTCGCAGCCGACGTCGAGTTGCAGCGGGCACTCATCGCCGTCAGTGCGGAGCCGGGGCAGTCGTAGAAGGCCGCGCGACGACGTCGCCGGGAGACCGCGCTACGTGAGGGTGCGAGAGACTAGGCGGCGGTCGTGGCCACGAGACGCGCAGCCTGGGCCTTCTTGCGCCCGGCCGTGTTCTTGTGGATCGAGCCGTTCGATGCCGACTTGTCGATCAGGCGGACGAGCGCGAGGTGCTCGGTCGCGACGAGATCGGATTCACCGGCCGCAACGGCAGATTCCAGCCGTTTTGTCAGCGTCTTGATCGTCGAGCGGTAGCGGAGGTTCTCGTCCCGCTGGCGGACGGCGATGAGTACGCGCTTTTTCTGTTGCTTGATGTTCGGCATAGACCCTCTAGCGTAGGAATGTCCGCAGCTTGCGGACGGGTCAGATGGTAGCAGAGTCGTGGGGGCGTCTCGAACGAACGGCACGAGCCCGCGCGGTTCGTGCAAAGGTGAGGAGTGTGTCCGCGCCGAACTCGACCGGGATGAACGATGATGCCGACCCCGGGGAGACCCCTCCGCCCGAGACGGGACAGCACCGGAAACTTGCTCGCTCGACCCTGATCTTCTCGGTCGCGACGGGAGTCTCCCGCGTGCTCGGCCTCGTGCGCGAGATGGTCGTGGCCTATTACTTCGGAATCAACGGCCTGGTCAACGCGTTCGTCGTCGCGTTTCAGATTCCAAATCTCGTTCGGGCGCTCCTTGCCGACGCGGCCCTGTCGGGAGCCTTCGTCCCCGTCTTCAGCGATCTGCTCGAGAAGGGCGAGCGCAAGCGCGCATGGCGCGTCGCCTCCACGATCTTCTGGCTCGTGCTTCTCGTTCTCGGTGGCCTGACGGCGCTGTTCATCCTTATTGCACCCATCCTGATGCGGCCATTCGGTGATCCTGGCGGCGACTTCGACCTCGCCGTCGGCCTGTCGCGCGTCCTCTTCCCGATCGTCGTGCTGCTCGGGCTCAGCGGTGTGATCGTTGGGATCCTCAACACCTACGACCACTTCACCGTGCCGGCTCTGACGCCGGTGTTCTGGAATCTGGCGATCATCGCGGGGCTCTGGCTCGGCGTGCCGCGCGTCAGTGGAGAGGATGCGCAGTTGTACGTCTACGCCGGCGCAATTCTCGTCGGCACCCTGATTCAACTTCTTCTGCCGGTGCCCTGGCTGCGAGGTCTCGACGGTCGACTGCAACTCGTGGTCGACTGGCGCGACCCGGCAGTGCGCCGCTTCTTCAAGCTGATGCTGCCCGTGACGCTGACGCTGGGGCTCGTCAACGTGAACGTGGTGATCGACACGCTGTTTGCCTCGCGGCTCCTCGACCCCGATCTTGCGCCTGCGGCGATCAACGCAGCGTTCAGGCTGTACATGCTGCCGCAGGGCATGTTTTCGGTCGCGGTCGCGACGGTGTTGTTCCCGGCTCTCGCCCGTCTTGCGGCCCGGAACGATCTCGACGGCTTTCGGGCCACGGTCAGTACCGGCCTGCGCCAGATCGCGTTCCTGCTCATCCCTGCCTCCGTCGTGTCCGCGGTGCTCGCCGAGCCGATCGTGCGGGTGGTCTACGAGAGAGGTGCCTTCACCGAGTCCGACGTGGCTGTCGTCGCCAGCTGTCTCGCCGCATTTTCGCTGGGCCTCGTCTTCAACGGCTGGATGCTGATGCTGACGCGCGGCTTCTACGGGCTCCAGTCGAACTGGATCCCGACCGGCGTCGCCATCGGCACGCTTGGTCTCAATGCGGTCCTCGACAGTGTCCTTTACCGGGTCGGAATCTGGGGCATTCCGCTTGCAACATCGATCGTCAACGTCATCGGTGTCGGGCTTCTCGTCTTCTTCCTCCGGCAGCGCATCGGCGGCCTAGGCCTCGCGCGTGTCGCCGGCGCGGTGACTCGCGTGGTACTCGCCTCCGTGGTACTCGGGGCCGTCGCATTCGGTGTGTGGCACGCGCTCGACCGCGCGCTCGGGCGCTCGGTCGTCGCCCAGATCGTGTCGCTTGTTGTCGCACTCGCTCTTGGCGGTGCCGTCTACCTCGGCTCCTGTCGTCTCCTCCGCGTGCGCGAGCTCGACGTGCTGCGCGACACGGTCGGGCGTCGAGCCGCGTAGCGCTGACGCTGGTCGCACGTGGGATGGGATGTCCCGCAAACGGCGATAACGGAGTGATACGCGAGCGCCCTAGCCCCGCAGATCCAGGGAAAACCTTATCGCAGCTAGCATCCGGGCCTGATTCCCATGCACCAGAGCCGGATTCGCAACTTCTCCATCATCGCGCATATCGACCACGGGAAATCGACCCTGGCCGATCGTATTCTTCAGCTCACCGATACCGTCGCCGATCGGGATATGCGTGAGCAGCTGCTCGACTCGATGGATCTCGAGCGCGAGCGCGGAATCACGATCAAGGCGCAGGCGGTGCGCGTTGCGTGGAAGGGCTACCAGCTGAACCTGATCGATACGCCGGGACACGTTGACTTCACCTACGAGGTCTCTCGCTCGCTCCAGGCGTGCGAGGGGGCACTGCTGGTGGTGGATGCGGCGCAGGGGATCGAGGCGCAGACGCTTGCGAACGCCTACCTCGCGATCGAGAACGAGCTCGAGATCGTCCCTGTCGTGAACAAGATTGATCTTCCCTCGGCAGACCCCGACGGAGCGGCTCGCGAGGTGACACAGCTCCTTGGCGGCGACGCGGATGGGGTGGTGCGCATCTCCGCCAAGACAGGGATCAACGTCGATCAGGTGCTCGATTCCATCGTCGAGAGGATTCCGCCGCCCACCGGCGACCCGGACGCGCCGCCCCGCGCGCTGATCTTCGACTCCTCCTACGACCAGTACCGCGGTGTGATCGCGTTCGTGCGGGTCGTGGATGGCAGTTTCGAGACGGGCTCGGGGCTGCGTGCGATGGCGCTCGGTACCCAGTTCGATGCCGAGGAGCTCGGTTTCATGTCGCCGTCCCGGGTACCGGTCAAAAAGCTCGAGGCAGGTGAGGTCGGATACGTGATCACGGGGCTCAAGGACGTCTCGGCGCTCCGCGTCGGCGACACGCTGACGACGCGCAAAGGGGCTCCCGCCGAATCCCCACTGCCCGGCTACAAGGAAGTCAAGCCGATGGTGTTCGCCGGCCTGTTTCCGAGCGACTCCGACGACTACCCCGAGCTGCGCGATGCGCTCGAGCGGCTGAAGCTGAACGACGCAGCGCTCTTCTACGAGCCGGAGACGTCGCGGGCGCTCGGCTTCGGCTTCCGTTGTGGCTTCCTCGGCCTGCTGCACATGGAGATCGTGCGCGAGCGTCTCGAGCGCGAGTTTGACCTCGACCTGATCGTCACGGCACCGAACGTCGCCTACAGGGTGCTCGAGCGCAACGGTGGCTGGCGCGAGGTGCACAACCCGTCCGAGATGCCGGCCGAGCTCGAAGAGGTCGAGGAGCCGTACATCCGGGCCTCGATCATCGTCCCGAAGGAGTACGTCGGCACCGTGATGGAGCTGAACAACGAGCGGCGCGGCACGTTCGACCACCTCGAATACCTGTCGCCGGAGCGCGTCCATCTCATCTACGAGCTTCCGCTTGCCGAGGTCGTGCTCGACTACTACGACCAGCTCAAGTCACGGACGCGAGGGTACGCCAGCTTCGACTACGACCTCTCCGGGTTCAAGAGCGGCAAGCTCGTGCGGGTGGACGTGCTCGTCGGAGGCGAGCCGGTCGATGCTCTCTCGCTCATCATCCACCGCGAGTTCGCCTACGACCGTGGCCGCTTGCTCGTCGAGAAGCTGCGAGCGGAGATTCCGCGGCAGATGTTTGACATACCGATCCAGGCTGCGATCGGTTCGCGTGTGATCGCCCGTGAGACTGTCAAGGCGCGCCGCAAGGACGTGCTCGCGAAGTGCTACGGCGGCGACATCTCGCGCAAGCGCAAGCTGCTCGAAAAGCAGAAGAAGGGCAAGAAGCGGATGAAGCAGGTCGGTGGTGTCGAGGTGCCACAGGAGGCCTTCCTCGCCGTGCTCAATCTCGACGGGGACAAGAAGAAGTAGGGGTGGCGCCCGGCATCGAGCCGTTCGGCGTCCCGGTCAACGGCGCTTTCGGAACCGGCGGGTGCGGGAGTGTCCCGCACATGCTCGTGGAGGGGCGGGCCCGCAAGCCTGTTCGTCGATGACGGGCGGCGTCGGGGGTGCGCAGCACCTCTATGTGCACCTGCCGTTCTGCGTGCACCGGTGCGGCTACTGCGACTTCGTCACGGTGGTCGGTCGGCAGGGCCAGCACGAGGCTTACGTCGATGCGTTGCTGGCCGAGCTCGAGCAGGAGCGCGGCGATCTGGCCGACCCTCTCGAGACGGTCTTTGTCGGCGGTGGGACGCCGACGTTCACCGAGCCCGAGGCGCTCCGCCGGGTACTGACCGCCCTCCCCGCTGCTGCGGAGGTAACCGTCGAGGCGAACCCCGAGACGATGAATCCGAGTCTGGCTGCATTCCTGCACGACGGCGGTGTCAACAGGATCTCACTCGGGGCCCAGACGTTTACTCCGCGGCTGCTCGACGTGCTCGAGCGTGTTGCCTCTCCGGACGACGTCCGGAGGGCCGTGCATACTCTTCGTGATGCCTCTTTCGACAACATCTCGCTCGATGTCATCTACGGCATTCCGGGGCAGGAGCCCTCCGATCTCGCCTACGACCTCGCGGAGGCTCTCTCGCTCGCGCCCGAGCACCTTTCTCTCTACGAGCTCGAGGCGAAGCCGGGCACGAGGTTTACCCACGCCTGGGGTGGCGAGCTCGACCGCCAGTCGGAGGCGATGGAGGGGTACTTCGAGCGTGTCGTCGAGACGTTGACCGAGGCGGGCTATCGCTGGTACGAGACGGCCAACTTCTGTCTCGTAGGCGACCGGGCGATGGGGCGTGACCTACGCGCACACCACAATCTAGGCTACTGGCAGGGGCGGGACTACCTCGGTGTCGGGATCGGGGCAGTGTCAACCCTCGGTGAGCAGCGGCGGCGGAATGGGGCCTCGATCGGTCGCTATATCAGTGCGCTCGGTGCCGGTGGTGCCGGTGGTGCCGGTGGTGCCGGTGGCGCGCCCCCACGCGAGCTCGAGCAGCTGGATCCACTAACGAAGGCGCAGGAGCGGCTGATGCTCGGCTTGCGTCTCGACGAGCCGGTTTCGCTCGACGGGCTGGAGGCAGTCATCGATCCCGTAGGCCTCGAGCGGATGGTGGCGGGAGAGCTTGTTGTCGTCGCGGGTGGGTCGGGCGCGGGGGGCGGACAGATGCTGTCGCTCACCAACCGTGGGCGCTTCCTGGGCGGAGGGGTGACGGCCGAGCTGCTGGCCTGAGCGGCGGCGTTTCTGACGGCGAGCTCCGCTAGCGTCCGGGAATCGAAGCCGACCGACCATTTGTTCCTGCCGACTTCGATCCACCGCTACGGCTCGAGACGCCGGAGTTCGCGCTCGAGCAACTCGGGCCGCAGCACAACGACGCCGACGACGCGGCGTGGGCGTCGTCGATGGAGCACATCCAGGGGACGCCGGGGTTCGTGGGCCGGTCATGGCCGCGCGCGATGACTCTCGCCGAGAACCTCGCCGACCTCGAGATGCACGCTCGCGACTTCGAGGCACGCCGAGGATTCACGTACACGGTTCTCGAAGGCTCTACACCCCACGTGATCGGCTGTGTCTACATCTATCCGATCGGAGCTCCGGACGCTGATCGGCCTTCCTACTCGAACGATCACGATGCGTCCGTTCGCTCCTGGGTTGCGGCGGCTCAGGCACCTCTCGACCGGCGTCTGTGGCTGGCTGTGAGCGACTGGCTTCGGACGGAGTGGCCGTTCGAACACGTCGTCTACGCGGCGAGGCCGTGAGAGTGCCAACCGGCCGCGGCGCTGTGGTAGCTCCGGCTGAGGGGTAGAATCGAGCCTTGATGGAACCTCTCTCTCCCCGGAGGCGCGAGATCCTGCGACGGGTGGTCGAGGAGCACATCACGACCGGTCAGCCCGTCGGATCAAAATCGCTGATCGAGCGAGCGGGGATGGACGTGTCGTCGTCGACCGTCCGCAGCGAGCTGGCAGAGCTCGAGGCCCTCGGTCTGCTCACGCATCCTCATACTTCGGCCGGCCGCCTGCCCACCGAGAGCGGCTACCGGGTCTATGCCGAGCAACTCGTAGACTCGATTGAGGACAGGCCCGATCATGCCACGATCGATGTCGCCACCGTCAGGAGCGAGCTCGAAGAGGCGCTCCGCTCCACGACCGAGACGCTGTCCCAGGCGACGCGCCTGCTCGCTCTTGTCTCTGCGCCTGCGCTCGAAGCGGCATCGGTGCGTCACGTGGACGTGCTCCAACTGCAACCACGTGCTGTGATCGTTGTCGTGATCACCTCCACCGGCGGCGTCACCAAACGAGTCCTCGAGCTCGAGCAGCCCGTCGATCCGGGTCTTGTCGAGTGGGCCCGGACGTATCTCGAGGAGCAGGTGATCGGGCTGCGGCTCGGTTCGGCAACGTTGCGGCGCCGGCTCGAGGATCCGGCGTTACCTCTCCGTGAGCGCACGTTCTTGATCCGGCTGCGGACGGTGTTCATCGATGCCGTTGCCGCCGACGGCCCTCAGCTCTACGTCGGTGGTGCCGCAGGTCTACTCGGCGAGGCGCGTGGTGCCGAGCTCCAAGCCTGTCAGCACCTGCTCGATCTGCTCGAACGGCGAGCCGCAGTGCTCGAGCTCCTGTCCGACGTGCTCGACCCCCGCCGCACCGTTGTCCGGGTCGGCCCCGAGATAGACGGCGGCCAGCTCCATGATGTCTCCTACGTCGGAGCGACATACGGGATAGCCAGCCGCTCGCTCGGTTCGGTGGCGCTCCTCGGCCCTCTTCGGATGGACTACGACAAGGCAATCCGCGCCGTTCGCACTGCGGCATTCGAGCTGTCCCGCCTCGCCGAGGACGTCTACGAGGACGACTAGTGCCCTGTCCCCGGATGTGTCTCTCGGGAGCACCGAAGGGGAGATGACGCGGCCTCCCCGGGGCGTGCACAGGATGACCCCCGGCCTCGGGGCAACCAGGAGTGCCCGTGTGAGACACCGAAACGAGTGGCGCGATCTCGTCCTCCCCGGGCTGAACGCGTCTTCGACTCGTCGTCCGCGCTCGCCCCGTAGGGGCGGGACCTGTCCCGCCCGCCATCCCGCCGTCTATCCCGCCGACACATCGCAGAACGGCCGTACGGAGCAGGCACCGGCCTTCAACCGGGCCGGCACCGACCGTGTTAGGCGACCCGGACACCCCGCGCTGCTCTCTGAATCAGTCAATGATCCGCCCACAAGGACGCTGCCGGTACCCTCGGCGTTCTGATGGCGACGGCCGAGCGCGACTACTACGAGATCCTCGGGGTCGAGCGAGGTGCCCCGGAGGCAGACATCAAGCGAGCCTTCCGGAAGCTCGCACGGGAGCTTCACCCTGATGTCTCCGACGCGCCTGACGCCGAGGCACGGTTTCGTGAGGCGGCCGAAGCCTACGAAGTCCTCTCGGATCCCGAGCGCCGGGCAACGTACGACCGCTACGGTCGAGAAGGCCTTCGCGGTGGCGGTTTCACGCCGACCGATTCCAACTTCGGCAATCTCTCGGACATCTTCGGAGCGTTCTTCGGAGAGTCGCTCTTCGGTCAGGCGGCCCATCCGGGCGGGCCCAATCGCGGCGGTGATGTGACGGCCCGCGCAGAGATATCGCTGGCCGAGGCGTTCACCGGACTGGCGGTCAGCGTGCCTACGCGGGTAGCGCAGGGATGCGAGACGTGTGACGGAAACGGTGCGGCCCCCGGTACTGCTCCTCGTATCTGTGACGCGTGCGCCGGGGCCGGGCGTGTGCAGCAGGTCTCTCAGAGCGTTTTCGGACAGTTCGTTCGCAGCGGCGCCTGCCCACGCTGCGAGGGCATCGGCAGCATCATCGAGACGCCGTGCGTGACGTGTGACGGCGTTGGCCGAACTCTGCACGACCGTGAGATCGACATCGACATCCCTGCGGGCATCGACGATGGGCAGCGCATTCGATTGCGCGGTGGGGGGCACGCAGGCGCACTCGGGGGACCGAGCGGCGACCTCTTCGTCCAGGTAGACGTGGCACCGCAGCCCGGGATCGAGCGCGACGGCGCCGATCTCCATACCGCCGTCGAGCTCACGATGACCCAGGCAGCTCTCGGGGCCGCGCTTACCGTGCCCGGCCCTGCGGGAGAGATCGGCGTCGAGATTCCGGCGGGGACACAGCCGGGTCAGGTTCTCGTGCTGCGAGGACAGGGCATGTCGTCCCTCGAGGGCAGGCGCCGAGGCAACTTTCACGTCCATGTTCGCATCCACATTCCCCGGCAACTCGACGACGAGCAACGCGCTCTCGTGGAGCAACTTGGCGAGGCACTCGGTGAGGAGCCATATCGTGATGACGGGGACGACGGCGGCCTGTTTGGACGCATCAAGAACGTCTTCCGCTGACGATGGCGATGGTCGCTCCGCACGAGCGCCGAACGTTCTTGCTCGTTCCGGTGGCAGCGGACGCCCTGGTCGCCGATTTCCGTCGCCGTCATCATGCCGCCTCGGTGGCGAGCGGCCTTCCGCCACATATCACCGTGCTGTTCCCGTTTGCGCGTGGCGTGAACGTCGCTCGCGACAGGGGTGCCGAGCTTGCCGCACACTTTGCGGCGATCGAGCCCTTCGAGGCGACGTTGACCTGCGTGAGGTGGTTCGACCATTTCGTCTGGCTCGCCCCCGAGCCATGTGAGCGCTTTGTCGATCTCCTCACAGCTACCCGCAACCGTTTCCCCGGATCTGCAGCCCACGAGGAGATGCTGCGTGCGCCCGAGCCGCATCTGACGATCGCTGCCGTCGCGGAGGATGAGAGCACCGAGAACGTTGTCGCGAGCGCACGCTCCGAGCTCCAACCGCATTTGCCGTTTCACTTCACGGTGGACAGCGTTTGGCTCTTCGAGAGCCAGGAGGACAGGACGTGGCGGATGTCGTCGCGGTTCCAGCTCGGATGACCGGGGGCCTCGTCTGCGTCTCGGCACGGGTGCCGCTCGGCCGGGCAGAGGAGGCGAGGGCGCTCGCCCTCGACCTCGCGCCTGGCGGGTTCGAGGAGTGCGAGGACGATGGGGCGTTGACACTCGTGCTCTACGTTGACGAGAGCGCCATCGAGCCGATCCGAGCCGCATTCGGCGACGTCTCTGTCGCCCGAGTCGAGCCGGGGTGGGAGAACAACTGGCGTGCCTTCCACAGGCCCGTCAGGGTCGGCGGCCTCTGGATCGGGCCACCGTGGGAGCAGCCGGGCCCGGGCGAGCCGTCCGTCGTCATCGACCCGGGTCTGGCTTTCGGCACCGGTGCTCACCCGACCACGCGACTCTGCGTCAATCTTCTTGCGCGGTCGGAGCGCGGCTCGCTGCTGGATGTCGGCTGCGGGTCGGGGGTGCTCTCGATTGCTGCGTCCCGGCTCGGTTTCGCTCCGGTCTGCGCCGTTGACAATGACCCGGTCGCGGTCGAGACGACGATCGCAAACGCCGCGATCAACAACGTCACGATCGAGGTCGCGCTCCTCGACGGTGAGGTCGATGCACTGCCGGCGGCAGCGGTCACCGTCGCGAACGTCCTGCTGGCACCGGTCGAGCACATCCTCGCCCGGTGCGATGGTGGGGTCGTGATCACCTCGGGGTACCTCTCTACCGACCACCCCGCTGCGCCGGGCTGGCACTCGACCGACCGCGTGACAGGCGATGGGTGGGCGGCCGACCGCTTCGAGCGAATCTCCTAGCCGCCCGTCATCTCGTTCCGTCATCTTCCCCGAGCGGCACAACGGAGTCGCCCACGCGCACCGTTCCAGCGGTGAGGATGTCCGCCCGCAGGCCACCTCGGTGGACGAGTCCTCCGAGGACACCCTCGGGGGAGAATCTCTGCAGGTGGGAGCACGGCTCTGCCAGGCGACGGCCGATGCATTCGACCTCGCCGATCAGGAAGGAGCGCCCGACGAGAGCGTTCAATCGGATCCCGCGCGTGACGATATTCCGTCGTGCATCCTCCCAGATCACCTCGATCCCGTTGTCCTGAAGAGCGTCGAGAGCCTCTGCCTCGATCAACGTCAACGCGTAGCCGCGACCTGTTCCCGAGAATGTTCCCGCGCCTTCGGCGTAGCGGTCGCCCTCCAGGCCACTGCCGGCGATCGCCCTTGCCTCTGCGACGCGAAGCGGTGCTGCAGTGGCGGCTGGCGCGAGCAGAATCGCTGCGACGCAGCCGTTCTCCCCCGGCATCTCTCCGTACGGCGAGGACGGCTCGAGCCCGAGATCAAACGGCGCGAGTGCCACGCCCTCGACGATCGCCGCACCGGGCACGAGAACGCCGGCTGGGTCGAGCACGGGACCCGACGGCGCTCCGAACATCAGCACCGCGTCGCGACGACCGTCGGCCGCGACGACGGCGGCAATCCAGTACCCGGGCCACGAGAACGAGACCGGATCGCTGATCGGCACGAGGCCGAGGTTTCTTCCGGCGAGCCACTGCCGCCAGAAGACCTCATGGTCACCGTCCGGCTCCGGCAGGGGCTCCGGCGCCAGACCCAGCGATGCTGCGAGGCAGGCGGGGAAGGATGGCTCCGATCCGATCATGAAGCCCAGAGTAGTCCCTTGTGGCCGTTCCGAACTGCTTTCCCCGCCGAACGTCTACGCTCTTGGGCGAGTGGCCACCTTCACGACCCGCTTTCTCGGTTGCAAGGTGTCGTTCGCCGACGAGCAGGCGATCCGCGAACGGCTGCTCGCAGACGGGCACACCGAGACGAGTGGCGGGGCAGAGGTGGCAGTCGTCAACACGTGTTGCGTCACAAACGAGGCCGTCGCAAAGTCGAGACAGGCTGCAGCCCACGCCGCAC
Organism: Thermoleophilia bacterium; assembly: GCA_037139935.1. Taxonomy (GTDB): domain Bacteria; phylum Actinomycetota; class Thermoleophilia; order Gaiellales; family Gaiellaceae; genus Gaiella. The sequence continues at coordinate 9,408 of JBAXFL010000037.1, read as the reverse complement.
GCACGCATTCCCGGGTCTACGTGACGGGTTGCGCAGCCAACCTCTCGGGCGCCGTCTTCGAGGGGATGTCGGAGAAAATCACCGTCGTCGCCCGACGGAGCGAGGACAGTGCAGACGCGGTCGCAGGCGACGTAGGAGCAATCGCCTGCGTCCAGGCCGACCATCGGCTGGAGCGCGTCCGCGCGTTCGTCAAGATCCAGGACGGCTGTTCTTTCTCCTGCGCGTTCTGCGTTATCCCACTCGTCCGTGGCGCGACGCGCAGCCGTTCGGCCGATGCCGTTCTGGCGGAGATCCGTCGCCGGGTCGCGCAGGGTCACCTCGAGGTGGTGCTGACGGGAGTCAACCTCGGTTGTTTCCGTGACCGCGCCGCCGGCCTGACCCTTGCAGGGCTGATCAGGGCAGCGGGAAGGATCGAGGGTCTCGCCCGCCTTCGACTTTCATCGATCGAGGTCAACCATGTCACACGGGATCTGATCGACGCTATGCGCGAGACACCGACCGTGGCGCACCACTTGCATGTTCCGCTGCAGTCGGGCGACGATGGCGTCCTGCGAGCAATGGGGCGTCGCTACTCGATCGGGCAGGCAGAGGCCCGGTTAGAAGCATGCGAGGATTTCAACCTGACAACCGACGTGATCGTTGGTTTTCCGACAGAGGACGACCGCGCGTTCGAGAGCACGATGACCGTGATTGCCCGGCTCGGGATAACGAAGGTTCACGTGTTCCCGTACTCACCGCGGCCCGGGACACGGACGGCGGCGGAAGACCCGGTTTCGCAGCAGGTGAAGAAGGAGCGGAGCGCACGGCTGCGGGCGGCTTCGGACGCAGCCTGCCGAGCCCGCTGGGTGCGACGCGTCGGTAGTGAGGACGTCGTCCTGGTTGACCGGCCGGGGATCGGCTATGCCGACGACTACACGCCGTGGCTCGTCGAGGAGCCCGTCGGCGCGATGATCCGGGCGCGCGCCATCGGTGTGGCCGACGAAGGCGTGCGGGCGGTGGCGTGTGGCTGAGTGCCTCTTCTGCCGGCTTGTCGAGAGCGGCGACCATGTGCATGCCGAAGAAGGCTTTGTTGCAATCCGCGATATCGCGCCAGCGGCCGAGACACATCTGCTCGTCTTACCCCGGCGCCATATTGCCACGTTCCGCGAGATTGACGCTTTCCCGGACGAGGAAGTCGGGCAAATGCTGCGGTTCGTCGCCATGGTAGCGGCGGCCGAAGGCCTCGATGACTACCGGGTGATCGTCAATGTCGGCTCGGGTGGCGGCCAGACGGTGTTCCATCTCCACTGGCACATCCTTGCCGGAAATCTGCTGCCCGGCTTCCACTGAGCACGAATACAGGGCAGACTGTCAACGTGCACCTCATCACCACCATCGAGGACGAGCTCAAACAGGCGCGTCTCGCGCGCGACAACGATCGTCGTGATGCGCTGACCCTGATTCTCTCGAGCCTTCGCTCGGCGCAGAAGGATCTCCAGCGCCCGCTCTCCGAGGACGAGGAGTTGCAGGTCCTGCAACGTGAGCGCAAGAAGAGGATCGAGGCCTTCACCGCGTTCGAAGCGGCGGGCCGGGAGGAGCAGGCCGACAAGGAGGACTACGAGCTCGAGATACTTGAGGCCTTCATGCCCGACCCTCTCTCCGAGGACGATCTCGAAGAGATCGTCGATGACGTGATTGCCGAGGTCGGGGCAACGTCGCTTCGCGACGTCGGGCGTGTGATGGCGGATGTGATGCCACGTGTCTCCGGCCGGGCCGACGGCTCTGCCGTCAGTCAGATCGTCCGCGAGAAGCTCGCGTAGCGGGGAGCCGAGAGATGCGCCAGTACGGGAAAACGAAGAGGACTTCCCCTCGATTCCGTGTGTGCTGGATGCTGTGCGTAGGCCTCCCCGGAGGCCTGTTCCGCGGGCGCTCCGGGTGCCCGCCGTGGGATCTCGAGCCGATGGAGTAGGATCCGCGACAGATGACACACGAACGTCCGCAGATCGACTTGCCGGGAGGTGACGTCCCTTTCGACCTCGGGATCGAAGATGTCATCGTCGGTGAAGGTACTGCGGCGACGAGCGGCAGCAAGGTCAGCGTGCACTACGTGGGAGTCTCCTTCGCCACCGGCAAGGAGTTCGACGCGTCCTGGAACCGGGGTGAGCCATTCACGTTCAAGCTCGGCAAGGGTCAGGTTATCCCGGGCTGGGATGCCGGCGTGCAGGGGATGAGGGTCGGCGGCCGGCGCAAGCTGATCATTCCCTCGGCGATGGCCTACGGTGCCCGCGGCGCGGGCTCCTTGATAGCGCCGCACGAGCCGCTCGTGTTCGTGATCGATCTGCTGTCGGTGAGCTGAGCCTGAATCCAGGTCGAGGCTCCGTTCGCACCTCGGGACGATCAGTCACCCGGCTCCGTACGAGTCAGCCCCTACACTGGGCGGAGTGCAAGAGGTCATCGTCGTCCCGAACGAGGTCGCTGCCGAGCTTGCCGGCGTGACGGACGGTGTACTCGACTCGCTGCGCGAGAGGCTCGGCTGCTCGATCTCGCTGCGCGGGAACAGGCTGATGCTCGATGGAGAGGATGCGCGCGTGGCCGAGGCCCGCGCGGTCGTGGACGAGCTCGTGGAGCTCGTGGAGGGTGGACATGCGATCGGGCCCGACACGGTCGGCGCGGTGGCCGCAGCGCTCGACCAGGCCGCAGATATTCGCGACGTCTTCGACGACGTCGTCTGGCGTCACCGTGGCAAGAAGATCGCCCCCAAGACCGTGGCCCAGAAGCGGTACGTCGATGCGATCCGGTCGAGCACCGTCACGTTCGGGATCGGCCCGGCCGGGACGGGTAAGACCTATCTTGCGATCGCGCTCGCTGTCGCGGCTCTCAGCGAGAAACAGGTGGGACGTCTGATTCTCACGCGACCCGCCGTCGAGGCGGGCGAGCGTCTCGGCTTCCTCCCCGGCGACATGCTCGCGAAGGTCGATCCGTACATGAGGCCCCTGTTCGATGCCCTCTACGACACGATGGACCCCGACCGCCTGACCGCGTTCATGGAGCGCGGCACGATCGAGGTGGCGCCGCTTGCTTTCATGCGAGGGCGGACGCTCAACGACTCGTTCATCATCCTCGACGAGGCGCAGAATACGACACCCGAGCAGATGCAGATGTTCCTGACGCGGCTCGGTTTTGGCTCGAAGATGGTCATTACCGGTGACATCACACAGGTAGACCTCCCGCGGGAACAGGCCTCGGGGCTGATCCAGGTGCGGGATATTCTGCACGAGGTCGAGGGCATCGGCGTCGTCGAGTTCGGGCACGAGGATGTCGTTCGGCACAAGCTCGTGCAGCGCATCGTCGAGGCGTACAAGCAGCACGCCGAGGAAACCGGCACCACCCGCAAGAAGTGATCGAGATCGAGGTGGAGAACCGCAGCGGCATCGAAGTAGACGAGGCCGGTGCCGTGGCGCTCGCCCGTCACACCCTCGCCGAGGAGGGACTGCGGGCCGCCGAGCTAGGCATCGGGTTCGTCCCGCCAGACGAGATCCGGGCGCTGAAGGCTGAGCATCTCGGGATCGATGAACCGACCGACGTTCTCTCGTTCCCGATCGACGGTCTTGACGATTTGCCCGAAGGGGTTCCTCGCGCTCTCGGCGACGTCGTCATCTGTCCCCAGGTTGTTGGTGGCGACTGGCGTTGGCCGCTTGTCCACGGGATCCTTCACCTGCTTGGCCACGAGCACGGCGACGCGATGGAGCGCCGCGAGCAACAGATCCTCGAGGCTGCTCCGTGAGCCCTGTCCCCGGTAGCCGTCCCCCCACGGTTCTCGAGAGCTTCAACGTCGCGTTCGAGGGGATCATCCATGTACTCCGTACGGAGCGGAACATGAGGATCCACTTCGTGGCCGCAGGGGCGGTGCTCGTGGCGGCGCTTGCCGTGGACGTGTCCAGGATCGAGTTGATCGTGCTGCTGCTGTCGATTGCCTTCGTGCTGATGGCGGAGATGGTCAATACCGCGATCGAGGCGACGGTAGACATGGCGTCGACCACGCTCGACCCGGTTGCGAAGGCCGCGAAGGACATCGCTGCGGGCGCCGTGTTGGTCGCCGCTGTCAACGCGCTCGCCGTGGGGTATCTCGTCCTCTCGGGCCAGGTAGCGGATCGATCCAACGACTTCCTCGATAGGCTCTCGAGGACTCCGGCCGAACTGACTCTTATCGCACTCGTGCTGGTCGTCGCACTCGTGATCGCGTTGAAGGCGCTCTCGGGGCGGGGTACACCTCTCCGTGGCGGGTGGCCGTCGGGCCACGCGGCCGTCGCCTTCGCGGCCTGGATGGCTGTCACACTCACGCTCGACGGCTCTGAACATCGCTTCCTCGTCTCTTCGCTCGCCTTCATCATGGCGTTACTCGTCGCACAGACTCGCGTCGAGTCCGGTGTTCACTCCACCCTCGAGGTCGTCACCGGCGGTACCCTCGGTGCCATCGTGGTATTTGCCATCTTTCAGTTCTTCGCGGTATGACCGACGAGGAGTTGCTCGCTCGGGCTGACGCCGTCGCCGTGCGTGCGTATGCGCCCTACTCGGGCTTCCATGTCGGCTGTGCGGTTCTCACGCGCAGCGGAGCGGTCGTCGAGGGCGTCAACGTCGAGAATGCTGCCTACCCGCTCGGAGTCTGTGCGGAGCGAGCAACGTTCTCGCGCGCGATTGCCGAGGGCTTCAACCCCGGCGATTTCACCGTCGCAGCAATCACCGCGTCTCCCTGCGGTGGGTGCCGTCAGTGGCTTGTCGAGATGGGAGTCGAACGCGTCGTGTTTCGCAACGGCGTTCGGGTTGTCGAGATGACCGTGGACGAACTCCTCCCCGAGCGGTTCGATGCCGGAGATCTCCCGTGAGATCCGGTTTCGTTGCGGTTGCGGGCCGTCCCAACGTTGGCAAATCTACGCTCGTGAACGCGCTCTGCGGGGATAAGGTCGCGATCACATCGAATGTCCCGAACACGACGCGCCGCCGCATCTTCGGCGTCGCGAACGGCCCGGAATGGCAGCTTGTCCTCGCCGATCTGCCCGGTTTCCAGCGGCCGATGGACGCGCTGACCGAGCGGATGCAGCACACCGTCGATTCGTCGTTCGAGGACATCGACGTTGTTCTGCTCGTCCTCTCTGCGCGTGACCGGATTGGTGCGGGCGACCGCTATGTCGCCCGTCGTGTCTTTGCACTCGGGATCCCCGTGATCATTGCGTTGAACAAGATCGACAATCTCAAGCTCGCGCATGTCGCAACGCAGATGAAGACGGCGGCCACCCTCGGTGACTTCCATGCGCTTCACCCGGTGAGTGCGGTCACGAAGGATGGTGTGGATGCGTTGCGTGGCGACCTTGTCCACCTCTTGCCCGAGGGCCCGATGTACTTCCCGCTCGACCAGACGACCGATCTGAAGATAGAGAACCGGGTGGCCGAGGTGATTCGCGAGAAGGCACTTCACCTGACCCGGGATGAGGTTCCACATGCCATCACCGTGGTTGTCGAGGAGATCGGCGACAGGGTTGTGCAGGCGTTTCTGCTTGTCGAGACGGAGTCGCAGAAAGGCATTCTGGTTGGCAAGAAGGGTGCGATGGTGCGTGAGATCGGTGCCCGTGCACGGCCCGAGGTGGAGCATCTCGTCGGGCACCCGGTGTTTCTGGAGTTGATAGTGCGGGTGCGTTCGAAGTGGCGTCGTGACCCGAAGATGATCGAGCGACTGGGAATGTAGGGAGGGAGCGGCTCTCGTCTCGTTCCTTCGGGCTGGTCTGGCGATCGCCTCGTCTGGTCGGGTACCCGGGATCATGTGCGCAGGGAGAGGCGGTGACCGCCGCCGTCACCCGTGATGGAACACCCGTCCGATCGAGGGTGACGCGGTAACCTGACCCGTATGCCCGTCGAAGAACTCGTCGTCCACGGTGCCCGGGAGCACAACCTCAAGGACATCACCGTCCGGCTTCCCCGCAACGCCCTCATCTGTATCACCGGTTTGTCCGGGTCGGGAAAGTCCTCGCTCGCGTTCGACACGATCTACGCCGAGGGTCAGCGCCGCTACGTCGAGTCGCTCTCTGCGTACGCGCGTCAGTTCCTGCAGATGATGGAGAAGCCGGACGTGGACTCGATCGACGGTCTCTCGCCGGCGATCTCGATCGACCAGAAGACGACCTCCCGCAACCCGCGCTCGACGGTCGGCACCGTGACAGAGGTCTACGACTATCTGCGGCTGCTCTACGCGCGCGCGGGACGGCCACACTGTCCGGTCTGTGGGCGCCCGATCGCAGGGCAGAGCCTCGACCAGATCGTCGAGCAGATCCTTGCGCTTCCCGAGGGCACGCGGTTCACCGTCAACGCGCCGATCGTGCGCGACCGCAAGGGCGAGTTTCGTGACGTGCTCGAGGAGTTACGCCGCGACGGCTTCACCCGCGTCAAGGTAGACGGCGAGCAACGGCTGCTCGAAGAGGAGATCGTGCTCGACAAGAAGTTCAAGCACACGATCGAGGTCATCGTCGATCGTCTCGTGCTCACGTCCGAGCTCCGGCAGCGCCTGACCCAGTCGGTCGAAACCGCGACTTCGCTTGCAGAGGGGCTCGTCGGGGTTGATGTGGTGGACGGCGAGAGCTTCCTCTACTCGGAGAACTTCGCGTGCCCCGAGCACGGCGTCTCATTGCCGGAACTCGAGCCGCGTATTTTCTCCTTCAATGCGCCCCATGGTGCCTGCCCGCGGTGCACGGGGCTCGGAGCGCAGCTCGAGATCGACCCGGAGATGCTTGTCCCCGACCCGGCGGTCTCGCTTGCCGACGGTGCTCTCGTGCCGTGGTCGGTCGGCAGTTCGAGCTTCTACGAGGGTGTGATCCAGGCGATCGCAGACCGCTATGAGATCGACTGCGATCTGCCCTGGCGCGACCTGACCGAGGAGCAACAGGGCTGGTTCCTCCATGGCACAAACGGCGATCGCATCCTCGTCCACTACCGGAACCGCATGGGCCGCAAGCGCCAGTATGCGATGGCATTCGAGGGCATCCTGCGTAATCTCGAACGGCGCCACCGGGAGACGGAGTCGGCCCAGCAGCGGGAGCGGATCGAGGAATACATGAGCTTCCGCCAGTGCCCGGACTGTAATGGTGCCCGCCTCAAACCGGCCGTTCTGGCCGTGACCGTGGGTGGAAAGTCAATCACCGAATTCACCCGTCTCTCCGTCACGGCGGCGCTGCGCTTCCTCGATGATCTCGGCCTCACGCCCACGGAGGAGTTGATCGGCCACAGGATCGTCAAGGAGATCCGCGAGCGACTCACGTTCCTCTCCGATGTCGGCGTCGGCTACCTCCAGCTCGACCGCGCGGCCAGGACGTTGTCGGGAGGCGAGGCGCAGCGGCTCAGGCTTGCGACGCAGATCGGATCGCAACTCGTGGGCGTTCTCTACATCCTCGACGAGCCTTCGATCGGACTCCACCAGCGCGATAACGACCGGCTGATCCAGACGTTGCAGCGGCTGAAGGAGCTTGGCAACACGGTGCTCGTCGTCGAGCACGACGAGCAGATGATGCGGGTTGCCGACCGGATCGTAGACATGGGCCCAGGGGCCGGCGAGCATGGTGGCCATGTCGTAGCCGAGGGCACGGCGAGAGAGGTGATGCGGACGAAGGGCTCCGTTACGGGTGACTTCCTCTCCGGCCGCCGCACGATCGCGATTCCGCCGCGGCGCGAGGACGACCGAGGGGCCTTCACCGTCCGCGGAGCGGCTCAGCACAATCTGAAGGGGATCGACGTTGTCTTTCCGGTGGCGAAGTTCATCTGCGTCACCGGCGTCTCGGGTTCGGGCAAGTCCACACTCGTGAACGAGATTGTCTACAAGGCGCTTGCGAATCGTCTCACCAAGGTGCGCGTCAAGCCGGGGGCGCACGAGGACGTGGAGGGCATCGAGGTCTTCGACAAGGTCATCGACATCGACCAGACTCCCATCGGACGCACCCCTCGTTCGAATCCAGCTACCTATACCGATCTCTTCACCCACGTCCGCGACCTCTACTCGCTGACGCCAGAGGCCAAGGTCCGCGGGTACAAGCCCGGTCGCTTCTCATTCAACGTGCGGGGCGGGCGTTGCGAGACCTGCAAGGGCGACGGCCAGATCAAGATCGAGATGCACTTCCTCCCCGACGTCTACGTGCCGTGTGAGACGTGCCACGGCAAGCGGTACAACAGGGAGACCCTCGAGGTGCGCTTCAAGGGAAAGTCGATCTCGGACGTGCTCGAGATGTCGGTCGAGGAGGCGCTCGAGTTTTTCGACCGCATTCCCAAGATCCGCCGGCGACTGCAGACCCTCCATGACGTGGGGCTCGACTACATCCGCCTCGGCCAGCCGGCGACAACGCTTTCGGGCGGCGAGGCGCAGCGCGTCAAGCTCGCATCAGAGCTGTCCAAGGTTGCGACGGGAAGGACGCTCTACATCCTCGACGAGCCCACCACGGGTCTCCATTTTGCCGATATCGAAAAGCTGCTCGAGGTGCTGCAGCGGCTCGTGGACACCGGTAATACGGTGCTCGTCATCGAGCACAACCTCGACGTGATCAAGCAGGCCGACTGGGTCGTAGACCTCGGCCCCGAAGGTGGGGAAGAAGGCGGGGAGTTGATCGCCGCCGGCACACCCGAGCAGATAGCCGCCGTGGCAGGCTCGTACACGGGGCAGTTCCTGCGCGGCGTGCTCGCCAGAGACCGTGCTGCCGCCGCCTGAGCCTGGATGCACCGCAATGGGTGACTGCGAGGTGCTCGTCGGTGTCGCGAGGACATATCGGGGGCCGCCCGCAACAGAGGAAACGGTGCCCACCTGGATGAGAGGCGGACTGACGGGACTTTTCCCGGGCGCTGGAACGCCCCCGCAAAACGGTGGATCCGGGTCGGGTTCCTGCAGGCATGCAGTCGTGAGGGAGTGGTGAGGGGGAGGGAGGGACGAACGAGACCCTCTCTCCCCCTCACTGGTTACCCCTGCTTGTATGCGACGCCCACGAGCGCCCAGTCGTCGACTCGGAAATTACCGGCGCCGCCCGAAATCCGGATCCGTGCCGTGATCGCGTGGTCACCCGGACCTATGCCGGCCCGGACGCGGGTCATACTATGCGCCTCCCAGTCCTGGACGCCTCCGTTTGAGTCGAACGCGAAGTCGATCCCGGAAGAGGGCGCCATTTCGTTTCCATCGATGTAGAGAGACACATGGCAGTAAAAGGGAGCAGCGGCGGTGCAGGACGTTTCGGCGGAGAACGTCGCCACGACCGTTGCCGTCGCGCCAGCGGGCACGGTGAACGTCGATGTACTGCCTAGATCCGAGAGCGTTGTACTCGAAGTGGTCTCATCGACCTGGCTGGAAGCCCACCCCATCGAGAGCGTCGCACCGGTGCCTGCTGGTCCGGCCGGGCCTGCCGGGCCTGC
>JBAXFL010000036.1:0-23626 GCA_037139935.1 Thermoleophilia bacterium | reverse complement strand
CCTGACTGGCATCCCTCTGGTGGGGGATTCTCTTGGTGCCTGGGCGCAGGACGCGACGGCTTTACCACAGTGAACGAGTAGGTGTTACGCAATGAGCCCACGCCGATAGCCGACAGCTACGGCGTGGGCTCTACTGCGAGCCTGAAGCTTTGCGAGTAGATGCCGCACATGGGATTTCACGGTCTCCTCCGAGAGGAAGAGCTGCTGGCCGATCTCGCGATTGACGAGACCGTCGGCAACGAGCTGGAGTACCTCGAGCTCGCGGGCCGTCGGATCCTGCACCATGTCGAGACGGGCGGGTGGGTCAAAGGGGACGACGACGCCTGAGCGGCTCGTGCTGCGCCGTGCCGCTGCTGCCTCGAACCGACGGCTGTGGTCGCGGTAGCGGCTGAGGATCTCCTTGCGTTCTGTAGCTTCCATAAGCCCTCTATCGGCAACCCGAAGCGCGTCTTTAGACTGATCGGGGCGTATGCCACGAGAATCACCCACAATGGGTGAGCTTCCAGGCCGCGGGTGCCGTCCGAGAGGCCCTCTTGCGAGGATCGGCGAGGTCAGGAAAAGACTGTCCGGGCGGTGGTTCGCGCGCACGGGTGCGCGAGAGGGCCTGGACTCTCGCCCAGGCCCGTACGCGGCGTTGGAAACGGGCGGCTAGGCCGCGAGCGACGCGAGTTCGCGGAGAGCTGAGAGCCGAGAGAGGGCCTGTCCCTCGAGCTGGCGTACGCGCTCGCGGGTCAGATCCAGCTCGTTCCCGATCGCCTCGAGTGTCCACGGTTCGCCCTCGAAGCCGAAGCGCAGCTCGAGGATTCTCCGTTCACGCTCGGGCAGCGCGTCGAGAGCGCGTCGCACGCCCTGGCGTCGCAGCGACTCCTCGGCCTCCTCGAACGGGTCGGCTGCCTCGCGGTCGGCAAAGAGATCGCCAAGCTCACCCTCGTCGTCGGCACCGACATTCTGATTGAGCGACACCGACGCATGCGCGGCGCTGAGCGCCTCGAGGACATGCTGCATCGGCAGACCCGTTGCATCGGCCAGTTCCTGCTTTGTTGCCTCGCGTCCGAGCTCGACCTCGAGCCTGCGGGCCGCTCGCGTCAGCTTCTGCTGCCGCTCGACGACGTGCACCGGCACCCGGATCGTGCGGGCCTGGTTCGCCACGGCACGCTGCACCGACTGGCGAATCCACCATGTCGCGTATGTCGAGAACTTGAAGCCGCGGCGCCAGTCGAACTTCTCGACGGCACGGTTCAATCCAAGTGTCCCTTCCTGGATCAGGTCGAGGAACGGGACGCCGAGTCCGCGATAGCCCTTTGCGATCGAAACGACGAGCCGGAGGTTCGACTCGATCATCCGTCGTTTCGCTACCGGGTCGCCGCGCTCGATGCGCTTGGAGAGCGTTACCTCGTCGGCGGCTGTCAGCAGCTTGTGCCGGCCGATGCCCGCGAGAAACAGCTGCAGTGAATCGGCCGCACCCGACAGAGGCTCGGCGGCCCAGACTGCAGCCTCGGCCTCTTCCTTCTTCCGCTCCACCTCGGCGAGCAACTTCTTTGCATCGGCGTTGGCCTGCGGCTCTCCTATCTCGAGGCCTATCTTCTCGAGCTCACGGGTGATCTGCTCGGCCTCCTCGTCGTTCAGCTCATGCTCAAGTGCAAAAGCCTCGAGTTCGATCTGATCTACCCAGCCATTTTCCTCGGAGCGCTCAATCAGACCCTTGATCTGATCGGATTCGAACAGTTCGGTCAGCTGGTTTTGCGTCAAGAGTGTGTTTCAGTCCTTTCGCGTACACCGGTGTGCACAATCTTTATGACTCTATGCCGTTCTGCCCTATTTTACCAGGGGTGGCGTTTGATCTCGATGTCACAATCTGCCGCCGCAATCTCCACTGCTCTCCTCCGGTACCCGGACGAGCCGTGGATGTGCTTGCCGGTTGGCCCTGCATCCCTCGTTCGGTAGCCCCGTCCACGATAGTAGATCCGTCGGATCCATGTGTCAGATGGAGAACCGACCACCGGGTCGGGCGTCAGGGATCAGCCTTCGGTGGGCGTGCTCACGAGAGCATCCCACTTCTCGGCCGCGGTGGGCGAGTCGGTAGTGCGGGATGCTGTCTTCGACGCGGGTTTCTTCCCGGCAGCCGGTTTCTTCTTCCCGGCAGCCGGTTTCTTCTTCGCTGCTGCCGGTTTCTTTCTCGCTGCCGGTTTCTTCTTCGGAGAGGTCCCTTTGGCGCGCCTCTCGGCAAGCAGTTCGAGTGCCCTGTCCATCGTCAGGCTCTCGGGATCGTCGCCGCGACGCAGGCTCGCATTCGTCTCGCCGTCGGTCACGTAGGGCCCGAAGCGTCCGTCCTTGACCACGATCGACTTCGCCGTTGTCGGGTCCGGGCCGAGATCCTTCAGCGGCGGCTTTGCCTGCCCTCTGCCACGACGTTCTTTCGGTTGCGCGAGCACGGCGAGCGCCTCATCTATCTCGATCGTGAACAACTGCTCCTCGTCGGTGAGCGACCGGGTCTCCGTGCCCTTCTTGATGTAGGGGCCATAGCGTCCGTTCGCCACCTGGATCTCCTCGCCGTCCGGTGCTGTCAGCACACGGGGGAGGGAGAGAAGCCGTAACGCATCCGCGAGCGTCACCGTCTCGAGCGACATCGTCTTGAACAGCGAGCCCGTGCGTGGCTTGTCGGTCGAGCCCTCGTCGAGTATCTCGCTCACGTAGGGGCCGTAGCGGCCGTCACGGGCCACGACGTCGCGACCCGACTCGGGGTCGGTGCCGAGCACACGGTCGCTCGAGCCCTTCGCGAGGAGCTCCTCGGCCTTCTCGCGCGTCAGCTCGTCCGGGGCCATGTCGTCGGGCACGCCCGCCCTCTCCTCGCCACGCTGCAGGTAGGGCCCGTAGCGGCCGACGCGCAACACGATACCGTCCGCACCCGGAATCTCGATCGAGTTCACCTCGCGCGCGTCGATCTCCTCTAGATGGTCGGTCACAAGAGCGTGCAGGCCTTCCTCGGCCGGATCTCCGTTGTGCGCCTTGCTGCCGCGGTAGAATTTGCTCAGCCAGGCGACCCGGTTCTCGTCGCCCTCGGCAATCCGGTCGAGATCGTCCTCCAGCCTGGCCGTGAAGTCGTAGTCCACGAGCTGTCCGAAGTGCTTTTCGAGCAGTTGCGTGACCGAGAAGGCGAGGAACGTCGGTACGAGGGCCGTGCCCTTCTTGAACACGTAGCCCCGGTCGAGGATCGTGCCCATGATCGACGCGTACGTTGACGGCCTGCCGATGCCTCTGTCCTCGAGGGCCTTCACGAGCGACGCCTCGGTGTAACGGGCGGGGGGCGAGGTGGAATGGCCGTCGGCTTCGAGTGACGAGGCGCTGACTGCTTCACCGACCTGGAGCGGCGGCAACAGGCGCTCGTCATCACCGCTTTTCGACTCGTCGTCCCGGCCCTCCTCGTAGGCGGCGAGGAACCCGCGGAAGGTGATCACGGTGCCGGATGCACCGAACTCCGCATCGCGCCCGTCGTCGGCGGTTGCCCCGAGCCGCAACGACGCCGTCTGCCCGCGCGCGTCCTCCATCTGTGATGCGACGGTACGTTTCCAGACGAGCTCGTAGAGTGCCAGCTCATCGCGAGATAGCTCCCGCGCCACGGCAGCGGGCATGCGGAACGTGTCGCCGGCAGGGCGGATTGCCTCGTGTGCCTCCTGGGCGTTCTTCACCTTGCGGGCGTAGAGGCGCGGTGTCGCAGGAACGAACTCCGCGCCGTACAACTCTGCGGCCTGCGCGCGAGCGGCTGCAAGAGCCGACTGCGACAGCGTCGTCGAGTCGGTGCGCATGTAGGTGATGTATCCGTTCTCGTAGAGGCGCTGGGCAACCCGCATCGTGGTCTGCGACGAGAATCTGAGCTTCCTGCTTGCCTCCTGTTGCAACGTCGAGGTCATGAACGGAGCAGCGGGGCTCCGCTTGTAGGGCTTCTCGTCCACCGAGCGGACGACGAATGACGCAGTCTCGAGCCCTACTGCGAGCGAGCGAGCAGCGTCCTCGTCGAGCGCCAGGATCTCCGACCTGAGCCGGCCTTCCTCGTCGAAGTCGCGGCCCTGTGCGACACGTTTCCCGTTGACTGCTACGAGTCGTGCCTCGAACGGCCCGGGAGCAAACATGCCCGTGATGTCCCAGTACGAGGCAGAGACGAACTTCATCCGTTCGCGTTCGCGCTCTACCACGAGACGTGTCGCTACCGACTGGACGCGTCCGGCGGAGAGGCCCGGCATCACCTTCTTCCAGAGAACCGGCGACACCTCGTAGCCGTAGAGCCGGTCGAGAATCCTGCGCGTCTCCTGCGCGTCAACGAGATGGCTGTCGATGTCGCGCGTCTCGCCGAGGGCCCGGTTGATCGCATCGCGCGTGATCTCGTGGAACACCATCCTCTTCACGGGAACCTTCGGCCTCAGAACCTCGAGGAGATGCCAGGCGATCGCTTCTCCTTCGCGGTCTTCGTCTGTCGCGAGCAGGAGCTCGGTTGCGTTCTTCAGCTCCCGCTTCAGCTGATCCACCTTCTTCTTTTTGTCCACATCGACGACGTAGAGGGGTTGGAACTCGTCGTCCACGTTCACTCCGAGCCGCGACCAGGGCTCCTTCTTCATGTCGGCCGGGATGTCGGCGGCACGCTTCGGAAGGTCACGGATATGGCCGATCGACGATTCCACGACGTAGCCGTCGCCGAGATAGCCGGCAATGGTCTTTGCCTTGGCGGGAGACTCGACGATAACGAGACGACGTTCGGCCACGTGTGTCCTTTTCGGGTCGGGTGCGCGGATCCTCCCCGGCCGAAAGCCGGGTGCGCGCGTCACCATAGCGGGGCTGTGCTGTACCGCAAGTGTCCTAAAGAGACCATACTGCGATCGACCATGGCAACCACCACCCGTCCCAGCCGGCTCTATCTGCTCGTCGGGGCGCTCAGCTATCCCGTACTTCGCACCGTGGGTCGCTTGCACTGGCAGGGGGCGGAGCGGCTGCCCACAACGGGAGGGTATGTCCTCGCTGCCAACCATCTGTCGAACTTCGACCCGTGGCTCGTGGGGATGCCGCTGTTCCCTCGCCGCTACCTCCGTTTCATGGCCAAGTCCGAGCTCTTCTGGTTCCCGCTCGGGCCGTTCATCAGCGCTTGCGGCGCCTTCCCGATCAGACGAGGGCAGCACGACGACGAGGCCGTGGAGACTGCTTTCAGCCTCTGCCGCGAGGGAAACGTGGTGGTCATGTTCCCGGAAGGAACGCGGCGGCAGAAGGGCCTACACAAGCGTCACGAGGCACGCTGGCACTCGGGAGCCGCCCGTATCGCCATCGAGGCGGGCGTGCCACTCATCCCTGCCGGAATCCACGGCTCGGCGAAGCTGCTGCGGTTCGGGCGACTTCGTGTCTCCTTCGGCGCCCCGGTTCCGCTCGACGACCTCGCCTGCCTGCCCCTTGACGAAGCCGTCCACATTGCGACGGAGCGGCTCAGGACCGCGATCAAGGGGCTCGAGGAGTCGCTCGTATGAACCCGCTCCTCGTCATGGACGGTGACTCGTTCGCACACCGCGCGTTTCACGGGTTGCCGCGGTCGCTTCGCCGCGACGACGGTGCGCCCGCCAACGCGCTGATCGGTTTCATGTCCATGCTCCTTCGCCTCTGGCAGTCGGAGCGGCCGCGTGCAACGGTCGTGGCGTGGGACACCTTCGGTACGCCCACGTATCGCAACACCCTGCTCCCGACCTACCAGTCCGGCCGCGAGTTCGATCCCGAGATCGTCGATCAACTCGCACTCCTGCCCCCGCTCGTCGCGTCCACCGGGATCGTCTGCGTCAGGCACGGAGGCTACGAGGCCGACGACTTCCTGGCCGCTGCCGTGGCCGCCGAACGCGCCCGTGGCGGCACGACCCTCGTTGCGACCTCCGACCGCGACGCATTTCAGCTGGCTGCCCCCGACGTCACCATCCTGCAGCCGGTCAGGGGTGTCAGCGAACTCGCCCGGATCGGTCCGCAGGAGGTGCGCGAACGGTACGGCGTCGAACCGCGGCAGGTTCCGGACTTCATCGCATTGCGCGGGGATCCCTCGGACAGGATTCCCGGTGCGCGTGGTATAGGCGAAAAGACGGCGGCCAAGCTCTTGCGGGAATTCCCCGACCTGGAGGCGATGCTCACGGGTTCCCGCTTCGAGGACGAGGCGAGCCAACTTCGCACGTTTCTGCGGATTGCGACCCTCGACCCGACAGCGCCTCTCCCCGAGATCCCCGATGCCGAGCCGAACTGGGCCGCCGGTGCGGATGCCGCTGCAGCACTTGGAATCGGCCGGCTCGCCCAACGACTCCGGAAAGCCTGAACGTGGATCTCGTCAGCAACCCGGCGATGGCCACCCTGCATCCGACAGGGGGGAGTCATCCAGAACGCGGCGAGCGGTTGTCTGCGCTGCTTGCAGCATTTGATCCCGAGATCGAGGGTGAGCAGGCAAGCGTGGAAGCGATCGAGCGGGCGCACGACGGCGAGTACATTGCCCGCGTCGCAGCACTGTCCGGGGAATGCCGACTCGACGACGACACGCCGGCGGGCCCCACGACCTGGGAGGCTGCGCGCCTTGCTGCAGGGTGCGCCATGCGCGCGGTCGAGGTGGGAGGGTTCGCACTCGTCCGCCCGCCAGGACACCATGCCCTTCCCGATCGGGCCATGGGCTTCTGCATCTTCGGCAACGCGGCGATCGCGGCACGTCACGCGCAGGCAGCGCTCGGAATCGACCGGGTAGCGATCATCGACTGGGACGTGCATCACGGCAACGGCACCGAGGCCATCGTGCGCGGCGACGAGTCGATCCTCTTCGTGTCGTTGCACGAGTGGCCCCTCTATCCCGGAACGGGTGGGCCGGAGACGGGCGATGCCACGACACTCAACATCCCCTTACCTGCCGGGTCGGGCAACGCGGCCTACGCAAACGCATTCCGCTCCCTCGTCGAGCCGGCCGTGCAGTCGTTCGAGCCGGATTTACTGATCGTCTCTGCCGGGTTCGACGCACACGTTGACGACCCGCTTGCGAATATGGTGGTGACAGCGGACGGGTTCAGGGAGATGGCCGCGCGGTGTACTCAGCTCTGCCCCCGCGTTGCAGCCGTTCTGGAGGGGGGCTATAACATCGAGACCCTGCCGGGCCTTGTCGAGGCCTCACTCGACGGGTTTGCTTCCTGAAAGCGGGTCTCTCTCGCGCATCGGCGCAGATTGTTCAGACAGCTTCGGCGGCGCAGTTCCGTGCCGCGGAGAGCCGTTCGAGTGCGCTCCGGCGGGACGACACGCCGAGCTTCCGCAGCAGGCTCTTGACGTGCGAGCGAACCGTGTGCTCGGAGATGTAGAGCCGGACGGCGATCTCGTCGGTGCCGAGATGCTGGTCGAGGAGTAGGAGAACCTCCACCTCGCGGGCTGATAGATCATGCGTGATCTCTTCGGGCACAGCGGTGGCGCGGCCGGTCTCGCGCACCTGGTCGAGCAGGAGGCGCGCGATCGGGCCGGAGAGCACTGCGTCGCCGGCGGCAACGCCGCGCAGAAGTACGGCGATGTGCTCCGCCGACTCGCTCTTCAGCAGAAAGCCGGACGCACCCGAATGGATTGCCTCGAGGACGTTTGTGTCCGTCCCGGAGGCCGAGAGGATGACGACTGCGCTGTGCGGTGATGCTTCGCGGATACGGGGCAGTACGGTCAGGCCGTCTCCAAGGGGCATCATCAGATCGAGCAGGATGAGGTTCGGTCGAAGGCGTGCTGCCTCGGTGATCGCGTCCGCGCCGTTGGAGGCCTGGCCGACCACGTCAAAGCCGTGCTGTGCGAGGACGTCTGCAAGCAGATCTCTGATCAGTGGGTGGTCGTCGGCGATCAGGACGGTTTCCATCCCGGTCGTTATCGGCAGAAATCATCCCGAACGATAGGGGGATGAAAAGAGCTGCTCGGCGGACATAGACCGGATGTCGGGCGGGTGCTACCGATGCCACCTGGATGGAGATTCTGGTCGAGGGCCTTCGCGCTGCCGGGGCGGCTTGCCACACCCCCTCCCGTTTCGACTATCGCGTCATCGATGACATAGAAAAGCCCCGCAAAACGGGGCTTTTCCGTAGCAGGCCTGTAAGCCGGATCCTGTCGTGGGTGACCATCTTTCTAGGCCGGCAGTTACCTGACGGCTCGAGCGGTGTACCCGGTTCCTCGGCGGGCCGCGTCAACGGAACCTGCTTCACCTTGCACCGGACGGGGTTTGGCTAGCCACCGTGTCACCACGGCGCTGGTGGGCTCTTACCCCACCGTTTCACCCTTACCGGGGCGGAAACTGTTTCCAGCAACTGCCCCGGCGGTCTCCTTTCTGTGCCACTGTCCATCGGCTTTCGCCGTCTGGGATTTCCCCAGCGTCCTGCCCTGCGGTGTCCGGACTTTCCTCGAGCGCGTCGCCGAGGCGAGGCGCTCGCGGTCACCCGGCCTGCGCTAGCGAGGGTAGCGTGTCAGCGTGGTGCGGTGTAGCTTGTCCTCGCCGCGGGATGGGGCCAGGTTGGAACCATGGCGATCGACGACAGCTGGCTACCCGCTGACCGGCCGTTTGGTGGAATGGGTTCCTGGTTGGCCGCGTGTTCCTGGTTGGCCGCGTGTTCCTGGTTCTCAGCCGGTCTGCGCCACGGTTGGAAGCGCGAGCTCCGGCACCGCGTGCCCCTCGGCCAGGATCGACCGGCACTCGGGGCAGGCGATTGCGAGACCGTACGCCCCCCGCATGTGCAGGACGAACTCGCTGCACACGGGACAGGCGAGACTCGCTCCGCGGGCGAGCGCGACGAGCTCCTGGTCGAGCGTTCGGGCGAGGGGCGTGATCGTCATCGGAGGCTCCGGAACACCCCCACGACCTTGCCCATGACCTGCACGTGATCGGCGTAGATCGGCTCGAGAGCGCTGTTCTCCGGCTGGAGACGGATGCGCCCGTTGTCGCGGTAGAAGGTCTTTACGGTCGCCTCGTTCGCTCCCTCGTCGTCACCGACGAGCGCCACCACGACGTCGCCGTTCGATGCATCCTCCTGCTTGCGGACGACCAGCGTGTCGCCGTCGAGAATGCCGGCTTCGATCATCGAGTCGCCACGGACGGTGAGCAGGAAGTCGGCACTCCGCCCGAGCGGCTCCGGAACGGCGATTCGCTCCTCGACATTCTCCTCCGCGAGAAGCGGGACGCCGGCTGCGATCTGGCCGAGCAACGGTAGGCGGGGGATCTCCTCGGCCGGCTGCGGTGCAGGGGTCGGGGCTGCCATTGTCCGGTGTCCGATCAGGTCGAGCGCCCGCGGCTTCGAGGGATCGCGCTTTAGCAGGCCTGCGCGTTCGAGGTTCGCGAGGTGCGCGTGCACGGTCGAGGGGGAGGCGAGGCCGACAGCTTCACCTATCTCCCGGACGGTCGGTGGGTAGCCGTGTCCGTCCGTGTATTCGACGAGAAACTGCCAGATCTCCTGTTGCCGTGCGGTCAACATGGTTCCTCCGAGGTGGGATGTCCGAACATATGTTCGTGATGAAGAGTACGGTTCCTTCCGGACGGCGTCAAGTGCGTGTGTACCGATGTGACCACGTACCGCAGTCGCAAAGGAGCCCACGCGTCTCTGGCCCGCGCTCACGGAGTCTCAGCAGGAAGGGCGTCGCGCCCAGGCTGTTGGAGAAGTGCGGTAGCACGCACTTCCCGTCGATCATCGACAGCCCGGTGCTCCTGCCTTCAGGGTGTCGGCGGCCACGATCTGCGGCCGGCGTCGGATCAGAAGGCGAAGCCGGTCGCCGTCATCCATTCAGTGTCAACGTGGAATGCGCCTTTTGCGTCGGTGATGTTCACGGTGACCGGTGCAGGCGTGCGATTGCCGGTGGGCATCTCGAACGCGACACCCCCTGTCCAGCCAGTCCAGCCGGACGTGGCCGCGAGCGCAGCGGTGAGCTGCTCTGCGGAGAACCCGCCCGCTTCCTCTGCCTTCTCGGCGAGGAGCTTCACTGAATCGTAGGTGTAGGGAGACCAGGCGCCCGGTGCTGCCGAGTAGAGCTTGCGGAACGTTGCGACACGGGCCGCAGAGTTCGTGAAGTCTCCGGGCGCAGGTACGCCGACGATGGGACAGTGACGGGCTGCGGTGATGCCGGCTGCGGTGATGAAGCCATTGTCATAGGCGCCGTAGTCGGCAAGGCATCTGGCCGGTGTCCTCGAGTCGAACATCTCCCTGGCGATCAGGCCACCTTCCGGGAAGTACGTGACGATGTAGATGAGCTCGGGCTTCGTCGCGGCGACCTTGGCGACGGTTGATGCGTAAGAGGTAGCACCGGGCGTGATGGGCTCGGACAAGGTGAGAGAGATTCCTGCCGCGGCCAGAAGCTTGCTCATCTCTGCGGCAGCGTTCTTCGTGTACTCCGTGGTGGAGTCGAAGATGATCGCGGCGGACTTTGCGCCGAGCCACTTCGAGATGGCGTTTGTGGCGACCGGCGCGATCTGTGAGGTCATTGGCTGGAGGGTGAATCCGAGCGAGGAGGTGGTGTCGGCCGAGGTCAGGCGGAGCGGAACAAGCCCGGCCTCGATGTACAGGGGCAGCGTCTCGATCCCCACGCCCGAGTTGTAGGGCCCGACGATACCGTCAAGGCCTGAAGTAATCGCTTTGGCCGCGGCGGCGGCGCCGATTTCCGGGTCGGCCTGGTCGTCGATGGGCACGATAACGATCTTCTTTCCGAGAATCCCACCGGCGGCGTTGAGCTCGACGGCGGCCATCGACGCACCTCGCAGCATGCCCACCCCAAGCTCCTTTTGACTGCCCGTCAAAGGAGCCTCGAGACCGATGCGGATCGTGTTCGTGTCGGCCGTGGCCGAGGTGGTCGTTCCCCCGGTCGAATCACCTGCCGACGAGCAGCCAGTGAGGAGCGGAGCGCACAGGACGAGTGCGCTGGCAATCGTGATTCCGAGGTGGGAACGCTTCATCTTTATTCCTTTCAAAAAACGGGGGGCATTCTAAAGAGACTCAAGGTGTGGCGCTCTCCGAGATAACGAATCAGACCTAGCCAGTTGGAAGAGACGAAGTTTCATATGCGATAGGCCTCGTGAGAGCGAGTCTATGCCGGGCGGCGGGCGGGCATGCGCTGGTCATGGAACGGAAGCGAACATACAGACGGCCCCGACGGGGCCGTCTGTTGCATGCGCTGGAGAGGACTTGAACCTCCACGGGGTTGCCCCCACAAGGCCCTCAACCTTGCGCGTCTACCAATTCCGCCACCAGCGCGCGGCGCGATTGTACCCGGAGTTCGGGCTCTCCGTTACGCGAGTAGTCGATACAGGACAACGGTGTTCGCGAAGAAGAGCACCGCCAGGACCGTCGTCAGGCGCGTGAGGTTGCGCTCGACGATGTGCGTTCCTCCCTGCGACTGCGGCGTGAAGCCCATGCCACCGAAACCCGCCTCACGGCCGGAATGCATCAGCACGAGCGTCACGAGCGCTGCCGAGATGAGAACCTGTAGGACTGCAAAGAACGGGGTCATCGCTGCCGGATCGTACCAGCGCTACGCTCCTCTCCATGCGCGCACCGGACGATAGCCGCGCCAGGGTTCAACGCCTTCTCGTGTCGGGCGATACCCGGCTCAAGCAGGGCGTCGCCATATCGAAGGTTCGTGCGACCTACCTGGCAGCGCTCGATGCGGCCAAAGAGGCAGGCCTCGAGGATGCGGTCCGCCCGCTTGTCGAGCTCAGGATTGCCGATCTCGAACAGCGCGAAGCAGCGTCTCCTCCACCCGTGTCGCCTGCCGCCTGACGTCGTGCGCCTCGGCCGCCCGACGGGCAGCGAGGTTCGGCCGGGGCAGAAGGGATGCCGCTTCGAGCGCCGCGATGAGCGCGTCGTCGTCGTGCGGGTCAACGAGCACACCTGTTTCGGGTGCGACGAACTCTGGAGGGCCGCCGGTTCGCGTGGCGATGACCGACCGGCCAGACGCAAGCCCTTCGAGCGTCGAGAGGCCGAACGGCTCGATCAGGCTGGGCTGGCAGACGACATCGGCTGCCGCGAACCACGAAGGGACTTCTTCATGGCTCACGGCGCCCGTGAGGTGAATGCCGGGACGCCCCTCGAGCGCGCCTCTCAAGGGCCCGTCGCCGACGAACGCGAGGGCACCCTCTCCGCGGCGCTCGAAAGCGCGCGCCAGGCCGAGCACGTTCTTGCGCTCACTGAGCGACCCGACGCAGACGAACGCGGTGCCGATAGGTGACCAGCCGATCTCGGATCGTTCGTGGTCGGCATCCCTGACGGCGAATCGCTCGAGGTCAACGCCGCAGTCGATCACGGTGCTCTTCGCTCGGGCCTCGGGTACGACGTCGGCCAGGCGCTCCAGAAGCCACCCGGAAACGGTGATGACGGCATGTGCTCGTCGCACCGTCAGCCTTGTCGCCTCACACACGATGCGGCTGTTGCGTGCGTTCTCGACATCCTGTCCGTGTGCCGTCACGACGAGTGGCGCGCGGCCGCCGATTGCGGCGAGGAGCCCCGCCGGGACCAGAAAGTGCGCATACACGACGTCGGGACGGGATCGCCGCGCCGTTCGTACGACATCGAGAGCGAGTTTCGCGTGCCGACTCCGGCCACCCGCCCGATCGACCACAGCGCGCGTCAGTTCGTGGCCGCGCGCCTCGAGTTCACGTTCGAGGGTGGCGACGAATGAGCCGAGCGCCGGCGTGTCCGGGCCCGGATACATTTGCGAGACGAGCAGGATGCGCACGCACGGAGCCTACTGCCGCGAGGTGACGCTCACCGTCCGTCGTACGTGCCCCAGAGCTCCCGCAGTGCTCCGCAGATCTCGCCCACAGTGCAGTGCGCACGGAGCGCATCGCGCATCGGCGGGAGGAGATTGCCGTCACCAACGGCCGTCTCGCGGACGCGATCCATGCTCTTTGTGGCTTCGTCGGCGTTGCGCTCCTCCCGCACCCGCGCGGTGCGCGCACGCTGCCGGTCCTCGCCGGCCGGGTCGATGCGGTAGAGCTCGATGCGTTCGGCCGATTCGTCGGTGAACGAGTTCACGCCCACAACCACGCGGTCGCCATCCTCGACCGCGGTCTGGAACCGGTAGGCGGACTCCTCGATCTCCCCCTGCACGAACCCTGCCTCGATCGCCGCCACGGCGCCGCCGAACTCGTCGATGCGCTCGATCAGCTCCTGGGCCTCACGCTCGAGATCGGCGGTCAGTGCCTCCAGGTAGTAGGAGCCGCCGAGTGGATCGGCCGTTTCGGTCGTGCCGGCCTCGTTCATGAGGATCTGCTGTGTGCGCAGGGCGATCGTCGCGGCGTGCTGGCTCGGGAGCGCGAGGGCCTCGTCGAAACTGTTTGTGTGCAGCGATTGGGCCCCACCGCAGACGGCGGAGAACGCCTGGATCGCCACGCGCACGATGTTGTTCTCGGGCTGTTGTGCCGTCAACGTCGATCCTCCGGTCTGCGCATGGAACCGCAGGGTCTGCGCCTTCGCGCTCGTCACGCCGAAGCGGTCGCGCATGATCCGCGCCCACATCGTTCGCGCAGCCCGGAACTTCGCCACCTCCACGAAGAAGTCGTTGTGCGCGTTGAAGAAGAACGACAGCCGCGCCCCGAACGCATCGGGTGAGAGCCCGGCCGCGACGGCGGCATCGCAGTAGGCGATCCCGTTTGCGAGCGTGAACGCGAGCTCCTGTGCGGCGGTCGAGCCGGCTTCGCGGATGTGGTACCCGGAGATCGAGATCGTGTTCCAGTTCGGGATCCGCTCCCCGCAGTAGGCAAAGAGGTCGGTCGTCAGGCGCATCGACGGGCGGGGCGGGAAGATGTAGTTGCCGCGCGCGACGTACTCCTTGAGGATGTCGTTCTGCACCGTCCCGCGCAGCGCCGTTCCCGGAACGCCCCCGTCTTCTGCGACGAGTTCGTACAGCAGCAGTAGCAGCGCCGCCGGAGCGTTGATCGTCATCGACGTCGAGACCTCGTCGAGCGGAAGACCGCCGAGTAGGAGCTCCATGTCAACGAGCGAGTCGATCGCAACGCCGGTGCGGCCCACCTCGCCCGCGGCCACGGGATCGTCCGAGTCATAGCCCAGTTGCGTCGGAAGGTCGAACGCGACCGACAGTCCTGTCTGTCCCTGTGCGAGGAGATAGCGGTAGCGCTCGTTCGACTCCTCCGCCGAGGCAAACCCGGCGTACTGCCGCATCGTCCAGGGCCGGCCGTGGTACATGTCCGGGTAGGGCCCGCGGGTGAAGGGGAATATTCCGGGTGGCGGCGCCTCGGCCTCCGGCGCGTCGGCGGCACGGTAGAGGGGCTTCACGCCTGCCTCGCCGTCGGACAGCGGTCGGTCGGGAGTGCTTGCCATACCCCGATCCTACGCCGACTCCGGCCCGGGGGTGGAGCTAGAGCTCTCCACCGGCGCGTTCGATCGCATCGAGCGCTATCTGTCTGCCCGACTGGATGTGCGCCCGGATAGCCTGCTGCGCGCGCGCCAGGTCGCCGGCCTCGAACGCCTCGACGATTCCGCGATGCTCACGCACGAGGTAGTCGCCGCCCTCGAGCTTGCCGCCACGAATCACCTGCATCATCAGGTTCACCGACAGCTCGCGATAGGCGTGAGAGAGGATCGCGTTCTCCACCAGGTCGATCTGGAACTCGTGAAATGCAGCGTTGGCGGTGTCCCAGTCCTCCTGGGAGATCGCTCGCTCCGACGCCTCCATCAGCGCTCGAAACGCGGCGAGCTGCGCCGGCTTGGTCGAGCCGACGGTGCGTTCGGCGGCATGGAGCTCGAGGGCGAGGCGAACGTCGTAGCCGTCGCTCACGATCGTAGGCGTGACCGGCATCACGTAGTAGCCACGGCGGGCTTTGACCGAGATGAGCCCCTCGGAGACGAGCCGCGTGAGCGCGTGATGCACCGGGCTGCGCGAGACGCCGAGCTCGGTCGCGAGCTCGTGCAGGCTCAGCTTCGCCCCGGGCCCTGGTTCGCGCTGCAGGACGCGCTCCCGGAGGGTTCCGTAGACCTGGTCGTTCAGGTTTGTGCGTGAAAGCGTCGTTGCCATGGGAAATATCTAACATGTCAGCTGCCTGTGTGCAACCCCGTGGAGGCGTACGGCGGTTCCGGAGCAGGTCTGGAGTACGTCTGGCTACGGCTCGTGCTCTGCCAGGCACGTTCCCTGGCAGAGAACCGCCCCGGCCACACTTCCGGCCCAGGTCGAACCGCTAGCTACGCTGGGACCGATGAAGATTGCCGTTCGCCTGTTTGCAGGCCTCCGCGAGCTAGCAGGAACGCGGGCTCTCGAGATCGAGCTTCCCGAGGGTGCGACCGCCGCCGACGTCTGGCCCGCACTCGACCTCGGAGACGAGCCGTCCGGGCTTCTCGTTGCCGTCAACAAGAGCTACGCGGCAGCCGCTACGGCGCTCGCCGACGGTGACGAGGTCGCGCTCATCCCTCCGGTCTCCGGTGGATGCTTCAGGCTGTCGGAGCACCCTCTCGCTCTTGACGAAGCGGTCAGAGAGGTCGCCTCCGACGGCGCGGGCGCCATCGCGACATTCACCGGGACGACACGGTCGCGGTCGCGTGACCGTGAGGTCGTGCGGCTCGAGTACGAGGCCTACGAGGGGATGGCGGAGGCAGAGATGGAGAGAATCGCGACGGGCCTGAAGGAGCGGTATTCGTTGATAGGCGTTGCGATCCACCACCGCATAGGGATCGTGGGAGTCGGCGAGACGAGTGTCGTGATCGCGGTGTCGTCCGCCCACCGAGCCGACGCGCTCGCCGCCTGCGCGGAGGCGATCGACACGCTCAAGGAGTCGGTACCGCTGTGGAAGAAGGAGATCTACGTGGGCGGCGAGGAATGGATCGGGCAGGGGTCGTGAGCACGGCGGCAACATGCGTCCTCTCCCCCGGGTCGATTCGGCTGTGAGCGACCAGCTACCAGAGGAGCCTGCGACGGAGCCTCGTCGCAGTGGGCTCGGCCGGGTGCTCGGACCGATCGCAGTCGCGGGGGTGGTCGTGCTGAAGGTCGCGGGGTCGCTGAAGTTTCTTGGCATCTTCGTTGCGGTCGGCGGGTACGCGCTCATCTGGGGCTGGCGCTTCGGGGTGGGGTTCGTCCTCCTTATCCTCGTGCACGAACTGGGGCACTATGTCGAGGCGCGCCGCCAGGGGCTCAACCCGCAGCTCCCTGTTTTCATCCCGTTCTTCGGTGCCTACGTCGCCCTTCGCAACCAGCCGTTCGACCCGTGGCGCAATGCGCTCGTGTCGATTGCAGGGCCTGTCGCCGGAGGTATCGGTGCTCTCGTCTGCCTGGTCTACGGGAATGCGGTGGGCTCCGGCCTGCTCCTTGCGCTCGCCTATGCGGGCTTTCTCCTCAACCTCTTCAATCTGATCCCGATCGGCTTCCTCGACGGCGGTCACATCCTCCGCTCCTGGCGCATCCTACGAGCCGGCGGCGGACGAGCAAGCCCGGCCGACGCGCGGCGGCTGGGCGGGTTCGTGGGTGTCTATTCGGTTGCCGTCGCCGCCGGGCTCGCTCTCGGGATGGTCGCCTCCCATATTCCCCAGACCCGATTGTGACCGGGGTCACCGGGGACTCTCCATGATCGACGCCGCCGTTGCCGCAATCTGTGAGCGAACGTCGCTTCGGCCCCGGGCAACCGTCATTCTCGGCTCCGGCCTCGGCGGGTTTGCAGATGCAGTCGAGGATGCGGTCGAGATCCCCTACGGGGAGATTCCCGGCTGGCCCGTCTCGACGGCGCTCGGACACTCGGGCACGCTCGTGATCGGGACGTTTGCGGGCGTGCCGCTTGCCGTGATGAAAGGTCGCGCTCATCTGTATGAGGGTCATACAGCCGAGAAGGTCGCCTTCGGAGTGCGCGTTCTCGGGCGACTCGGAGCAGCGTTCCTCGTCGTCACAAACGCCTGCGGAGGAGTACGTGAGGACATGCGGCCGGGCGATCTCGTGCTCGTCTCGGATCACCTCAACCTGCAGGGAACCTCACCGCTGATCGGGCCGAACGACGACACTCTCGGGCCGCGGTTCCCTGACATGAGCAACGCCTACGACCCTGCGCTGCGTGCCCTCACCCACGAAGCCGCCGGCCGGCTCGGCCAGACCCTCTCCGAGGGCGTCTACGCCGCCTGGCTCGGCCCTGCCTTCGAGACACCCGCCGAGATCCGCATGATCCGGGCGCTTGGCGGCGATCTCGTCGGGATGTCCACGGTGCCCGAGGTGCTCGCTGCGCGCCACATGGGGCTGCGCTGCCTGACAATCTCCTGCGTCACGAACATGGCGGCGGGCATCCTGCCCGAGCCGCTCGACGGCGCGCACGTGCTCGCGGTAGGCGCGCAGGCGGAAGGCAGGCTGACCGCACTGCTCGCCGAAGTCCTTCCCGCGCTGTAGTAATCGGCCCTCTGGGCCTACACTTCCTGTGTGGCACCTTCTCTGCGCACGCTTCCGTCGGTTGACCGCCTGCTCGCCGACCCGCGACTCGCCGACCTGGCGCGGGCGCCGGTCGTCGCGGCTGTTCGGGTGACGCTCGAGCGTGCGCGCCTTTCGATCAGGGACGGCCATGACCCGGGCGACCTCGTCGAGGCGACGCTCGCAGAGGTCGCGGCGGCCGCGCGCCCCTCGTTACGGCGCGTCCTCAACGCGAGCGGAGTCCTGATCCACACCAATCTCGGACGCGCACCGCTCGCACGGTCGGCACTCGACCGTGTCGTCGAGGTGGGCGGCAGCTACTCGAACCTCGAGTACGACCTCGCTGCGGGTGCCCGCGGATCGCGCCAGGATCATCTGACGTCGTTGCTGCGCCAGATCATCGGCGGGGAGGCGTCGCTCGTCGTCAACAACAACGCTGCTGCCGTGATGCTCGCCCTCGCCGCACTTGCGGAGGGCCGCGAGGTGCTCGTCTCGCGTGGCGAGTTGATAGAGATCGGCGACGGCTTTCGGATTCCCGACGTGCTGGCTCGTTCGGGAGCCCGTCTGGTCGAGGTCGGGACGACAAATCGCACCCGTGCCGCTGACTACGAGCGCGCAATCGGCCCGGACACGGCGCTCATTCTCCGCGTCCACCAGGCAAACTTCCGCGTTGTCGGCTTCACCGAGCAGCCGTCGCTTGGCGAACTGGCGGCGATTGCGAGGAGCGCTGGACTGCCGCTCGTCGACGATCTCGGCTCGGGAGCGCTGTCTGCTATCGGCGACGAGTCCACCGCGGCCGCGAGCCTTGCCGCCGGAACCGATCTCGTGTGCTTCTCGGGAGACAAGTTGCTCGGTGGCCCACAGGCCGGGATTCTCGTCGGGCGCGCAGACCTGATCGAGCGCCTCCGCCGTCATCCGCTGCAACGCGCACTGCGGGCCGACAAGCTCACTCTCGCGGCGCTCGAAGGGACGCTCGCCCTCGCCCTCGATCCTGTGCGTGCACGCGCCGAGATTCCGGTGCTGCGGATGCTCCACGAGCCGGTCGCGTCGGTGCAGGCGCGGGCGGAGCGCCTCGCAGCGCTTCTCGGTGGCGAGGTCGAGGAGACGATTGCGCGGGCCGGCGGCGGTGCGCTCCCGCTTGCCGAGCTACCGAGCTTTGCCTGTGCGATCGAGGAGGAGTTGTTCGATGCTCTGCGGGCCGGCGAGCCGCCGGTTGTCGGAATCATTCGTGACGGCCGTCTGCTTCTCGATGTGCGGGCACTCGCCGAGAGCGAGGTGGACGAGGTTGCAGCGGCGGTTGTGGCGGCCCGAGCGCGGTGAGTGGGGAGGCCCTGGCAGCCCGGCTTCGTGCGGGTGAGACGCTGCTCGGCGCGTGGTGCTCGCTGCCGGGCCCGGGTTCAGCCGAGTTCCTTGCTGCCGGTGGTGTGGACTACGTCGTCTGCGACCTGCAGCACGGTCTCATCTCCGAGGGAGACCTGCCGACGCTGTTTCCCGCCATCGAGGTGCGCGGTGCGGCTCCCGTCGTGCGGTTACTCGCGAACGACCCGGCTGCAATCGGCCGGGCGCTCGATCTCGGAGCCCACGGCATCGTCGTCCCGAACGTCAACTCCGCCGTGGAGGCCGAGAGCGCCGTGCGTGCAACGCGCTACCCGCCGCACGGCACGCGTGGGTTCGGGCCTATCCGCGGTGCGCGCACCCGTGGTGGAGACGTACTCGATCACATCGCGGTGATCGTGCAGATCGAATCCGCTGCAGCCGTCGAATGCGTCGAGGACATCGCGCGGGTCGAAGGAGTTACGGCCCTCTATGTCGGCCCCTGGGATCTCTCCGTCTCACTCGGCGTACCGGTGCCGCCCGACCTGCACGGCGCGGTGCTTGCCACGGCGATCGCACGTATCCGTGAAGCCGCTGACGCAGCGGGGCTTCCCGCAGGCGTGCACACGATCCGCGCGGCCAGTGCGGTTCCTCTTGTCGCTTCGGGATGGCGTCTCGTCAACGTCGCCGACGACGTGACGTTGCTGCGCGACGGCGTCGCCGCCGGTGTCGGGCTCCTCCGTCCCTCCTGAGATGGCATTGACCGTCGGCACGGCCGGCCACATCGACCACGGCAAGACATGGCTCGTGCGTGCACTGACCGGCAAGGACACCGACCGTCTGCCCGAGGAGCAGCGACGCGGGATCTCGATCGACCTCGGCTACGCCCCGCTCGAGCTGCCAGACGGTAGACGGCTTTCGCTCATCGACGTTCCGGGCCACGAGCGTTTTGTGCGCACGATGGTGGCGGGCGCGACCGGGATCGACTTGTTCCTCCTTGTGATCGACGCGGCCGAAGGAGCCCGCCCTCAGACCCTCGAGCATCTCGCGATTCTGCGATTGCTTGGCGTCGATCAGGGTGTCGTGGCCGTGACCAAGGCCGACCTCGTAGACGAGGAGACGCTAGAGATCGCCGTCGAGGAGGCGCGTGAGCTCGTCCCGCGGGCGGAGGTCGTCGCCGTCAGCGCGAGGACGGGCGAGGGACTGGACGACCTGCGAGCTTCGCTGGGTCGAGCAGCCGACAGCGTGGTGGCCCGGGACGCAAACGGCGCTACTCGACTGTACGTCGATCGCGTGTTCACCCTGCGGGGCATTGGCACGGTCGTCACGGGGACGCTCTGGTCGGGGACGATCGTCGAGGGCGACATGCTGCGTGTTGCGCCGCGTGGGGGAGAGGTTAGAGTGCGATCCGTCCAGGTGCACGACACGCCCGTGCAGAGCGCAACCGCAGGCGAGCGTGTTGCGCTCGGCCTTCCGGGCATCGAGAGGAGCGAGCTACACCGGGGCGATGCTCTCGTGGCACCGCATGCCTACCCTGTCTCCTACCGGCTCGATGTCGAGCTCGAGGAGCTGATAACGATCGAT
Source organism: Thermoleophilia bacterium (assembly GCA_037139935.1). Taxonomy (GTDB): domain Bacteria; phylum Actinomycetota; class Thermoleophilia; order Gaiellales; family Gaiellaceae; genus Gaiella. The sequence continues at coordinate 3,355 of JBAXFL010000036.1, read as the reverse complement.
AACGGATCGCGCGTGTCGGTACATCACGGTACGTCGCGCATCGCGGCCCGGGTGGCCCGGGTCGGCGGGCGGTTGGCACAGTTGCGGCTGGAGGCACCTGTCGTCGCGGCGCGGGGCGATCGCATCGTCCTGCGGGGGGAGACGACGCTTGGCGGCGCAACCGTGCTCGATCCTGCTCCGCCGCGACGACTCGAGGCCGAGCGACTCGAGCTTCTCGAGCAGGGTGACCCGGTGTCGATCGTCGCTGCGACGGTGACCACGCCCGTCCTCGTCGAGTCGCTTGCAGCGCGCGGACTGCTCTCGCCCGCCGAGCTCGAGGAAGGGCTCGCTGCAGTGATCCAGGCAGGTGCGTGGGCGTTCTCACGGGAGTGGCTCGACGAGACGAGCGATGCGGTCGCGGAGCGACTGCGTGTGCGAGCGGTCGAGTCGCCACTCGAGCCGGGACTTGCTGTGGCCGAACTACTTCCTGTGGAGCCATGGGCGGCGGTCGTGCTGCCGCTCTTGCCGGTCGAGCGGCGCGGCGGGATCGCGTATCTCCCGGGCGTCGCGGCCTCGCTCGGCGCACGCGCGGAGGCGGCCGAGGCACTCAGGGGCGAGCTCGATGCGAGTGGCCTCGCGGCGGTGAAACCGGACGATGCCGGGCTGGCGCGCTTTCTCGAGGCCGAGGGCGCTCTTGTCCGGCTCGGCGACGGTTTCGTTGTCTCCACCGCGGCCTACGAGCGCGCACGTGAGCTGGTTGTGACCGAATGCCGGGCGACGGGCGAGATCATCCTCGCGCGCTTCCGTGATCTTGCGGGTGTCGGCCGTCGCGACGCGCAACTGCTGCTCGAGCGGCTCGACCAGGACGGCGTCACACGTCGCCTCGGCGACCGCCGCGTGCTCCGCAGAGCGGGGCTCGAAGGGTAGAGGCGTCCTCCTGTGCCGCCATTGGTTCGTCTGTAATCGCTGGTGAGCGCGTGGCCGTGTTCCGTTCCCATTCGTTTGCCGAAGGAACAATCGGGCGGCGGTCTGGCCGGGCGGGCGGGACGGGTCCTGCCCGCGTGTGGCGACCACCCGTCCCGCCCGCGCGTGGCGAGGGGTTGCCCGTGCGCCCTCTCGCCCCTACGTTCCCCGCCCGTCCCACTCGGGTTCGTTCTCGACCCCGACACCCTCGGCGACGCGGTTGATGTAGTTGAAGTACGAGATCACCTGGATTGCGGTGTCGTCCCAGCCGTGGGCTCGGAGTGCGTCAGCGTCTGCGAGCCCGACCGTCGCCGGAGCGTCGGCCAGCTTGACGGCGTAGTCGCACAGGGCACGAATGCGCGGCTCGAGGTCGGCTTTGCCGGAGTCGTGCGCCGCATGTCGCGCGAGCTCCTCGTCTGCGCCCTCTATACGGAGGTCGTCTGCGTGCGATGTCGTTCAGTAATGGCAGGCGTTGTGCCGCGACGTGATCGTGGCGAGGAGCTCCCGCTCTGCCCGGGTCAGGGCAGAGGGGCCGAACATGATCGCCTTGTACATCTCCATGGAGGCGTGGAGCACCTCGGGGCGGAGGCTCATAGCCTTGACGATGTTGAAGATCTTCCCCGCACGGCCGACTGCAGCGTCGTACTCTGCGGCGAGGAGCCCGGTGGCTCCGTCCGGCTCCGTCAGGCGAATGTGCGGCATCGAGCGATCCTACGTCCCCGACACGCCCGCCGGGTGTGACAGCAGTGCGTCCATCCGGGCTGGACGACATACTCTTTCTCACCGTTCCCTACAGAGGAGGCTCGTTATGGCCCAACTTGGTGTAATCGTCTATATCGCGATTATCGTGGTAATAATCGCCGGTCTCTGGAAGGCCTTCATCAAGGCAGGAGAGGAGGGCTGGAAGGCGATCATTCCGATCTGGAACTACCTCATCATCCTGAAGATTGCCGGCCGCCCATGGTGGTGGATTCTCCTGTTGTTGATCCCGCTCGTCAACATCGTGGTCGGGATCGTCGTTGCGCTCGACGTGGCAAAGGCATACGGCCGCGGCGTCGGGTTCGGTATCGGGCTCGTTTTCCTCTCGCCGATATTCTGGTGCATCCTCGGCTTCGGCAGTGCGACGTACTCGGGGCCGGCGGCGAAGGCCGCGTAGCCTGCGAGAGCCACCTTTTCTGGTTGTTCTGCACGGTTGGTGTCGAGGCTTCGAGACTTGACACCGACCGTGCAGAACACTCCCGAATCTCTTCTCGTCCTAGGCCGAGATCACGCGTTGGACGGCGATGTAGTGCGTCGTCTTCGCGGTTGCGCCCCGGCCCGACCTCACCGGTGCGACCCGCCAGTGCATGATGAACGGGCTCCCATCGGCGCGGTAGTTGATCGTGCGACCTTCGAACCGGCGTCCAGCCGCCAGGTCTGTGATCAGCCGCTTGATCGTTCCCTTGTCCGTGGCGGCACCTTGTAGAAATTTAGGGTCGCGGCCGATCACGTCCTTCGCCTTGTACCCGGTCAGCTTCTCGAACGACTTGTTGACGTAGACGATCTTGTTGGTGGTACCGGCAGTCGTGATCATCACCGAGTCGAAGCTCTGGTCGGCGATCGTCGCGAAGCCACTTTCGAGCTCGGTGAGCGCATGCTGTTTTGTTGATGCCATCAGTGGTACCCCCAGTGTATTGGTTAGGGCCGAAGATACCGATTCTCGCCGGGGCTACCGCTGCCCTGCAGATCCAGACCGGCAGGATGGCCTCTCTCCCACTGGCCCGCGTCTCTCACCGCACTGTCCGTCGCTATTCTCTCCTACGGAGCGGCACGGGCCCGGTGGCCCAGCGGGTCTTCAAAACCTGTGCGGTGTGGTAACCCCACGCTCGGTCGGTTCGACTCCGGCGCCGCTCCGTTACGTTGTTTCTGGCGTGTTGACGAGTTTGCTCGGGACGTAGACGCCACTGCCGGCTGCTGCCGCCCGGTGTCCGCTCGGATCCGCTGGAATCCTCCTGCGACGGCATCGGGCAATGCTGTCAGCGCGTCCTCGGAATCAGCCCTGGACGTGGTTGCGCGTACGAGGGTCGGGCAGTCAGTCGCCGGGGAGGACGTCCGGCGACTCGGGCAGCACCTGTCCGCCATCGACCACCAGCGTCTGCCCCGTGACGTAGCGAGCCTCGGGCGATGCGAGGAAACGGACTGCCCAACCCACGTCGGTGGGCTCTGCGAAGTAGCCGAGCGGAATCGACGTCATCATCCTCCGTTTGTGCTCCTCGCCGAGATCGTCGAGCCCTTTGGTGCGCACGTTGCCCGGCATGACGGCGTTGACGGTGATGTTCGCCCCGGCGACCTCGAGCGCAGCCGACCTCACCATCCCCAGCATCGCAGTCCGATCTCGGGTGGGAGGCTGAGCCCGTTTCCAGGCTCAGAGGCC
>JBAXFL010000035.1:0-26377 GCA_037139935.1 Thermoleophilia bacterium | reverse complement strand
TCGTCGAGGAGGCGCTCGAGGAGGCTGCTGCCGAGGTGATAGCGGAGGAGATCGTGGAGGCCGCTGTCGTCGAGGAGGCGCTCGAGGAGGCTGCTGCCGAGGTGATAGCGGAGGAGATCGTCGTCGCTGCCGCGGTCGTCGAGGCGATCGAGGAGAAGGCTCCCGCCCCGCAGTCCGGGCCCAAGCAGAAGAAGAAGCGACTACCGCGTTCACTACGGCCGCACAAGACGCGCCCGGAGCGTGACAAGGTGACGGAGCGCAAGCCGATCGTGCGGCTCGAGAAGCCAGAGCACGAGCGGGGACGCAGCCAGGAGCGGCAGGGCACTGTCGTCTCGTCGGCGATGGACAAGACGATCGTCGTCAAGGTCGAGGTGACCAAGTCGCATCGGAAGTACAAGAAGGTCGTCCGTCGGTCGGTCAAGTTCCATGCGCATGACGAGGGCAACACGGCCAACGTCGGCGACATCGTCCGGATCGTCGAGACACGGCCGCTGTCTGCCACCAAGCGCTGGCGCCTTACCGAGATCGTCGAGGTCGCGAAATGATCCAGCAGGAAAGCCGCCTCAAGGTCGCCGACAACACCGGCGCTCGCGAGATTCTCTGCATCCGCGTCATGGGAGGCTCTCATCGTCGGTACGCCCGCGTCGGCGACATCATCGTTGCTACCGTGAAGGCCGCGACGCCGCAGGGCACAGTCAAGAAGGGCGAAGTGGTGAAAGCCGTCATCGTCCGGACGAAGAAGCCCTACGGTCGCAGCGACGGCACGCTCATCGGCTTTGACGAGAACGCAGCCGTCATCATCGACAGTCAGTTGAATCCACGCGGAACCCGCATCTTCGGGCCTGTCGCGCGGGAGTTGCGCGAGAAGAATTTCATGAAAATTGTCAGCCTGGCACCCGAGGTCCTCTAGAGATGGCAGCAGCAATGAAGATCAAGAAGGGCGATACCGTGCAGGTTTTGTCCGGCAAGGACCGCGGCAAGCAGGGCCGGGTCATCGAGGCGCGCCCGAGCGAGGGTCGCGTCATCGTCGAGAACCTGAACCTTGTCAAGCGTCACCGCAAGCCGGCGCCGGTGCGTGACACGTCGCGCATGGGCGGTGCGCAGATGACGCCGGGCGGCATCTTCGAGAAGCCTTCGCCTCTCGACGTCAGCAACGTCATGCTCGTGTGCCCGACCTGCAAGCAGGCATCGCGCACAGGCGTGCACGTCAAGGAGATCAAGGGTTCCACCGTTCGTGTCCGCTTCTGCAAGCGCTGTAACGAGGAGATCGATCGCTGATGGCGACCACCGAAACATACGTTGCGCGCCTGAAGCAGCGCTACGAGAACGAGATCAGGCCGGCCCTCAAGGACGAACTCGAGCTCGACTCGATCATGCAGGTGCCCAAGTTGACGAAGATCACTCTCAACATGGGTGTCGGCGAGGCAAAGACCGACGCCAAGGCAATGGATGCGGCAATCGAGGAGCTCTCCACGATCGCCGGCCAGCATGCCCAGGTGCGCCGTGCCCGCAAGTCGATCGCGAGCTTCAAGCTCCGTGAGGGGATGGCGGTCGGTGCGCGCGTCACCCTCCGCGGCACCAGGATGTACGAGTTTCTGGATCGACTCGTCTCGATCTCGCTTCCGCGCATCCGTGACTTCCGGGGCCTCAACCCGGATTCGTTCGACGGGCGGGGGAACTACTCGCTCGGCATCAAGGAGCAGATCATCTTCCCTGAGATCGACTATGACAGCGTGCAGTCGATCCGCGGCCTCGACATCGCCATCACCACAACGGCGGAGAACGACGTGGAGGCGCGCGCACTCCTGCGCCACCTCGGTATGCCGTTCGCTGCCGAAAGCAGAAGGGACTAGGGCATGGCCAAGACCTCACTCCGCGTCAAGCAGAAGCGGACACCGAAGTACAAGACCCAGGCCTACACACGGTGCAACCGATGCGGCCGCCCGCGGGCTGTCTACAAGAAGTTCAAGCTCTGCCGGATCTGTCTACGGGAACTGGCTCATCAGGGAGCGATCCCCGGCATGACGAAGAGTTCCTGGTGATGAATGGTATGCCACCCGCAACTCTTTTCGATGCCTCCTGGTTCGCCTCCGGCGGACAGACGAAGAACCGTATTCAAGGGAAGAGATTCGGCTCGGTTCGAGCCGACAATTATCCCGCCCACCGAGGATTTTCACGGAGCGAGTAATGCTGACTGACCCAATTGCAGACATGTTGACCCGGATTCGGAACGCCAACAAGGCGATGCACGACAGCACCCAGATGCCCTCCTCCCGCATGAAGGAGGAGATCGCACGTCTCCTCAAGGATGAGGGGTACATCAACGACTTCCGGGTGCTTGAGGGCACGCCGTTCTCCACGCTCGTCGTGGAGCTCAAGTTCGGCCGAAACCGGGAGCGTGTGATCACCGATCTGAAGCGCATCTCGAAGCCGGGCCGTCGGGTCTACGCGCCCAAGAACAGATTGCCGCGTGTGCTCGGCGGGCTCGGTACCGCAATCCTGTCCACCTCGACCGGCGTGATCACGGGCCGTCAGGCTGCTGAGCGCGGCGTTGGCGGCGAAGTTCTCGCCTTCGTCTGGTAGCGCTGTGAGTCGTATCGGCCGCAAGCCAATCGAGGTTCCGAGTGGGGTTACCGTCCAGGTTTCGCCCGGTGGAACGGTGAACGTTCAGGGCCCGCTCGGGAACCTCGAGCAACAGGTTCCCGCCCGGATCTCGATCGTGCAGGAGGACGGTGTGCTGAACGTCACCCGCCCGACCGACCGTGGCGAGGACAGGGCGCTGCACGGTTTGACGCGGACGCTCGTCGCAAACATGGTCGAAGGCGTGACAAAGGGCTTCGAGAAGCATCTCGAGATCCAGGGGGTCGGCTACAGGGCACAGCTCAAGGGCAACGACCTCGAGCTCGCCGTCGGTTACTCGCACTCCGTGACGATCATGCCGCGCGATGGAATCACGTTCGAGGTGCCGATTCCGACGCAGATCATCGTGAAGGGCACGGACAAGCAGGCGGTCGGCCAGATCGCTGCCGAGATTCGCAAGGTACGGCCTCCCGAGCCCTACAAGGGCAAGGGGATCCGCTACCGCGACGAGCAGGTACGGAGAAAGGTTGGTAAGCGCGCATGAGTTCTCTGTCAACGCGTGAGGCACGTCTTCGACGCCACCGCCGCATCCGCGGGAAGGTGTCGGGCACCCAGGAACGCCCTCGTCTCGCAGTTTTCCGGTCGAACAGGGGCATCTTTGCCCAACTGGTAGACGACCGGACCGCGCGTACGCTTGCGGCCTCAGGGTGGCTGCAGCTGAAGGGTTTTTCCGGCAACAAGACAGAACAGGCGGCCGAGGTGGGCAAGCAGCTTGCGGTGTCAGCGAAGGAGGCGGGCGTCACCGCCTGCGTCTTCGACCGCGGCGGCTACCTCTACCACGGACGTGTCAAAGCGCTCGCCGATGGTGCGCGCGAAGGAGGACTTGAGTTTTGAGCACGTTTGGGGTAGCCGAGACACGTGAGCTGAAAGAACGCGTGATCGAGATCAATCGCGTCGCCAAGGTCGTCAAGGGTGGACGGCGGTTCTCGTTCACGGCGCTCGTCGTCGTTGGAGACGAGACCGACCGGGTCGGGGTCGGATACGGGAAGGCGCGCGAAGTCCCGCTCGCGATCTCGAAGGCGGTTGACGACGCGAAGAAGAACCTGTTCACGGTGCCGAAGCACGGCACGACGATCACGCACGAGATCCTCGGAGAGTTCGGTGCCGCACGCGTCTTTCTGCGCCCCGCCAGCGAGGGAACCGGTGTGATCGCCGGCGGCGGAGTCCGCGCCGTTCTCGAGCTAGCCGGCATCCGCGACGTTCTTGCCAAGAGCCTCGGCACGACGAACCCGATCAACATGGCGAAGGCGACCGTTGACGGCCTCAAGCGCCTGCGGCGGCCGGAAGACATCGCCCGGCAGCGCGGCAAGACGATCCGTGAGGTGCTGCCGCTGCCGCGGGGCTACGACGCGGTCAAGGCTGCTGCTGCACAGGCAGAGTCGGACGCCGGCGCTTCGGTCGCTGTCGAAGCGGTGGAGGTAGGCGCGTGAGTACGGTGAAGGTCACCCAGGTACGGAGCACGATCGGCCAGAGCAAGGCGCATCACGGGACGATCCGCGCGCTTGGCCTCGGTAAGATCGGCCGCACCGCAGAGCACACGGAATGTCCCGAGTTGGCCGGCCAGTTGCGCCATGTCGCTCACCTCGTCAGGGTCGAAGGGAAGGACGCGTAGTCATGGCCGAGGAGCTCAATCTCCATAGCCTCTCCCCGGCGCAGCCGCGGAAGGCACGAAAGCGAGTCGGCCGCGGCATGGGTTCCGGCAAGGGCCGGTACTCCGGTCGCGGGATCAAGGGCCAGAAGTCGCGGTCAGGCTCGCACTACATGCCCGCAGGTTTCGAGGGTGGGCAGATGCCGATCGACATGCGGCTCCCGAAACTCCGGGGCAATACGTCGGCCGACGCGATGCCGATTGGGCCTTTCCGGACATCGACGCAGCCCGTGAACCTCCGCGACCTCGAGGCTCGTTTCGAGGCCGGCGCCGAGGTGACACCCGACGCACTCGTCGCTGTCGGGCTGATCAAGAACACGAAGATCGACATCAAGATTCTCGCATCCGGTGACCTCACGAAGAGCCTCTCCGTCACGGCGCACGGCTTCTCGAAGACGGCAAAGGAGAAGATCGAGGCCGCGGGTGGGAGCATCACGTGGATGCGAGGCGAGCCGGTCGCCAAGAAGAAGAAGAAGGCAAAGGCGAAACGTCCCGAGGCAGTAGAGGAGACACCGGCCGAGACCGCGGTAGAGGCAACGCAGGCCGCCGCCACCGGTTCCGAGGACAACGCATCGGCCTCGAAGAACGAGCCACCGGCTGAGTAATGCTGAGCTGGCTTGGAAACGCCTGGCGCGTCCCCGAACTCCGGCGCCGTATCCTTTTCACGGCGTTCATCCTCGCCGTGTACCGACTGGGCTCCTGGCTTCCGGCACCGGGCGTTGACGCGGCTGCGATCGAGAACTACTTCTCCGGTAACGGTGGCTCGATCCTCGGATTGCTGAACCTGTTCTCCGGTGGTGCTCTCTCGCAGTTCTCGCTCTTCGCGCTCGGGATCATGCCGTATGTAACGGCCTCGATCATCGTCCAGTTGATGACGGTCGCCGTCCCGCGACTCGCCGAGCTGCAGAAGGAAGGCGAGGCCGGGTACGCCAAGATCAACCAGTACACCCGGTACCTCACGGTGATCCTCGCTGCCCTCCAGGCGTTCGGGTACGCGGTGCTCTTTCAGCGACAGGATGCCCTCCAGGCAAACCCCGGGCGGATGACCCTGATCGTCGTCACCCTGACGACGGGCACCGTGCTCCTGATGTGGCTCGGTGAGCAGATTACGAAGCGGGGGATCGGCAACGGCATCTCGATCCTCATCCTCGCCTCGATCCTCACGAGCCTCCCGCTCGGAATCAGCGCCTGGTGGAACGGTGGGCCGATGGAACGTATCTTCTTCCCGTTGATAGCGATCGCCATCGTCGCATCCGTCGTGTTTGTCCAGGAAGGCCAGCGTCGGATCCCGATCCAGTATGCCCGACGAATGGTCGGCCGGCGGATGACGACGGGTGGTGCCACCTACCTGCCGCTCCGTATTCTCATGGCGGGCGTCATCCCGGTCATCTTCGCGGCGGCGCTGCTCGCCTTCCCGGCGACGATCGCCCAGTACTTCCCCGGCACACAACAGTTTGTCAACGACCATTTTCAGTCCGGTAACTTGACCTACCTCCTGATCGAGGCCGCGCTGATCATCCTCTTCACCTATTTCTACACGGCTGTGCAGTTCAATCCAGTCGAGCAGGCCGACAACCTTCGGAAGTACGGCGGTTACATCCCGGGCATCCGGCCAGGGCCGCCGACGGCACAGTATCTCGACCGGGTTATGACTCGCTTGACGCTTCCCGGTGCGCTCTTCCTTGCGCTCGTCGCTGTTGCACCGAGCCTTTTCATCCGATATGGAGGGTTCTCGCAGGCCAACGCCAGGGCACTCGGCGGTACATCTGTCCTGATCGCGGTTGGTGTTGCGCTCGACACGATGCGTCAGATGGAGAGTCAGATGATGATGCGCAACTACGAGGGATTTCTCAAATAGTGACGATCAACGTGCTGTTCCTTGGCCCACAGGGATCCGGGAAGGGAACGCAGGCAACGCGGATCTGCGCAGCTCACGGTGTCCTCCATGTGTCCACGGGAGACATGTTTCGCTCGGCAATCGCGGAACAGACACCTCTCGGTCTCGAGGTCGAGCCGATCGTCGCCGCGGGAGAGCTTGTTCCGGACGCGCTGACGGTCGCCCTCATCCGCGATAGGCTCGCGAAAGACGACGCGCAGGCAGGGTTCATCCTCGACGGATTCCCGCGCACCATTGCGCAGGCCGAGACTCTCGACGAGATGCTCGGGGTCATCGGTCGTCCTCTTGACGAGGTGTTTTTCTTTGATCTCGACGATGCCACGGCGACGACGCGCGCCCTTGAGCGGGCCAGCAAAGAAGCACGGACAGACGACACGCCCGAGGTGATCGCTCGGCGGCTCGCCATCTATCACGAACAGACAGCGCCGGTCGTCGCAAGATATCGGGCGATGGGAACGCTGCACGAGATCGATGCAGACCGGAACGTTGTCGACGTCTTTGCCGAGGTCTCTGCTGCATTTGATCGGCTAGCCCGGTGATCATTCGCAAGGGCTCCGAAGAGATCGAGCGAATCGCGCGCGCGGGTGACCTTGTGGCCGCGACCATCGCGCACGTCGGCGACCACATCCGTCCGGGCATAACGACGGGAGAGCTCGACGATATCGCCGGCGCGTTCGTCAAGGAGCACGGAGGAGTGTCCGCATCGAAGGGCTATCACGGGACCTATCCTGCCGAGATCTGCATCTCGCCGAACTCGATGGTCGTGCACGGCATTCCCGGCCCGTACGTGGTCAAGAACGGAGACCTGATCACGATCGACGTCGGTGTCGTCCTCGAGGGGGCAATTGGCGACAGCGCCTACACCTTCGGTGTCGGTGAGATCGGGCCGGAGGCCCGACGCCTGCTCGACATCTGCCTCGAGGCGCTCGCCGCGGGGATCGCGCAGGCGCAGCCTGGCAACCGCATCGGTGATATCTCGTTCGCCGTCCAGTCCGTCGTCGAGGAGGCCGGCTTCTCGGTCGTCCGCAGTCTCGTTGGGCACGGTGTAGGGCGGCACTACCACGAGGATCCACACGTCCCGAACTTCGGCCAGCCGGGCCGGGGGCCGAAGCTCACCGAAGGGATGACGATCGCAATCGAGCCCATGATCACCGCCGGGTTGCCCGATGTCTACCTCCACGACGACGGCTGGTCTATCTCGACCGAGGACGGTTCTCTCGCAGCCCACTACGAGCACACCGTCGCGATCACCGGCACAGGACACCGTATTCTCACTCCGAGAGTAGGGATCGCGGTCGAGACCGCGAGTTTGCTACAGTAAGCAGCCCGCGGCGCGGCTGTTTCGCTGCGCGGTGGGATTTGTCAGACAGGTATCTGTTCTACAGGCTTTTCGTTCGGTGCTCTGCAGTCCGGGAGCTCGCAATCACAACAAGGCGTTCGCGCGAGGGAAGGGTGGCAGTCAAGGAAGACAAGATCGAGGTCGAAGGCGAGGTCGTCGAGGCGCTCCCGAGCACGATGTTCAGGGTGCAGCTCGATGAAGGACACACGGTTCTCGCCGCGATCTCCGGGAAGATGCGGAAGCACTACATTCGCATCCTCCCTGGCGACCGGGTCAAGGTCGAGCTCTCTCCTTACGACCTCACGCGCGGCCGCATTACGTTTCGTCACCGCTGAACCACCACGAGGAATTCACGATGAAAGTTCGCCCATCCGTCAAGCAAATGTGTGAACGCTGCCGCGTTATCAAGCGGCACGGGCGCACCATGGTTATCTGCGTCAACCCGCGGCATAAGCAGAGGCAGGGCTAGTGGCTCGCATCGCAGGCGTCAACCTCCCGAACCAGAAGCGTCTGGAGATCGGGCTCACCTACATCTACGGGATCGGCCAGTCAACCGCGCAGAAGATCTGCAAGGACCTGGAGCTCGATCTCGACCAGAAGATCAAGGATTTGACCGACGACGAGGTCACGAAGCTCCGCTCCTACATCGACGAGCATGTCGAGGTCGAGGGAGACCTCCGGCGCGAACGGTCACAGGCACTCAAGCGACTCGCCGAGATCGGTTGCTATCGCGGAATCCGGCACCGGCGAGGCCTTCCTGTTCGCGGACAGCGCACCAAGACCAATGCGCGTACGCGCAAGGGGCCGAAGAAGACGGTCGGACGCGGAAAGAAGGGGAAGTAGATGGCGCCTCCTCGTAAAGCGGCGGCCGCTCGCGGCCGTACGCGTCGTCGCGTCAAGAAGAACATTGCGATCGGTCAGGCACATATCAAGACGTCGTTCAACAATACGATCGTCTCGCTCACCGACAAGGACGGCAACGTGATCGCCTGGGAGTCCGCCGGCTCGGCCGGGTTCAAGGGCTCCCGCAAGTCCACCCCGTTCGCAGCGCAGGTCACGGCAGATAACTGCGCGCGCAAGGGAATGGAGCACGGTCTTCAGAAGGTCGAGGTTTTTGTCAAGGGCCCGGGCTCCGGTCGCGAGACTGCGATCCGTTCGTTGCAGGCGGCGGGACTCGAGATCCTCGGGGTCAAGGACGTCTCCCCGCAGGCCCACAACGGCGTACGGCAGAAGAAGCGGAGGCGCGTCTAGTGGCAAGAGATCTCGGCCCCAAGTGTCGGCTCTGCCGTCGTGAGGGCATCAAGCTCTTCCTCAAGGGCGAGCGTTGCCTGACGGAGAAGTGCGCAATCGAGCGTCGTGCATATCCGCCGGGCGAGCATGGCCGCGGCCGGATCAAGCAGAGCGAGTACCTGCTTCAGTTACGCGAGAAGCAGAAGGCCCGTCGCTACTACGGTCTTCTCGAGAAGCAGTTCCGTAACACCTACGAGAAGGCGACCCGGGGTACCGGTGCGCCGGGTGAGAACCTGCTTCGGATGCTCGAGACGCGCCTCGACAACGTCGTCTACCGACTTGGTTTCGCAGGCTCTCGCGCCCAGGCACGCCAACTCGTTCGTCACGGCCACTTCCAGGTCAACGGCCGGCGGGTCAATATTCCGAGCTTCGCGGTGCGCCCGAACGACGTGATCACCCTGAAGTCGGGAAGCGCTGCTGCCCCGCTCGTCCGTGATGCCACCGACCTCACAGCCTCGGTCTCACCATGGCTGCAGGCCGATCACGAGGGTCTCGCGGGCAAGGTTCTGCGGTGGCCTGAACGCGCGGAGATCGACACCCCCGTGCAGGAGTCACTCATCGTCGAGCTCTACTCAAAGTAGGTGGTGGAGAGGCCGGGCCTCTTCTCCTGATCGGACGGGTGAGGCGCAGCCTCATCCGTTGTGAAGAACACGAAAGGATCGCATTGGCAACCCGTACTAGCCTGATGGACTTCCAGATTCCCCGCATTATCAGCGAGGAGGGCGACAATCATCGTGGCATTTTTGCGATCGAGCCCCTCGACCGCGGATTTGGCTACACGTTCGGCAACTCGCTTCGCCGAGTGCTTCTCTCCTCGCTCGAGGGGACGGCCGTGACCGCCGTCAAGATCGAGGGTGTCTCGCACGAGTTCACCACGCTTCCCGGCGTGCGCGAGGACGTCACCGACATCATTCTCAACCTGAAGAGCCTCATCTGCGTGCTGCACGGCGAGTCGCCGGAGGTCGAGGTGCACATCTCGAAGAAGGGTCCCGGCAGTGTCACGGCCGCCGACATCGAGGCGCCGGCCGATCTCGAGATTCTCAATCCGGAGCTCGAGATCGCGGAACTCGCCGCCAAGGGAAAGCTCGAGATAACGCTCACGGTTGGCCGAGGCCGCGGCTACGTTCCCGCCGACCTGAACCGTGGTGCGGAGATGCCGATTGGGGTTATCCCGATCGACTCGATCTTCTCGCCTGTGCGACGTGTCTCGTACGAGGTGGAGTCCGCGCGCGTCGGTCAGCGCACCGACTTCGACAAGCTCGTGCTCGACGTGACGACCGACGGATCGATCGAGCCGCGGGACGCGATCGGCAAGGCTGCCGATATTCTCATCAGGCAGCTTGCGATCTTCACGGATCTCGACTCGATCGAGGGCTTCAGCGATGCGCAGATCGAGGCGGCCGCCGAGGCGACGACCTCGCACGGGATGGAGAACTTCCCGATCGAGGAACTCGAGCTCGGTGTCCGCTCCTACAACTGTCTCAAGCGCGTCGGGGTCGAGACGATCGGCGAGCTGACCTCGAAGTCGGAGGCCGAGCTCGCCGCTATTCCAAACTTCGGGCGCAAGTCTGTCGACGAGGTGCGCGACACGCTCGCCGCGCATGGTCTCACACTCAAGGGCGAGGAGCTCGGCTAACTCATGCGGCATGCACGCGCAGGCAAGAAGCTCGGTCGGGATTCAGCGCATCGCAAGGCGTTGTACTCGAACCTCGCGGGAGCGCTGATCCAGCACGGTCGGATCAAGACGACGGAGGCGAAGGCCAAGGCCGTCAAGCCGTATGCCGAGAAGATGGTCACCCTCGGGAAGCGTGGCGACCTCCACGCCCGACGACTCGCGATGGCAGAGCTTCGTTCGAACGATGTCGTTCATCACCTGTTCCTGAACGTCGCACCGCGGTTCGCGGAGCGGAAGGGTGGGTACACGCGCATCGTCAAGCTGGGCCCGCGTCCGGGCGATGCTGCACCGATGGTGCTGCTGGAGTTTGTCGATCACGACCCGGCAGCCTGAGCCAGGATCCACGGGCCCGGACTCCGGAAGATCGCTGCGAAGGGCGCCTGCGGGCGCCCTTCACCGTTCTCACCCTCCGGGAAGGAGCCGGTGACCCGTACGCTGCACCAATGCTGACGATCATCGCACTCGTCGTCGCGGTTCTCTTTCTTGCGGCGCCGTGGAGCTTTCTGCTCGTTGCCGTCGCGGCACTCGTCGATATCGGCGAGCTAGGGGCCTTTGTCTGGTGGTCGCGCCGCCGCCGTCGCAGGGGACCACCCGAGGTGGGCGTGGAAGCACTTGTAGGCCGGCGCGGTACGGCACTCGCCCGACTCACCCCCGGCATCCCGGAAGCTGTGGGCCAGGTGCGGGTGGGCGGAGAGATCTGGGGTGCCCGTACCGCTGTAGCGATCGAAAGAGGTTCGAGCATCGTCGTTCGCCGCGTTGACGGCCTCGTCCTCGAGGTCGATCCCGTATGGCCAGGCTGAACCGTGGGAGAGGGACACGCCGTGCGACTCCTGCGGCTCACGCTCGAATACGACGGGGGTGGCTTCCACGGCTGGGCCAGGCAGCCGGGACAGCGCACCGTGGAGGGTGTGCTCCGCGAAGCTCTCGACATCATCTATCCGCGCGGTTGGGACGACCTTGCGGTCGCGGGCCGTACCGATACCGGAGTGCACGCGACGGGGCAGGTCGCAAGCGTGAAGGTTACGGCCGGCGCGCCTGCGTCAAAGGCCGCGGAGGCACTGAACACTGCGCTGCCACCGGATGTCTCGATCCTCGCGGCCGTTGACGCACCCGGGGGTTTTCACGCGCGTTTCTCGGCTACGGGTCGTTCGTACCGGTACATCGTGCTCAATCGTCCGGCCCGTTCGGCCCTCGACGTGCGACGGTCTCTGTGGTGGCCGCAGGCTCTCGATCTCGACCGATTGCAAGCGTGTGCCGCGTTGCTACTGGGCGAGCACGAGTTCACGGCGTTCACCCCGGCCGACAGTCAGCACGAGGTGTTCGTCCGCATCGTGCGCGCCGCCAGGTGGGAGCGCCATGGCGACCACCTCCACTTCACCGTCTCGGCGGACTCGTTTCTGCGGCACATGGTGCGCACGCTCGTCGGCACCATGCTCCAGAGCAGTCCGGAGCGATTCGCGCACCTGGTCGAGGGACGTCCGCGTCTCGAAGGTGGAGCGACGGCTCCTCCCTGGGGCCTCTATCTGGAGCACGTGGAGTACGCGGTAGCTGGCGTCGATACGATCGAGGGGTGAAGGCCCGCGTCATCCTCTTCGACCTCGACGGCACGCTGATCGACTCGGGGCCGATCATCATCGCCTCGATGCGACATGCTTCTATCACCGTGCTCGGCCGTGAGCCCGACGAGGAAGCCGTCCGTGCCGTGATCGGAGGGCCAGGGCTCAGTGAGCAGATGCGTGCGCTCGACCCCGACCGCGTGGACGAGCTCGTGGAGGTCTATCGTGCGCACAATGAGCCGCTGCACGCAACGCTCGAGATGTTCGACGGGATCGCCGAGCTCCTCCCCGAGCTACGCAGGCGTGGTCACCAGCTCGGGATCGTGACGGCCAAGCGGTGCGCAACCGTGCAGCTTGCATTCGACCGCTTTCCGATCCTCGCCGAGCTCACCGACGTGCTCGTCGGCGCAGAGGATACCGAGCGGCACAAACCCGACCCCGACCCCGTGCTCGAAGCGCTGCGGCGACTCGGGGCGACGCCGGAAGAGGCGGTCTATGTCGGTGACTCGCCGTTCGACATCAGGGCGGGTAAGGCCGCCGGCACCCGTGCGATCGCAGTCGCTTGGGGTGGTATCCATCCTGACGAGCGGCTCCTTGCAGAGGAGCCGGACGCCCTCGTTCGGCGGCCGGAGGAGATCCTGGCGCGTGTCTGACACTGCAGCCCGGGTTCAGGAGCTCCGGCGAGTGATAGAGCATCACGCCTATCACTACCACGTCCTCGACGATCCGGAGACGAGCGATGCTCACTACGATGCCCTCTACGACGAGCTCCAGGCACTCGAGGAGGCGCACCCGGAGCTGATCACGGACGAGTCACCGACGCGCCGGGTTGGAGCGGCCGCGGCAGAGGGCTTCATCAAGGTCGAGCACCTTGCACCTATGGGGTCGCTCGAGAAGGTGACGACGCGTGAGGCGCTCGAAAAGTGGGCGGCCGACGTGCGCAAGCGCCTCGACAGCGACGAGCCCGTCGCCTATGTGATTGAGCCCAAGATCGACGGTTCGGCAATCTCGCTCCTGTACGAGGAGGGTGTGCTCGTGCGCGCCGCAACGCGTGGTGACGGCTTTCGGGGTGAGGATGTCACGGCAAACGTCCGTGCGGTCGAAGCGGTTCCGTTGCGGATGCGACTGCAGGGGGCAGAGGCGCCACCGCCGCTCTTCGAGGCTCGTGGGGAGGTCTATTTCTCTCTTTCCGGCTTTGCCCGATTCAACGTTGCACAGGTCGTGGCCGGCAAGAAGGAGGCCCCCAACCCCCGCAACGCCGCGGCAGGATCGTTGCGGCAACTCGATCCGGGCGTGACCGCCGAGCGCCCGCTCTCGATCTGGATCTATGGCGCCGGTGTGCACGAGGGAGATGCCCCGGACACCCACTTTGCGATGCTTGGATGGATGCGTGAGCGCGGCTTCAGGATCAATCCGCACGCTGAGCGGTTCGAGACGATCGAGGAGGTTACCGTTGCCTGCGAGCAGTGGGAGAGCAAACGGGCTGAGCTCGACTACGAGATCGACGGCGTCGTGATCAAGGTGGACTCCTTCGCCCAGCAGCAGCGTCTCGGAGCCCTGCACCAGAGGCCGCGCTGGGCGCGGGCGTTCAAGTGGGCGCCGTCCACCGCGGTGACGACGCTGAAGCACATTCACATCCGAGTGGGCCGGACGGGGGCCCTCAACCCCCTGGCGGAGCTCGAGCCGGTGCAGGTCGGCGGAGTAACGGTGTCCACCGCGACGCTGCACAACGAGGAGGACATCAACCGCAAGGACATCCGCGAGGGCGACCTCGTTGTCGTGCAGCGGGCAGGCGACGTGATCCCCCAGGTCGTCGGCCCGGCGGGAGAGCACCTGCCCGGGACGACGCCGTGGAAGATGCCGGCCCACTGTCCCCTCTGTGGCGTCGAGGTCGTCAAGCCGGAGGGTGAGGTCAAGCATCGCTGCCCGAACCGCGCGTGTCCGTCACGCGGGCTCGAGACCCTGGTGCACTGGGTCGGCGCGGCCATGGATATCGAAGGGGTGGGCGAGCAGTTCGTGCGCAAGCTGTGGGACGAGGGGCTGCTTCGCTCGATGCCCGACCTGTACCGACTGTCGGTCGAGCAGCTCCTCGAGATAGAGGGGTACGGTGAGATCTCGGCGACGCAGGCCGTCGCTGCGATCGAGCGCTCGAAGGCGCAACCGTTCTCGAGGATTCTGTTCGGGCTCAACATGCCGAAGATCGGCTGGGTGCTCGCCCGGAACCTTGCCCGACACTTCGGCACCGTTGACCGTCTGCTTGCTGCGACCCGGGAGGATCTCGAGCAGGCCGAGGGCATCGGGCCGGACAGGGCAGAGCTCATCGCAGAGTGGGCCTCGGACGACGAGAACAGGGCGCTCGTCGAGGATCTCCGGTCACTCGGGCTGCAGCTCGAGGTGGGAGAGTCGGAGCGGGCGGTCGTGGGGCCGCTGACCGGCTTCCAGTATGTGATCACGGGCTCGCTCGACGGATACACGCGCGACGAGGTGAAGGCCTCTCTCGAGGCGCTCGGAGCGAAAATAGTGGACTCCGTCTCGAAGCGGACAACCGGCGTGATCGTGGGCGAGAATCCGGGCGCGAAGGCTGCGAAGGCAGAGAGGGCGGGTGTTCCGATCCTCGGTCAGGCAGAGCTTCTAGAACTCCTCGAACGCGTCTAGGGGCTCGATGGGAGGGTGGTTCTCTTCCGCGACGGGTACGGCCCGGTGCTTGCAGGCTCAACCGTAGATCGTGATCGTGACCATACGTCGTCCCCAGCTTCGTGCCCGGGCGGTGCTCGGCATCCAGAGGTCGATGATGTTTCCCTTGATCGCCGTTCCCACGTCTGCCGCCACTGCCGGCCCGTAGCCGGGAATGAACACGCGTGTGCCGAGGGGAATCACGGTTGGATCGACGGCGATCACGCCGACCCCGACAGGGAGGCCGCTCGCCGTCTTCCCCGGGAGGTGATAGGCGACCGCATCGGCGACGAACGTGCGTGTTCCCGTGGCAGGCGACGCGACGGGCGCCGGAGCCTGTACTGCATCGTCTGAAGGGGACTGCACGGGTGCGGCGACGGTGGCAGTAGAGACGGCCGAGGCGGTGATCTCTCTCGACCGGCGTTCGGCGGCACGCGCCTGGCTCGTCAGCACATTCAGCCTCTGCGTTGTCAATGACCGTTCGCGTCGTACCGCTGCGACGGTCGTGGCCCTGGCGGCGACGGCCGACTCGCTTCGTGCGACACCTGCTCTAGCAGCAACCTGCGCACGTGTGAGGCGAGTACGTTCTCCGGCGAGCTGCGTTTCCAGGTACTTGAATCTGTGGGCGCGGACGGAAGCCTCGGCGCCCAGGCGCTCGTTCTGTGCCGTGGCGCGTGTCAGCCCCTCGATGCCGGCCACGGCCTCGTCGAGCGACACCGCACCCAGAATCACCGAGATCGGGTCAGGCTCGCCCTGGATGTACAGCTGCCGCAGGAGCGCTGCCACACGATGCTGCGAGGCCTGGAGGGAGCGGCGAACGATCCCGGTCCGGCGCTGAAGACTCTCCTCCGTGCGGGCCAGTTGCCTGGATCGATTCTCCAGCCGGGCCGCGTCGCCCCGGGCTCGTGCGAGAGAAGACTCTGCCGCATAGAGCTCGAGCAGGGCTGCCGACTCCGAACGGCCGAGGGCTCCGGCTCTCGCAGCGAGTCCCGGTGCGGTCTCCGCACTCCCGGGTGATGGTGCCGATGCGATCACCAGTGCACCCGAGGCAACGGCCACGCAGAGCAGCGGCCACCGTTGAGTAGGCGGTCTCACAAGGCGATGACCGTAGCAAAATATGCTCGTCAACCAGAAGGGAAAGCGCTATTTGCAGGCATTTTATTTTCCTGGTAGGTCCTGTTGGCCGCAACTGGTGCTAGAGTTCCCACTTCGGACGGGGTGCTCCGCCTGCGGGGACGCTGTTTGACGATCGAACCAGCTTATGAATCGTTCGAGCATGCGACAGGCTCCGGCCACACTCTTCGCCCTTGCAGTGGTCTGTCTCACTGTCTTGGCGGTCGCCTCTTCATCGACTGCCAACCCTTCGATCACCTCGAAGCGTGCTCAGGCGCAGGCAGTCCTCGCCCAGATCGAGGCTGCCCAGCCACAACTCGAGCAGGTGATCGAGTCCTACAACTACGCCAACGTTCAGCTGGAACAGATAGATGTCAATCTCAAGTCGAACGCACGGCACCTCGTCAGTGCGCAGAAGAGTCTTGGCACAGCCCAGGTGCATATAGCTGACAGGCTGCGCGCGCTCTACGTCAATGGTGACGGCGGTGGCGCTGTGGAGGTAATCCTCGGCGCAGAGAGCCTCGATGACCTTCTCGGGCGACTCGACATGGTGCAGCGCGTCGGGAACCAGGACGCGCAGGTGCTCAGGGCTGTGACGCAGTTCCGCCATGAGGTGAAGCAGCGCCGGGCAAACCTCAGGACGGCTCGTGCATCCCAGGCCCGTCTCGTTGGCCAGCGGGCGAGCCAGAAGAGCGCGATCGAGAGGCAGATCGCCGGGCAGAAGCGGATGCTTGCCGGCCTCGAGGGCGAGATACGGCAACTGCAGGCCGAGGAGGCACGCCGGCAGGCGCGGCTAGCCGCGGAGGCGAGCGCTCGGCTCGCCGCCGAGCAGCGTGCCGCAGAAGATGCCCGCGCGCAGGCCGCAGCGTCGAGCGCGGCAGATTTCTCCGCGGCGATCGATGCGTCCGGCAGCGCGTACGAGGCAATCCCTCCAGCGGCTCCCTCGCGGTACGGCGGTGTCGTCGGGATCGCGATGCAGTACCTCGGCGTTCCGTACGTCTGGGGTGGCATGAGCCCGAGCGGGTTCGACTGCTCGGGGCTCGCGGCATACGTGTACGCGCAGGTCGGCGTCTCGCTGCCCCACTACGCCGCCGCGCAGTACGGCTACGGGACGCCTGTGGCATATTCGGATCTCCAGGCCGGTGACCTCGTATTCTTCTCGGGCCTCGGGCATATGGGTATCTACATTGGCGGGGGACAGTACATCCACGCCCCTCAGACGGGAGATGTCGTCAAGATCTCGAGCATGAGCAGCCACGGTGGCTACGTCGGAGCACGGCGCCTGTAGGGGGTGAGGCACAGGCCTCGACCGCGCGCAGACGACGCAATGCACCACCTGTATGACGGCCTGTTGGTCGTGTGACACGTCGGTTGCGGAGATGATCCCGGCAGCGCCTACACGATGTACAGTGACTCGACGGTTTCGTCGAAGTGCCCGAGGATCGTGCGCCGCTTCAGTTTGAGCGTCGGTGTCATCTCGTCGCGATCGATCGTGAAGTCACGCGGCACGATCGCAAACCGCCTGATCTGTTCGAAGCCCGACCGTCCGCGGTTCACGTCGTCAACGATTCCCTGCAGGAGCGTGCGCGCTCCCTCGTGTGTTGCCAGTTCCTCTGTCTCGCCCGGAATCCCCTGTGCCTTCGCCCACTTCCCGATCTCGGTCGGATCGAGGGTCACGAGGGCTGTCAGGTATGGGCGACGATCGCCGATGACGATCGCCTGTGAGACGTACCTCGAGGCCTTGAGGTCGTTCTCGATGTTCTGTGGCGCGATGTTCTTGCCGCCTGCCGTGACGATGATGTCCTTCTTGCGGTCGGTGATCGTCACGAAACCGTCAGCGTCGATCTCGGCAATATCGCCCGACTTCAGCCACCCGTCCTCGTCGAGCACCTCCGCCGTGGCACCTGGATCCCCGTGGTAGCCGGCAAACACGGTTTCGCTGCGGATCAGCAACTCACCATCCTCGGCGATACGAAGCTCGACTCCAGGGAACGCCCGGCCGACGGTGCCGAACCGCCAGCGCTCGGGCGTGTTGGTCGCAGCACCGGTCGTGCACTCCGTGAGGCCGTACGCCTCGAGAATGCGGATACCGATCGAGTCGAAGAACTCCGCTATCTCCTGTGAGAGGGGAGCACCACCCGAGATCGGGGTTCGCAGGCGGCCACCCAGTCGCTTGCGGATCTTCGCGAGGACGAGCCGATCGGCACCGTGCCGTTTTGCTGCCAGCAGGACTCCACGACGACGGCCTGCCGCCTCCCGCGTGCTGACCTCTCGCCCGATCGCGAGCGACCACTCGGCGAGGCGGCGCCGGGCACCCGTCATGTCGTCGATCGCGCTCACGATGGACGCGTGGATCTTCTCGAGCAGACGTGGAACAGTCGGGAGCACGGTCGGATGGAGCGTTGTCAGGGCTTCCGAGATCTGCAGTGGATCGGGAAGAAAGGCAGTCGTGTAGCCGACGTAGGGTCCGGCGAGATGTAGGAGTCGCCCGAAATTGTGCGCGAGCGGCAGGTACAGCAGCATCAGGTCGTCATCGCGGACGTAGCCCGGGAGATGGTCGATCACCGAGACCATCGCGTAGAAGTTGCGATGCCTGATCATGCAGCCCTTTGGCTCTCCTGTCGTCCCCGAGGTATAGATGTACGTGAACAGGTCTTCCTCGTCGATCGCGGCGACGGCGGTATCCAGCGCGGACGGGTGAAGGGCCTTGAAGGCAGCACCCTCTGCCTCGAGCGCCGGAAGATCCGCGAAGGTGAGCACGTGCTGCAACCGCGGCAACGACGCGCAAGCCCCGGTTACTTTCGCCCGCTGAGCGTCGTCCTCACAGAGGACGCCGACCGATCCCGAGTGATCGAGGACGTGCGCGACATCACCTGGTGCGTTACTGGCATACACGGGTGCGCCGATCGCGCCCACGTGTGCGAGGGCGAAGTCGAAGAGGGCCCACTCGAGCGTGGTGCGTGCGAGTGTCGCAAACGCGTCGCCTCTGCGCACACCGCGAGCAAGAAGCCCGTTCGCAAGGTTCTCCACACGCTCGGCGGCCTCGGCCCAGGTGACCTCGTGCCAGTGAGCACCGTGCTGGACGAGATAGGCCGCGCTCGTGCGCTTCCGGGCGACAGCATCACGCCAGAGGCGAGGGATCGTGCGGTCAGCGGCCATCACCTGATCGTAGACGGTTCTGCTTCGCACGAGGGAGCCCTGACGTCGAGGCGACGCATGGCGTGCATGCGCTACCGGAGCGCACCGTCCGGGCGGGCCTACCCGGACGGGAATCGGCTTGGAGGATCAGACGAGATACATCGCCCGCGTCGAACGGGGCCCGGGCTCAGGCGTGCTGGACGACCGGTAGGCCGACGGCCTCGAGCTGTACCTGGAAGAGATGCTTGTCGATCTTCCCGTGGTAGATCGGGACACCCTCCTCGATGCAGAGTTGGATGATCGTTTCGCGGTCGATGTCGAGCTCCTGTGCGAGCTCGTCGGGCGTCAGATGGTTCGCCATGCGTCGCCTCCTTCGGGCATCAAAAAAGCCCGACGGCGCAGGGCGCGCGGTCGGGCTGAATCGAAGCTCCGTTGTCAGTGGCGGGGGTCAACGGGCCCACCTCCCGATCTGCACCATGATGGCTCCTACGATACTCCCCGGATACGACGGGCGCAACACCCGGGCCGGAGTTGCGCGGCCGGAGGAGGTGCGGGCCCCTACACCGGGTTCTCGACATCGAGGTAGAGCCACTCGATAGCGAACCTCTCTGCGAGATGCGACGCGAGCGCCTGGACGCCGAACCGCTCCGTTGCATGGTGGCCTGCCGCAATCAGGTGAATGCCGAGCTCCCGGGCAGTCGCAAGGTTCGGTTCCTCGGGCTCGCCCGTGAGCAGCGCGTCGAAGCCCTCGTGTGCCGCCCGGATCAGGTCGTAGCCGGCCGCGCCGGTGGAGATGGCAAGACGGTTGATCCGGTCGGGGCCGCACGCGAAAACGAGCGGCTCGCGCTCCACCGCCCCTGCGACACGTGTCTCGAGCTCCGCGATCGAGAGGCCGGCAACCGTACAGGCGAGCCCCACCGCTCCGAAAGGGCCATCGGGTGTGGCGCCGACCCGCTCGGCGAGCTGGGCGGCATTCCCCAGGGTTGCATGTGCGTCGAGTGCGAGGTGGTAGGCGACGAGCGAGGCGTTCGCATTGAACAGAGCCTCGAGCCGGCCGCGCTGACGCCTGTCGATCACGAGCGGCTCGTTGCGCCAGAAGAGCCCGTGATGGACGAGAATCATGTCGGCTCCTTCTGCGGCCGCACGCTCGAGAAGCTCGCGTGAGCTCGAGACCCCGCACGCGAGCAGCGTCACCTCGTCGTTGCCGACCACCTGCATACCGGGCGGTGCGAACTCGGGCCAATGCTCCACGTCGAGCAGCGCATTCGCATAGGCGACGATCTGATCCCTTCCAGCCACGAGCACAGTGTAGGGACGGAGTGTGTGCACCATCGAACCTCGACGCTCACGAGCGGGTACCCTGTGAGCGCTCGGGGTGTGGCGCAGCCTGGTAGCGCGCTCCGTTCGGGTCGGAGAGGTCCCCAGTTCGAATCTGGGCACCCCGATTCTCCGCGTCGCACCCGTTCCGCAGCGGCGGAACGGGTGCCGCGGGGTTCTCCGATCCGGTAGGCGCCGGTGGGGCTATCCTCGGCCTGTGCTGCGAGCCGTTATTTTCGACGTCGATTTCACGCTCTCGTGGCCGGGGCCCGGGCTCGGGCCGGAGGGGTATCGGCAGCTCGGTGCGCTCCACGGGCTCGAGCTCGACCCCGGCCGCTACGAGGTCGCCCGTCTCGCGGCAGTCGCCGATCTCCAGGCGCACCCTGACCTTCTCCACAGCGAGGAGCGATGGGTCGTGTTTACCGAGGACATCGTCCGCGGTATGGGGGGCGACGGTGCCGGCTCCCGTGCGTGCGCAGTGGACATGGTGCGTCGCTGGGAGGAGCACGAGAACTTTCGCCTCTACGACGATGCTGTCTCGATCTTTGCCATCCTCCGCGCTCATCGGCTCTTGATCGGGCTGATCTCGAACGGCCATCGCGATCTCGAGCAGTTCGCGGTGCACCATGCGCTCGACGTCGATTGTGCGGTGGGCTCGAAGGCGCACGGCCGGACGAAGCCGCACGCTTCGATCTTCGAGCGTGCGTTGGCGGCTCTCGATGTCACAGCGGGCGAAGCCGTGATGGTTGGCGATTCCTATAGAGATGACATCGAGGGAGCTCGTGCGATCGGCATGCGCGCGATCCTCCTCGACCGCGAAGGGCTCTATCCCTCCGAGGGTGACCGGATCACCGATCTCTTCCAGCTCCCCAGGGCGCTCGGCCTCCGCGCCGATCGTGGCGAGAACGGTGGCAGTGCCGGGCAGACGATCAACGCGCACTAGTGCAGTGTTTCCGCCCATGACGACGCTCGCCCCCGGAGACCCGTCGAACACCAGAACCATCGTCAAGCTCGGCGTCGGTGCATTTGGCCTCGCCTGGTCGTTGACGACGACAGCCGCGTATCTGCCCCCTGTCCTCGGTCAGTACACGACGTCTACGTCGTTGATCGGAGCGGTCCTCGCAGCCGAGGGCGTGTTTGCGCTCACCTTGCCGCTCGTGATCGGCCCCTGGAGCGACACGTTCCACACGCCGCTCGGCAGGCGTCGGCCCTTCATGCTCGTCGCAGTCGGGCCGCTCGCATTCTGTCTCGCGTTGATGGCTTTCATGCCAAGCCTGTGGACGACCGCGCTCCTCGTCTTTGCCTTTTTCTGTGCCTACTACGTCTACGAGCCCCCCTACCGCGGTCTCTACCCCGACCTGCTGCCGGAGAGTGTCTATGGCCGCGCGCAGGGAGTGCAGCACCTCTTTCGTGGCATCGCACTCGGCGGTGGATTGATCGGCGGTGGCGTGCTCTATCACCTCTGGACGCCGGCACCCTTTCTCTTTGCCGCAGCCGTCGTGTCGTGCGCCTGCCTCATCCCCGTCGTTCTCCTGCGTGAAGACGGCGGCCACGTCCGCGTCTTCGAGGGGGTCACGGCCTACCTCGGGCACTCCTGGCGCGTGTTGCGCCGCAACCCCGACATCGGCCGCTTCCTGCTTGCCAACGCGGCCTGGGAGGGAACCTTCGCAGGGGCCAGAACCTTCGCCATCCTCTACATCACCGTCGGTCTCGGCGAGCCACTCGGCACCTCGACCCTCGCGCTTGCCGCTGTCGCTTCCGGCTACATTCTCGCCGCGCTCCTGGCGGGTGCCGTGGGCGACCGGTTCGGGCTCGCACGTGTCATCACCTGGTGTTCGGTTGTCTACGGCCTCGGTCTGCTCGCGGGCGGGCTCGCAACCGAATGGCACGCCTGGTACTTCGCTGGAATCTTCATTGTCGCCATTTTCGCGGGGACGGTGATGACGCTCGCCTGGGGACTGCTCTTCAAGCTGATGCCGCCCGACGACCGCGGCGCGATCGCGGGTCTCGCGACGACGACCAAGGGGATTGGCCTCATCTTCGGCACCCTTCTCGCCGGGATCCTGATTGACGTTCTGGCGCCCTACCTGCCCGAGACCCAGGGGTATCAGGTGCTCTTGCCGGTTCTCGGTGTCCCGATCCTGCTGGCGGTTCCGCTCGTCTTCTCGCTCATCCGTGCCGAGGAGCTTGCAGGAAGTGCCTAGTCGGAATCCAGGCTCGACGACAGTGCCGCAACGGCCTCTTCCTGGAGCCAGCTGAGGTAGCCGTAGAGTGCAAGCGCGGGGGCGTCCGGGTCGTCGGGGTCAAGCTCCTGGCCGCCCGTCTCCTCGCTGATGTCGAGCTGGGTGCCGAGGAAGAGCCGGAGACTCTCGAGTGCTCCGAGCCACGCCTCGAGCTGCTCTCCGCTGAGATGGTCTGCTCCGGCGGTTTCCTCGACCACGCGCAGCGCAGCGAGCTTGCCCTCGAGGAGCTCGTCCCGCATCAGGCGCCGGAACTCGTCGTTGGCCTCGCTGTCGTCGGTGTAGGCCGGCGGAAACAGACGGCGCAGGCTCGGATCACCGGTCGGCAGCACCTCGCGCAACTGGCCGGGCAGCAGCCGCAGAAGCTCGCGCTCCTCTGCCGGGAGTTGCAGTCGATAGCCGCCGTCCCGGTCGCGCTGGATCCGGCGCACTGGCATCAGTCCTGTCCGAGAGTCGCCCACAGGCCGTGGGCGTGCAGGCGCGCGACGTCGAACTCGGCCTTCTCCTTTTCACCCGAGGAGACTGCCGCCTTGCCCTCGGTATGCACGAGCAGCATCATCCTCGTCGCCTCCTCTTTCGAGTAGCCAAACAGCTTACGGAGCACCAGGGTGACGTAGCTCATCAGGTTGATCGGGTCGTTCCACACGATCACGACCCACGGATGGTCGTGATCGTACTCGTCTTCCCCTTCGGGCAGGCGCTTCTCGACCGGAGCCTCGACCGTCTGGCTCACGTGCTCGTTCCACCCGTGAACCGGCACGGCCGCCTCGAAGACGTCTCGAAGCGAGTCGGCCTCTGCGGGGGCGCATAGGACATTGTCGGGCCGAGGCCCTCGCCTACTCGCCGGTAGAGCCGGAGCCTTCGCATCGCTCCCGGTAGTCCTCTCGTACCGGCGAGAAGACATCGATCACCGTTGCACCCTCTGGCCCACAATACGCAGAGTGCTCGACATTGCCGGGCAGCACATACCCCTCCATCGGCCCGAGTTCGTGCGATACGCCGTCGATGACGAGCGCCTGCATGCCGCGCAGCACGATGCCGATCTGCTCGTGGGGGTGGCTGTGGGCCGGCACCGTTGCGCCTGCGCTGAACTCGATGAGGTTGAGCATCGCGCGGTCGCCGAACAGGGGACGGCCCTCGACGCCCTCCGCGAGCGTGAAGGCTGTGACGTTGTCGAACCGTACGAACTGCGGATCCATCTCGAGACATCATATCGTTGCTGCTCGGGAATGGCGCGCGGCGTCGCCACGGCTATCGTCCCCGTCATGCAAAGGCTCGCACCAGACCTCCTCCGCAACCAGGCCTACGTGGACGGCGCCTGGGCCGACGCCGATTCCGGGGCTACCTTTCCGGTTGTCGATCCGGCGACCGGCGTGACCATCGCCGAGGTGCCGCGGATGGGTGTCGCCGAGACGCGGAGGGCGATCGAGGCAGCCCAGCGAGCGCTGCCGGCATGGAAGCACCGGACGGCGAGGGACAGGGCCCGGATTCTGCGTCGCCTTGCCGACCTGATGCTCGAGCGCAGCGACGATCTCGCTGCAATCCTCGTGGCCGAGCAGGGCAAGCCGCTCCTCGAGGCCAGGCTCGAGATCGGCTACGCCGCCTCCTTCTACGAGTGGTTTGCGGAAGAGGCCAAGCGCCTCGACGGGCGCGTTATTCCGTCGTCTCTCCCCGACCGCAGGATCGTTGTCCTGCGAGAGGCGATCGGAGTCACTGCCGGCATCACGCCCTGGAACTTTCCGGCTGCGATGCCGACGCGGAAGTCGGCACCGGCGCTCGCCGTGGGGTGCACGATGGTGTTGAAGCCTGCCGAGCAGACCCCCCTTACGGCGCTTGCGATCGCGGCGCTCGCCGAGGAGGCAGGCGTCCCGGCCGGCGTCTTCTCGGTCGTCACGGGCGATGCCGCGGACGCACCCTCGATCGGCGGCGAGATGACCTCCAATCCGATCGTCCGCAAGCTCGGTTTCACGGGCTCGACAGAGGTGGGCAAGCTGTTGATGGCGCAGTGTGCAGGCCAGGTGAAGAAGGTCTCGCTCGAGCTTGGAGGGAACGCGCCGTTCATCGTCTTCGACGATGCCGACCTCGAGGGTGCCGTTGCGGGAGCCGTGATGTGCAAGTTCAGGAACTCCGGGCAGACCTGCATCTCGGCAAACCGCTTTCTCGTTCAGGACGGGATCTACGACGATTTCGTGGGTGCGTTCATCGAGGCCGTAGCGTCGCTGAAGGTCGCAGACGGATTCACCGAGGGCGCTCAGGTCGGGCCGCTGATCGACGAACCTGCGGTTGCAAAGGTGGAGCGTCACGTTGCAGATGCGCTCGCTCGTGGGGCAGACCTTCGGCTCGGTGGCAGCCGACTCGAGGGCCAGTTCTTCGATCCGTCCGTGCTCACGGGCGTGACGATGGACATGGCGATGAGCTGCGAGGAGACGTTCGGCCCGGTCGCCGGGATCAGCCGCTTCGCGACAGATGCCGAGGCGATCGCGATTGCAAACGACACGCCCTACGGACTCTCCGCCTACTTCTACACGCAGGACCTGGGCCGCACCTGGCGAGTCGCAGAGGGACTCGAGTACGGGATCGTCGGTATCAACACCGGCTTTATCTCATCCGAAGTAGCGCCCTTTGGTGGAATGAAGGAGTCGGGTATCGGGCGCGAGGGGTCGAGCTATGGTGTTGACGACTGGGTGGAGCTCAAGTACCTCGCGATGGGCGGGATAGGGGAGGCAATCTGATGGTCATCATCGAGCAGCGTGACTACCACGCTCACACGGGGCAGCTACCGGAGCTCGTGCGGTTGTATGCGGAGGAGGGAATCCTGATTCAGCAGGAAGTACTCGGCGGGTTCATCGGGGCCTTCACGACCGAGATCGGGGCGCTCTCGACCTACACGAGCATGTGGCGTTACGACAGCTTCGGGGAGCGCGAGGCGCGGAGAGCAGCGCTTCAGGCGCGCGACGACTGGCAGGCGTTCGCCGGCCGGATCCAGCCGCTGATCCATACGCAGCAGAACAGGATCCTGACGCCGACGTCGTTCTCGGCACTCCGGTAGAGGAGCCGTCGCATGGGTCAACTCGACGGCAGGGTTGCGCTTGTCACCGGCGGTGCGCAGGGCATCGGCTACGCGATCGCCCAGGGCCTTGCTGTCGAGGGCGCGCGGATCGTGATCGCCGACGTTCGAGGGGCCGAAGCCGCTGCCGGAGCCTTTGCTGGCGGGGTCGGCCTCACGGCGGACGTCGCTGACGAGGAGGCCGTCCAGCAGCTCGTGGACGAGGCCGTCGAGCGGTGCGGCTCGATCGACATCCTCGTCAACAATGCGGGGCTCTACGCCTCGCTCGCCATGCGGCCCTTCACCGAGATCCCACTCGCGGAGTGGCGGCAGGTGATGGACGTGAACGTCGCCTCGATGTTTCTCATGTGCCGTGCTGTCGTGCCGGTGATGCAGCGAAACGGTGGCGGCCGGATCGTCAACATCTCGTCGGGAACACCGTTTCGCGGAGTGCCGTTCCTGCTCCACTACGTCACGAGCAAGGGTGCGATTGTTGCCTTCACGCGTGCGCTCGCAAAGGAGGTCGGCAGGGACGACGTGCTCGTCAACTGCATCGCACCTGGCTTCACGATGTCTGCCGGGGTCGAGGCAAACCCCGAGGTGATCGAGAAGCTACGCGACGTCTCGGTGTCGGCACGGACGATCCAGCGCGACCAGATGCCCGAGGACGTTGTCGGCGCTGTCGTCTACTTTGCGAGCGCAGGATCGAGTTTCGTGACCGGTCAGACGATCGTGATCGACGGCGGCCAGACGTTTCACTAGGGGCAGGGAATCGTGCGATGGAAGAGCGTATCGCACGATTCCC
>JBAXFL010000034.1:0-26873 GCA_037139935.1 Thermoleophilia bacterium | reverse complement strand
GAGAACGTACGCTCCCAAGGCCGTGTACGTACCACCACGAAGGCAGCCCGTCTGGCCGGCACTCAGTGAGGCGTACATCGCCTGAGCAGTGCCCGTTCCCGGAAATGCCGTCTTGTCGCATGTCACAGATGTCACAGTAGACGTCGAAGTCGTCGTCGGGGCGGGAGCCGGGGCAGGAGTCGGGGCAGGAGTCGGAGCCGGCGCAGGAGTCGGGGCAGGAGTCGGAGCCGGCGCAGGAGTCGGAGCCGAATACTTCCATTTCCTTCGCCCCTGAAGCTTTCGTGGGCTGATCGCCGAGGCCGGAGCAAGAGTCCTGGGGCCCTTGAGCTGTCGAGACCTGGTCGCCTTCGCAGCCGCGGCAGTGACGCCTGACTCGCTCCGTCCGCTCGTTCGAACTGGCGATTTGACGGACGCAGCGCCGGCGACAAACGGGATGGCAAGACTACACAGAACGAGTGCGGCAAACGCTGAAGATGTTGCTTTGGACATGACGGCGACCTCTCTGTGTTCGTGAAAACGGTGGGAACTTCTCAAGACACAGATCGGACGAAGAGCCGCCGTGCTAACCCCTGGAAAGAGTGACCAGCCCCCGAGAACGTGAGCCAATCACCCGAACGCACCGCTGAACCGGTCGGCCCGCGCGCGCTCGTGCTGGACATTTCGGCTCGCTCGCGTCAGCGGACGGGCAGGAACGAGACGTCGCCCCGGGGAATCGATCCCTGGCCGGCGAGCGGGCCGTATCGATAGGTGCTCCCAGCCGAGTAGACCGGGTAGACATACCATTGCGAAGCCGGGCCACGATCACGGCGTTGCACCCGTAGACGATGCGACGTGCCCTTCGTCCATCTCTCGACCTTCCCGGTTCCCGTGACGAGAATGAGGTCATACGCAACGGCATTGCGAACGGCCGCCCAGTGAATCCGCTGCGTCGATTCCTGCGAAGAACCAGCGTGTACCGCGGGAGCCCGCCGGACGAGCTCCGGGCGTGCGGACTGGCGGGGAGGGATGAAGGCCAGGAGAGATGAACCGACGAACACGACGACTATGCCCCAACTGAAAACGTGTCGTGCACGGCCGCTCGCACGGCCTGTTTTCGAAGTCCGAGCAGGCCCGGAGGGGCCCGTAAGATCGCCCCGGGGTTCACTGGCCCACTGTCGGAACAGACAGTCCGGCGGATCGGGTAACGAGGCTCGCGCCAGCACGGCGCACCGAGGATCGACGAGCGCGAGTTCCGGGGTCAGTCTCTCCACTCCGGACGTATCGGCTGCCGGGACGTCGAACGTGACTTACGGGTGACCTCGCTTCCGCTCGTTTCAGAGAGACTTGGTCGTATTGCTGCGCAAGGAGAGACGGGCTGCAGTGCTTTCTCGGCACACGCGCGGTGCAATCAGTGGTACGCGTCGACGGTGGTGAAGGCCTGTATTCCGCGCGCCCGAGCAGGCCCGGCACGTGCAAGCGCAGGGGAGGTAAAAGGGACTTCCGAGCCTTCGTTCAGAGCTGACGTGCACGATGCCTTGTGCCGCTCCCGACCGAGCTGACATCGGCCAAATCAGACGTTGACAAGCGCGACTCCGGCGAGTGTGTCCGCCTGCGCGACGGTCGCCGCAGGCGCCGTCTCCCTGACGACAGCCGGCTTGAGCTCGATGGGCAACTCTGCGGCACTCGATCCGTACCTGCTCAACACGGTGAAACCAACCAAAAATCGGTGCTACTCCCATGCGGGAGGCTGTCATCCCCGGGGGAAGGGGGCAACACGCCTGCACGCGAGGGGGGTGTCTTTCTGCACCGTAGATAGGCTCCGTCGCGATGGGCATGCCTCCGGAGCAGCGAAGGTTGGCAGGCCAGCGGTGAAGATCGCGCTGGTTTCGCATACCAGCCTGTACTGGACAGAGCTCTACGCTCGTTTTTTTGCCTCCCACGGGCACGACGTTCGCGTGATCTCGCTCAGCCACGAACCGTCGCTCGACGGCATCGCCGTCGATGTCGTCGGGCACGGAACGCCCACGCGCCTCAAAGTCTTTGCCTATCTCCGTCGCGTACCGGGTGTTCGGAGGCAGTTGAGACGATTCGGGCCTGACGTCGTGATGGCGACCTACGTCTCATCGAACGGCCTCATTGCGGCTCTGTGCGGCGCGTCACCACTCCTCGTCTCCGCTCACGGCAGCGACGTCCTCACGTCGCCGGGAGGCGCGTGGCTCCATGGTCGAATGATGAGGTTCGCCTGCAGGAGCGCGGACATCGTCCATGCCGTTTCACCCGCTATCGCCGATGCACTCGTCGACAGCGGCGCGGCACGCAAATCCATCCGCTGCTTCCCGATCGGGATCGATACCGAGCAGTTCCGGCCACAACCGGAGCCGGGTGCCGACCATGGCTTGCCGCGCCTCGTGTGCACGCGCAACCAGGCGCCCGTCTACGGCAACGCCACGATCATCCTCGCTCTGAAGGAGCTACGCGACCAGGATGGAATCGCCCTACGCGCAGTGCTCCTCGGGGGCGGCCCTCTTCTCGCTGAACGACGCGCCCAGGTTGCCGAACTCGGGCTCGATGATCTCGTAGAGCTTCCGGGTCGCGTCCCACTCGACAATGTGCGGCGCGCATTGCAAGAGGCGGACATCTACGTTTCTGCCTCGAGCAGTGATGGTGCCAGCTCGTCGCTCCTCGAAGCGATGGCGTGCGGCCTGTTCCCGGTCGTCAGCGACATCCCGGGTAACAGGGACTGGATCGATGACGGCTCGACCGGTCTGCTCTTTGCCGTGGGCGATGCCCATGGACTGGCCGCCGCCCTGCGTCGAGCGGTCAGCGACGACGCGCTGCGCGCTACCGCCCGGGAGCGCAACCGGGCACGCGTGATCGCAGACGGCAACCTGGCGACGAACATGGCAGTGATGGAACAGCTCCTCGTCGAGCTTGCGCCACGGAGGCCGCAGGTGCCGTAGAGGCGCGGAGGGCGTGCCACCTCGAAGGCAGACAACCGAGGTTGGATGCACGACGTCGGCGACCAACCACGCTCACGGGGCAACGTCGATATCGATCCCACCATGCGGCAAGGCCAGAAACGCAAGAGGCGGCCCGCAATGCGGGCCGCCTCTTATTCGCCGAAAGCGATTTTCCGAGCCTGCGCCAGGCTCAGAGCTGCACTACGCCTTGTTCTTGTCCCTACCGACCCGGCGAAGGCCGAATCCAAGACCGACAAGCGCAACTCCGGCGATAGCGATGCCACCGAGATCAGTGCCCGTGAACGGCAGCGTATCCGCCTTGACGACCGTCGCCGCAGGCTTCGACTCCTTGACGACAGCCGACTTGACCTCGATGGTGGGCTTTGCAGAGCTCGACCCGTACCCGTTCAGCACGGTGGAACCACCGGCGAAGGCAGCCTGCGCCGCCATGAGCGCAACGACGGTCACAACGACTGTGACAAGGTTCTTCATTCCGTACCCCCCGTTCGTGTGACTGACGATCGAATGTTCCTGTCCTCATACTAACCAGAATTGCCGTTCTGTCTAGACGTTCGAGTGAAAAGTGTTACGGAAGGCAGCAGGAGGCAGCGCTCTGGATGTAGAGCTCGTTCATCTCCGCGGCGGTCGGGGGTTTTCCGGCTCGAATACGCTCAGCCGCGAAGAGGATCGATGCATCCCGCGGGTCGAGTCTGCGGGCGCGCTCGAGTGAGCGGAGGGCCGCGACCCGGTCTCCCGCACGCGCATCGAGTAACGCGATCTGAACGTGCGCAAACCAGTCATAGGGGTTCCGGCTGATCGCGCGGACGAGGAACGCACGCTGCCGGGCTACGTCGCCGGACTGCTCCGCGATGACAGAGCCGAGAAGATCCGGTTCGCTTGCGAGCGGATTGAGACTGCTTGCTCGGTCGAGATACTCGTAGGCAACGGTTGGCGCTGCAACTGACCGCAGGGCTGCTTCGACCTGCCGGTCCGAGAGCAATGGTGGAACGAGCGCCACAATCGTGAGGAGCGCAAACGCTCCAGCGAGGCCCATTGCCACCCACCGCCGCCATGGCGCGTGGGGGGGCTCCTCGACGGTGTCCGGGTCCGAAAGCGCAACCCCGAGTCCGAGAAAGCAGAACGCGGCGGCAGAGAGCGCTGGAACCTCCCACAGCCAGTCCACCGATCCGTGCACGCACCAGTAGCCAAAGACGAGCAGCGACGAGATCGCAATGCCCCTGGCAACCGGAGGCCGCGCACGAATACGACGTAGCGCGCCGACGAGTGCGCCGGCGATGAAAATACAGAGAAGAAGCGAGCCGATCAGGCCCGTCTGTTGCAGCGTGCGCAGCTCGACGCTATGAGGGTAGATGTTGTCCTGCGTGTTCGGGCGCTCTCGCGCCCAATCGACCCCGAACGTGTCGATTCCCGTGCCGACGAGCGGATGCCGTTTGAAGATGTCGTACGAAACCGTCCAGATGGCATACCGTCCCGCGCCGCCAAAGCCACTCATGAGGTGGCTCGTGTCCGCATCGGAAACGTACTCGTTCGACTTGAACCGATCCCACCAGATCCCCACCCGATCGACGGGGTTCCCGTATCTCTGGGCGAAAACCGCGCTGCCCGCTACGGTCGCGCCGAGCATCAGGATGACGACGACGAGCCCGACAACGCGAACGGCCGATCGTGGTACGCGAAACCGTTCGTCGATGAGACCCCAGGCGATTCCCGCCATTGCCAACCCGATCGCGCTGAGCAGAACGACGCGCTGCGATGCGTCGATCGCCGCTGCCAGCCGCTCGGATGCCGGGGCCGCGCTCGGATCGGTTCCGTACACCGTGGTGAACACGTCGAGTAGCTCGGCCCTGGACGCTGCCACCGCGACGGCGAGGATCGCCAGCGAGAGGGCCGAACGGAGCCGTCCCGGCGTGAACGCGAAGTACGCTGCGAGTACGACAGGCGTGGCAAGGAGAGACATACGGCTCTGGCACAGCAACGCCAGCTCGATCAGGACGCCCGCGGAGGCGAGCAGAACGCCGCGGAGCACGAACGGCATCTCACGTCGCGAGCTCAGGAACAGGGCGGGAACTGCTGCGCTCACAAAGAGCGCACAGTTTGCATTGGCATACGATATCGGCTCGATCAATCGTCCAGCAATGAACGCTGTACGGGGATCGGCGCCAGCGTCGAGATGCAAGAACGCCCAGAGACCGACTGCGGCTATTCCAATCGAGTAGAACCCGAGGAGGGCCGCTGCCGGACGGGTTCGCCACGGCCGGAGCGCAAGCAAGGTGTAGATCGCGAAGTACGCAAGCGTCCTGTTTGCCCCCGCCCATGCGTCTGCCTGGACGTCGGCCCAGGCAATCGAGGCGAAACACCACGCGGTGAAGGCGGCGAAGGAGACGATCGCGATCAACCCGGCAGTACCACCCGGGACGTGTCCCGGAGCCGCCACGGCAACGACGACCAGCAAACCGACGATCAGGAGCGTTCCCGGCAGCCAGACGAGGGGATCGGTGGCTCCGTCCTTTTCGGCCCATGCGATGGCGATGGCGACCACCACGAAGCCCGCGGGAGCACCGGGATTCTTCGCAAGCGCACCACGGAGCTTCCCGAGCCAGTCGGAGACCATGACCACAGCATAGTGAGCGACTCCGGCGGCCATCCCTCACCCTCCCGGCGCCGGGGGACGACACGGGGTCTCACTGTATCCAGGCTACGATATGACAATGGGGAGCGATGGAGCACGGCACGACTGGACGGGGAGATCGGTCCTCGTCACGGGCGCTGCCGGTTTCATCGGATCGACCCTGGTGGAGTGGCTCGCGCGGGAAGGCGCTCGGGTTCGAGCGTTCGTCCGTTACAACTCGCGGAACAACTTCGGTCACCTCGAGGACCTCGACTCCGAACTGCGGAAGGAGATCGAAATCTACGCGGGCGACCTGGCAAATCCCGAGGCACTGCAACTCGCGACCCGCGGACAGGACGTTGTCCTTCACCTCGGTGCGCTGATCCCTATCCCGTACTCGTTCAAACATGCGCGCGAGTACGTGAGCGTCAATGTCGAAGGAACGCTGAACGTCCTCGAGGCCGCGCGGCAGCATGAGGTACAACGGGTTGTCCAGGTCTCCTCGAGCGAGGTCTACGGGACAGCGCAGATCGTGCCGATCCCCGAAACGCATCCTCTTCATCCACAGTCTCCCTACGCTGCGACAAAGGTCGGTGCGGATCAGCTGGCACTCACGTACTGGCATGCGTTTGGTCTGCCGGTCGTTCTCGCGCGACCGTTCAATACGTACGGCCCGAGACAGTCCGCCCGCGCCGTGATCCCGACAGTGATCACCCAGGCGCTCACGCGCGACCGGATCGAGCTCGGTGTGACGTCAACGACTCGCGACTTCATGTTCGTCGAGGACACCGCCCGCGGCCTCGCCCGCTGCGCCGAAAAGGACGGGATCGAGGGCGAGACGTTCAACCTCGGCACCGGGCTCGAGTACTCCGTCGCTGACGTCGTGCGCCGAATCTCGGAGCAGATTGGTATCGACCTGCCGGTGCAATCGACCGAGGAGCGCCAACGTCCCGGGAGCAGCGAAGTCGAACGCCTTCTCTGTGATCCGACGCGAGCTCACGAGATTCTTGGCTGGCATCACAAGGTCGGCATCGACGAGGGGCTCGCGAGAACGATCGAGTGGGTACGAGCCCATCTCGATTCGTTCAAGCCGGAGCTCTACAACGTCTAGATGGCCGAGATCTCTTCACCCTGGCGCATCGCGCTTGCCGATGTCTCTCTCTCTGACGACGATCGTGCCGCTGTCATGGCAGTCCTCGACTCGGGCTGGCTCAGCATGGGGCCGGTCACCGCGCAGTTCGAGGACGATCTCCGCATCTTCCTTGGAACCGATCAGGCTCTCGCAGTCACAAACGGTACGGCGGCCCTGCACCTTGCCGCCGCCGCGCTTGGACTCGGGCCAGGCGACGAGGTCATCTGCCCGAGCCTGACCTTCGTTGCGAGCGCGGCGGCGATGCGCCAGACAGGTGCGACCGTGCGCCTCGCAGACGTCATCTCCACGTCAGACTTCTCCCTCGATCCAAACGAGGTCACGCGCCTCGTCAACGCGAAGACGAAGGCGATCGTCGTAATGCACTACGGCGGCTACCCCTCACCGATGGGCGAGCTATTGACCATCGCCCGAGAAAACGGCCTCTTCGTCATCGAGGATGCCGCCCATGCCCCGGGCGCCACGCTCGATGGCGTTGCGCTTGGCTCGATCGGCGACGCAGGCTGCTTCAGCTTCTTTGCCAACAAGAACATGACAACCGGCGAGGGAGGCGCCGTCGTCTTCCGTAGGAAGGAGCACGCGGATCGCGCGCGACTGCTCCGATCGCACGCAATGACAACGCTCACCTGGGACCGGCATCGAGGACACGCAACCAGCTACGACGTTCTCGACGTCGGCTTCAACTACCGAATCGACGAGATTCGGGCCGCACTCGGCGTCAGCCAACTTGCCAAGGTCCCCGCCTTCAACGCAGCCCGAAAGACGCTCGCCGACCGGTACCGCTCGCGCCTGGCAGACCACGAAGGGCTCGACGTTCCGTTCGAGGACGCGCGGGGGGAGCCCTCCTTCCATCTTGCACCGATCCTGGCTCGTACGCCCTCGGCCCGCGACGCGATTCGAGAAGCGCTGCGCATCGAACGCATCCAGACAAGCGTTCATTACCCGCCTATTCACCGATTTTCGAGCTATCCGGGCGCGGGAGCTTTGCCCGTCACGGAGTCGATCGCCGACCGGGTCCTGACGCTCCCGCTCCACCCCGGCCTCAGCCTCGAGACCGTGGATGAGATCTGCGACCTCCTGTTCGGCCTCGTGGGTGCTGATGGAGCCGTCGGCTAGGCCGGATGCTCCCGGGGCCCGGGCATGGCGTAGACGATCTGCGCGGTGGCTTGGCTCGTTGCTCATCCTCGCGGGTGTGGTAGGACTGGCCTGGGTCGCGACGATCACGCTGTGGCAGGATCCGCTCACGGCGATCTATGCGAAGCGTTCGCAGTCGCACCTCTCGTCGGCCTACGAGGAGAGAGTTCGGAAGATTCAACCGACTCTCGTCACACCGGCTGCCAAACGCGTGCCACTCGCGACTGTCGCGCGCCGCTTCAGGACGTCGTCCAGCACGGGACAGGCCGTCGGCAGGCTCGTCGTCCCACGAATGGGCCTCTCCACGGTGATCGTCGCAGGAACGGACACGGCCTCCCTGCAGAAGGGCCCGGGCCTCGACGAGCGCACGCACATGCCCGGTGAAGGCCAGCTCGTGTACATCGCCGGCCACCGAACAACGTATCTGGCGCCGTTCTCGCACATCGACCGACTCAAGCCCGGCGACCGCGTGCAGTTGTCCACCCCCTACGCACGATTCGAGTACAGGGTCACCGGCCATGCCATCGTCCCGGCAACCGACGTCGGGCGGCTGCAGTCGCGGGGTTACGAAGAACTGGCCCTTCAGGCGTGCCACCCACGATTCTTCGCAACGCAGCGCTATATCGTCTACGCCCGCCTCGTGGGCGTCCAGCGCATCCACGGGATAGCTCTCTCGAAGTGACCCTCCGGGCTGCCGTGGATCAGTCGCGCGAGTCACGGGCGACGCGCTGCGGCTTTCGCAAGCCCCTCTGCCAGGCTCGCCCCGCGCACAGACCTATCCCACCGACGACCGTGGGCTACTAGGATCCAGACGTGATCAAACCCGAGCCCCCGCTCCAATCCGAACTCGGGGATGAGGCAGCGCGCATCCGGGGCATCTATGAGGCACGCGACCGGGAGATTCCCTGGGACAGGTACTCCGTCGCGAGCCCTGGTGCACTTCTCATGAGTCAGCAGAGGGTGCGCGGGGTCGTCCGGTTGCTTGCACACGGTGGGTTCTTCCCGCTCGCCGAGTCGAGGATCCTGGATGTCGGCTGCGGCCATGGCGGGTGGCTCGTTGACCTCGAGTCGTGGGGCGCAACGCAGTCGAAGCTCGCCGGAGTCGATCTCGAGCCACCACGCGTCGCACACGCGAAGCAGCGACTTCCGGAAGCCGACATCCGACTCGGGGATGGCGGCTCTCTGCCCTGGCCCGACGGTTCTTTCGACCTCGTGCTCCAGAGCACAGTCTTCACCTCGATCCTCGGCGACGGGATCCGCGCAATCGTAGCGCGGGAGATGGCCCGCGTCCTCGCGCCCGGAGGGGCGATCCTCTGGTACGACTTCTTCCGTGACAACCCACGGAACCACGACGTCCGTGGGGTACGCGCGGACGAGATCCGCGACCTCTTCCCCGGATTCAGGGTGGCGCTACAGCGCGTAACGTTGGCGCCTCCGATCTCCCGCAAACTCGCCCCAATCTCCTGGACCGGGGCAATTCTCCTCGAGCGACTCCGCTTGCTGAATACCCACTACATCGGACTCCTGCGACGGCACTCGTAGTTCATTGCACGCGTCCGAGCAGGACGCAGCCGTTGTGCCCACCGAGGCCCATCGCGTTCGAGAGGGCAACGTCGAGGTCTACCTTACGCGACTCGTTCGGAACGTAGTCGAGATCGAGTTCCGGGTCCGGATTCCGGTAGTTGATCGTCGGCGGCAGCACCTGATGGTAGATCGCCCGCGCACACATCATCGCCTCGATAGCGCCCGCAGCACCGAAGCAATGGCCGGTGACCGACTTCGTGGACGAGACGGCAAGGCTATAGGCGTGTTTGCCGAAGGCCTGACGCAGCGCGCGGGTTTCGGCCAGATCGCCGAGCGGCGTCGAGGTTCCGTGGGCGTTGACATACCCCACACGCTCGGGCGCGACGGCAGCCGACAGGAGAGCCGACGAGATCATCGCCGCCACCCCGGCTGCCTCGGGCTCCGGTTGAGCCAGATGGTGGGCGTCATTGGAAGCGCCATATCCGAGAACCTCCGCGTAGATCGTGGCACCGCGGGCCCGCGCCGCCTCGAACTCCTCGAGCACGAGAATGCACGCTCCCTCCCCCATCACGAAGCCGGCGCGCGTTGCGTCGAACGGGCGCATGGCGAGAGTCGGATCATTCTCCTCGGCAACGAGCCCTCGCATGGCGCAGAAGCCCGCCAGGATGAGGGGCGTGATCGCAGCCTCGGTGCCGCCCGCAAGGATGATGTCCGCCTGCCCGCGCACGATCGTCGCGGTACCTTCACCGATCGCAGTCGAACCCGTCGCACACGCCGAAACCGGCGCGTAGTTCGGGCCCGTCAGACCCAGCTGGATCGCGATCTGGCCGCTCGCTGTGTCCACGAGTGCGGAGGGGATGAAGAACGGTGAGACGCGATCTGCGCCCCGCTCCATGAACACCTGCTGCTGCTCCGCAATCGTCGCGATCCCGCCGATCGCGGATCCGACGAGAATCCCCACGCGCTTGGGGTCGTACTCCTCGACACCCGCGCTCGTCCACGCCTCCACGGCTGCGGCAACGGCCATGAGAACGTTGCGATCCATCCTTCTCGCCTCTTTGGGCGGGGTCAGCTCGGACGCGTCGAAGCCCTTGACCTCGCCTGCGATTCTGACCGGGAACTCGCTCGCGTCGAAGGACTCGATGAAGCCGATCCCACTGCGACCCGCAAGCGCGGCCTCCCAGGTGGAGGGCGCGTCGAGACCGATCGGTGTGACGGCCCCAAAGCCGGTGATGACGACGCGACGCATGAGAGAAAGAGCGTAGATGATTGATCTCCGGTTGGCACGACGGTGAGGAGGGAAGGAACCGGGCGACACGAACTGCCCGACCCGAAACCATCCCCTAACCGGATCCGTCCGTCCGTCGTCTTCTACTATCGGGTGCCAGGGTGTGCGTAGGGTGCGTGGTACGCTCGCTCCCGCTCCGAGGATCCGACCAGAGGAGATACACCATGCGTAAAGCGCTCAGTACCAGTCTTGCCCTGGCAGCCGTCACCGCACTTGTCGCCGCGGTCTCTGCCAGTGGCCGCTCCACCACAGTCACGTCCGCCACCGGGATTCCCGGTTGCGCGAAGGACACGCTCGGCCTGCTCGACAGGGACGGGGCACTGACGATCGGTGCCGACAACCCGGCCTTCCCGCCCTGGTTTGGCGGCGACGAGAAGACGAAGCCGTGGAAGTTCAGCGATCCCTACAGCGGCAAGGGCTACGAGTCGGCGGTGGCCTATGCGGTCGCGAAGCAGCTCGGCTTCTCGAAGGAACAGGTCAAGTGGGCGGTGACGCCGTTCAACAACTCGTTCCGCCCCGGCAAGAAATCGTTCGACTTCTATATCACCCAGGTGTCGTACAGCCCACAACGCGCAAAGGCCGTCGATTTCTCCAAGGGCTACTACTTCGTGAACCAGTCGATCGTGGGACGCAAGGGCAAGCCGATCGCATCGGTGCGCTCGATCAACGGCCTCAGGAAGTACACGCTCGGCGCCCAGGTCGGAACGACGAGCTACGACTTCATCGTCAAGCAGATCAGGCCCGCCTCGTCACCGAAGGTCTACGACACGAACGACGCGGCTGTTCAGGCGCTCAAGAACGGCCAGATCGATGGACTCGTCGTAGACCTCCCAACGGCGTTCTACGTGACGGCGGTGCAGGTCCCGGACGGCAAGGTCGTGGGCCAGTTCAGGGCCAGGGGTGCGACGGAGCGCTTCGGGCTCGTCCTGCCGAAGGGCAGCAAGCTGACCGCGTGCGCCAACAGGGCGCTCGACCGGCTCTGGGCCAACGGAACAATCAAGAACCTCCAGCGCAGCTGGCTCGCAAACGCGACCGGCGCGCCCGTCCTGAAGTAAGCCCTGAACGAGAGCCGCAACTCGCGGATCCTCGGCGGCGCGACCGCCCACGTCTCCCGTGAGACGCGGGCGGTCGCGATCGCCCTCCTCTCCACGGCCGTCCTTACGGCTGCCATCGTCGTCGTCGTCACGCGATCACCCGGCTGGGGTGCATTCAGGGCCTACTTCCTCGACTGGGCCATCTACAGGGACAGCTTTCCGGAGATCCTTCACGCCTTCTGGCTGAACGTGAAGCTGTTCTTCGTCGCCGAGGTGATCATTCTCCCCGCCGCGCTCTTCCTCGCGGTTCTTCGCTCGCTCCCGGGGCCGGTGTTCTTTCCGATTCGGGCGCTCGCGATCACCTATGCCGACCTGTTCCGCGGGATTCCGACGATCCTCGTGATCTCGATTCTCGGATTCGGGATGCCGGCGCTCGGGCTCTCGTGGCTCCCCCAGTCGGAGTTCTTCTGGGCTGTCGTCGCTCTCGTGCTCGTCTACACCGCATACGTGTCGGAGGTCTACCGCTCGGGGATCGACTCGGTGCACGCGAGCCAGGATGCGGCCGCACGCTCGCTGGGTCTCTCACACGGCCAGTCTCTCCGCTTCGTCGTCCTCCCCCAGGCCGTCCGTCGGGTGATCCCGCCGCTCCTGAACGACTTCATCGGGCTGCAGAAGGACACGGCCCTCGTTGGCACTCTCGGGGTGGTCGAGGCGTTCAAGCAGGCGCAGATCGACCAGTCCGCGACCTTCAATGGCACCCCCTACCTCGTTGCGGCGACGCTGTTCGTGCTGATCACGATCCCGCTTGCGCGGTTCGTGGACTGGCTCGTGGCGCGGGACAAGAAGCGGCAACAGGCGGGAAGGGCGACATGAGCGCCGGCAACTCTGGCGACCGGCTGAAGCCGGCAACCGGCGCCATGGTCGGTGCAGCGCTCCGGGTCGAGGATGCGCACAAGTCCTTCGACAAGCTCGAGGTACTACGCGGGATCGACCTCCGCGTGAGCGAACACGATGTCGTCTGCCTGATCGGCGCGTCCGGCTCCGGCAAGTCAACGCTGCTGCGCTGTATCAACCTGCTCGAACCGATTCAGGCCGGTCGGATCTTCCTCGGCGACACCGAGATCACGGCGCGGAACGTCGATCTCAACGCGATTCGCCGTCGGATCGGGATCGTCTTCCAGTCGTACAACCTCTTCCCGCACATGACCGTGCTCGAGAACGTGACGCTCGCACCCCGCAAGGCGTTGAAGCAGTCGCGCGGCGATGCGAATACGCAAGCCACCGAGTTACTGCGGCGTTTCGGGCTCGTAGACAAGCGCGACGAATACCCCGACCGGCTCTCCGGCGGTCAGCAACAACGGGTCGCGATCGTCCGCGCACTCGCGATGCAGCCCGAGCTGTTGCTGCTCGACGAGGTGACGAGCGCTCTCGATCCGGAGCTCGTCGGTGAGGTACTGGACGTCATTCGTGAGCTCGCAAACGGCGGGATGACAATGGTCATCGCAACCCACGAGATGAGCTTTGCGCGTGATATCGCAAGCCGCGTTGCCTTCCTCGACGCGGGCGTCATCCTGGAGGAAGGCCCACCAGAGCAGCTCTTCAGCGCCCCGCGCGAGGAACGAACACAGCAGTTTCTCCAGCGGATCGTCGCTGCGGGCCGTCTGTGACCTATGATTTGCCCATGTTGGATCAGTCGAAGAACATCGATTCGTCGCTCGAGCCACTTGACGAGTACATCGTCATCCAGCCGGTCAGCGACGAGACCGAGACGCGCGCAGGGCTGATCCTGCCCGCGTCGGCTCTCTCAACGGTCGCCGTCCGCACGGGCATCGTCACGGCCGTCGGCTCGGAGCCGAACGGCATCG
This sequence comes from Thermoleophilia bacterium, assembly GCA_037139935.1. GTDB lineage: Bacteria > Actinomycetota > Thermoleophilia > Gaiellales > Gaiellaceae > Gaiella. Next base: position 13,310 of record JBAXFL010000034.1, on the reverse strand, counting down.
AGCGCGGCGACAAGGTGCTGTACCCCCACGAGGCAGGCTACGACGTGCGCCTCGGCGGGATCGAGGTCAAGGTACTGAAGCGCTCCGAGCTGATCGGCCGCATCCACGACTGAGGGCTCGCCCGTCAGTTCCACTGAGTGGCCCCTGCGTCCGATAACCTCTCACGAGGGGAGAAGTGGCCGAGCGGCTGAAGGCGCTGCCCTGCTAAGGCAGTATCGGGGGTAACCCTGATCGAGGGTTCGAATCCCTCCTTCTCCGTTGTGATCACCGCGTCCCGGGCTGCACTCCGGAGTCGGTGGCGGCACCGCCCCGACTCGGGCAGCGGCACCGCCGTCGGCACCGTAGTCCGGGCACTCGCGCTAGGCTTGAATCCGCTCGGAGAGGTGGCAGAGCGGTCGAATGCGGCGGTCTCGAAAACCGTTATGTGTCTTACGGGCGCATCGAGGGTTCAAATCCCTCCCTCTCCGCTGCATCAGGCCGGATCCCCGCTAGCAAGGGGGATCCGGCCTTCTCGGCGGGTCGGTTTCGAGCACGGTGCGCTGCGCTCTCACCCGCTGATATCCGCCTGATCGCCGCACGCACCAGGACGTACCCAGGACACAGCCCCTCCTACAGGCACTCGTGTCCTGACCGTCTCGGAGTACTCTCGACCCATGCTCCATCTACTCGCCGCCCTGCCGGCCGGAGGAACACCCGATGCGCTGACGGCCGCCAACCAGGCCGCAACGGGCATTGACCGCGACTCTCCGGGTGTGCCCGGGTGACTGAACGCGTGACGCGGCCCACCCGGATGCAGCGACCCCCCGGTCGTGTGGGTTGCTGAGCCTGCCCGTCGTCTGGCATCAGGCCTGTCTCGATCATGCCCCTGGCGCGGAGATCTGGCTGGGTGTTCGGATGCCCGACGACGAGGTTCCGAAGCGTGCGGAGATCATCCGCGCAGCCCTCGCCGAGCAGGGAGCGACCGTTGTCCCCGCGACCGAACACGCCGACGACATCCTGCTCGACGTTCATGCACCCGACCTCGTCGAGTTCCTACGGACGGCCTGGGGTGCGTGGGTTGCCGCCGACCTGCCTGTCGACCCGGGTCAGGACATGGTCGTGCCGTATCTCTTTCCGACACGGGCGATGCTGGGTGCCGTTGTCCCGCATCGCCCCGAGGCCGTGTGGGCGCGGACGGGGTTCTACTGCTTCGACACGATGACCCCGATCGCCGAGGGAACATGGCGTGCAGCACGCGGCGCGGTCGATGCCACGCTGACCGCGGTCAACCTCGTCGGTGACGGCGCGCCGTTGGCATACGCGATCACACGTCCTCCGGGGCATCACGTCAGCCGCGGTGCGTATGGAGGGTCGTGCTACCTCAACAATGCTGCCATCGCGGCAGCCGCATTGCGGGCGCAAGGCGCTGACCGCGTCGCGATCGTAGACATCGACGCGCACCATGGCAACGGTGCCCAGGAGATCTTCTGGACGCGGGCCGACGTGCTGACGACGTCACTGCACGTCGACCCTGCTGCCGGGTGGTTTCCCCACGTGATGGGCTGGCCGGACGAGGTTGGCGAGGGGAATGGCAAAGGCAGCAATCGCAACGTCGTTCTGGCCCCCGGTGCCGGTGACGAACCGTGGTTGGCGGCACTCGATCACTGTCTCGATGCGGTGCACGACCACGGAGCGAGCGCGCTGGTGCTCGCACTCGGCGTCGATGCTGCCGCAGGCGACCCCAACAGCCCACTGGCGGTCACGGCGGCCGGATTGCGGGAGGCCGGCCGACGCATTGGCGCCTGCGGCCTGCCGCTCGTCGCAGTCCAGGAGGGCGGATACAACCTTGCCACGCTCGGCGGCCTCGTCCAGGCTGTCGTCGGGGGACTCGAGGAGGGTATCCGCGGTGGCCGAGGCGCAACCCGTGTGGAGCGCGACCGGTAACCGGCGAGAAGGCGCTCGTGGCATCGACCTCGTGCTCGAGACCGACATCCGGAGCTAGCCGGTGAGTCACATCGCCACGCGGTGAAGCCGATGCCGGTCGAGCTACATATGGTCGCGCGGGAAGCGGCAATCCCACGCGCGGGAGAACATGCGACGCCCGTTCTCGCGGACATCGAGCTGACTCGTGACGAGAAAGTCGTCTGCGGTGCACGACATCGCTCCACGGCAGACGATTTCGACCGTCCGGTCGCCGTCCTCGTAGAGGCTCGTGTTCTCGACGACGACCTCGGCCGAGAGTGGGTCACCGTCGGTGATCGAAAGGGTCGTCACGGACGAGTCTTCCCAGATGAGGCCATTTTCGAACTTCCAGGCGCCGCCGATATCCCAGTCGAAGACGAGGTCTGTCCTTCCCGTTCCCTGGTTGTAGGTCACCGTGCGTGCGCCGCCAGAGCCGCTGCGCAGCATCTCGATCGGGACAGCGGCCGGCTCGGCCGGCGGATCGAGCTCGCGCATCACGGCGTCCTCAACACGTGCAGGGCGCGTTGGCAAGACGATCGAGGACGCACCCGTCCGGATGCCGAGCGTGACCGGCTCCGGGGAAGGCCAGGCCCACGGCCAGTAGCAGGGCGAGATCGCGACGCGAAGGCGACTGCCGGCGCGAAAGCGGTGCGCCATCGAGTCGAGCGGAAGGCGGATCTGCATCTCCTCTCCCGGTACCACCGCGGTCGGGGCGTGGTTGCCGTTGCGGTGGCAGAGATTGAGCTGTGCGCGTGTGACGAGCAGAGACGAGCCGTCGGTCAGCACTTCGCTCAGGCGGAGCGACACCATCGCGACGGGTCGATCAGCGGTCAGGGCCAGGTGGGCGACAGCGTGACCGAGGATCGCGAAGTCCTCGTCGAACGGTTCCGAGGTGAAGCACGCGCTGAATGCCTCCTCCCGGCGCTGGTCGATGGCGAGGTCGGCAGACCGGCCATCGGCACACCAGACGCCACCGTCCAACCCGACCGTCTGGGTGCTGGCGACGGTCACGACTGTCTCGTCCGTCATGCCGGAGGCAAGGGTGCCGTCGCCAAGAATGAAAGCGCGGTCAACGAGGCGCGGCGACGGCCAGGTGTCTTCGCTGATCCAGCGTCCCGGGCGCTCGCTGATGATCGCAGCGGGCCTGACGGGATCCTGCTCGTAGGCCACCAGCATGGGATCGTCGTCGATGCCGGAATCGATGCCCCTGAGCCAACGATCCCAGAAGCGCGTGGCTTCGGACAGGATGCCGACCTGCGGTGCCGGTGGCCCGTGGATCGGGTCAACATGCCCCCAGGGGCCGATCACGGCCTTGCGCGGTCCTCGGGCACCGACGAGGACACGAAAGGCCGAGTCGGTGTAGCCGTCGGCCCAACCGGCTATGCACATCACCGGCACGTCGATCTGGTCGAAGTCCTCGCAGGCAGAACCGCGGCGCCAGTAGTCGTCGCGATGCTGATGGCTCATCCAGTGGGTGATCCACGGATCGAGCTCGAGTCGCTCCCGCCATGCCTCGCGCCAGCCATCGCCGTAGATCGCAGGGACAGGGGGACGTGCCTGCCAGCCCTGCATGCAGACCGACCAGTGCAGCATGTCCATCGCGTCGATCAGCCCACCACGGTAATGAACGTCATCGGTATATCGATCGTCCGTCGAGTAGCCGGTGACGACGGCCTTCAGCGCCGGGGGGCGCAGAGCGGCGATCTGGAGACCGTTGAAGCCAGTCCACGAGTAGCCGATGATGCCGACCGCGCCCGAGCACCACGGCTGCTCCGCGATCCAGGCGATCGCCTCGACCCCGTCGAGGGTCTCTTGCCTCGTGTACTCGTCCGTGCAGAGGCCGCTGGATTCTCCGGTGCCGCGAATATCAATACGCATGCCGGCGTAGCCGTGACCGGCGAACCAGCGCATCTGCTGTTCATCACTCCCGACCGTGCCGTCGGACAGGCGGTAGGGGCCATACTCGATCACGGCCGGCACCGGTTGCTCGTCGGCGTCGGTCGGTAGCCAGATCCTGGCGTGGAGGCGCGTGCCATCCGGCAGCGGGATCCAGACGGGGCCGCGTACCTCGATTGCGCGCGGAAAGTCGGTGCGAACCTCGACATCGCGCATGCCCTACGCCCCCACGAGAGCCCGACCGCCGTCAACCCGCACCGGATAGACGGCGGCACGGAAGCTCGGAACCTCAGAACACTCGCCCGTCACGGCATCGACGGCCCGGGCGCGGCCGGTACGACACCGTGAGGAGAAGGTAGACCACAGACGAAGCGGGATGCCGATGGCGTACGCCTGCCGGCAATACCCGTCGCATTCGAGCTCTTCGTCCTCGAGGATCTCCTCGGGATCGCAGACCGTACCCTGCAAACCGCTGCCGATCATGGTTCCTCTTTTCAACAGAGCGACTCTACCGCACTCCACGGTGAGGCGTTCCCGAGTCCCGGAAACAGCGCGTACAGCGAGTCTCGCGTTCCGGCAGTCTCCCGGTCGAGCGTCCTTTTCCTGTGTCCGTGCAGGCAACGCCAGCGACCCCGGCCTGCTATGCCACGATCCCTGAACCAAGCAGCCGAAACCACCAGAGAGAGAAAGAGAGAGGGAGAGAAAGAGGGAGATCGTGACGTTGTACATCCCGCTTCCCATGTGATAGAAATGTCAGCCCAAACCACGACGTCAGAGGAGAGACCAGATGGCATCCGGCATCGTTATCGTCCATGAGTTCGTAGGAGGCACAGAAGACCAGTACAACGCCGTGATCGCTGCCGTGCACGCGACAGACGGCAGCCTGCCCCGGGGACAGTCGTTCCATCTGGCAGGACCGACGGCGGACGGCTGGATGATCGTCGCGGACCATGAAACCCTGGAGAGCTGGGAGACGTTCCGCGACGAAACTCTGATCCCGGCGATGGAGGCAGGGATCGAAGGCGGTTTTACAACGATGCCCTCGGAGAGGGTATTCGACGTGCACCACCAGCAGCCGTAGGGCGCAGCCGCGCGCGATCCTCGAATCCGAAGTCCGGTGAAGCCCTACGGCGGCGCCTCGCCGTACCAGTCAGCCAACCGTCTCATTCCCTCTGCCATGCTGACCGCGGGACGCCAGCCCGTCGCCTCCCGAAACGGGCGCGGATCGAACCAGTGCGCGAGCGTCAGCTGGTCAACGAGGAAGCGTGTTGCGGGCGGCTCGACGCCGGGCCGAGAGCGGGCCCAGAGACGCTCGGCGACGCTCGCGAGGCCCTGGGCCACCGTCAGTGGGACGTCTCTCCTCGGTGGTGGCACCCCGGCCGCCTTGCAGATCCGCTCGAGCAACACCCTCACCGGCAACGGCTCGCCGTTCGAGACCACGAAGGCGCGCCCGGCGAGCTTGCCCCCGAACACGGACTGCTCTGCGGCGACGACGAGGGCAGTTGCAGCATTGTCAACATAGGTCGTGTCGATCAGCGCCGTACCGCCGCCGACGATAAACAGGCGCCCCGAGCGCGCCCGCTCGACAATTCGCCCGATCAGCTGCGTGTCCCCCGGCCCCCAGATCGCGTGCGGCCTGACCACCGTCACCGCGAGTGAGGGATTGTTCGCTGACAGCGCTACGAGCTCTGCTTCGGCTTTTGACTCCGAATACCAGGAGCGATCGCGGCGGACGGTGATCGGCGCGCTCGCGCCTGCTCCGACGGTCGCTACCGACTCGTAGCCGACCGACGGCGAGGAGATGAAGACGAGCCGCTCCACTCCCGCCTCGCGGCAGGCCGCAACAACCGCCTTCGTACCCCCCACGTTCACACGGCGGAACTCCTCGCGGGAGCCGACGACGCCCACGCGCGCGGCCCCGTGGATCACGACCTCGCACCCCTCCGCGGCACCGGCCACAGCATGCGCGTCGCAGACATCGGCAAGCACCTGCTCGCACGCAACCTCGTTGCTCCGCTGCCGCTGTAGCGCAATGACGTCATGACCTGCGGAGGCGAGAGCCCTGATCGTCGTTTGCCCGAGCAGCCCCGAGCCACCCGTCATGAGCACGCGCATCAGACGCGACCCGGAGCCCGCCCACCGGCGAGCACCTTGTCGGCCCACTTCCCTAGCCGGGTGCGATCGATCTTCGAGTTGTGGCGAGAATCAACGGGGAGCTTCGGGACGGTGAGCACCGCGGCAATCATCTGAGGGGCACTGGCCCCACGCACGGCCCGGTCGAGGTCGGGTGGGGCCAGGCCGGCTTTGCCGTCACACTCGACGACCACCACGATCTGCTGACAGCCGCGTGGGCCGACCCCGGTCACGGCACAGCGCGCCACCACGACGGATTCGACCGCCACCTCGAGCGGCACCGACGTCACGGGGCCCTCCACCGTCCAGACGACATGGACGAGCCGACCCTCGACCCAGAGACGGCCGCCGGCGTCGAGATTGCCGACGTCACCGGTGCGATGCCACTCCGTTCCATCGTCGTCGAGCGAGCGGGCGTGATCGTTCGTCGCCCAGAGCCCGTCGTACCCGACGGAGAGCCACGGTGCGCTGACAACGATCTCACCCGTCAGCCCGTCTCCACCCTCGAGCGGTTCGATCCTGATCTCGACGTCCGGGAGCGGCTTCCCGACGCAGACGCCGTGCCCCACTCCAACCTCGTCGAGCTCGGCTAACTCGATGTCCGCCACCGAGAGGAGCTCCGTCATCCCGTACGGCGTGTGCAGCTCGGCGCGGGGCGTGAGCCCTGCAAACGCGCGCAGCATACGTCGCGGCACCGGCGCGCCCGCCGAGAGCACAAGCCGCAGCGCGCCGAGCGCGTCACGCCCATCCGGAGACAGTCCCTCCTGGGAGGCCAGCACGCCGCTGAGGGCAGCGGGAGCAGCGAAGAGGATCGTCGCATCGATCGCCGCACACGCGTCGGCGAGCGCCTCCGCACGCAGTGACGCAGGCTCGGTGATGTCGCAGTCCGGCACGGCGACCGGGATCCCGAGCGCCGGACCGTAGAGGGCGAATGGTGCGAAGGCCGCAACGAGGCGATCATCCGGCCCGATGCCATAACGGGCGCGCACTGCCTCGAACTGCGCCGCCATCTGGCGCCCGTTGTAGACGACACCCTTCGCCGGGCCGGTCGCGCCCGACGTGAACACGACAGCCGCCGTCGCATCGGGATCAGCTGCGTGATCGGCTACGAGAGCCGAGAGCTTCGTGCCGACGCCGCCGAGCGCGTCGATGTCGAGCCGACCGGCGGTCGGTACCCAGCGAAGCGCACGTGCGACGCCGAGTGTCTTCCGTGTACCGAGCAGCCACCGCGGCTCGGCGCTGCGCAGGGCGCGCGCGAGCCCGCGCACGCCGAGCCCGCGGTCGACGACCACCGTGATCGCGCCGACCGTCCAGCACGCATACACCGCCGCGATGAAGTCCGGAGGCTCGGGCGCGAGCACCGCCACACGGTCGCCCGGAGCGACTCCTGCGCCCCGCATCCCCGCGGCAATGTCCGATACACGCTGCGCGAGCGAGGCGAACGAGAGCGTGGTTCCTCCGCCGACGGCGACGGCCGTCGCGGCGTCATCCTCGCGACGAACGAGCGCGGCCCATGGCAACTCCGGCATCGGACCGGCCGGAGCCGGAGAACGTGCCGCGGGCTCGTCGAGGCGCCCGATCCAAGCGTCGGCGAGAGCCGCGACGTCCTCCTCCTCGACGACGAGATGGCCGGCGAGCGGGAAACGGTGCAGCGCTGCCTGCGGCAGGCGACGTCGGAGATCGGCGGCGAACTCCAGGTGGAACACGGGATCTCGCTCGCCCCAGGCGAGGAGGACGGGCGCGTGGATCTCGGAGAGGCGGCCTGCAACCTCCGCCAGCGGAGAAGACGACGGATGTGCTGGCGACGTCGGGATATCCTCGACGAAGTCTGAGATGGCGCGTCGATCGTCCGCGGCTCGGTACGGCGCGAGATACCCGGCGCGAACCGACGCGGGAATGCGCCCGTGGCCTGTCACGAGCGTGCCACGGAGAAAGGCCGACGTCCGTCGGCAGCCGATGTCGCGAAGCATCCTCGAGCCCGCGAGGCGAATCGGCAGCGGCACGCCCGTCGACGGCATCGCGATGCCCGTGTTGCAGAGGATGATTCCTCGCACGCGCTCCTCGTGCTCGACGGCCCAGCCGAGCGCAATCGGCCCACCCCAGTCGTGCGCTGCGAGGACGACTGGGCCGTTGACGTCAAGCGCGTCGAGGATCCGACCCAGATCGTCGACCCGCTGCGCGTAGCGGCGCAGGCCGGTTCTCTCGGAGAACCCCATCGAAACCTGGTCGATCGCAACGACGCGATAGCGATCTCCGAGGCGACGGTGAAACGAGCGCCACAGCATCGACCACGTCGGGTTCCCGTGCACGCAGACGACCGTGAGTGGCGAAGGTACCCCGGTGGGAGGCTCGGAGACGAGGGCGTGCACCTCCACCTCCGACCCGTCGGCCAACGCCACGCGAACATGACGCGACCAGGACGGGTCGATTCCCAGTTGTTCGAGTCGGCCCGCATCGAGAACAGCGGGCGCGAACCTCACCAGACGATCTCTGCGACGCTGGCGTTCAGACCCGAACCCATGCCCAGGCAGAGAACCCGCTCGCCGGCTGCTATCTCCGTCTGCACGCCGGCGAGCGTGAACGGAATCGAGGCGGGGCCGATGTTGCCGTGCAGCGGAAAGGTCAGGGGAGCACGCGCCTCGTCGATCCCGAGCGTGGCGCACATCAGGCTCGTGTGCACCGCGCTGACCTGATGGAGGACATACCACGAGATTCCCTCCTGCCAGCCGAACGCCTCGGCGGATTCGCCCCAGGCATCTCCTGCAAGCTCGAGGCCGCCGTGGAGCAGAGCCTTCGTATCGGTGCGCATCCGATCGAGGTCGCCGACACAGATGTCGTGATGCTGCGTCGCCGCGCGCGAGACCCCGCCGACAAAGCGATGCGCCTGCGGGTTGGCATCGAGACGGCCGAGCACCATCGCGGCAGCTCCCGACCCGAGCGTCAGGCTCGCGAACTCGGCATACACGTCGGCGTTGACGAAGGCCTCCGCCTGCAGCCGGGCGATCGTCGTCAGATGCGTATGGCGCGCGCCCTCCCCATCGACGATTAGGGCATACTCGATCTGCCCGGCGTCGATCGCAGTCGCTGCAAGGTGGATCGCGTTGACGAAGCCGAGACAGGCGTTGCCGAGGTCAAAGTTGAGGCACCCTGGCGCAAGTCCGAGGTGGTGGTGGACGGCACAGGCGACCGACGGCTCCAGATGGTGCTTGCACACGGAGGTCGAGATCAGCATCCCGATCTTGCCCCGGTCGATCCCGGCCGCGACGATCGCCTGCTCACCGGCGAGTGCGGCTGCCCGATCGAAGCGCATCTCCTCCGGCCACCAGCGGCGCTCCCGTATTCCCGCGAGTTCCTCCAGAAGACCCGGCCGCACGTTGCAGCGCTCGAAGACCTCGGCCAGCTGCTCGTCGATCCAGGCAGAGGTGACGATCTCCGGTGCCTCGACCGCCTCGACCGCGACGACTCCCACGTTCCGGTGACGCTGGGTGTGATTACTGCTCATCCCGAACCTGTCTGCGTCGAATGCACTGCCCACTCCATCTCTCGGTCAACGGTACTGCCTGGACGAGAAAGAGGCCCATCCGGGGCCCCTTTCACACGGAGAGAGCGGGATTTGAACCCGCGAAGCACCTTTCAGCGCTTACGCGATTTCCAGTCGCGCTCCTTCGGCCGCTCGGACACCTCTCCCTTGCCACATGAGCGTACCCAAAGGGCAGTACGACCGTTCCACATCGTTCTCACCGCGAAGCCCTAAAGACTAGGACGTGCCGGCGACCGTGGAGACGTATGTCGCAACATCCTGAATCTGCCGCTCGGTCAACGTGCCCTTGAATGACGGCATAGCCGCTTTGCCGTTCGTCACCCTCATGACGACGAGCTCTTGCGGCGGCTTCGCCTCGTCGAGGTTCGGGCCCACCGTGCCGGTCGCACCGGCATCGGCAAGCGTGTGGCAGTTGCCGCACCCGGCGTCCGTGGACTCGAAGACCGCTTTCCCGGCGAGCAACACGGCATCGTCTGCCGGTACGGGTGTCCCACCCGGCGTGGTCTCTGCCGGAGTCGTCTCGGCCGCCTCCGTCTCGATCTCCTGCGTACCGGTCACCCAGTACACGGCACCGATCTGGAAGACGAAGAACACGCACGAGACGAGCACAAACACGGTCAACGTGCGCGGAAAGTCGGCGTCACGCCTGGGGATCACCATCGCTGTGACCAGCGCCCAGATGATGAACGCGCCCGCGACGATGAGGAGCGTCACCTTGCCCGTTGTCGTAATCGTGAGAAGCACAGGGAGAAGCTACCACGATGCGGTTAGCCGGTTGCAGTGGAACGGGCGATCGACCACCTCCGGGTCGTGCGAGCGATCATGAAGATCGGACACGCGTGCGGTTCGCGCTACGTCGAGACGAGGTACGCAGACCCGTATGGCAGACGCCCCGGATCCTGAACCCGAACGCGTGACTGCGCGCGTAGAGCACCGGAAGCCTCACCCGGCACCGACGGACGCGCGCGTGCGCTAGCCTGATCATCCTCTCGGGCGCATAGCTCAGCGGGAGAGCGCTCGCTTCACACGCGAGAGGTCCCTGGTTCGATCCCAGGTGCGCCCATCACCGGAAACGTCTTGTTTAGACGGTTTCTGAGTCTTCGAATCAACTCGATCCCGCACTGATCCCACACCGGCTTCTCCGATCAGTCGATCCAGCCGGTGCTGTGCGCCCTCAAGTGCATCGGGAAACAGGTGCTGATACCTACGCGAGACAAGAACGCCACCGTCAACGTGCCCGAGGTGGCGAGCAATTTCCGCCGGCAGGGCACCGGCCTTGGCCATCAGCGAGACAGGTGTCAGGTCTCGCATTGCGACACGCGCCGTGGGATCGGAGCAAGCGACGCAGGTCTCGCACTCACGCATCCGCGGGGGGGATCGAGTCGGCGGGGGCTGTGGATTTCCTGGTGCACTGTGGTCACGTTTTCGGAGCTACCGTCGGGTGTGTGATGAGGGCGCTTCGTGTTCTGTATCCGGGGGCGGTCTATCACGTCACGGCGCGGGGCAACGAGCGGCAGTTGATCTTCCGTGATGCGATCGACGATCGGGAGTTTCTGAGGCTGCTCGAGTTGGTGGTGGAGCGGTATGGCTGGATCTGTCATGGCTACTGCCTGATGGGAAACCACTATCACCTGTTGATCGAGACGCCGCGGGCGAACCTGCCGATCGGGATGCGGCATCTCAACGGGTGCTACACGCGGTCGTTCAATCGGCACTGGAACAGGGTGGGGCATCTGTTCCAGGGGCGGTACAAGGCGGCGGTCGTGGAGAAGCTGGCGTATCTGCTCAAGCTGATCCGCTACATCGCGCTCAACCCGGTGCGCATGGAGCCGCCACTTTGCCCGACACCGGAGGCGTATGCGTGGTCGAGTTACCGCTTCCTGCTCGGGTTTGCGTCAAGGCCGGAGTGGCTCACGATCGACTGGGCTCTGGCGCAATTCGGTGACGACTACGACGGTGCGCGGAGGAGGCTGAAGGCGTTCGTCGAGGAGGGTCTGAGAACGGATCCCCTGCGGGCGGTCGGCGGCCTCTACTTTGGGGACGACGACTTCATCCGCGACAGGACAGCAGGCCTGACGCAGATCCCCGAGATCGCACGGGCGCACTGGCAGCCGCTGCGCCCGGGCCTCGACGAGATCTTCCGGGCCGAGGCCGACCCGATCGCCGTCGCCTACCGCCGGTATGGCTACACGCTCGGGGAGATCGGCGGTCATCTCGGCTGCCACTACTCGACCGTAAGCAGGCGGCTCCTGAGGAGCGAGCGGAGTGCGTGAATGCGAGACCTGACACCACACTGCTGCGTGTCAGGCCCGTTTGCTCTCGCGGGTGCGAGATCCCTGGGGATGCCAGATCGCGGCGAGGAGCGGCATCGGGTCGTCCCACGCCCCGATCGCCGTCGCCCTAACCCGTCGGAGTGACCACAGCCAGCCGAAGAAGGAGAGCCTGCCCGCTCGGCGCAACGCCATGAACGCGCGGGCGTCCCATTGCTCGTGCACGTACGTCACACCGTTGCGACCACGTACGACGGTCGCCGAAGCGGAACCAGGGTCGGTCAGCGCCTGATAGCCGATCCAGGGGAAGTCGACGCCCGATCGGATCGCCAGCTCGTTGCCCGAGACGGTCCGCGGGTTGATCTCGATCAGGCGAAGCGTCCTATCTCGTTCGTCGACCTTGAACTCCACCCCGACGAACCCCTGGTATTCCAACCCGTCGAGGAGTCGCCGGCTCAGCGTCGTGGCCTCCGGCACGTCGACGGAGACCGACAACGTTCCGTCCCCGAGCCCTGGCGGATTCTGCCGCAGCTTCTGCTTCGTGAGCCACGCTCTTTCGTGCCGGTCGCGATCCCAGAACGCCAGGTAGCCGACGAGCGCCGATTCCTCGCCCGGAATGAGCTCCTGAATCATGAGCGGAACGCCGAGCCCCGTCAGTCGAACGTAGGCCGCCATCAGCTCGGGTGCCGACTCGACGAGGATCACCTTCCTGTCCGAGAGCTCCGACCGCACGGCGTGCGAGTCGTACGGCTTCAGCAGGCATGGATACCGTGCCTCGGCGGCGGCTCTGGCGGCTTGCTCCACCGACTCCGGAAAGCTCGTCGTGGGGATGGGAATGCCGATGGAACGTGCGAACTCGTACTGCTTTCGCTTGTTGATGATCCGGTCAACGGTCTGAAGGTCGGGGACGAGGAACCGGAAACCCGGGCGCAGGCGCGCTTCGTACTCGGCGACCAGCCGTGTGTGCACGTCCGAGGTGGCGAAGATCACGCCGGGCTTCGAGAGTCGCTCCCCGACCTGCTCGAGAAACGAGATACATCCCTCGGGATCTCCGTAGGCCGACGGGATGACCGCGACCTTGCCGAAGCGCGTGCGCATCTCGGGCGAGCGTTGGGAGTCCAGCAGGAGGGTCGGTATCCGGCGCCTGCCCAGGCTGCGCACAAAGCTCAGGCCGTTGCACGAGCCGCCGAGCACGACCGCGAGGGGCGCCGCGCCGTCGATCTCCCGGAGCCAGAGCGTGAGTGAGGGGTCGAGTACGGGGGCGCTGGAGCGCTCTGCATGCCGACCCGCCGGGGCGACGCGTCCGTCGATCTCGTTTGTGCTTTCGACATCGAGGTCGCTCAACGGAGCCCTCCTCCGGCTAGGACGTCTGCAGGGCGGGTGTCACGACGCCGTCCCGGTTGATTCCCCATCTCCTGCATCCTCCCAGGATAGAGAAAGCGGTGTCAGGTCTCGCATTGCGACACGCGAAAGCGGTGTCAGGTCTCGCATTGCGACACGCGCCGTGGGATCGGAGCAAGCGACGCAGG
>JBAXFL010000033.1:0-28563 GCA_037139935.1 Thermoleophilia bacterium | reverse complement strand
GAGAACGTACGCTCCCAAGGCCGTGTACGTACCACCACGAAGGCAGCCCGTCTGGTGAGGCCTCAGGGATCTCAGGAGGCGCTGGGCCGTGCGAAACGGCCGCGCGCGCGTTCCGCGATGTGCGTCGCTTCCACCCGGCGCCGCGAAGCGTGCACATGCCACACGCTCGGCGCCCGTTTGCGGCAGCTCGGGAGTCGAAGCAGATGACGAGACGGCGATCGTGAGCGATGCGATCGTGCACAAGACGGCGAAGAGGTATGTGTATGCGCGCATCGGATCGGCTGGTCCCATGGGGCATAGAATCTTGCTTCCTGCCCGTGAGGCAATAATATGGACATGGAATGAAAACGTCTAGTTCGAGCGGCGGTTGGGCACGCGTGCCACGACGGCACCGTAGACCGTGCGGAGCTCGGCCACGGAAACTTCCCGGGTTAGGATGAGCACCGCCACGAAGGCGGCTGAGCCTCCAAGTAGTCCGATGACTGTCAGCGCCGGCGTGAGGCCATGCGCGTGGGCAAGCCCCAGTATCGCGCCCATGGTCGTCGCAGCCAAGAGAGCCCTGAGTCCAGTCGCCGCGAGCGGACGCAACGGAAACCCCATCTCCCTCCGACAGATCCGGAGATGGGCGGGGACGTAGAGCATGAACGCAGCGCTCGTCCCGATCGCAGCCGCGGTAATGCCGATCCTCGGTAGGAAGACCACATCTATAACGAGGTTGATTGCGAGGGCCCCCATGGCAATCGGGATACGTTCGCGCGCGAGGCCGAGGTAGTTCACCGTGGTCGAGACGAGTGGGCTGATCGAGTTGAGGAAAATGAACGGGGTCAGAAGTTGGAGGACGGCCGCCGAGCCCGCGTACTTCGGGCCGAAGAGGAGTGAGACGATCGGGTCGGCCCAGACCAGGAGGACGGCGATGAACGCGGAGTAGAGAATCATCAACCAACGGAGGGAGGCGGTGAACGCCCCGAGGTAGCGACCGCCTTCCGATGGAGCCTGCCGAGGGGAAACGCTGTTGGCAATAGCCAGGCTGATTCCCTCGAGGCCTGGCATCAGCCGCTTCGGCGCGGAAAAGACGCCGATACTCGTTGTCGAGAGCATGGCGCCGATCAAGATCACGTCGATACGAGAATAGAGTCCGTAGATGGTGTCGAGAACGAACAAGGACTTTGCATAGCGAAGGATCTCGCCCTTCCGTCGTGGTCTGCCGCCGTGGTGCGACGCAGCACGAGCGAGCCGTCCCACCAACCTCGAGACCATGACGGCGGCCATTGCGGTACCAACGATGTAGCCCGTTGCGCGGCCGAATGCGGCGCCGGTTGCGCCCGCTCCGGCCGCCACCAGGGCAATAGTTGCACCCGTCTCGACCAGGCTTTCTACGAAAACGATCCGGAGGTTCGAGCTGATCCGCGCTAGGGCGATGAACACGCCGATGTAGAGCGCGAGGATCGTCTCGGCGACGAGCGCGACTGCCATGCCCCGCAGCGGCCAGACGAGTTCAGCCTCACCGTAGGCGGACGCGATCGGGCCCGCAGCGACGAAGAGCGCGAGGCCCACGCAGCTTGCAGTAAGGATGGTGACGTGCAGGGCATCTCGGATGAGGCCTGCGCAGGCGACCGGGTCTGTGCGGCTGTTTGCGAGGAAGCGTGCGAGCGACTGGGGCACACCAAACCGCGCGACGAGTCCCGCAATCCCCGTCAGGCTCAGTGCCAGCGTGAAGAGACCGAAACTTGCCGGTCCGAGGGTGCGAATCAGGTACAACGTCATTACGGCGGTGAAGACCGCGGTTGTACCCTGAACGAGCAGCGCCGAGACGGTGTTGCGCGCGATGCTCTTCGCCGGTGGGCCGGGGGGCATTGACCCCGTCAGGGGTGCTGGTGCATCTGTCGATCGTTCATTCTCTGGCTTGGTCATCTACGTGCTCGGCAGAACAGGCTAAAGAGCTGGCCCTGATCGCGCCCTCCTAGCTGCCATCGCAGCTAGGGGCGGAGTCAACGCCAGAAGGATATAGAGCTGCTTGCTGTAGATGTCCGTCGAGAAGAAGTCGGCAACGAGCAGCCCTGTTAGAGCGATCAGCAGCCCCCGGGCGAGCAGTTCTGTATCGCGGTCACCGTTGCGTCCGAACGCGCGGGCTGCGCGAAACCCGATCGTAAGGCAGAGAATGATCGCGGTGTCAAACAGCGCTAAGCCCACGAAACCGAGCTCGGCCAACACTTGGAGGTAGATATTATGGGGTGGTTTTGGCCCAGAGATGATGTACTGCGGGCGCGTGATAATGCCAGGTTCCAGAAGGTAGTGAATCGAGGAGACCACGAAGTTCCCGGCCCCCACACCGGTCAGAGGGCGGTCGGCGACCATCCTGAAGCCTATCGTCCAGAGGTCGACGCGACCCGAGCCGCCGCTCGCGTGGGTGACCCGTTGCAGAGTTGTCTGGGGGGCAACGACGATCAGCCACCCTGCGATCAGTAGAGCTCCAGCCATGACAAAGGCGGCTGCTCGCACGCGGCGTCCCGGTCCGGCAAGAAAAGGCGTCACGAGGAGTGCTGCGCTCAGGCCAACGAGTGAACCTCGCGACTCGGTCTTGACGACCGATATGGCGCAGAGTCCTGCGCCGAGAAGGGCAAGAAGGCGAGCGGTCCCACTGAGT
The DNA here is from genome assembly GCA_037139935.1 of Thermoleophilia bacterium. Classification (GTDB taxonomy): domain Bacteria; phylum Actinomycetota; class Thermoleophilia; order Gaiellales; family Gaiellaceae; genus Gaiella. The sequence goes on along the minus strand of JBAXFL010000033.1, from coordinate 25,919 downwards.
GGTCGGTAGCAGGCGAGGGCACTAGCCAGGACTACTGCGACCACGAGGAGGGCGCCGAGCTCGTTCGGGTTCAAACCGCCGCCACCGAGGCGCTCCTCTCCGCCGCTGCCGAGCGTCTGCAGTCCGACCGCGGTAACGAGCAGGGCGCTTGCGACAAAGACCGAGAAGAGCCATACGAGGTGCCGTGGCCTGCGGATTGCGACGAAGACGATCGGGAAGAGGACGAGGTTGAGCGTGTAACGAAGAGCTGTCGTGCGCGCGACTGCCGCGTCCTCGGCCCAGATTTGGCTCGCAAGAATCCAGGCGATCAAGAGGCAAAGTGCGGCTGTAAGAACAGCGTTTCGACTCAAGAAGTCGGCGCTCGAGCGTGCGCCCGATCGACCAGACGCGACTACCCTGAGCCAACCGAGCACGAGGAAGATTCCGACGAGCTTCGCGATCGAAGGCGCGCCTGCTGCAGTTGGGAGGGACTCGAGGAACGCTACGACGAGGAAGAGCATCAACCCGGCCGTGACGTTCATCAGAGTAGTCCCAATAACCGTGAGTCCAACGAGACCGGCTATGAGGAGGGCTGGCTCGACTCCCGCAGCGAGTCCGGCCAGCAGTGTCGCGGCGACTGCCGCGGTTGCGTAGAACATGTTCGCAGGACTCCAGCCGTGAAGGCCGCTCCAGCGGTTCACAGACCACCTCTCGCGTGGCGCGCCCGGAGGTGGATCAACCACCGGCGGATCGCTGCTGACCGGTGGCGTCGATCCGCGCATACGGACGAACTCTAGCCGACAGTCAGGACGATTCCGACGCGGGCTCTCGAACAGCAGGAAGGAGACAATCGGTGCTAGAGGGTAGCCTGCACTCTCATGTCAAAACGCAACATCGCCATTTACCTTCCTTCTGCGGCAGGGCTGTTTCGGCGGAGCGTGGGGTCGGCGGGAGGGGCCGAGCGTCAGATGACGCTGCTTGCCGCCGAGATGGCGAGCAGGAATCACACCGTCGGGTTTGTCGTCTACGACGTCAAGGATCCGATTCCGGATAGAGAGCCGGGCTTGACCCTTGTCCAGCGAAGGGCACACGCCAGTACCGGCGGTCTCGCCGGAATCGTGATCGAGGCGTTCCGCGTCATTCGTTCCCTTTTGGTCGCCAACGGGCGCCTCGTCGTTGTTCGTGGCGGAACCCCCGTCGTCGGCTTCATCGCGCTGTACTGCTTTCTCAGGCGCCGCCAACTCGTCTTCTCGAGTGCGAACGACTTCGACTTCCTGCCGCAGGAGCGATTCTCGAAGTTTCAGTCATGGCTCTATTCGTTCGGGGTGCGGAAAGCTGACACAGTGGTCGTCCAGTCATCGGATCAGGTCGAGTTGGCGAAGAAGGCCTATCCGACGCTGCGAAAGCTGATTCACATCCCGAGCTTCGCCGATGATCCTCCGGCGATCGCGACGCGGCGGAATCCGACGGCGTTCATCTGGGCAGGACGCCTCGTCGATTACAAGCGCCCGCTGCTCTTTGTAGAGCTCGCCGCAGCTTTACCGGGGGCATCATTTCTTCTTATTCCGCACGTTACGAAGCCTCCGAAGGAGTGGGAGGTGGATGCTCTTGCCGAACTCGCTGCGGCGGTCGCGAAGGTGCCGAATCTCGAGCTTGGCGGTGGCCTCCCGCACGCGGAACTTATCGTGAGGTTGGCGGACGCGGTAGCAGTCGTCAACACCTCCGAATTCGAAGGGATGCCGAACATCTTCCTCGAGGCGTGGGGTCAGGGGGTGCCTGCGCTGACGTTCTCCGTCGATCCGGGCGGGGTTGTGGCGGAGAAGGGTCTGGGCATTGCGGCAGGAGGCTCGTGGGAGGCTTTCGTGGACGGCGCGCGGATGCTCTGGGAGACGCGCTTCGATCAGGAGGAACTGGCCGAGCGAACCCGTGCCTACCTGCGCGCAACGCACTCCCGCAAGGCCGTCGGGACGTACTGGGAGGAGCTGTTCCAAAGCCTTGGTGCTTTCGATGATCGTAGTCAAGATGGTGCCGTGAGAAGACGGCGACATCCATGAGAGGGCGGATGCCTCTCGTTCTCTGCTATCACGCAGTATCGGACGCGTGGGAGGATGACCTCGCCGTTGATCCCGAGGTCTTTCAGGCACAGATACGGCTTGCGCTCCGATCCGGTTTTACCCCGGTGTCGCTGAGTGAGGCCGTCATCGGATCCGGCAAGCTCCTCCACATCACGTTCGACGACGCATTCCGGAACATTCGGGGGTCTCTCGACTTCCTCGCACGTGTTGGCGTTCCTGCCACCGTGTTCGTCTGTTCAGATCTTGCCGCCACCGGTTCGCCCCTCCCGATCTTTGCGGCCGGCGGGGCCCGTGCTGCCCCGGGGTCGTGTGCGGAGACCATGACGTGGGACGCGTTGCGCGAGCTGGCTGCGGCGGGGGTCGAGATCGGCTCGCATACGTGCAGCCATCCGCATCTGACCACGATGCTGGATATCGACCTTCGTCGTGAGCTGACGGAGTCGCGGGAGCGTATCGGAGACGAGCTCGGACAGGAATGCGCATATCTCGCCTATCCATTCGGTGAGCAGAACGCGCGCGTTCGGGCGGCTGCCCGAGCAGCCGGATATACGGCGTCGTTTGCCCAGGCCAGCACTGTGATTCGCCGTGACCCTCAGGCCATCTTTCGTATATCGATCTACAGGCGGGATTCGTTGAAGCGCGTAGCGCTGAAGCTCTCCCCTCTCGGGCGCGTCGTGAGCTACGTTCGTCGGTCCGGCTAGCGTCCCGCGTCGCCGGCGGATACGTGTCATCGAGCAGAGACTCACGGTGTCGCCGACACTCGAGAGGATGGCCTCGGACGACACTCCGGGTAGGAGGTCAACGATCTGGCCCAGCCCCCTGCTCCCGGGAGGTTGTTGACACGTCGGGACTGCGGTACCTCTTCCGGAGAGCCTATCGCGCACGTTCCGGCAAACGATCTTGCGGCTGTGGACGTCGTTGACGCAAGAGACAGGGACATCGGGCGCTCGCAGGTCGGGATAGAGGTGATGTCGGCAACCCACCTCGGATTCGGCTTGGTAGCGGTGTAGTCCCGGTGCAGCCGCGCGACTTCCTGCCGGAAATCGGGCGAGCACATCGAAAAACGACGCATCATGACTCCTGTCCGCCGCCAACAATCGATGTGTCACTCCAGGCCTTTCGTGCTAGACAAAAGTCCAGTTCCGTCGGCTAGCCGTGAAGCAGGGGTAGCAGGATCGAGGTAAGTGGCTATCCTGAGGGCAAGAGAGGAGTTCTTTGACACAGGGCATCGAAGAGAGACCGTTCGACGAGAAGGTGTTCGCCTACGGCGGCCTGTCCGTGGCCTCTCCGGTTGCTGGAGCAACCGTCAAGCGCGGCTTCGACCTCGTACTGTCTGCGTCGCTCTTGATTATCCTCATGCCGCTTATCGCGATCATCGGCGCAGCGATCAAGGTCGAGAGTCGCGGCCCGGTGTTCTATCGCGCCACGCGTGTCGGATGGCACGGCAGGACGCTGCGCGTTCTGAAGTTCCGAAAGATGTATGACGACGCTGACGGACTCCCCCTGACAGGTCGCAGCGATCCTCGGTTCACACGGCTCGGCTACTTGCTCGCGAGGACAAAGTTGGATGAGATCCCGCAGCTATGGAACGTGGTACGCGGCCAGATGAGTATCGTCGGCCCCCGACCGGAGGATCCCGTATTCGTGGCGCTTCACGAGTCGGACTATCGAGATATCCTGCGCGTTCGACCTGGAATCACGGGCTTCGGCCAGCTTGCGTTCGCGAACGAGACCGAGATCCTCGATCCGGAGAACACCGTCGGGCACTACGTCGGTGCAATCTTGCCGCAGAAGATCGGACTCGATCAGCTGTACGCGCGCCGTTGGAGCATACGTGGGGATGTACGCATCCTGATCTGGACGATTTTACCCGTGATTCTTCGGGCAGACGTCGCTGTGAATCGGCAAACGGGCAGTCTCACGTTGCGTCGGCGCAAGGCCGAGAGGCGATCGGATTAGATCTGTGTCCACCGCTGTCTGCGGGAGTTGCATCCTGTTGGAGCCCCGAGGCTAAACTTTTTCACCAGATGGCCGATAAGCACAATATGGGTGATCTGGATGCTGTTCTCGAGTCCGAACTTCTCCGGCTGACGCGCCATACGCCGGCACACAGCGCGGCGCCGCGGGAAACCCGCGTGATCATCCTCGCAGGCGGCAGAGGTCGTCGCCTCGCACCCTATACGTCGATCCTTCCGAAGCCGCTGATGCCGATCGGGAACCGGTCGATCCTGGAGATCCTCGTGGCCCAGCTGTCCGACGCCGGGTTCTGCAACCTGACGTTCTCCGTCGGCTATCTGTCACACCTCATTCGTGCGGTCTTCGAGGACGGGGGCGACAGGGGTGTTCACATCGACTGGGTCACCGAGAAGGAGCCGCTCGGGACCGCCGGCCCGCTCCGCCTCGTGGAAGGTCTTGATGCGCCGTTCCTCGTCATGAACGGCGATCTCCTGACCACACTCGACTACGGCGCCTTGCTCGCGACTCACGAAGCGAGCGACAACGTGCTCACGATTGCGACCCACCGTCGCCGCACCCGGATCGACTACGGTGTGCTCCATCTCGACGAAGACGCTGGGAACCGGGTCGTCGCCTACGAGGAGAAGCCCGAAGTGTGCTGGGATGTCAGCATGGGGATCTACGTCCTCGAGGCATCGGTTCTCGGCAAGATCCCACCAGACGGCCCCTTCGATCTACCGCAACTCGTCGCTCGACTTCTTGATGACGGGCTCTCGGTCGGGGCGTACGTCCACGACGGACTCTGGCTCGACATCGGACGTCACGAGGACTACGAGAACGCTGTTGCGCTCTGGGAGCAAGGCTCCCGGATCACGAGCCGGCATCCCCGGACGGACAAGGAGATCGACCAGGCGTTCGAGCATCGCGTTTGACCGATCGTGATCGGTCGCTACCGGCTCGCGCGGGCCGATCTCTCGCGGAGACGGTCGAGGCTCCCTTCGCGCCACGCCCTGAACGCCTAGAGCACGTCCGTTGCCGCCACCGCAGATGGCGAGCACCGGTTTTCGCCGCGTTCGATAATTGTGGGTCACCGAGGGTGGATTCCAGGGTTCATTCGTGGATGCGTCGGATTACTCCAGGCTGCAAACTACTGTGGGGGTCTCCCTGCACTCACGAAGGAGCCGCCCGAAAAAGCAGCAGTCCCCGGTAGCCGTTCGATGACGCGACTCTGCTCCACTTCTCTGCGTCGACGGGCTGTAAAGGACGGGGGTCGGGTCAGCAGGCTCTGCTCGATCATCGGCCGAGGAGGCGTCTCCGCTTGCGTTCTCCGGCGGGTCGGGGCGGCAACTCCTCACCAGCGAGGAGAGCTTCCGGCACGAGGAATGTCAGCCAGCGTGCGAGGTCGCCTCCTCCGACCGCCTCCGCCGCCCCGGAGAGCCCAGCCTCCCTGACGCCGGGCGCATGCGCATCGCTCGCGACGAGGTGAACCAGCTCGTGCTCGAGCAGGTACCGCGCAGATTGCGCAGCAGCTCGGCCAAGCCTTCCCTCGATCGACGCCGCAGTGACCTGGATGATTGCTCCCGCACCGACGATCTCCTCGATATCGGCGGGTCGTGCCTGCACCATCTGGTTTCGTTCGGGGTGCGCGATGACGGGGACAAAGCCCTGCCCACATAGAGCGGCGCAGTCGTGAGCAAGAGTTGGCGCGTGGCCGTAGTACGGGTACTCGAGCAGAACGAGCCGGGGGTTTCCGCCGAGCCCAAATTGCCCCAACGCCTCTGCCGATAGGTGGCGGAGACGATCGAGCCCTATCTCTCCACCGCCCCGCACGTCGATGTCGATCCCCTCCTGAGCCACCGCCGCCCGAACAAGCGTCAACGCTTCCTTCATGGCAGCGGAGCTCGTCGGGTAATCCGCCCGTACGTGCGGCGTGGCAGCGACGATCTTCACGCCGTCGGCCGCCATCGATCGAGCGATCGCGAGTGACTCGGCGAGGGTTTGGGCCCCATCGTCGAGACCAGGAAGAATGTGACTATGGAGATCTATCATGCGGGCTTCGAGCGGTCGTCAGTCGAATCGGAGAGAGCGTTGTCCTCGGCGCAGACACGAGGCCGGCCGCCCCGAGATTCTCTGTAGGAACGGTCTCACCATACCCTCGTTTGGTGAGAGTCCGTCAACCGTCCAAGGCGATGCGCCAACGCCCACCGTGGATCTATGGATCCGGCCCTGTCGAGGTGTCGCAGACGCGGGGGAGCGCCGCGGAAGACTCCGGAATCGCCTGGCCCGCCTGCGGACTGCCGGATCCTCCTTCGATTCAGCTGTCGCACGACGTAACGACAGGGCGCAGCCGGGGGGCCAGGGGCGACTGAAGGCCTCCATCCGGAGCCAGTCGGTCGCTTGCCGGCGGACGCTTTCGAGGTGCCCCCTGGCCGGCCACATCCAGCGGGCGAGATGCCGCCGGTGGCCGAAGCAATCACGGAGCGGACAGGGTGTCCGTCCTTTCACTTCCCCGTGCTCAACGTCTTCCGGCTGCGTGTCAGGACGGTCGCTGCGAGGCCCACGAATGGCGTCGCGAGGAGGACGAGAGTGGCCTCTGGCGCTCTGCCTTCATGCGTCAGCATGGCGGGCACGATTCCACATACGAGGACTCCGGCAGTGGCCCAGATGCATCCGGCACGTCGTTGAACTCTGTGCCTTTTCCGAACGGTTTACGACGACCGGTGATCGTCGAGAGCAAGATGCGCCACGTGCATTGGCTGCAAACCGGTTGCACAACGGTTAGGGTAGGCCGATGGTGAATGGGCAGCGTTGTCCGGCGTGGCTGCGGTCGAATCAACGGGTGCGCCGGCTGACGTTTGTCGCTGTTGTCTTGCTCGGGGGAGCCTTGAGCGGCGGCAGCGGCGGTCACGGAGGCGTGCGCCACGAACCCTCTCAACCACACGACATCCGCCTGGTGCTCTCGTCGTCGGCGCCACGCGCCATGGCGCGGGCTCTGAGTACCACAAGCCTCTATGCCCGTACAGACCAGTGGAAGCAGTACCTCGCACCGGAGTCTGCGTGCCCCGGAGGAGAACAACCGGACCTACCGGCGGCTCAGCAGGTGGACACGATCGTATGCCTCCTCAACTTTGCCCGCAGGCAACGGGGCCTACGAGCGCTCAGTGTCGCACCGATCCTGAACGGTGCGTCTGCGCGAAAGGGCGAGGAGATCATGAGTTGCGGCTCATTTGCGCACAACCCTTGTGGCATCGCCTGGACGGACGCGGCCAGGTCGGTTGGCTACACCGGAACCTTCGGAGAGAACCTGAGCCTCTCGAGCGGGTTCTATCGTGCGCCACGACTCATCGTTGACGCCTGGCTCAACAGTCGGTCGCACCGCCAGAATCTGTTTCGAGTGGAGTGGAGTGAGCAGGGTCTTGCGACGATCAGACTCCGGAAGCTGGAAGATCACAAGAACGTTACGCTCTGGGTCAGCATGTTCGGGCGACCGACCAGCTGACCGTGCGTCCGAGGAACGTTGTCTTTTGGCGCATCCTGGGTAACAATGGGCGGTTCTTGCGCACGCGATTCCTCCTGTGTTTTCTTTTCGCCGTCCTTGGCTCCGCAGCCGTTGGCTCGGCCAGTTCGTCGGCGGCCGCTCATGAGCTGAAAGTCGGCGGCCGGTGCGCCCTCGGATCAATCGTTCCAATGCGGAAGCGAGATGTCTCGTACGCAGCGGTTGTACTGCGCCCCCTGAAGGCCCGCCGCGCCCTCAACCAGCGCTCGGCGACCCGGTTTGAGCAACGGAATGTCAACGGGGTTCGGACGGTTTTCGGAGTCATCAGCGCGCGCGTCAACCGCAATTGTCGAACCACGCATTACAAGGTGCAGTTGCCGATCCGGCCGAACGGGACGACCGCCTGGGTGAGCGCCACGGATGTCCGCCTTCGGGTCATTCGCACGAGAATTATCGTCGATCTCTCGGAGCGTAGGATTACGGTGTTTCGGAGCGGCCAGGTCGTCTTGCTCACCACTGCCGTCGTCGGAGCGCCGTCGACGCCGACGCCCACGGGGCACTTTTACGTCAACCAGCGGCTTCGATCCTCGAACCCGATTGGTGACTACGGCCCCGGTGCGATTGGCATATCGGCGTTCTCACCGGTGCTCCTGAACTGGCCGCAGGGTGGGCCGATCGCGATCCATGGGACAGACGCACCTGGAATGATTGGATTTGCTGTTTCCCACGGGTGTCTACGGGTTCGCAACGTCTACGCCGAGCGACTCCTGCGTCTGGCTGTTGAGGGGACGCCGGTCGAGATCAAGACGTAGAACTGCATTGAACGCGGTGTTGATCGCCGCCGTCGCTGCATCACTTCACGGCAACTGCCAGACAGCCGCCGCGAGGTCTGCGAGCGACGTGATCCTCGCCCGCGCGAGGCCCAGGGCCTTCGGGCCGGGAGGGTAGTGTCGATTGGGATACACGATCACGCTCATTCCGGCGGCAGCCGCTGCACGGATGCCGTTCGCAGAGTCCTCCACTGCAGCGCACGTGGAAGGAGCGACCCCGAGCCTGCGCGCCGCCTCCAGGTACACGTCGGGGCTCGGCTTTCCCCGGGCGACCTCTTCCGACGAGACGGTTGCGACGAAGCAGTCGGCGATCCCGGCAGTGTCGAGCACGGCATCGATCAACGGACGGTTCGAGGAGGAGGCTACAGCGAGTGGCAGCGTCTCAGAGAGCTCGCGCACAGCCGCCACAGCCCCCTCCACCAGGGGTAGTGCTGTTCGGTAGCGCTCGAGCATCCGCCGAACGACCTCCTCGTTGATCTCCTCCGGCGACTCACTCAGGCCAAGCTCGTCGTGCATGTATCGCGACCACTCCCCCGAGCTCATCCCCATCATCGCCTGCTGTGCGTCGGACGAATATGTGCCGTCCCAGTCGGCGACGAGCACCTCCCGCACCTCGTCCCAGACGTGCTCGGTATCGGCGATGACACCGTCCATGTCAAAGATGACCGCGCAAACCATGCGTTCGATCCTACGGGTTAGGCGCTTTCAGACGGGCTTGCAGAGACGATCGGTCGAGTACGTCTCGCGCTGGATGTCGACGAGCTCCCGGTCGAGGATCGCGTCGTAGGCACCGAGTGCGGGGCCCTGCCACATCACGTCGGGTGTGACGCCGGGGCCGATGATCGTTGCGCGATAGCGAGCACCGTGGCCGGAGGGCCGGCTGCCGTGGGGGTAGAAGCCGTAACAGAAGCTTCCTGTTTGCTTGTGCATCAGGAAGCTGTTCTCGCGCTTCCAGCCGCTGCCGTACGCCGAGTTGAACGTGTCCACGTACAGATTCCGTCCGAACGAGTCGAGGGGATTGCCGCCGGCCGTAGACCTGAAGCCGTGCACGGGGGTGCCGCCATAGGCGAACGTTCCGAAGAGGTGGTCGAACTTGTGGTAGGCCCAGTTCGCATTGACCGTCAGGACGGGGAACTCACCCGTCCAGTGCGAGAGCCTCAGCTCCCAGACGCCCTGCCTGGGAGTCGGCGAGAGGCCGTAGTTCGGCAGCATCCGCTGCCAGGCTTGCAGGCCCCAGTGGCTTCCGTCCTCTGCGGTGCAGGCTGCGAGCTGCCAGGCAAGTGGCGGGCCCGTGTAGCCCTTGCACGTATTCGAGAACGTCTTCCACACATCGCGCTTGTAGGTACCCCAGCCGCCCGAATAGTCGAGCTTGAAATCGACCTGCTTCGTGCCGGGAACCGGAGCGAGGGCGTTGACGGCACCCCAGGCAAGGACGTTCCAGCGCCTTCCGCGTGCTCTGTACGCGACGAGGGCCTGACCGGCCTTGTTGACCTTGATCGTGATGCCACTCGCGTTGCGGTCGATCAGGGTCGAGGCATGCGCACCTACGGGCGCGACGAGCGCCAGCAGGAGAGCGAGAAGGACGAGATGACGCATTCGCACCGTTCTTCTCTCCTCGGCAGAAGGCGGATATCTGGCTATCCCCGGTTCGGGGGACTGTCCTTCTCGGCCGGGTGGTGTCTTTCGTCCTCAGTCCGGGCGGTGCGCGGCGTGGCGGATCAACGTCATCCCGTCCCGCACGGTCAGGAGTACCTGGGAGCTGCGTGGGTCGGCCGCGACGTGCTTGTTGAACGCCGCCATCGGGTTGTCTGCTTCGAGTACGCGGCCGTCGTGCAACGTGTTGTCGGCGATGATCAGGCCGTGGTCGGAGAGGCGTGGCAGGACGGCCTCGTAGTAGTCGATATAGCCTGTCTTGTCGGCATCCATGAAGACGAGGTCGAACGAGCCGGGCAGATCGGCGATCGTCTTTCCGGCCGGCCCGACGTGGATTGTGATCTGCGCCGCCCAGGGGCTACGATCGATGTAGGCCTGTGCGGTGGCGGCGCGCTTCGGGTCGATCTCACACGTGTCGATATGCCCGGCGGCCGGGAGTGCAGCGGCCATGGAAAGCGTCGCGTGCCCGCTGAAGGTGCCGATCTCGAGCACGCGCATTGGCCGGGCCGTCCAGACGAGGAACTCGAGGAACCTGCCTGCGACGGGCCCTGTCAGCATCACCGCACCCCCGAGGGAGCGGTTCGTCTCGTCCGAGAGCTCGACGAGGAGCGGGTCATGGGGCGATGAGACAGCCCGGGCATACTCCTGGAGCGCTCCGTCGATGTTCACAGCCTCACTCTAACGTGCCTGACTTGCGCAACGTCGCTCAGGGCGCGACTATGGGGCGGTGACGGAGGAACTGATCGGGGTCGAGCGGCGTGGCGCGGTGTGTGTCCTCACGCTCCGACGCCCGGACAAGCTCAACGCGCTCTCGTACGCCGTGGAGGAGGCTCTCGCCGAGGCGCTCGCCTCGGAGGAGCTGTGCACGAGTCGCGCCATCGTGATCGTCGGCGAGGGACGGGCATTCTCCGGCGGAGCCGACGTAAACGAGTTCCGCGACGCGACACCGGCCTCGATCCTCGCCTACTACCGCGCTACCGGTGCCGTCTACGAGCAGTTTGCCGCCGTCCCGCAGCCGACCCTGGCGGCGATCCACGGCTGGTGCGTCGGCGGTGGCCTCGAGCTCGCGCTCGCCGCCGACTTCCGGGTCGCAGACGAGTCTGCGAGATTCAAGCTTCCCGAGGTCGCGATCGGGATCATCCCGAGCTCGGGCGGTACGCACCGGCTCGTACGCCTGCTCGGCACGTCTCGGGCCAAGGAGCTCATACTGCTCCGTGAGCGCGTCGATGCTGCGGAGGCTTTTCGCATCGGCCTCGTGACGGAGGTCGTTACCGCAGGAACAGCCCTCGACAGGGCGATCGAGCTCGCCGAGGGGCTTGCCACGCTCCCGGCGCTTGCGCTCTCACTGGCGAAGCAGGCAATCGACGTGATGGCCGAATCGTCGCGTGACGCAGGGCTCCTGATCGAACGCGTCGCCTACGCCGCCCTCGCGCAGACGCCCGACGCACAGGGAGCGGTCGAGCAGTTTCTCTCGGGTCAGGGCTCGAGCGACGGGGGCAGCTCGGCTTGACCCCATGCGTCGGCACCACCGTCCACCACGATGGTGGTTCCGGTGATGTACGAGCCGCCCGGCGAGCAGAGGAAGGCGATCACGGAGGCGATCTCATCCGCAGAGCCGAGCCGCTGCATCGGAACGGCACGTGCCCACTGCTCGAGGTCGGCGTCGTACTGTTCGAGCCCTTCGGTGATGATCGTTCCCGGCGACACACAGACCGACCGGATGCCGAAGCGACTCCACTCGAGCGAGAGCCCGGCCGCAAGATTTTCGAGCGCAGCCCGGGCCGAAGCAGCGTGTGCGTAGCCGGGGATTCCCCGACGAGGGCTGAAGCCGATGAAGACGACGACACCTGTACGGCGCGGGATCAGCGAGCGCTCGGCGACGAGTCGTGTGATGCCCCAGGCTGCGTCAACCGCGAGCCGGTGCACAGCGCGCCAGCCGTTTGGCGAGATGTTCTCCGCCGGAGCCACGAACTGGCCTCCCGCGTTGTTCACGAGCAGGTCGATGACGCCGAAGCGCTCGAGTGCGGCATCGACGAGCGCTTCGGCCTGATCGGGCTCGCGGACGTCGGTGGGCACGGCGAGGCAGGCTCCACCGCGAGCCTCGATCGCGCTCCGCACCGCGGCGAGTGGTTCCTCGCGCTTGCCGCAGATCACCACAGCCGCGCCTGTCTGTGCCAGCTCGAGGGCGGTTGCGGCCCCGATCCCGGTGCCGCCTCCGGTGACGAGGGCGACCTTGCCGGCGTTGGCATTGGCGCGTAGCACCGAGGCACCGACGGGAAGGTGTTTCTCGCGAGATTCCTGGGTCATGCGGTTGAGTGTGCCTGATCTCCGCTCTCGCGCGACACCAGTCGGTTCGGGACGGGCAAACGGGCACCGCGGGCGATCCGGCCCCGTGCGGCGCGGGGCGCGATCGCCGCCGCTGAACGAGGGGATCGAGCCCGGCCCGTGGTGGAACCTCCGCTGTCCGACTCGCCACCGTCTCGGCCGCAGGCCGCAATGCTTGACGCGGTTCCGTGTCGCGTAGATGATGGCGTAACTCGAGCGAACGGAGCCCATCTTGACGGAACAGGCCTACCCACTGCTTTTCTCCGAATGGAAGCTGCGGCAGACGCTGATTCCGAATCGGATCGTGTTCGCACCGACCTGTCCGACATGGGTGGCAAGCCCCGCTGACGGAGTCTTCACAGACCAGGCGGTGGCGTACTACGAGGAGCGGGCGAAGGCGGGTTGCGGGCTGATCATCATCGGCAGCAACATCATCCACCGTGATGCGCTCTACGGGGGGCTCAACTTCCCCGGCCTCTGGGACGACGCCCAGATCGAGGGGATTTCCCGCGTGCGGGAGGCCGTCCACCGGCATGGCTGCAAGCTGGCCGTGCAGCTGCTGCACCCGGGGTTGCGCACGCTCGCGGTGATCCAGAAGGATCCGGCCTACGACCTCGACGCGCCGTGGTACACGGTTGCCCCGAGCCAGGTTCCTCCCGGCGAGTGGCCGAATGCGCCCATGCCCAAGGAGCTCGAGGAGCACGAGATAGAGGAGATCATTGCGTGCTTTGCCGAGGCGACCCGCCGCTCGGTTGACGCCGGCCTCGACGGGGTGGAATATCACCTCGCCCACGGCTATCTGCCCTGGCAGTTCCTCTCGCCGCTGTACAACCACCGCTCCGATCGCTGGGGTGGGTCGCTCGAGAACAGGATGCGGTTCTCCGTCGAGTCCCTGCGCGCTATGCGTGCAGCGGGCGGTGACGACATCTTCATCGGCTATCGGATCAACTCGACGTCATTCTGGCCCGGCGACCTCGAAATGGACGACATCAAAGAGGTGATCCAGGAGCTCGACCGGGTGGTGGACACCGACTACGTCAGCGTCTCGGCGGGAGTCCATCACTCCTTCATCCACACGCCGATGACCTACGAGCCGGGCTGGGAGCGCGAGTACACGAGCGAGGTGAAGAAGATCACGAAAAAGCCGGTGCTCGCCGTTGGCCGGATCACGGGGCCCGAGATCGCCGAGGAGTTGCTCGCCTCCGGTGAGGCGGATGCGATTCTTCTCGCCCGCCAGCTGTTCGCGGACGCCGAGTGGGCGAAGAAGGTCAAGGAGGGACGTACCGAAGACATCCGCCGGTGTGTCGCGGCGAACTACTGCTGGCGGAGCGTCGTCGGGGGTGGGCGCGTGCAGTGCATCTACAACCCGGAGGTCGGCCGTGAGCGGCAGTGGGGCGCTGGCACGCTGACGCGGGTCGAGCAGCCCCGGAAGGCGCTCGTGATCGGCGGCGGCCCTGCTGCTCTGGAGTTCGCCCGTGTGGCCTGCGCGCGTGGTCACGAGGTGACCGTTCTCGAACGGGAGTCGGAGACAGGCGGGCATGTCCGTGTGCAGGCGCTCCTTCCCGACAGGGAGCGGCTCGGCGAGATCGGTACCTGGCTTGCCGCGCAGGCGGCGAAGAACGGCGCCGAGATCCGCACGGGGGTCGATGTCAGCGAAGCGGGCCTCGACGCCCTGCTCGCTGCCGAGAAGCCCGATCATGTCGTGATCGCGACGGGATCGCGCTACCGCAACGACGGCTGGCAGGGTCAGACCGCGGCGGCCGTCGAGGGATGGGAGACCGGTAACTGTGTCACCTGGTACGACATCGCAAACGGCAAGGCGAGCGCGTCGGGATCGGTCGTCGTGATCGATGACCTGCAGGACATCGCCGGCCCGCTGACAGCAGTCAAGCTTGCGCGCGAAGGGGCCTCCGTGAAGCTCGTGACGCGGTGGCCGATGGTGGCCATGGAGACGATGCCGGAGGTCTACTACCTCTGGACGCGCCTCGCAATGATCGAGTCCGGGGTGGAGATCCTGACCGACCTGTTCGCGAGTCGGATCGCGGGCACAGAGATCGACTTCGTCAACGTGTATGCGGCCGACCGCGTCACACGACTCACCGCCGACACGATCGTCTTCAACACCGGCCGCCAGTCCGAGAACAGGCTCTACCACGCTCTCCGTGAACGAGGCGTCAGTGTCGAGGCGATCGGTGATGCCACCGCGCCGCGTGGGACGTACGAGGCCGTCTACGAAGGACATCGCGCGGCGCGCAATCTCTAGCTCTCCGTGCAGACGACTGTCGGGCAAAACGCATTCCTGCAGAATATGCGCAGGCCTTGTAGGGTCGAGAGGATGACGGAATCGGACAGGACACGCTCGATCATCGGCATCTCGATGCTGAACATCTGCACGGCTAGCGGCTGCACGACGATCGTCTTCGGCCGGGGTACCTGTGTCGAGCACGACGTGCGGCGGTCGCCGCTCGTCGAGGATCTGCTGGCCGCGGCCCTCGCCCGTTCCCGGCAAGATGAGCGACAGTCGGTCTCGGCAGACCAGATCGTCCCGTAGGTTGCAGTAGCCCGCAGACGGCGGCCCGTCAGGCGTGCACCAGCGAGTACCTTCGTGTGCTCGTCGGTCTCCTGCGGTCGATCTGCTTTCGCGCGGTCGTTGTCGTCGTTCGCCTGCCGGCCGCGTGGGGGTCAGTCGAGAGATTCACCCGTGTGGCGGCGCGTCATCAGCACCAGGGCGGCCGTGATGAGTCCGCTCGCCGCCATCACGCTCATGCCCAGGCTAAACCTGACCCCTGCGGCCGGCAGGATCAGGAACGGAGCCAGCGCTCCACCGAGGTGACCGAGACCATCCGCCGAGGCGATGCTGCGTGCGCGGATGGTGTTCGGAAAGCTCTCCGCGGTGAGGGTGTACATCAGCGGTACCGCGAGGCCGATTGTGAAGGTAATAACGAGGCCTCCGGCCATGACGACGATGCTCGTCGGAGCCAGGGCGATCGCGATGAACGCAGCGGAGTAGACGAGCAGCGCGAGAGTGATCGTCACCTTGCGCTCGTAGCGGTCTGCCGCGCGGATCGCGATCAGGGGGCCGATCACGAATCCGATGCTGCTGACGCAGAGGAACGTGAGGCTCGTCGTCAGCGTGAAGCCCTGGTCGGTCAGCAACGTGGTTCCGAGAGTCAGCCACCCGTAGTTCCCAAGGTAGTAGACAAACCAGATCAGTGTGAACACGACGAGCGTCTTCAGGTAGCTCCGGGGCGTGACGGGGGGCTTTCCCTCGGCCGGCACCGGCACCGGTGCCGGTTCGGCGAGCGGGCCCTGTTCGGCGGCGATGCGCTCGAGACCGGTCACGAGCGCATCGGCCTCCTCGAGACGCCCTTGTGTGATGAGCCAGCGGGGTGATTCTGGCAGGTGGCGCCGCAGCGGAATGATCAGCAGGCCACCGATGCCTCCGATCGCGAACAGATAACGCCAGCCGTCCTCGTAGCGTGGAACGAGAGCGAGTGCGATGAATGGCACGACTGCGAGGCCGATAAACCCCCAGAAGACCGCAGTGCTGCCTGCACGCCCGCGCAGCGGGGCCGGGGAGATGCCGGCGATGTACGCCGTGGCCGTCGCGATCTCCGCACCGATCCCGACACCCGACAGGAACCGTCCGACGTAGAGCACGTCGATCGACGGGGCAAGAGCGCAGATCAGCGTTCCGACGGAGAAGAAGACGATCGAGATCATCAGGGCGGGACGCCGGCCGACACGATCCGAGACCCAACCATCCGCCAGGGCCCCGACGATGTACCCCACGAGGCCAATGCTGACGGCCACTGCGACGGTGCCGGTGGAGACGCCGAACTGTTTCGCGATCGTCGGGATCGCCGCTCCGATGTTGACGACGTCGAAGAACGCAAACAAATACGCCGCACCGATCGAGAGCAGCACGCGTCGCCGATACGGCCAGAAAGTGAGCCTGTCAAGCCGCGCAATGACCAGAGCCTCGTCCATCGGGGTACTCTATTGACCCGCAGCAGCGGCGGTCAAGAGTTCGGCGGTGGCTCCACTGTGACAACGAGAAGCGGCGGGGGTGGGATTCGAACCCACGGACGAGTTGCCCCGTCAGCGGTTTTCAAGACCGCCCGATTCGACCGCTCTCGCACCCCGCCGTGCTCTGAGTCTACGCATCGGCGCCCGTGAGGCAATCTCCTGGCGGGTCTTCCTTTGGCGTCCGGGCGGCCCGTGCGACGACGAAATCTGCGGATGCCGTTCGAGACCCTGCACCGCGACGGCTACTCGTGCCCGGCCTCAGCCGCTGACGCGCTCCGGGGCGCCATAGGCGCGAAGCACGTCCGGCACCTCACCCTGGAAGTTCTCGAGGATCGCGAGCAGGGCGCGGTCGGTGACGACGGTGCCGTTCAGCGTGTGCGGTGTCTCGAGGCCGTCGTCGCCGCGGAAGCGGATCCCGAGCCGCCGCGCCTGGAAATCCGTCGTGTTCGAGCACGACGTCACCTCGCGGTAGCGCTCCTGCGCCGGAAACCATGCTTCGATGTCGATCTTTTTCGCAGCGGGCGCGCCGAGGTCGCCGGCAGCGACGTTGACGACGCGATAGGGGAGCCCGAGGTGCGTCAGCAGGTCTTCCTCGAGCGCGACCATGCGGTCGTGCTCGGCCCACGCGTCGGCAGGCGTCGTGAAGACGAACATCTCGACCTTGTTGAACTGGTGGACGCGGAACATCCCCCGGGTGTCCTTCCCTGCCGCACCGGCCTCGCGTCGGAAGCAGGTCGAGAACCCCGCGTAGCGGAGCGGTAGCTCTCCTGCCTCGAGGATCTCCGTCATGTGCATCGCAGCGAGCGCGACCTCCGAGGTTCCCGTCAGAAAGAGGCCGTCCTGCTCGAGCTCGTAGATGTTCGACTTCTCGGTCGGGAAGAAGCCCGTGCCGATCATCGCCTCCTCCCGCACGAGCACGGGTGGCAGAACCGGCGTGAACCCGGCCGCCGCGACGTGGTCGAGGGCGAAGCGGTAGAGCGCAAGGGCGAGTAGAGCCGTGTCCCCGACGATGTAGCCGAAGCGTGCTCCTGACAGTCGTGCGGCACGTTCCAGCTCGAAGCGGCCGACCTCGCTCGCCTCCTTGACCTCGGAGAGTGCGGGCAGCTCGCCGATGCGGCGCAACTCGACGGCATCGTCCTCGGTCTCTCCGTCGGGTGCGGAAGCGTGTGGTGGATTCGGGACGATCGCAAGCGCCTGGTCGCGGGCTGCTTCCGCCGCCGCAAGCTCCTCCTCGGCGGTGCGGAGCTCCTCCTTTATCTGCTGCAACCCGGCGAGCTGCTCCGGCGTCGGCTTGCCCTTCAACTTCGTCTGGCTGCGAAGATCGTCCACGCGCGGCACGAGCGAGCGCCAGCGCTCGTCGGCTGCAAGTAGAGCGTCGAAGGCCTCGCCCGCACTCTTGCGGGCGAGGGCGGCGCGCCAGGTGTCGGGATCCGAACGGGCTGCTCGCAGGTCGATCATGGGGGGGAGTCTAGGTACGCCTCGATCACGGCGGCGACCCCCTCGACCTCGGCGCTCTGGCAGACCCAGTCGGCCCGGTCGAGGAGGATTGGATTCGCATCTGCGACAGCGATTCCGAACCCGGCCTCGTCGATCAACTCGATGTCGTTCTCGCCGTCACCGAAGGACACGATGCGTTCGATCGAGGCTCCGAGGCGTTCGGCGACAAACGCGAGCCCCGTCCCTTTCGAGGCCGCCGGATTGCCCATCTCGAGGAGGTGGGGCAGAGAGGTCGTCAGGTAGACCTGGTCGGCCAGCTGTTCGGCCACCGCTGCCCGGAGAGCGGGAATGTCTGCGGGGTCGGCGACGACCGCGAGCTTCGTCGGCGGCTCCGTGAGCCACGTGACGAGATCGCCAACCTCTTCGACCGGGAGGTGCTGGAATGTCGCGTACCTGCGGGAGTAGTCGGTGTGCGTATCGACGTAGAGGCGATCGTTGACGTAGCAGTTGGGCGAGTGCCCGAGGGCCACGAGAAGACCGATCACGCTGCGTGCCGACTCGAGCGCGAGAGGCTCGTGGAGCAGGAACGTGCCGCTTGCAGGGTCGATGACTGCCGCACCCTGGTAACAGACGACAGGATCGTCGATCCCCGCCTGCTCGAGAAACGGTCGCACGGAGCGGAACATGCGCCCTGTTGCGATGATCACCGGGATTCCTGCGGCCCGTGATCGTGCGATCGCGGCACACGTGCGGGGACGTAAGACCCCGTCACGCCCAACGAGCGTCCGGTCGAAATCGCAGGCAAATGCCTGAACGTCGTGCGGGAAGAAGGCGGGGAGTCTCAGCCGCCTGTGGATTGGGAGACGTACGCGGCGACGTCTGCAATCTGCTGGGCGGTGAGGGTCTCACCGAAGGCGGGCATCGGGCTCTTACCCTCTGTGACGCGGGCCACGACCAGCTCCGTTGACGACTTCGACTCGTCGAGGTTCGGCCCGACAGCTCCGCTCGTGCCACTCGCTGCGAGGGTGTGGCACGACCCACACGATTGGCTCGCGAAGACGGCCTTGCCGGCTGCTGCTTCTCCTATGAGCTTCAGGGCGGGTAGGTCGTCGGCCTTGGTGGCCGCCGTCGGAAGCTCTCCGACGACCTTGTCGGCAGTCGCTGTCGTCTCCGTACCGTCGAGGCAGCCGGTAGTGAGGAGGCCGAGGGCTAGCACGAGAACAGAAGCAAGAAGGTGAACCCTGCGCACTACCTCAGTCTAACCAGGCACGCCGGACTCGCGTAGGATGTACCTATGTTTGTCGTACGGTCGATGCACGAGCAGTGGCTGTCGAATGCCTATCTTCTTGCCGACGCTCCGGGCGGGACTGCCGTGTTCGTTGACAGCGGCGCCCCGCTCATAGTGCTCCTCGCCGTCGTCGAGCGCGAGCAGCTGACGCCAACGCATCTGTTGCGGACACACGCCCACCGCGATCATGTCGAGCACGAGGAGGAGCTCTGCGCACGGTTCGGGATTCCGGTGGTCACGGGCGATCTCGTCACGGGCGGCCTGAGCGTGCGCGCGATCGCGCTTCCCGGTCATTCGGACGATGGACTGGCGTTCGTCGTCAACGACGAGATCTGCTTCAGCGGGGATGTGCTCTTCAGGGATGCGGTCGGCGGTGGCCCGCCCGGTGTCGTCGAGCACTCCGTGATGGAGGGGCTGATGACGCTCCCGCCGGAGATTCGCGTTCTGCCCGGCCACACCGAGGAGACGACGATTGGCCGCGAATGGGAGTGCAACCCGTTCGTCACCTACTGGCGCGGTACGACGTCGTCGCTCGGTGAGGCTGTCACGGTTGCGGGCGACGACGCCGAGCTCATCGTCTGGTCGCCCGACTACGACGGCAACGGCAAGGCACTTGTGCGCTACCCCGACGGCCGCGAGGCTATCGTCGGCGGCTCGCGCGTCAAGCGAAGCTAGAACCTCCGGGCGGTGGCCGGGTCAGCCGGTCGCCGGGGTTGCGATACGGCCCCGGAGGGCAGCGGGGTCAGGTCTACCCCGAGACGACGACTGCCGCCTTGAGGTAGTCGGGCGGCGGGTCGGCGAGCAGCCCGGCCACTCCCTCCAGCCCGACCTGGTGTGTGATCAACCGTTCGAACGGGTAGGCGCCGCTGCCGAGAAACGCGAGTGCCATGCGCACGTGACGGGGCGCGTGATGGAAGGCGCCCCGGAGCGTCACCTCTTCGTAGTGGATGCGGAACGGATCGACATCGACGCGGCTCTCCCGCGGGAGGCCGCCGAAGGCGAGGACGGTACCGCCCGGTCGTACGAGCGCGAGCGCGCGTCGCCACGCCTCCACGGAGCCCGCGGCCTCGATCACGATGTCGGCGCCTTCTCCCGTGCCGGTCTCGGCACCGAAGAGCGGCGCGAGTGCCTGTCGCTCCGGGCGTGAGCCGACGCCAACGGGCCAGCCGCCTGCGTCCGCGACGCAGGCGCACAGCATGAGCCCGATCGGGCCGAGGCCGATCACGGCGACCGTGTCTCCTGCCGAAACGCCGGCCCGCTCGACGCCGTGGAAGCAGCACGCGAGCGGCTCTACCATCGCTGCGACCTCGGGCGGCATGCCCGGCGGGACGGGGAGGAGGTTCGTGCGCGCGATGCGCTCCGGGACGAGGATGAACTCGGCGTAGGCCCCGTTGAGGAGCGGAAAGAGGTTCTGGCAGAGTGTCTCCTGGCCGCGCAGGCAGGACGCGCAGGTGCCGCAGGGGGCGGAGTTGGCTGCAACGACACGTCGCCCGGTGGCGATTTCGACCCCGCAGAACTCGTGCCCGAAGGAGCTCGGCGGCGGCCCGAGGAGCACGGGGTGGCCGCGCTGGAACGCCTTCAGGTCAGTGCCGTCGGTGAGCGCCACCTCGACCTGCACGAGCACGTCACCCTCGGACGTGGCCTCGGGTCGCGGGACGTCCTCGAGCCGAAGGTCTCCGGGGCCGTGGAAGACGAGAGCTCTCATCAGTTGGGGCAGTGGCCGACTGCGGCCGGTCGCGAGGGTTGGACGTTCAAGGAACCAGCACCACCTTGAGCGCGCGGCCTTCTTGGTGTAGCGCAAAGCCCTCCTCGAACTCCTCGAAGGGAAGCACCGTCGGCTCCGGCACCTCGAGCGTGGGGAGGAGGGCAACGGCCTCCGCCATGTGCTGCGGCGTTGCCGACCGCGATCCGACCACCGTCAACTCTCTCCGGTATACGGCAGCAGCGGGCAGCATCCCTGCGTCGGCGAAGAGCAGCACCGTTCCCCCCGGCTCGACCGCCGCAAACGCTACATCGGCGCCACCCGGCGCACACAGGACGGCCGCGTCCACCGGCCCGTCGGGTGCGACGCCTGCCCGATGCGGATGCCGATCGACGGCGAACACGGTGTCCCCTCGCGTCTCGAGCACGGCTCCGAAGAGTCGTCCGATGAAGCCGTTCCCCACGATGAGGATGCGTCCACGCGGCACCTTCTCCGCTCCGCGCAACACGCAGGCGAGTGGCTCAACGTACGTCCCGTGGGCGTCATCCACCTCGGGAGGAAGCTGGAGCCAGCCCGAAGTCCGGGCCCGTTCGGCGAACCCTCCGGGGACGATCGTCGGGTCGGAAAACCGCTCGCACGTCGATTCGTGGCCTGTGCGGCAACGGCTGCACTCCCCGCAACCCGTGTGGTGGATCAGCACCACGCGGCTGCCGTCGGCGGTCAGGGCTACGACCTCGTGTCCGAGCACGGCTCCTGGCGGCGAGAGCCCGATCTTTTCCATATCCGAGCCGCACAGGCCGCAGGCGAGAACGGTGACGAGGTCGCCGGGCGGTGCAGGCTCCGCGACCTCTGTGAGGCAGGGCCTGCCATCCGCTCCCAGGGCAACTGCGCGCACGCGTGCATCGTAGAGTCGGGAGGTCGGTGAGGGAGAGAGGAACGAGGCCGCCGATGCCGGTCTCCTGCTTTCGCCGGTCGCCTGTATCCCGGCCAGTGGACATTCCACGCTCTTCCCGGCACACTGTTGTTACACACTCAACACAAAAGATGTGTAACCATGACAAGAATGCGCCGCATCAACATCGTCATCGACCCCGAGCTCGACGACCGGCTCGAGCGAGAGGCTGCCGCCCGCAACACGTCGAAGAGCGCCGTCGTGCGCGAGTGCGTCGAACGCGGACTGTCGACGAACGATGTCCGGGGCCTCAGCTGGATCGGCGAAATCGCACCCCTCTTTTCGGATGTCGAGCCGGTCGATGACATTGACGAGTACCTCTACGGCCCGCTCGGACCCGACGAATGATCTTCGTTGACAGCTCGTTCTGGATCGCGCAGATGGTCGCGCGTGACGGTCGCCGTGACGAAGCGCTCGCGCTGCAGGGGGTGTACGACATGGGGCGCCTTGTCACGTCATCGGCGGTGATTGCCGAGACGTGGACGTTCCTCCGCCGCCGCTCCGGCCATCGCGATGCGATGGTCTGGCTCGACCGTGTGCTTGATGCCAGCAGCCTCCGGCGCGAGCGCGTCGACGAACAGCTCGAAGCCGACGCCTGGGCCTGGCTGCGCATCCACGACGAGCGCCCGTACTCGTTCGTCGACGCAACGAGCTTCGCCCTCATGAGGAGAAAGCGCATCACCGACGCTCTCGCGTTCGACGGCGACTTCGCAGCCGCTGGCTTCAACGAGCTCCGCGCCTGAGGTTCGCCTCTACGCCGCAGTTGTCGCCCGGACTGCGTCCAGATCGACGTCCAGGCGGACGTCTTCGTCATAGTCCCAGATCTCGAGGTGCTCGACAGCGGTCGGTTCGGCGTCGATGAATCGAAGCCAGCACTCTTCTGCGGCCGCGCGGGTCGGGAAGTGGCCGAGCTCGTTCGCGCTCAGCTGGTCGAGAATGACGAAACGATGCGGATTCATAGCTCCTCGCATTGAACCACACAAGCGTGGAGAATTAGGCTAGGCCCCCAGACCGTGATGAGCGATCGGTACGCGCGCCTTTTCGGCGGCGAGGAAATCCCGGTGCCGATCGAGCGTCAAACCCGGATCGCTCGAAAAAAAGAGCGGGCTAAAGGCCAGAGGCCCTCACCCGCGCACTTGTAGTGTACCTGGCGGGCGATGAAGATCAGCTGAGTCCGGCGATCCGGCTCCGATCTTGGTACGTCTTAACGTTGATGCCTTTGCGATCGATTCCAGCGAGGAACGACGGTACGCCGTACGCCTCGCGCACGTAGCGTGCGAGCTCTGCCTTGGGAGACCTCGCCCCGGCAAGCCCGAGCGCCTGCCTGAACTCGAAGGCGACTGCGGCCGTCAGCATGTCTACGAGTTGGATCGGCACTGCCGCACGGGAGTCGAGCCGGCACACGCTCGTGACCGCGAGTCTCCCGAGCCGGGAATTGACGGACTCTCGAACATCCGTCTCGAAGCACACGTCGTCGGGGGTCGAATACTCGTCGGCGAGAACGCATACGAGTTCGTCGGGCTGGATGCTTCCGATGAGCAGTTGAGCCGCGAGACGCTCGTAGGCAGCCCATGGACTGCCGAAGCGGCTGACAGGGTCTGCCGCTTGCCGGTCGGCGACGAAGCACGAGAATCTGACGCCGGGTGCGCTGCGCACGATGTCGATTACTTCTTTGTAGAACGGCACCGATTCTCGCGTCGCGTCGACCCAGTGGATCTCGTCGTACCAATGCCGCCGGTCCCTCAGCTTCTGCACCGGTCGAAGTAGATCCGCCGGTTCGACGACCTTGAGGCAGCCGACGGCGAAGATCCGATCGCTCGCGATCGCGCCGGTCTCATCGAGAAAGGCAACAGCGGTTGGATGATCAGCCGGGAGGTCTGTTGGCACAACCACTCGTGTACGCGGCGCTCAGCAGCAACTCAGTCGGGGGAAACGGTCAGCGGCAACCGGATGTTCCCGCGGAACGCACCGTGCCTTCGAGTTGTCTTGTGGCATCAAGGAATCTCAGCACAGCGACCGGTTGTGCGCAAGATGTCCTGTCCAGACATTTTCGGGCAACACCGCACCCGTAAGAACCCGCACGCCGGTTCAGGACTTGCCCGCTATGGACGTGGCTCGCCCTGGGCACTACTATCAAGAGGCTGTGCCGTCAGCCACAAGCTCCTACGTCGACCCCCGGGCGCATGCGTTGCGCGATCGGTATGCGCGCGTGTTCGGCGGGGAGGAGATCCCGGTGCCGGTCGAGTCGATCGCGGAGGATCTGCTCGGCCTGCGGATCGAGGAGCGGCTGCTCGAGTACTCGGGGATGCTGCTGCCGGCCGAGCGCACAATTGTGCTGAACGCCGCTCGTTCGTTCACTGGCGTGAAAGGTTCTGTAGGTAGCGCTGGGAGCAAGGCTCCAAACCTGTAAAAGAGAGCTATGATGCCGTCTGCCATGGCCGCGCAATATGTTTTGTAGGTCGATTCCATGCGCTTGGCATAGCCTGAATGGCTGAGTTTGTCCCATCGCAAGCGCCCTGTATCCCCAGAACCAGGCTGTTCTACGCGATGATTTCCTGTAGTGAGAGGTTCCGTAGGCCGGTGTCGCTCGTGGTACGATTCAACCTACGAAACCTGCGCTTCGGAGAAGTGAAAGCTTCTGATCTATTGATTATATGCTTCGTCTAGAGTTCTGGCGTTGGCGTAAATGGACTACTTTCCTGCCTTCAACCGTTATCCGCCCGCAATAGTCCAGGCCTTCGGCCGGATTGAACGAGCACGAGGTGCGATCGAGAACGCAGAGCTGCTGCCTGCCCAGGAAGACGTTCTTCGTCGCGACGCGCAGGTCGGGTCGATTCACTACTCCAACCTGATCGAGGGCAATGAGCTCTCGCGGTTGGAGGCACTCCGAGCGCTCGAGCACGAGCTCGTCCCCAATGACAGGGCCAAGCTCGAGCTCGTCAACTACGTCGCGGCGATGGACTTCGTTACGGTCGCCCACGAGAACGGGCAGGTCGAGTACAGCGGGGCGTTCCTGAAGAGCCTGCATGGCGTTCTGACGCGTGGATTGGGTCGCGAGCAGAGTCGCTTTGCACCACACCACGAGGGGGAGTGGCGTGACGGTGTCGTAGCTGTAGGTGATGCACTCGCGGTCTACCACGTCGCTCCGGATCCGAGCGATGTCCCTGCGCTCATGAATGCAAGGCTCGATTGGCTCGAACGTCAGCGCGAAAACCCGGAGTACCCGGCTCCGATCCTCGCCGGCGTTGCACACTTCGAAGTCGCAGAGGTTCATCCCTTTGCCGACTACAACGGTCGAACGGCGCGACTCTTTGCGATGGCCGTCATGTATCGCGAAGGATTCCTTGCGCGGCCGCTGTTTTCGCCCGAGCGGTACTACGCCGACGACAGGGACGCGTATCAGGAAGCTCTCAGAGAAATCAAGAGGTCACGGACTCTCAACGGGTGGCTCATGTACTTCATCGAGGGTTTGGCAGTGGAGTTCGAGCGCGTCGCGGCGAAGGTTCGCGACCTCAATGCCCTGACGCGCTCACTACGGCTGCCTCTGCAACTCACACCTGCCCAAGAGAGAGCGATCGCTGCAATGACCGTGGACGGCCGACACATGCTCACGATCCGCGAGTACGCGGAGCTTGTCCACGTCAGTGGTTCGACAGCCTCTCGCGAGCTCAACGCCCTCGCACGCGCCGGCGTGCTGCGGGCTCGGGGAACAACGCGGGACCGGCACTTCGTGCTCGCGACCAGGCGACCGACAGGGGGAGGACGTCCGACAATCTGGTCAGACGAGCGCATTCATCGCGAACTTGCCGCGCTGACTGATCAGCTCGGCCGCTGGCCGGCATACGCCGACTTCGAGCACGCCAGGCAGCTTCCCCTCTACGCCGCAATTCACCGGACAGGTGGCCGTGATCGCTGGGGCCATGAAGTCGGCTACGTAGCCGAGTAGAGCACCTTTCAGAACAGCCGGGCCAAAGCGCTTCCGAATTGTAAGAAGCCGCCGTTCGCTCCCGGACTTGTCCGGTATGGACGTGGCTTGCGCGGGGCACTACTGTCAGAAGACTGTGGCGTCGGCTACCAACTCCTACGTCGACCCCCGCGCGCATGCGTTGCGCGATCGGTATGCGCGCGTGTTCGGTGGCGATGAGATCCCGGTGCCGGTCGAGTCGATCGCGGAGGATCTGCTCGGCCTGCGGATCG
>JBAXFL010000032.1:0-29211 GCA_037139935.1 Thermoleophilia bacterium | reverse complement strand
GCCCCTCGTGAAACACTTTTTTGCGCGCTTCGCGCGATCCTGAAGGGGCCCGCCCGCGGGCCAGACCCGTGCGATGGCTGCGATGGCTGCGATGGAAGAGCGTATCGCACGATTCGTAGGGGGCACCGCGGTCGGGTAGGTCGGAACCCGGTCTCTCGATGGGCGCGTACGACCGAAGCGACCGTACCCGGTCGCCCGGTGTCGCGAGGCGAGATATAGTCCTAACGAACATGCGACTCTCCCTCTACGAGTTCGAGACCGGTGCTGCGACCGCCGGTGGCCACCGGGTCGTCTACGACGTCGCGAATGAAACAGCGTCCTTCGGTGCGGCAGAGGTCGAGGGGCACGCACTCGTCTGGCAACTCGACGAGGGTGCCGAGGAGGCCGAAGGAGCTCTTCTCTCGCGACGAGTTCAGATCGACCCGTATGCAGACTGGGTGGTGCGTTGTGATCGCGTCGACTTCCCACCCGGCGGGATTGCCTACAGGCACACCCATCCTGGCCCCGGGATTCGCTACCTCCTCCATGGCGAGCTCGATGTTGCCACAGAGGGCAAGACGGCCTCCTATGGCACGGGTGGAGCGTGGTTCGAGTCGGGGGCAGATCCCGTGCTCGCTACCGCTTCAGAGCACCGGGCGACGGCATTTGTTCGCGTGATGATCCTGCCCGCCGAGTGGGCGGGAAAGCGCACGATTCGGTACACCGATCCGGCAGACGGCGCGCGCCCGGAGCTCCAGACGGCAACGGTCTATCTCGAGCGGCCCATCCGCCTGGCGTGAGGACCGGTGGGCAGCTCCTCGTGGACCAGCTGGTCGTCCACGGTGTGGAGGTGGCGTTCGGCGTGCCGGGTGAGAGCTACCTCGCCGTGCTCGACGCGCTCCACGATGCTCCGATCAGGTTCGTCTCCTGTCGTCACGAGGTCGGCGCTGCGAACATGGCCGATGCATACGGCAAGCTCACTGGCCGCCCGGGAATCTGCATGGTCACGCGCGGCCCAGGGGCGACGCACGCAGCTGCAGGCATTCACACGGCCTATCAGGACTCGACCCCTCTGATCCTCCTGATCGGGCAGGTCGGTCGGGAGATGATGGAGCGGGAGGCGTTCCAGGAGATCGACTACCGGCAGATGTTCGGGCCGATGGCGAAGTGGGTGGCACAGATAGAGAGCGCCGATCGTATTCCCGAGCTTCTTGCTCGTGCATTTCGTGTTGCCACGTCCGGGAGGCCCGGGCCGGTCGTGCTCGCGCTTCCCGAGGACATGCTCGTGGACGAGTCGGGTGCAGACGATGCCGTTCCGTACTCCATCACGCGTACCCATCCTTCGGACGATGACGTTGCCGAGGCACGGGCCCTTCTCGCCGAGGCAGACCGCCCATTCGTGATCGTTGGCGGTGCTCCGTGGAGCGCGGAGGCAAACGAGGAACTGACGGCCTGGTGCGTCGCCGGGGGGCTTCCCGTCGCATCCGGGTGGCGCTGCCAGGATTACGTGGACAACGCGGCGGAGACGTACGTTGGCCACCTCGGGCTGGGGCCCGACCCGTGCCTCGCACAACGCGTGCGTGACGCCGATGTGCTCCTCGTGATCGGTGATCGCCTGAGCGAGATCACGACCTCCGGATACACGCTCCTCACCGTTCCGACTCCGAAGCAGGTGCTCATCCACGTCACGGCCGATCCCAACGAGATCGGCCGTGTCTACACACCAACGCTTGGCGTGGTCGCGTCGCCGGAGTCGTTTGCGCGAGCCCTCGGAAAACAGCCCGCGCTCGACCCCAGTCGGTGGCAGGCACAGACGCGGCGGGGACGGGCGGCCTACCTCGCGAACCTCGAGCACTCGCCGGGTCGCGACGACCTCCATCTGGGAGACGTCATGGCGATCCTGCGACAACGCCTACCGGCCGACGCGATCCTTGCAAGTGGCGCGGGTAACTTCACGGTCTGGGCACATCGCTTTTACGAGTTCAGGAAGTACCGCACACAGCTTGCGCCCACGAGTGGGGCAATGGGGTACGGCGTCCCGGCGGCCATTGCGGCGAAGATCCTCCACCCCGGGAGGACGGTCGTCTGCATTGCGGGCGACGGCGACTTCCTGATGACGGGGCAGGAGCTTGCAGTTGCCGTACAGAACGATCTTGCGGTCGTCATCCTCGTCGTCAACAACGGCATGTACGGGACGATCAGGATGCACCAGGAGCGCCACTACCCGGGCCGTGTGGTGGGGACAGACCTCGCCAATCCTGACTTCGCAGCACTGGCTCGAGCTTTCGGTGCGCATGGTGCAGTCGTCGAGCGGACGCAGGACTTTGCCGTGGCGCTCGGAGAAGCGCTGGCGTGTGGCGGCCCTGCCGTGATCGAGCTTCGCGTTGACCCGGAGTCGCTGACGCCGCGCCAGACGCTGACCGAGATCCGCGAGGCTGCGCAGGCACTGTTGTCCGCGTCGTAGGATCAGCCAACTACAGATACGCCAAGAGGAGTGTCGGATGGCCAGGTTGGATGCGAGCACGATGATCGGAGCGTCGCAGGACGAGGTCGTGGCACGTTTTTGCGACGCGAACGGACGCGCAACGTGGTTGTGCGACACCGGCGTTGGGAGCGAGATCGAGGACGGCCCCGCCGGCGACCAGCAGGGCCACTGGACGGACTTCGTCGGGCCTCGGGTCGTCCAGGGCGGCTTCGATGCGCTCAGGGTCTGTGTCGCATGACGACGTCGCGGCGCCGTGAGCTCCGGGTCGTAGGGCAGGCCGAGCCGATCTCGCACTTCACGGATGCGGTCGAGGCAGGAGGATTCCTGTTCGTCTCCGGGATGGTTCCCGTAGACGAGCAACGCGAGCTCGTCGGCGGAGACGACGTCGTGGCACAGGCGTGGTGCGTGTTCGAGAACATGCGTGCCGTGCTCGCCGCGGGTGGCTGTACGTTCGAGGACGTCGTCAAGGTGACCGTCTACCTGACCGACGTCAGCGATCGCCCCCTCGTGAACCCGGTGCGGCAGGAGGTCTTCGGCGAGACCCGACCGGCATCGACGCTCGTCGAGATCTCGGCACTCGTGATCCCCGGGGCGAAGATCGAAGTCGAGTGCATTGCACTGATTCCGTCATGAGCGGGGGCAGCCGCGTGGGCCCCGGGGAAATGCCGGCCCTCGCCACGGCCGTCGATCCGTTCAATGCAGCAATCACGTGGCTTGCCGAGCCGCTCCGGGGTGCCATGGACGGCCCGCTTGCCGGGCGTACCCTGCTCGTCAAGGATCTCATCGACACAGCAGGTATTCGCACGACCTACGGGTCGCGGATCTACGCCGACCACGTGCCCGACCGTCACGCGACCGTCGTGCAGCGCGTCCTCGACGCGGGAGCGGTCGTTGTCGGAAAAGGGAACCTGCCGGAGTTCGCCTGGAGCGTGCTCGGTACCAACCCGTGGTACGGGACGGTGCACAACCCGTTGCATCCCGGGAAGACGACGGGCGGATCCTCTTCGGGCAATGCGGCCGCACTCGCAGCCGGACTCGTCGATCTCGGCCTCGGCACCGACACCGGTTGCTCGATTCGCCTGCCGTCGGCGGCCTGCGGCACCGTTGGTCTCAAGTCCCGCTGGGGACTGCTGCCGCTCGACGGCATCTTTCCTCTCTCTCCGTCGTTCGACACCGTCGGGCCGATGGGGCGGACGGTCGAGGACGTCGCCCTGCTCTGGTCGGTGCTTTCGGGCCACGAGGTGCCCGAGCCCCGTCTCGACGGCCTGACGGTGGGCCTGCTGCGTCGAGCGCCCGATCTCGGCGACGGGCGCCCGATGGAGGAGAGTGACGACGCCGAGGCGTGGGTCGCGGACATCGAGCGACTCGGCGCGCGCGTCGTCGAGTCGGAGATCCCTGCTGCCAGCGCGGACACCTGGCCCCTTTTCCTCCACGAGGCGGCCTGGAGTCATCGGGCGACGTTCCCGTCCCGCGCGGACGAGTACGCCGGCACGATCCGGCCAAAGCTCGAGGCGGCTCAACGCGTTACACCCGACGCTGTCGTCGTAGCCCGGACGGCAATCGACACGTGGCGGGCCTACGACCCCGAGGTCGATCTCTACGTGTCCCCCTGCTTCGCCGTTGACCTTCCCACAGAGGATGCCGACGAGCTTGAGGTGCGGTCGCCCTTCTCGTCTTTTCTGCGCTGGGTCAACATGATCGGCTGGGCGGGCCTTGCTGTCGGGAACATGCAGTTTGTCGCTCCCGACGACCGTACGGTTCTCGCCGCCGGTCTTGCGTGGGAGCGTCGGTAGAGTCTTCTGTCGTGCGTAGAGCCTCGATAACCACACTCCTCGTCGGTCTCGCACTCGTTGTCGGCGGATGCGGCCGTGGCAAGGAGGAGCCGCAGCGATCGGCTCTGGCCGAGAGCCTTGCGCACCTCTGTGAACAGGCGCGCGCCGATACCGAGGAGCTCGGCCTGCCCTCCGAGAAAGGCTTCGCCGTTATCCAGCCGGGCGCCGAGATCGGAGTGCGTCTCGCCAGAGAGATCGGGAAGCTGAAGGGCGCGACCCCGGCGGAGAAAGAGCAGATAGCGTCGCTTGCAGAGTACTTCCGCTTCTACCACAACGAGATCGTGGCGGCCGCGAAGCTCTACGCGGCCGGCCACTCCGAGGTCTACGCGATCACCGTCGGCCGGGCAAGACCCTCACTTGTGAGCGGTGAGGCCCTGGCCACGCGCATGGGCGCACCCGAGTGCGCGGTCCGCCCGTTCCCCGACCGCTAGCGGGTTCTTCCTCACGTTCCGTCGAACTCGGGCTTCCGCTTCTCCACGAACGCCTCGACCCCCTCGCGGAAGTCGTGTGTCTGTTGCATGAGTCCGTAGGCGAGGCCCTCGAGCTCGATGCCGACATGGAGTGGTCCGTCGTACACGGTGTTGAGGACGCGTTTCGACATCGCGAGGGAGAGCGGTGCGTGGCGCGAGAGCTCCGTGATCAGGGAGCTGACCGTGTCGTCGAGGTGCTCTACCTCGACGACCTCTGTCACGAGGCCGATGGCGAGAGCCTCGTCGGCCTTCACTCGGCGGCCGCGCATGATGATGTCCTTGGCCCGCCCGACGCCGATGAGGCGGGCGAGTCGCTGCGTGCCGCCCGAGCCAGGGATCATCCCGATCGTCGCCTCGGGGAGTGCCATCTGCATGTCGTCCGCGGCGATACGGAAATCACAGGCCAGCGCCAGCTCGAGTCCGACCCCGAAGACGTACCCCTGGAGCTTCGCGATCACCGGCTTGGAGCAGCGCTCGGGTGCCGCGACGTTCTTTGCAAGCTGGGAGACCACCCAGGGAGATTTCGTCAGGAAACCGGCAATGTCACCGCCTGCGGTGAACTGTCCGCCCGCTCCGGTGAGCACGACGAACCGCACCGACTCGTCGCGGTCGAGCTCGGCGAAGAGCGCTGCGAGCTGGTCACGTGCAAGCATCGAAACCCGGTTGAGCTTCCCGGGCACGTCCAGCGTGACCGTCGCCACGCCCCGGTCGGCATCGCGGTCTACCCGGAACCCGTCGTATTCGGTCACATGCTCTCCTTCTGCTCGTCTCGTAGGACTCTGCGGAGTATCTTCCCTGATGCACTCTTTGGAAGCGTCGGCACAAGCTGGTATTCCCGTGGCCGCTTGAACCGGGCAAGTGGAGATGCGAGGCAGTACGCGTCGAGTTCCTCAGGCGTCGTGCCTTCGACGACAACGGCAACGGCAACGACCCGGTGTCCGAGCCGGTCGTCGGGTGCTCCGACGACCGCCACCTCGCGAACATCCGGATGGCCGGCGAGGACGTCTTCGACCTCGAGCGGATGGATGTTCTCTCCACCGGAGATGATCATGTCGTCGAGCCGTCCGTCGATCCAGAGGTCACCGTCGCCATCGAGATGTCCGATGTCGCCCGTGTGGTACCAGCCGTCCCGGAGCGCCTTCTCGTCGGCGTCGGGGCGGTGCCAGTAGCCGCCGAACGACTCGTCACCTGAGAGATGGACGCAGATCTCCCCCTCGGGCCCGAGCCTCAACCGTGCGTTCACGGCGGGCCGTCCCGCACAGCCGGGCTTGGCTACCTGGTCTCCGCCGATCGAGAACGTATAGATCTCGGTCGAGCCGTAGTGATTGACGAAGATCCCGGGGTCGAAGACCTCGACGCACCGCGCTACGAGCGCAGAGGTCATTGCCGCGCCGGCGTAGCCGAGTGCTCGAACGCTCGAGAGGTTGTGCCGGGCGACCTTGTCGTGACTGACGAGGTCGTAGAACAGCGTGGGCGCGAGGTAGAGCGATGTGATGTGCTCTGCCTCGATCAGGCGGAGCGCCTCGCCCGGGTTCCAGCGGTCCTGTGGGACATAGCAACCGCCGACGAGGTGCATCGCAAGCAGGGAGTGGATACCCATCGTGTGATAGAGGGGCATCGCGCCAAGGGTGCGATCGGCGTGGCAGTAGCCATGCTGGAGCGCCTGGCTGAAGCCGCCGGCGCGGTCGGCCGAGTGACTTCGCGGCACGCCCTTCGGCCTTCCGGTCGTACCCGAGGTATAGAGAAGCAGAGAGATCTCGCTCTCGTCGCGATCGAGTGCGCCGGCGTGCTCGGGCCCCTCGGGCAGGCGATCGCCGTCGCGGATGACGAGGCCTGCACCCGCATCGGCGATGCAGTAGCCGAGCTCTTCCTCCGGG
This sequence comes from Thermoleophilia bacterium, assembly GCA_037139935.1. Lineage (GTDB taxonomy): Bacteria > Actinomycetota > Thermoleophilia > Gaiellales > Gaiellaceae > Gaiella. The sequence continues at coordinate 22,568 of JBAXFL010000032.1, read as the reverse complement.
AGGCGCCATGAGAGAGGCACGAAGACGGCGCCCGCCCACTGGGTTGCCCAGTAGAGCAGCGCCGTCTCGACCCTGTTGTCGAGGACGACCGCCACCCGGTCGCCGGGTGCGACCCCGAGGCCGCCCGCGAGCCGGGCCACGCGTGGCAACAACGCGCCGTAGCTGATTCCGGGAAACGCCTCGGCCTTCGGATGTCGCTCACAGGCTGCAAGGAGAGACTGCGCGAGATTCATCCTGCGGGCTCCTGCGCCTGCGCCGGAGCGTCACGGGCTTCCTCGATCGCGGCGACGATCGGGGCGTAGCCGGTGCAGCGGCACAGGTGCCCGGAGAGCATGTCCACGATCGCCTCGTGGGACGGGTGACCGCGGGACAGGAGATCCGCGGCAGCGATCAGGATGCCGGGCGTGCAGAAGCCGCATTGCAGTGCGTGGTGGCGTTTGAACGCTGCCTGGAGTGGCGACAGCGGGCCGTCTTCGGCGAGCGACTCGACCGTCTCGACGGCCGAGCCGTCCGTCTGCACGGCAAGGAGACAGCAGCCGCGAACGGCGACACCGTCGAGGCGCACGGTGCAGGCGCCACAGACGCCGTGCTCGCAGCCGACGTGAGTGCCGGTCAGGCCCAGGCGATGGCGGAGGAAGTCGGTGAGTAGGAGCCGCGGCTCGACCTGCTCGACCACCGTCCGGCCGTTCACTGTGACCGTGATCTCGGTCATCCTGCTCGCTCCCATGCGCGGAGGAGCGCTCGCTCGACGAGTGTGCCCGTGAGGGAGCGGAGGTACCCGGGCGTCGCGTGGATCGAGCCGGGTGGGTCAACGGCGGCCGCGGCGATCCTTCCCGCTTCCTGCGCGATGGCCAGCGTGATGCACACGTCCTCGAGCGCCGCTTCGGCCCCGGTGATTCCTGTCGGGCGATCGGTCACCGCGCCGACCCGGATCCGGACGTTCTGCGCGACTCCGTCAACCCGCCGCAGCACGACCGCGACCATGGAAAGGGCGTAGTCACCTGCGCGGAGAGCAAACTCCTCGAACGCCGACCCCTCATGCTCCTCCGGCTGGGGCCAGAGGGTTGCGACGACAAGCTCTCCCGGCCCGAGCGTCGTCAGAAAATGGGTCACGAAGAAGGCATCCGGTTCGATCTCCCGGCGCCCTCCTGGCCCCTCCGCCACGATTGTGCCGCCGACAGCGGAGAGACAGACGGGTATCTCGGCCGACCCGTCGGCGTGCGCAATGCTTCCACCCACGGTGCCACGATTACGCGTGACGAAGTGGCCGACGAACGGAAGCGCTTCGCGGAGCAGCGGATGCGCGCGCAGGTCGTGCTCGAGGGTCGCCTGACGCACGGTGGCACCGACGTGGAGGAAGCCCTTCGACTCGATCGTGTCGAGGCCGGCCCTGTTGAGATCGACGAGCAGCGTCGGTCGGACAAGACGCATGTTGAGCGCCGGCACGAGGCTCTGTCCGCCGGCGATCGGCTTTGCGTCGTCGTCACGGCCGAGTGCGGCAACTGCCTCCTCGACCGAGCGGGCGGCGACGTACTCGAACGTGACCGGCTTCATGCCTCGTCTCCGCGGTCGAGCAGTTCCCAGACTCTCGGTGGTGTCAGGGGCAACTCGACGTCATCGCGCCCGATTGCGTCTGCGACGGCGTTTGCCACACAGACGGGTGCGCTCATCGTGTTTCCTTCGCCGATACCCTTCGCGCCGAGTGCGGTCACGGGCGACGGTGACGACAGATGACCGATGCGCAGCGCAGGAATGTCGGGCGCAGTAGGAGTGAGATAGTCCACGAGCGACGCGGTCATCAGGTTGCCGGATTCGTCGTAGACGTGGCGCTCATAGAGGGCGGCAGCCAGGCCGTGCGCGAATCCGCCCATCACCTGCCCGTTGGCGAGGAGCGGGTTGAGGAGACGTCCTGCATCGTGCACCGTGACGTAGTCGAGAACGCGGACCTGCCCCGTTGCTCGCTCGACTTCGACGGCGCAGAGGTCAACGATGAAGCCGTGAGCCGCCGACGAGGCGACACGATCCTCGCCGTCGGGAGGATCGAGCGTCGGCGGGGCCCAGAAGGCAACCGCCGAGAGGCCGGGCTCCTCGCCGGCCGGTCGTCCCTCGGGATTCCAGTGAGCCATCCCCGCCACGCGACGGAGCGAGAGATTCTCGTCCCCTGCGTGAGTCCGGATCGCATCGATCTTCGCCCGAAGCTTTAGTGCGGCAGCCTGCACCGCACCAACGGCAACACCCGAGAAGCGCGACGAGTAGCTGCCCGAAGCGACCGTCCAGGGCACGCTGGCAGTGTCCATCTCCGACATCACCGTCACCTCGTCGGGCGTGCAGCCGAGCGTGTCCGCGACGACCTGGGCGCAGACGGTTCTGTGACCCTGGCCCTGTGGCGTCGTCGCGAGCCGTACGGTGATCCCGCCGAGAGGGTTGATCGAGACCGAGGCGCCCTCGGCGTTTCCCGATTTCGGCAGCGTGAGCGCGCGCTCGTCGGCCGTCTGGGCAAGGGTGATGTACCCCATGTTCGAGATCGAGGGCTCGACGATGCAGGCAAGTCCGATCCCGGCGAGGCGCCCGTCGGCGCGGGCCTTCTCGACCCGGGTGCGGAGCCCGGCGTAGTCGGCGAGCTCGAGGGCGTGATCGAGGCACGCGGCGTAGTCGCCGGAGTCGTAGAGGGCGCCCGACGGCGTGCGATACGGCATTGCGTCTGCCGGGATCAGGTTGCGCCGTGCGAGCTCGGCCGGGTCGAGTCCGAGCCGCTTTGCCGCAATCGCCATCGTCCGCTCCAACCCGAAGTAGAGCTGTGGCCCGCCGAAGCCGCGATTCAGGCCCGACGGTTGCGTGTTGGTCAGCACTACCCGGTTGCGCACGCCCACGTTCGGCACCGTGTATGCGCCCGTTAGCGAGCCGTGCATGCGGTAGAGCGTCGCGGGCTCCGGTGCACGGACGTAGGCGCCGACATCCTCGATTGCGTCGTAGCGGAGGGCGATCAGTCGGCCGTCGGCGGTAAAACCTGCCTCGACCTCGGTGGTGCGACCCGTTGCTGCAGCGCTCGAGGCGAGGTGCTCGAGCCGGTCTTCTGTCCAGGTCACCGGTACACGGAGATGCCGTGAAGCGAGACCCATCAGCACGATGTAGGCGAAGACCGACGACTTCGTACCGAACGATCCGCCGGAGTCGGGTGGCGTCAGAAGTCGGAGCCGGTCGCCCCTCAACCCGAGCGCGGCGGCTGCGACCCCGTGAAGTGTGAACGGCCCCTGGAAGTTCGCCCAGGTGGTCAGGCGCCCCTCTGTCGCATTCCAGTCGGCGACGACCGCATAGCACTCGACCGGCGTGCACGTGAAGCGGGGCACATGGAACGTCTGGCGCAGGACGAGATGGGCCTGCGCCATTGCAGCGGTGACGTCGCCGTAGGCGAACGTCCGGTCGTGGACTGCGGTTGCAGCGGCGGCGACCGGGTCGAGCACGACATCGAGCGGGTCGTAGTCCACATCGACGAGCTCTGCGGCATCCTCGGCGAGATACCGATCCCGGGCGACGACGACTGCGATTGGCTCACCGACGTAGCGCACCGTCTCGATGGCCGTCGCGTACTGCGGCGTGCCGCTGTCGATCCCGGCGGGGAAGGGTCGCGAGAGAGCCATCACGTCCGCCCCTGTGAGGACGCCGACCACGCCGGGTGCCGCTAGCGCGGCGCGCACGTCCACGACGATCCGGGCGTGTGCGAGCTGCGACCGGACCACGGCCGCGTGGCAGGTGTGGGCGACGGGGGAGAGGTCGTCGAGGAAACGACCCTCGCCGCGGAGCAGCACATCGTCCTCGAATCGCTGCAGCGACTGGCCAGTCCACGCCTCCGTGGGGCTCACCGGGCCCTCCGTTTCTTGCCGTGCCCCACCGGGGCAAACCGCACCACCATCACCGCGGCTGCCGTTCAGTAGCGAGAGACACCTGATCATCGGTCGGCCCATCGAGGGCGAGAGCGCGGAATGCGGTGAGCACGGCCCTCGGGTCGCGCGCGTGGCGCAGCGCGGCCATCGTCAGGGGTTCCCGGATGGCGCCGCCGCAGTGGGCACACGGCCAGTAGATCCGTGACATCAGCTGTGCAGCTCGCCCGTCGGGATACATTCGCAGGATTTCGAGGATCGTCGTCGATCCGCGGATCTGCCCGCGTACGGCATCGCTGTCTGCGACGCCGTGCGCGGGCAGGAAGCCCGGGATCGCTGTTCGGGACACGTCAGACAGTGCGTCCTAGATCGTCGCGTGAGCAACGATGCTCGGCTCGGAGGTCGCCATTCGTACCGCGTTCTTCGGCAACTGGTAGCGGGCGTACGGCAGGATCGCCACCTTCGCGTCTTTGCCGTGGCGGGCCATCGCGGCCGCGAACGCGTCGTCGAGGGACGTCGTCGCGTCGAGGCCGATGTCGGCGGCCATCTCCAGGTTCTCCTCGAGGGTGACGACGGTCAGGTGCTTGCGCGTCATCACCTCGTAGATCGGCACCCAGATGCAGCCGGCCCACATCTGGATCTCACGCTTGTGGATGTCATGCAGCACCCGCTCGTAGTTGGCTGCAGTCGGTGGCATGTAGGGCTTCATCAGGTCCATCAGCGCGAAGCCGGGGAAGTCGCCGATCGCCGTCGAGACCCCGGGTGACGGGCTCGTATAGATGATCGTGCCGCCGTCCTTCAAGACGAGGTCGGCGGACATGCAGCCCCAACCGGTATGAAAGAACAGGTGGTCGGTGGGTGCAAACACGCCGCAGATGACGATGTCGGCCTGGCCCTTCTCCTCGACCCAGCTGTCATAGGCGTAGATCGCATTGAAGCGGCGGATCGCCTCACGGTGTGCCTCGGGGTGTGAGCCGAAGATGCAGTCGATCACGCGGCCGTGCGTGTCGAGGATGACGTTCATCGTGCAGTCGAGACCGCACATCGTCGCGACCTCGTCTATGTCCGATCGCATCGGCCCCGCGTAGGCGCCATAGTGCGTCTGCGGCGAGGTGACGAACGCGCAGTGGTTCGACTCGATCGTCGCGTCGGAGACGACGCCGGGGAGGATCAGCTTGCCGCCTCCGCCGGCGCCCCAGTGGTTCGCCTGAGCCTGTCCGATCGTGATCTTCAGCTCGCTCGACGCCACCTCGTTGTGCAGCCAGACAGGCGTGCCGCCCGACGAGACGCCGACGAACGTGTACGCATCCGGGTTCTGCGGGTCGTTCTGATGGAACGCCCAGCCGTTTGCCTCCATGCGGGCGAGGTTGGCCATCCCGATCTTCTGCTCCATGTCTGCTTCGGACATGGGAAAGACCTTGCCGTTTGCGCAGACGACCCGTACGTCGGTGATGCCCGCCGCCTCGATCGCGTCGAAGACGGGAGGCAGCAACTTTGATGAGGGGGTGGGGCGGAACTGGTTGTCGATCACAACGGCGATGCTCGCCTTGCCCGCCAGGAGGTCGGCGAACGTCGGGCCGTCGAACGGCTCCACCAGAGCCCGTCGTGCAGCCTCTGTCGTGTCTCCGACAGGTGTCGGTTCGTCGGGATAGACCGCTGCGACCAGATTGGCGGCGGGGATATCGAGGGTCAGGGTGTCCCGGTGCTTCTTCGACTCGTCGTCGGTGGCACCGATCGCGAGTGGGTCCATCGACTCGTACGGGATCACGGCATGGTAGGTGTCGCTCATCTGCCCTCCAGGAGTGTCATTGCATCGTCTCCGAGAGTAGGCGGTCGGGAAGCGGCGGTCAAGGCGTTGACGGCGATTCACGAAGCTCTCCTCTCGTGGCCGACGAGAGGCAAGAAGGCATGGCGCGCCGCAGATAATCGATAATCGTTCGTTCCCTGTTGTGTCTGCGGCGCTTCCTTGTTAGGTTTCGGTCTCTATGAACGAGCGAATGGCACAGTTGGATCTCCGGAGGCTCGCCCCGAGGGTCGTCGTAGGACTTCTCGTGGGGTTTGCGCTCCTCTATATCCTCGTGCTCGCCAACCCTTCGCCCGACATCGGCGGCAACTGGCGTACGACGACCTTTGGCTCCGCCGTGGACGACTGGCAGAGCTTCACCCGCACCCTCCTCAACGCTCTTACCTTTGCCGGACTGCTGTTCATCGTGGCGAGCGGCTTCTCTCTGATCTTCGGGCTCATGCGCGTCGTCAACATGGCGCACGGCTCGTTCTATCTCCTGGGCGGCTACGTCGCCTACGAGGTGCAGCAGAAGATGACCGGTGCGGGCTACACGATCGCCGGCATCGAGGTGAACACGTGGGAATGGGTCTTGCCGGCGCTGATTGCGGCAGCCTCGATCGGCATCGTCGGTCTCGTCGTCCAGCAGGTCTTCCTCCGCTGGAACCAGGGGCAGGAACTGCGCCAGGCGCTGATCACGATCGCCATCTCGGTGATCATCGCCGATCAGATCCTCGCCCACTTCAACGAGGGCCTTGCCTCGAGCGTCACGTGGCCGGGATGGACGAACAGGCTCGTCGCATTGCCTCTGCTCGGCATACAGTACTCGCTTGCCCGCCTGATTATGCTGTTTCTCGGCCTGGCGGTCGGTCTCGGTCTCTGGATCTGGCTCTACCGCACACGCACCGGGATGGTGATCAGGGCGGGCGTTGACGACCGGCAGATGACCTCGGCACTCGGAGTCAACATCCAACTCACGTTTGCCATCGCTTTCGTTGTCGGCTCCTCGCTCGCGGCCTTCGGCGGGGTGGTCGGTGCTTCCCAGGGTGCAGTCGCGCCAGGGCAGGATGGGCAGTGGCTGCTGAACTCGCTCGTCGTCGTGATCATCGGCGGACTCGGCTCACTGCTCGGCGCGGCCGCCGGCTCATTGCTCTACGGGCTCGTGTTCTCGTTCTCCGCCGTCTATCTCCCGACGATCGGGAGTAACTGCTGTACCCAGTACTCGATCGTCTTCACCTTCGTCTTGCTCGCCCTCGTGCTCGCTTTGCGCCCACAGGGGCTGTTCGGGAGATTCTCATGATGGGTGATCCCAAGGCCGCGACCGAGCGGGTCATCGGCGTGGGCGCTCTCGTTGTTGCGGTCGTCGCCCCGCTCATCTTCAACGCCTACTGGGTTGACGTGATCCTCACGCAGGCGCTGATCTTCGGTATCGCCGCTGCGAGCATGATCTTCCTCGCCGCCTATGGCGGCATGATCTCTCTGGCCCAGACGATGCTGATGGGCTCCGCCGGTTTCATGATCGGAAACATGGTCACGAAGAACGGTGCGGGCGGCGAGACGAAGGGCCTCACCCTTGGCTGGAATCCGACGTTGGCCCTCGTGATCGCGCTCCTCGGTACGACACTCCTCGGCATTCTCCTGGGAGCACTTGCAGCCCGGAGTACCGGGATCTACTACCTCATGATCACGCTGACGTACTCGGTTGTCGGATTCTACTTCGTCGGCCAGGTGACGGTCGTCTCCGGCTTCTCCGGGATTGCGAACATCAACAGCTATACGCCGCCGTTCATCGGGGACATCATCGAGCACCGGAACCGCCTCTACTACATCGCGCTCGGCGTTGCGCTTGTCGTGTATGCCGCGATCCGGTTCATCATCCGAACCCCCTTTGGCCTGTCGCTGCAGGGTCTTCGTGACGAACCGCTGCGCATGAGCTCGCTGGGATACGCCGTACCGTTGCACCGCACGCTCGCGTTTGGCCTCTCCGCCTTCATGGCCGCGTTGGCCGGCGTGCTCCTTGTGTGGTGGCAAGGGCAGATCGCTCCGGGCGACATCGGCCTGCAGGCGACGCTGGATCTCCTCATCATCGCGGTGATCGGCGGCCTGACCCGGATCGAGGGCGCCTGGGTCGGTGCGCTCGCGTTCATCGTGATCCATAACTACATCCGGGACAGCTGGCTCACCGACCTGTTGGACACGGTCCATATTGGAGGCAGCTTCCAGACAATCATCGGCCTTCTCTTTCTCGTCATAGTGATTGTCTCGCCTGACGGCCTCATGGGCACCTGGGACAGACTCTGGGGTCTCAAGTCGGGTCGTGACAGCGGGGAAGGGCCCAGCGTCACCGCAGTGCCGACAGGAGAGAAGATCTAGGAGAAAAAAGGTCGTGGTCAATGTTGATCGGCGGGTACAAGACGAAGTTTGCATCTGTGTTGGTCATACTCAACCAAGGAGGAAGACAGGCATGAAAGGCATTTCACACTTCTGGAAGCTCGTGCTTCCGCTCGGCGTGCTCGTTGTTCTGGCAGCGGTCACCGTCTCGACGTCGCTTGCTGCGTCGAAGGCGGCCGTGGTCAGGGTTGCGATCATGACCGACTGCAAGGGTGCGTTCGGGTTCGCCAACGAGCTCGATATCGGTGGTGCCCAGGCGGCGCTTGCCAACTATGCGAACGGCAAGAGCGTAGATTCGAAGAAGCCGTCTGCTGGCATGAACGGCATCAGGATCGGCACGACGCAGGTCAAGATCGTTGGGTATGGCTGCGGCGACGACACTGTGCCGACGGCGGTCAAGGAGACACGCCGCCTGATGGAGCAGCTCAAGGCCGACGTGATGATCGGGCCGCTGTCAGGTGACGAGGCCGTCTACATCGCGAACTACGCCAAGAAGCACCCGAAGCAAACCTTCATCATCGGCACCGCGGGGTCGCAGGATCCGACGCTGCAGATCGCACCGAAGAACCTGTTCCGCTACCACGGCGACGGTGCGCAGTGGAATGCCGGTATCGGGGAGCTTGCCTACCGGCAGCTCGGTTGGCGTAAAGCCGCAATCGTGATGGACGACTACAGCTTCGGCTGGACGTCCGGGGCCGGCATCATCGCCGACTTCTGTGCGATCGGCGGCAAGATCACCAAGCGGGTGTTCCCGCCGTTGAACACGACGGACTACTCCTCGTATATCCAGCAGTTGCCCGCCCCGGGCCAGACAGACGGGACGTTCTGGGTCGTCGGTGGGACGGGTACGTCCGCCGCCCTGGTGGCATACGAGCAGGCATACGGAGCCCTCGATCCCAAGAAGCACATCGGGAACCTGTTCTTCGCGTTTCTCGGTGCCGATAAGGTCGTCGCCCCGAAGATGGTCGGCGCGCTTGTCGGTGGCGCGGGCACGGGCCCGGGCCTCCGGACGAAGGCAGCGAAGTCGTATGAGGCAGTGATGAAGCGCTGGTATCCGAGCCTGCCTGCAGCAGACCTGTTCGTGTACAACTACTACAATGCTGCGTGGGCAATGGTGCAGGGGCTGACTGTTTCCAAGGGTCAGGTGGGCGCGGCGTTGCAGGCAGCTATGCCGAAGACGCTCGCCACCGGCTACCAGGTCTCCAACGGCGGCAAGGTCAAGCTCGATGCGCGGCGGAACGGTATCGTGGACGCGTATCAGCTACAGCTGGAAAAGAAAGCGGATGGCTCGATCGGTCCGAAGGTCATCGCGTACGTGCCTGGTGTCGATCAGACCTTCGGTGGGCTGTTCTCGCCGAAGAGTCCGCCCCCCGGACGGACGCAGCCTCCCTGCAAGAAGCTGAAGACGCCGTGGCAGGGCAAGGTCAGGGTCGTCGCGGGTGGCGTGATCACCCCGAAGCTCGTCAAGTAGGGGATAGGTAGGCGAGTGATTGCCGGAACTGAAACGACCGTCGTGCCGATCCTCCGCTTGCGGGGGGTCGGTCGGCGGTTCGGTGGGGTTCAGGCCGTGCGCGACGTCGATCTCGACGTCGCGCACGGTGAACGCCGTGCGATCCTCGGCCCGAACGGGGCCGGTAAGACCACGCTCTTCAACCTCGTTGCAGGCGACTTTTTACCGTCGGCTGGCACGATTGAGGTAATGGGCCGGGACGTGACGCATCTCCCGGCGCGCGTGCGGCCGAAGCTTGGCCTGGCGCGGACATACCAGAAGACCCGCCTCTTTCCCGGCCTCTCGGTCGAGGACAACATCTTCCTTGCGATCGTCGGTCGCGAAGGCGGGCGGCTGAGGATTCTTCCTCACAGGCAAAGCCGGGTGCTTCGAGCACGCGCACGGGCCGCTGCCGAGCGTGTTCTCCTCGGTGACAAGACGGATACCTTCGTTCGCGATCTCTCCCACGGTGAGCAGCGCCAACTCGAAGTCGGCATGGCGAGCGCCGTCGAGCCGAAGCTGATGCTGCTCGACGAGCCGGCCTCCGGCCTCTCGTTCGGCGAACGCGAGCGTCTGACCGAGTTACTGCTCGGTCTTCCCGAGGACGTGACGTTGATCCTGATCGAGCACGACATGGACGTTGCGCTCACCGTTGCGGACTACGTGACGATGATGCACGACGGCCGGAAGGTGGTCGAGGGCACGCCGGCTGAGATCCGTGGCAACGAGATGGTGCGCGACATCTACCTCGGACGCCGCTCCCACGGCAACGAGGGCGTCAGCGAGAGTGAGACAGAATGAGTGACGTTCTGCTCGAGGTCGAGGGGCTCGATGCGTTCTACGGCTCGGCCCGGGCCCTCGAAGGCGTGTCCCTGTCGCTTGGTACCGAGGCTGTCGCCGTGATCGGTCGTAACGGCATGGGCAAGACGACGCTCTGCAACGCCATCATGGGGATCCAGCCGCCAAATGCGCGCGGATCGATCAGGTTTCGTGGGATCGAGCTGCTCGGCAAGCCGTCCTACAAGATTGCCGGCACCGGTATCGCCTATGTACCGCAGGGGCGTCGCCTCTTTCAGTCGCTGACGACCGACGAGCACCTGAAGATGATCAGGTCGCCGCGCTCTGGGCACTGGACATCTGCCGCCGTCTACGAGCTCTTTCCCCGCCTCGCCGAGCGCAAGAAGGTGAGTGCGACCCAGCTCTCGGGGGGCGAGCAGCAGATGTTAGCGATCGGGCGCGCCTTGCTCACGAACCCGGATCTATTGATCATGGACGAGCCCTCCGAGGGCCTCGCGCCGACGATCGTGGAGCAGGTCATTGAGACCTGCCGGGCCCTCGTTGCCGAGGGCATAGCGATCCTGCTCGTCGAGCAGAACCTGGGCGTTGCCACCGAGGTTGCGCCGAGGCAGCTCGTGATGGTCGCCGGGAGAATCGCCGCCGAGACGACCGCGGAGGCACTTATGACCGACGAGGAAGCGCAGCGCCGCTATCTTGGCGTCGAGTCGCTGGCTCACACCGCCTGACGAGAATCATCCTCGCGTCGTAGGGCTCGACCACATCGTTGACGGAAGCGAAAGAGAGGCAACCATTCAGACAGTGGTGCTCGTCGGAACGCTGGACACCAAAGGCGAGGAGTACGCGTACCTCGCCGAGCGGATGCGGGAGCACGGCGTAGAGGTCGTGCTCGTAGACGTGGGCATCGTGGGCGCTCCGCTGACGAAGCCGGACGTGACGCGAGAGGAGGTCGCGAGGGCTGTTGGAGCGGATGTTCAGGCCCTTGCAGACGCAGGCGATCGCGGTGCTGCTGTCGAGACGATGGCGCGGGGAGCAGCCGAGATCGTGAAGCGGCTGTATGCAGAGGGCAAGCTCGACGCAATCGGCGGTCTGGGTGGCTCGGGTGGCTCGTCGATTGCGACCTACGCCATGCGCCAGCTGCCGATCGGCTTGCCGAAGCTCATGGTCTCAACGGTTGCCTCGGGTGACACAAGCCCCTATGTCGGCTCCGTGGACGTGACGATGATGTACTCCGTCGTTGACATCGCGGGCATCAACCGGGTGTCGGCGCAGATCATCACGAATGCCGCAGCGGCGCTCGCGGGCATGGCGAAGGTAACCGTGCCACCGCTCGGCGAAGAGAGGCCGCTGATCACCGCCTCGATGTTCGGGGTCACGACGGCTGCCGTCACGACGGCGCGTGAGCGGCTCGAGGAGCTCGGCTACGAGGTGCTCGTCTTTCATCAGACCGGCGCGGGCGGCGGCTCGATGGAGGCGCTGATCGAGGCAGGCTTCATCGCCGGCTCGCTCGACATGACGACAACGGAGTTCTGCGATCTTGTCGCCGGAGGCGTGCTCGCGGCGGTGCCCGAAAGGCTCGAGTCGGCCGGCCGCCGGGGGATCCCACAGGTCGTCTCGCTCGGTGCCCTCGACATGGTCAACTTCGGGCCGCTCGAGACGGTGCCGGAGCGCTACCGCGACCGGAATCTCTACGTGCACAACCCGACGATCACGCTGATGAGGACGACGCCCGAGGAGTGTCGCGAGATCGGCCAGATCATCGCCGGTAAGCTCAATGCGGCAACGGGGCCAACCGAGCTGTTCGTGCCGCTGCGCGGCGTGTCGGCGATCGCCACCGAGGGCCAGGTCTTCTACGAACCGGAAGCCGACGCGGCACTCTTCGAGACGATCCGCGAGCTGATCGACACGTCCAGGGTCGTGCTGCACGAGATCGATGCGGACATGAACGACCCGGCATTCTCGCTCGCGATGGCAAACCGGCTCCACGATCTCATCGAGGGTGCGGCATGACGAGGGCAGAGGCTCTCTCCAGGCTCCGCGCCCAGATAGCTGCTGGTAGCCCCATCATCGGAGCGGGTGCGGGTACGGGCCTCTCCGCGAAGCTCGCCGAAGCCGGTGGCGCCGATCTGATCATCATCTACAACTCGGGCCGCTACCGCATGGGGGGGCGTGGCTCGCTCGCGGGGCTGATGCCCTACGGCGACGCGAACGAGATCGTCGTGGACATGGCACGCGAGGTGCTCCCGGTCGTGAAGCAGACACCCGTGCTGGCCGGGATATGCGGCACCGATCCGTTTCGCCTGATGCCCGTGTTCATCGCCGAGCTGAAGCGAATAGGATTCAGTGGCGTGCAAAACTTTCCCACGGTCGGCCTGATCGACGGCACCTTTCGGGTCAATCTGGAGGAGACCGGGATGGGTTACGGCCTCGAGGTCGATGCAATCCGGATCGCCCATGAGCTCGACCTCCTCACCGCGCCCTACGTCTTCGACGACGACGGCGCGGCGGCGATGGCCGCGGCCGGAGCTGATGTGCTCGTCCCGCACATGGGTCTGACGACGGGCGGCTCGATCGGTGCCGACACGGCGAAAACGCTCGATGACTGTGTGCCTCTCATCCAGGGGATGCACGACGCCGCGAAGCGCGTCAACCCCGACGTGATCGTGCTGTGCCACGGTGGCCCGATAGCCGAGCCCGATGACGCAGCCTATGTTCTCGCGCGTACGGAGGGTATCGTGGGCTTCTTCGGTGCGTCGTCGATGGAGCGGCTGCCGACAGAGGTCGCCATGACCGAGAATATGAGACGTTTCAAGTCTATTTCCATCGAAGAAGGAGAGCTATGAGCAGGTTCGTCAAGAATGAGGATGTCGCGGTAACGCACTTCGACTGGGGCAGTGCCGGCATGCGCGCTGCCCCGCCGAGCACCGGTTGTACGAGCTTCGTCGTTCTCGACGTGACGCTCACCGCCGGAAACCACCATGACTTCCACCGGCACCCCGACCAGGACGAGATGATCATCGTCAAGTCCGGTCGCATCGTGCAGTGGATCGAGGACACGCACGAGGAGCTCGGTCCCGGCGACTCGGTCTACATCGACAGGGACGTCGTGCACGGGTCGTTCAACGAGTCCGACGAGACGGCGGAGCTTCAGGTGATCCTCGCACCCGCGTCGGGCGACGGTGGCTACGAGCTCGTGGACGTGTCCGGCGATGAGCCCTGGGTCTCGAAGCGCTGATGCTTGCCGTTTCGGTCTACGAGGGTGGTGAGATTCGCCACGAGACGGTCGCGGATCCCGTGGCTGGTCCTGGGGAGGTTGTTGTCGGTTTGCGGACGGCGGCGCTCAATCGTCGTGACCTGCTCGTGGCCGGCGGCACGTATCCGGTGCCGTTGCCGGTGATCCCGGGCTCGGATGGCGCCGGAGTGCGGCGTGATACCGGGGAGGAGGTCATAATCTATCCGGCGCTCGACTGGGGCCCGCGGGAGGAGGCGTTCGGCCCTGATTTCCAGGTGCTCGGCGGCCCGCGCAACGGCACCTACGCCGAGCTCGTCGTGGTACCCGAGGCCAACGTGTTCCCGAAGCCCGAGCGGCTCTCGTGGGAGGAAGCGGCGGCGCTGCCGCTCGCGGGTCTGACGGCGTATCGCGCGCTCTTCTCGCGTGGAGGCCTTCGCGCCGGCGAGACGGTGCTCGTGCTCGGCGCCGGCAGCGGCGTCTCCACCTTTGCCGTGCAGCTGGCGGCGCAGGCGGGTGCGCGCGTACTGGTCACGTCATCGTCGGACGAGAAGATCGAGCGGTCGCGAGCCCTCGGTGCCGAAGGCGGCGTCAACTACGCGACGGAGGACTGGGTCGCTGCGGTCAAGGAGCTCGGCGGCGCAGACCTCGTGATCGACTCGATCGGCTCGACCTGGCCCCAGTCGCTCGATTGCCTGCGTGCAGGCGGGCGGGTGGTCGTCTTCGGCGCTACGGGGGGCAGCGAGGTAACGCTGCCCGTGCGGCCCTTCTACTTCGGCCAGTGGTCGCTGCTCGGGACGATGATGGGCAGTCCCGCCGACTTCGCCGGCCTCCTCGGGGCGCTCGATTCGGGCACCTGGCGACCGGTGATCGACTCCGTCGTGCCGCTTGCCGAAGCGGCAACGGCGCTCGAGACGATGGCATCCGGCGTTCACTTCGGCAAGCTGGTGCTTGCTTGCGGTTGAGCGTCGTCGAGTGGGGAGATCCGGCAGGCACCCCTATCATCTGCCTGCACGGCGTCAGCGGGCATGGCCGGCGCTTTCGACGTCTCGCGGAGGAGCGGCTGTCCGCGTACCGCGTGATCGGTGTGGACTGTCGCGGTCACGGCCGGTCGGGCTGGGAGCCGCCCTGGAGCGTCGAGCAGCACGTCGCGGACATTGTCGAGACCTCGGACGCGCTCGGGGTCTCGCGTGCAACGTGGGTCGGACACAGCTTCGGCGGCAAGCTCGTGGCCGAGATCGCGGCTCGCCACCCCGACCGGGTCGAGCGTGCAGTCCTGCTCGACCCTGCCATGCAGCTCGAGCCAGCCGTTGCGGGCGAGCGCGCTGACCTGACCCGCGCCGACATCTCCTTCGCCGACGCGGACGCTGCAATCGAGGCGCGGCTGGCCGACGGCTCGGTGTTCACGACGTCGCGGGAGACGCTCGAGGAGGAGATGCGCGAGCATCTCGTCGAGGGCCGAGACGGCCGCTTTCGTTTGCAATATGCCCCTGCGGCGGCCATCGTGGCGTGGAGCGAGATGGCGTCGGTAACGCCGCCGTGGCCGGGGTGCCCGACGCTCGTCATCTGCGGTGAGCAGTCCTGGGTCACGGTCACCGTGCCGCGCAACGGCCTCGTCACGCGGGTGGACGTTCCGGGGGGGCACAGCGTCCTCTGGGACGAGTTCGACGCGACGGCAGACGCGATCGTGCAGTTCGTCGGCTGACGGGGAGTATCAGTCCTCGGAACAGCGGCCCAGAACACGACTCTCGGGCGAGACACGATGAAGAGAGCTCCATGCGAATAGGTATCGACAGCTTCGTCTCCACGGTGACCGACCCGGTCACCGGTGTAGACGTCGGCCCGGCCGAGCGGGTGCGGCACCTGCTCGAGGAGGTCGAGTGCGCCGATCGGGTCGGTCTCGACACCTACGGCATCGGCGAGCACCACCGCCAAGATTCTCCGGATCGATGACGACCTCGGTGGAATCGCGCGCATCTCCCTGCAGATGACCAACGTGCGGCTCGCCCACGACAATCTCTTGCGCGGGATCGAGTTGCTCGGCACCTGCGTAGCCCCCCTCGTCCGGGCGGCGATATCCGGTTGACGTCGGAGCAGGACGGTGTCCGCGAGCCACATACGGGATAGAGCCCGAACCTGAACCGCGGCCCGGGGATGCGCCGGAGGAAGCACGCGTGCCCGGCCCGGCATTCCTCGCATCTGCGTGGTCGGCGACCCCGCAACGACGGAGACCGGGTTACGCGCAGGGTCAGGGGGCAGCGAGCCGGTGGCCGCCGTCAACGGGCAGGACGGTACCGGTGATGAATCCATTCGTGAGGAGGAGCCAGACTGCCGCTGCCAGCTCCTCGGCGGTGCCGACGCGACCCACCGGCAGAGCACCGGCGAACCGGTCGAGCATCGCATCTCGATCCTCTACCGCCATGAAGTCCCACGTCGGCGTCGCGACGATACCCGGCGAGACCACGTTCACACGGACGGGCGCGAGCTCGACTGCGAGCGTCCGCATCAGTGCCTCGACCGCGCCGTTGACGGCCGCCGTAGCCGATCCACCGCGCATTGGCGTCGCCGCCGCCACGCCGGATACGAAGACGATCGACTCACGGACATCGGCAGCCTGGACGGCGGCGAACGGGCCCCACAGCTTTGTCTCGAACGCCCGTCGAGCTGCCTCCAGATCGAGTGTCCGGGCCGGTCCGCCGGCGCGCGCCACGGGAGAGAAGATCAGATGGTCGATCGGGCCGAGTGCGCTGAAGACCTCGCGGACAGCGGTCTCGTCCGAGATGTCGAGCGTCACGCGTTCGGCGTTGGTCTCCGGGACGTCCGGATTGCGGCTGACAATGACAACGTCCCACCCCGCGGCTTCGGCGAGGCGTGCCGCAGCGAGGCCGATACCGGACGAGCCGCCGACGAAGACGGCCTTCACGAGCCGGCCGCCGTGAGCCGTTCGTAGGCCGGCAGCGTCAGGAACTCCACATAGTCGGAGCGGGTGGCGATGCTCTCGAAGATGGAGCGGGCCTCGTCGTAGTCGGGGCCGAGTGAGGCCATCTCCTCGTCGGTGATGCGCAGGACGTCGTCGGCACTGAAGCGACCGTGCTGCAGCCACTGCCAGATCTGGGAGCGGCTGATCTCTGCCGTGGCAGCGTCCTCCATGAGATTGTTGATCGCGACTGCTCCCGAGCCCTGGAGCCAGGCGGCGAGGTACTGAACTCCCACCGAGACGTTGTTGCGCAGGCCGTCTTCGGTCGCCTCGCCGGGTGTGGCTGCAATGTCGAGGAGATCGGCCGCTGTGGTCGTCACGTCGTCGCGCTGCCGGTCGATCTGGTTCGGCCGGTCGCCGAGCACCGCGTCGAATGCCTCGTAGGCGGTCGGCACGAGATCGGGATGGGCAACCCAGGTGCCGTCGAAGCCCTGCGACGCCTCACGTTCCTTGTCTTCGCGTACCTTTGCGAGTGCGAAGGCGTTCACCTCCGCATCGCGGCGCGACGGGATGAATGCGGCCATGCCACCAATCGCAAAGGCGTCGCGGCGGTGGCAGGTCTTGACGAGCAACTCGCAGTAGGAGCGCATGAACGGCACGGCCATCGTGACGGCGCTACGGTCGGGAAGCACCATTTCGGGCCGGTTGCCGAGCTTCTTGATCACGCTGAAGATGTAGTCCCAACGACCGGCGTTCAGTCCAGCGGAGTGGTCACGCACCTCGTAGAGGATCTCGTCCATCTCGAAGGCGGCGAGGATCGTTTCGATCAGCACGGTCGCCTTGATCGTTCCCTGTGGGACTCCAAGGCGCTCCTGTGACCAGGTGAAGACGTCGTTCCAGAGCCGTGCCTCGAGGTGCGACTCGAGCTTCGGGAGGTAGAAGTAGCGGCCGTTCCGGTTGTGATTACGGAAGAAGTAGAGCCCGAAGTCGAACAGCGAAGCCGACATCGCGACTCCATCTACCTCGAAGTGCCGTTCCTCCAGATGCCAGCCGCGCGGGCGTACGAAGAGGATCGCCGGGTCGTCGGCGAGGGTGTACTGCTTCTCGCCGGTGTCGAGCGAGATCGTCCGGTCGAGCGCGTCCGTGAGGTTGCGCTGCCCGTCGATGCAGTTGAACCAGGTCGGCGAGTTCGAGTCCTCGAAGTCGGCCATGAACACGCGCGCACCGGAGTTGAGTGCGTTGATCACCATCTTGCGATCGACGGGGCCCGTTATCTCGACGCGCCGGTCGGCGATCTCCTCCGGCGTGGGGGAGACACGCCAGTCGCCGGCGCGAACGTCGGCCGTCTCGGGCAGAAAGTCGGGCAGCTCGCCGGCGTGGAGGCGCTCGGTGCGCTCTGCCCGACGTGCGAGGAGGCCGATCCGTCGCTCGCAGAACGCGCGCTCGAGATCCGTGAGGAACAGTGTTGCTTCGGGTGTGAGGACGTCCGTCGTGTCGATCATGGGTCGATTATCGCACGACGGCCGTGAGCGTTGCATCGAGTTCCGTCGCGACCCGATCGGCGTGCCGCTCTGAGAAGACAAGCGGCGGGCGAATCTTGATCACGTTGAAGCGCGGGCCGATCGCGCCGACAAGAACTCCCCGACGGCGGAGGCCGTTGGCGACGGCGCTCCCGATGTCGGCTCGGCCGAGCGACTCGCAGTCAAGTTCGACGCCGATGTACAGCCCCGGACCGCGCACTTCACGGACGACTGCGTGCGATGCAGCCACTTCGGAGAGGCGCTCCCTGAAGTACGAACCCACCCGCTCGGCCTGCTCGGCGAGTCGTTCGCGCTCGATCACGTCGAGCACGGCCGTGCCAACTGCCGCAGCCACCGGTGATCCGCCAAACGTCGAGAAGAAGTGCCAGCGCTCGGCAAACTGGGCAGCGATCTCGGGCGTCGTGATGATGGCTCCCATCGGATAGCCGTTGCCCATCGGCTTGCCAAGGGTGACGATGTCGGGTACGACGCCGTCCAGCGCGAAGCCCCAGAACGGCGTGCCGACCCTGCCGAAGCCCGCCTGCACCTCGTCGGCGAGGCAGAGTGCGCCTACTGCACGCGCACGAGCGTACGCCGTGCGAAGGTACCCGGGAGGAACGGCGAAGATCCCGTCGCTCGCGAAGACGTCGTCGCACACGATCAGGGCCGGGCCGTGGCCCCGCTCGCGAAGACGTGCAAAGGCGTCGTCCACCTCGCCCGACACACGAACGGCGGCATCGGCGGCGCCGAGCGTGGTGGCGCCGCCGATCCGCGCCACCCATGGCTCGAGTGCATCCGGGCCGAGCTCCTCCGGTGAAAGGGCAGCGGTGGCAGCCGTTGTCCCGTGGTAGGCGTGCTCGGTGATCACGACGCCTCGGTTTCCCGTGACGGCGCGGGCAATCTGAATCGCAACGTCGTTTGCCTCGCTGCCCGAGTTGACGAACATCACCACCGAGAGCTGCTCCGGCATCAGCGCCGTCAGCCGGTCTGCGTAGAGCGTCACCTCGTCTACGAGATAGCGGGTGTTCGTCGTGAGCCGCCGTGCCTGGCTCGCGAGCGCCGCCGTCACGCGTGGGTGGGCGTGCCCCACCTGCGGCACGTTGTTGTAGGCGTCGAGCAGACGGTTGCCGTCCGTGTCGGTGAGCCAGACACCATTGCCCGAGTCGAGACGCACCGGGTCGTCGTAGCTGAGACCGAGCGCGGGCCCGAGTCGAGCCCGGCGGAGCGAGAGGCTGTCTTCGAGCGAAGGTGGTGTCCGCCGGCCCAGTCCACAGGCATCGGTGAGGGCTGCCGCGAGCGTCGCCACCCCGTGGTCGTCGATGCGGGCGAGCGTGGCAAGGCAATCCTCCTGATCGGCCATGATGTAGGCGAGGTTGTCAGGGTGGAGCTCGGCGCGCCACGCCGAGATGAGGATCGACTGGGCCATCCGGGCAGCCGCAAGCTCCGGGATCAGCTCGACCTCCGCAATGGTGAGCTGCGAAACGGCGTGGTAGGCGGTCACGACCTCGACGAGCGGGTCGAGCGGGTTGTCGGCGCCGAATGCCTGATAGCCGGCGGCAATAGCAGGGTCGATCACCGTGCGGGCGTGGACGAGATCACCGAAGTCAACGATCCCCGCGATGCGGTCAGGGTCGTCACGGTCGAGGAGCAGGTTGCCGGGGTTGGCATCGCCGTGGATCGTCGAGGATGGCACGAGCTCGAGCGCGGGCGCGGTCACGGCATCGAATCGGTCGAGCGAGCGCTCGACGAGAGCGCGATTCTCTGCTCCGACGTAGTCGAGCTTTGGCCGGAGCTCACGCAGCCGGGTGATATCCCAGAGGATGGAGCGCTGTGCCAGAGGATGCGTGAAGCCGGCAAGCGCCTGGTCGAGGAGTGCGACCGCAACGCCGACCGCGCGACGCCCGTCCGGGCTGACCGGCCCCGCCGGGAATGCTGCCCCGTCGATCAGGGTGACGAGCTGGACGGCGTGGCGGACGCCGTCGATCTCGACCTCCCCCGTCGGCCGGCTGTCAAGCGTCCGGTGTGGCCGGGGAATCGCAAGCAACGGATTCGCCCGCAGGGCGTGCTCCATCGCAAGCACCTGCATCTCGACGGCCCCCGCCGGGTCTGCGGGGTTCCCGACCTTGAGGACGAATGACCCGCCTGCGCCGTCGATCCGGAAGTTGCGGTCTCGCTCGCCGTCGAGCGGCGTTGCATCGCCGTCGATCCCGAAGACCGTCCGGGCGATCTGTCTAGCGAGTGACTGCGAGACATCGGGCGCCGGCGCTTCGAGGACGTTGTCACTCACGGCTTTTTACGATACCGGCCGCACTCCGGCGGAGCACTCTTTGGCCCCGGACAGTTGTGCTCCGGGCACGCTCGAGGAGCGTGCCGACCCGAACGGGTGTCAGGACGCGTTCTTCTCGATGCCGCCGGTGTCTGACTGGAACTGCTCTTCCTCCGTCGAGCCGCTGAGTGCCAGCGTGGACGAGGTGCCGCTGGTGATCGTCTGCAGCACCTGGTCGAAGTAGCCTGCACCGACCTCGCGCTGGTGGCGCGTGGCGGTGTAGCCCTCGTCCTCGAGCTCGAACTCGCGCTCCTGCAGCCGGACGTACGCGGGCATCGCCTCGGTGTTGTAGCCACGTGCCAGCTCGAACATCGAGAGGTTGGCCGCGTGGAATCCGGCGAGCGTGATGAACTGGAAGCGGTAGCCAAGCTTCGCGAGGTCGCTCTGAAATGCCTCGATCTGCTTGTCGCTCAGGTGCTTGCGCCAGTTGAACGACGGTGAGCAGTTGTAGGCGAGCAGCTGATCGGGGAACTTCTCGTGGATCGCGCCTGCGAACTGCTCGGCCTCCGCCATGTCGGGCGTCCCGGTCTCGCACCAGATCAGATCGGAGTAGGGGGCGTATGCAATGCCGCGCGCGATGGCGGCGTCGATGCCGTCCCGCACCCGGAAGAATCCCTCGGGGGTGCGTTCGCCGGTGCAGAACGCGCGGTCGATCTCGTCGATGTCACTCGTCAGCAGCGAGGCAGAGAGTGCGTCGGTGCGGGCCACGACGAGCGTCGGCACGTCGGCGACATCGGCTGCGAGTCGTGCCGCGATGAGCGTTCGTATGTGCTGCGCCGTGGGCACGAGCACCTTGCCGCCGAGATGACCGCACTTCTTCTCGGACGAGAGCTGGTCCTCGAAATGCACCGCTGCCGCACCTGCTTCGATGAACGACTTCATCATCTCGTAGGCGTTGAGCGGGCCGCCGAAGCCGGCTTCAGCGTCAGCGACGATGGGGGCGAGCCAGTGGGTCGAGTCGTCACCTTCCGCATGCGTGATCTGGTCGGCGCGCAGGAGAGCGCTGTTGATCCGCTTCACGAGAGCCGGCGCACTGTTCGCGGGGTAGAGGCTCTGGTCGGGATAGGTGTTCCCGGAGAGGTTCGCGTCGGCTGCAACCTGCCAGCCGGAGAGGTAGATCGCCTTCAGCCCGGCCTTCACCATCTGCACCGCCTGGCCGCCGGTCATGGCACCGAGCGCGGGCACCCACTCGTCCTCCGCGAGCAGCTTCCGCAGTCGCTCTGCGCCGAGGCGGGCCAAAGTGTGCTCTATCGTGACGGAGCCGCGGAGGCGTTCGACATCCTCCTGGCTGTAGGGGCGCTCAATGGTGTCGGTCAACAGTGTCATGCGGTCTCCTTTGGGATCCAAAATATGTATTACCGGATCCTACACGAGAGTGATAGAGGCACAAGCCTGTCACAAGCATCATTTTCGGATCCCAAACAAGTCCACTTCCGCATTTTTATTGCTGATGTCCTCTAGAATGAAAGCACGATGAGCACGCTGTCCACGAAGGCCGACGACATTGCCCGGGTGCTCGAGGACGAGATAGTCGGTGGGGCGATCGTGCCGGGGACGGTGCTTCGGCAGGAGCAGCTCTCCGAACGATTCGACGTTTCGCGCACGCCGGTCAGGGAGGCACTGCGTCGCCTCGCAGCGCTCGGCCTCGTTACCTTCGAGCCGAACCGGGGCGTGCGTGTCCGCTCTATCTCGCCCGCCGAGCTCCGTGAGGCCCACCTCGTGCGGGCAGAGCTGGAGGCTCTTGCGACCGAGGTGGCGACGCCGCGCATGACGGCGGCCGACCTCGTGGCACTCGACGAGGCCGAGCGCCGGTTCTCCGAGTTGACGCTCGAGCTGAGAGATCAAGCACGTCGGAGTGAGGCGCGGGACTCGTCGCTCTTTGTCGAATGGATGCAGGCGAACTACGCCTTCCACGACGTGATCTACGCCGCCGCGGCAATGCCGCTGGTCGAGAGGCTCGCGAAGAGCGCCCGCAGAACGTTCATCGGCGACCGGGTCTGGAGTGCTCGTGTAGAGCTCGACGAGCTGTATGCCAAGAACGACCTCCAGCACAGGGCGATTCGGGAGGCAATCGCCGCCGGGAGTGCCGCCGGTGCGCGGCTGCTGGCCCGCGAGCATGTGCTCTCCTCCGGGCGGCTGATCGAGATGGTGATCGAGTCCGTGGGTGGCGGTGGCCGCGACCCCGGTTGGGGCTCGTAGGGGCGGGACCTGTCCCGCCCGTCCCGTCAGCTTCCGCCGTC
>JBAXFL010000031.1:0-29279 GCA_037139935.1 Thermoleophilia bacterium | reverse complement strand
TACACCCGGCGGCCAGGGACGGCCCAAGTTTGTAGCCACACATCAGCAGCGGGAAGTTCCAGGGGATTATTGCCCCCACCACCCCGACGGGCTCCGGTCGCATGTAGGTGTGAAACGAGCCGAAAGACGGGGTGCCAGTCTGGCCCTCGATCTTCGTCACCCAGCCGGCGTAGTACCGAAACAGCGCGGCACAGAGCGGGATGTCAACGGCGAGAGCCTCGGACACGGGCTTGCCGTTGTCGAGGGCCTCGAGTTGGCTGAGTTCGGTGGAGAGCTCGCTGATCCGGTCGCCGAGCCTCCACAGCAGGCCAGCGCGCTCGGCCGGGGGCATCGCCCGCCAGGCAGGCAGCGCAGCGCGTGCGGCCCGTACTGCACTATCGACGTCGTCGGGCCCGGCCGAGGCGACGGTTGAGATGACCTCGGAGGTGGCCGGATTGAGGACGTCGAAGCGCTCGCCGCTCCGGGCAGCGATCTCCTCGCCACCGATCCTCAGGCCGTGCTCGCGGGCGAGAAAGGCTTGCACGCCGCTCGTCATCAGCTGCATCGTCATTGCGCGTCATCCGATCGTGAGATATGAGATACGAGAAGGTGACGGTATCGCTTTCCCGCGCGATACGTCAAGCCGCAACAGGAAATCCGAGCCCCCCGATCTTTCGGAGCATCCGGGGTCGCCCGGGTCATGCGACCGGGTCTACCTGCTCGTCGTCCAGCCAGAGCGTTGCGTCGTGGAGCACGCAGTCGATGTGCGAAGGGGCGTTCTTCGAGCCGCCATACGCGACATTGTTCCCCACCGCGACATGAGCACCACCGACGATCCCCTCGAGCTCGAGAGCGGATCCGCCTGGCCGCGAGAACGGATTGAGGCCCACAGAGACCTCGGCGAGTACGCGCATTCGTTCATCGCCGGACCGCTCGATTGCATCCAGGAGGCGCCACGAGTCCGGGCCGGTGCAGTCAACGAGCAAGCCCGCCTCGAACGTCAATTCGATCGGTCTGCCGAGCTGGTCGGGGCCCAGGAAGAGAATGGATCCGTCAACGACTACTCGTCCGGTGGCCGTGCCCTCCGTGGGGCTGACGCCGACCTCGATGTCCGGTGGAGCCGCAAATCCACCACGTTCGGCAGCAATGCCCCAGAGAGGTCGTCCCCTTCGGCCTTCGCAGCTTCCCGCGAGATCTGTCCCGGCAGGACTCGTGAGCCGGAATCGTGTGGCATCGTCGAACAGGCCGGCGAGGCGCCGGGAGTGGTCTCCGAGTGCGGCGAAGTCGGCGGCGAACGGCCCGCCGGGTCGAAGCGTGGCCCACGTGAGTCCCGGGACGGCGAGATAGCGCGCACCGCCTTCGCAGGCTGCGCGCCGCGCAGGTGAAGATCCGACAAAGATGGAGGTGAGCTCGAAGATCACGTCGGCGTGCAGCATCGCAGCGCATATGGCGGCGGGCGGCTCGTCACCGGGAAGGCTTGCGCGCGCGTACTCCGTGATGACAACGTGGGTCTCGAGTTGCGCGAGAACCGCTGCGAAAGCATCGACGATAGCCCGGTCGCTGTCCGTGTCGATGATGATCAGACAGCTCTCGCCGCGCTGCACGGCAGCACACCGCGTGGCCAGCGTCTCGAGCGCACCGAGGCAGTCGAATCTAGCCACGGTTCGGGGCGAGAAGACGTGCGGCCGTAGCAGCGTAGACCCGGGCGGCGATCACGATGTCCTCGGTCGCAAGCCATTCGTTTGGCATGTACACGGGCTCGCGTCCGGGCCCGAAGATTACCGTTGGCACAAGGTGACCAAAGCTCGCGGTGTCGGCAAGCCACGACCCTCCGCTGTAGCGCACAGCGGCACCGGTGACATGCTGGAACGCGGCCGCAACGGCCGCCGTGAGTGGGTGATCGCGTGGGATGAGATGTGGAGACTTCCGATCCGCGAGAACGACATCGTAGCGCGCCTCCGGATCCCGTTCGCATGCTCTCCCGATGGCTCCGTCGATCAGGGCTCGCACATCGTCCTCACTCACTCCCGGTTGTGGGCGCGAGTCGATCCGCACGGTGCATTCGTCGGGAATCATCGATGGGCCACCGGGTGGTAGGCCGCCGTAGATACGGCCGACGGCGGTGAAGAGCTCCGGCCCGAACAGCTCGGCGACGTCAGCGGGCAGGGTGGGCATGTGGCGGAGCGCCTCGATCTCCTCGATGAGCGGCACCATCTTCGCGATCGCGTTCACGGCGGAATGCCGGTGGCAGGTGTGCGCCGCGTGTCCGATTGCCGTCACGTCCCAGTAGAGGCGGCCTCGGTGGCCGAGGTAGATCGCAAGGTCGGTCAGCTCACCAAGAATGCAGTAGTCGGCCGTGTACTCCTCGAAGAAGCGGATCGCGCCTGTCTGGTCTCCCATGTGGTCGGCTACGGCGGCAACGAGCACGGTGCCGCACCAGTGTTCCCGCACACGCGCGAGTGCGGCCCCAGCCTCGACGAGCGCCCCGATCCCACCCTTCATGTCCATCACGGCGTGGCCGTGCAGCACGCCGTCTGCGAGGCGCCCCGAATATGGGTCGTCGTCCCAGCCGACACAGACGGGCTTCGTGTCTATGTGCCCGGTGAGCACCAGGGTGGGCCCGGGCCTGCCAGACTCGACGATGCCGACCACGTTCGGCCGGTCGGGCAAAGCGTCCTGCAGGAAGACCGAGTCGTACCCGAGGCCTGCCATTCTGGCAGCGAGTGCCCGCGCGCATGCTCCCTCACCCCCGACGACGCTCGGAATGCGGACGATCTCTCGCGTGATGTCAACGGCTTCATCACCGTCTACGGCCCCGCTAACGATCTGATTTTCCTGAACGGATGACACCGCTACTCCCACTCAGATATGAGATATGATAGTCGCTGTAGCCTACGCTCCGGGCAGCACGGTGTCAAGGTCAAGATACGATGTACGAATGTCGAGATCGCGCGAGCGCATCCTCCCTGCCCAGCTAGAGGGTCGTGTCTACGACCGACTTCGCGAGGAGATCCTGAGCGGTGCGATTGGCCGGGGTGAGCAGCTGGTCGAGGCCAGGCTGGCCGCCGAGTTCGGGATCTCGAAGACACCGGTGCGCGAAGCGCTGATCCGCCTGCAGAGGGATGGGCTGGTGGAGATCGAGCCCTACCGCGGAGCCCGGGTCGTGCGGCCCTCGGCGCGAGACGTGCGTGAGATTCTCGAGCTCCGGAGGCTGCTTGAGTGTCATATTGCGAGAGACCTTGCTGCACGTCGGCCGGCCGACGTGATCTCTGCGATGGCTCTGTCCATCGCAGAGAGCCGTGAGGCTCTCGAACGGGGAGACGCTGAGGAACTCGCGGAGAGCCTCACCCGATTCTCCGATGTGCTCGCCGCTGCTTGTGAGAACAACCGGCTAGAAAAAGTGCTCGACGAACTGCGGAGCGTGCTGCTCCTGATAGGCAATACGACCCTCGGCGTGGCAGATCGCGAATCCCGCTCGATAGAGCAGCATGAGCGAATCCTCGCCGCAGTCCGCAGCGGCGACGAAGACGACGCGGAAAGGGCGACGGTGGAGCACATCCGGTCGATCGAGCTGGACTTCACGGCCGAGGCGGAGAGACCGAACGCCGACCCGTAGCTGACAGCTGCATCCTGCTACTGCAGGGATGCCCAGTGGGTCGCGAGAGCCCTTAGCGTCGCGTCGTTGGCGTCGCGCTGCCACGGGGCGAATTCGCGGCAACACGCCTGCCCGGCGACGAAGTCCTCGAACGGGTCAGCGTGTCGGGGAAGCTTTGCGATCGTCTCGATCACGGCAAGCCAGCAAAACGGTGCGTAGACGCTGCTGTACCCCCCTTCCTGGATCGAGACCAGGCGCCCCCCACAGACCTCGTTGGCGACAGCGAGCAACCGCCCTGCGATGCCGGCAAACCCTGTTGCTGTGACGCCGAGTCGCGCCATCGGATCGAAGAGGTTCGCATCGACACCGCAGGCGACGATCAAGAGCTCCGGCTGAAACTCGAGCAGGATCGGAACCACGATTCGGTCGAGAGCGTCGAGGTAGCCGGGATCGCCGACACCCGCGGGAAGGTTGACGTTGACATTGTGGCCCATACCCCGACCCTCGCCAATCGACTCGACACCACCGGTTTCTACCGGGAAGCTTCGATCCTGATGGATCGAAACCGTCAGGACGGTCGGATCGGAGCGGAAGATCTCCTCGGCGCCATTCCCGTGGTGGACGTCGATATCGACGATCGCCACGCGCTCGAGGTTGTGCACCGTTCGTGCAGTGGCGGCGGCGACAGCAACGTTGTTGAAGATGCAAAAACCGTACCCGGAGTTGCGTCCGGCGTGATGACCCGAGCGCCGAAGCATCGCGTGTGCGACCGCGGCGTCTCCGTCGATGACGGCATCGAGGGCAGTGAGCGCCGAGCCGGCGCTGAGCATGGCCAGTCCGTACGACTGCTCGTCCATCGGCGTGTACCCACCGCCCGCATCACCACCACCGGCCGCCGACACCTCGTACATCCGATCGAGATGTTCCGCTGAGTGGACGCGGAGGATCTCCTCACGGGTCGCAGTGCGTGGTGTCAGCATCAAGAGCTGGTCGTCGGCTCCCGTCTCCGACAGGAGCTTGCGCGTGCGGACGATGCGAGCAGGGTTGTCGATGAAAACGTCGTCCTCCATCAGTCCGCCCACAGGCAGATAGAGCCCGCCACGACCCATGTCGTGTGTGGCAAACCGGTCATCCCAACAAAGAGCTGCGGTCAACGTCTTTTCTCGGTAGATGGAGCTTTGATCATTGACAGTGTGCGGCGCTCGCCACTAGGCTCAACCTCAACGTATCTCATATACTAGAGCACCGCACCAAGGAGCGTAGTGAGGCAATCGTCCAACCGAACTGCGACAGGGAGCGACCATCAGCGCACGCCTGGAGCTCTCGTACTCGAGGCCCGGGGTGTGCGGCAACGCTTTGGCTCGGTGGTGGCGCTCGACCGGCTCGATGTCATGCTCCCCTACCACGAGCGCCTCGGGATCGTGGGGCCGAGCGGGTGTGGGAAGTCAACCTTTCTGTCCGCCGTGGCAGGACTCGTCGAGCCGTCGGAGGGAACAATCGCCATCGGGGGGCTCACGAGCTCTCGTGATCGGCTCGCCCGCTGCGCGTTGATGCCCCAGCGCGACCTGTTGCTGCCATGGCGGACAGCGCTCGACAACGGCTGCCTCGCGCTCGAGAACCAGGGCGCCTCACGGGCGCAGGCACGGGCGCAGGCACGTCCTCTCTTCGAGCGCTTCGGGCTCGCCGAGTTCGAGGATCTGTTGCCGGCCCAGCTCTCCGGGGGGATGCGCCAGCGCGTCGCGTTTCTGCGGACGCTCCTCGCCGGCAAGGACGTACTTCTCCTCGACGAGCCGTTCGGGTCGCTCGATTCGATCACGCGCAGTGCAATGCAGGAGTGGCTTCTGAACACCCTCGAAGCGGAGCCACGGACGGTACTCCTCGTGACCCACGACATCGACGAAGCCCTGCTCCTGACCGATCATGTGATCGTCATGTCCGCACGGCCAGGGCGCGTCGTGCTGGCACTCGAGACGGATTTTCCGCGTAATGTTCCAAGGCGCGAGATCGTGACGTCGCCGAAGTTCACCGCGATGAAGGAGCGCGCACTCGAGGCACTCGAGCGTTGAACACCGAGACGCAATCCGTGGCCCCTGCTCGGCGCGAACGCGGACGTGTAGCCAGCCTGAGTCGCCAGTACGGCCCATCCGTCCTGCTCGTGCTTGCGACGATTGCCTTCTGGGAATGCTTTATTCGCCTGAGGAACGTGCCTGCATACCTGTGGCCGGCACCGTCGAAGATTGCCGTGACGATACGAGAGGATGCCACATTGCTGGCATCGTCCACGCTTGTCACGGCGCGCGAGGTCATCTACGGGTTCGCGATCGCGATCATCGCCGGCCTGACGATCGGGATTGCGATTCACCTCTCGTCAGCGCTCAGGCGCGCTCTCTATCCCATCCTGATCGCATCCCAGAGTGTGCCGACCGTGGTGCTCGCGCCGGTGCTCGTGATCGTGATGGGATTCGGAATCGGCCCCAAGCTAGCGATCATCGCGCTGTTTACCTTCTTCCCGATCGTCGTGAATACCGTCGATGGCCTGGGCTCCGTCGATCACGACTACATCCGAATGATGCTGACACTCGACGCATCGCGGCGGTCGATCTTCCGAAGGGTCGAGTTCCCTGCGGCGCTGCCGTTGATCTTTTCCGGAATCCGAATTGGCGCGACGTATGCGGCAATCGGCGCGATCTTCGGCGAGTGGGCGGGAGCGGAGGCCGGCCTCGGGTACGAGATGCTGCAGGCACAGGGCCGACTGGAGACTCCGCTCGTCTTTGCAGCCGTGTTTATCGTGACCCTCGTTGCCATCTCGCTCTTCGGCCTCGTCTCGCTCGTCGAGCGGTTGACCATTCCGTGGGCACGCGTTGGCAAGGGGCCCCGGAGATGACCGACTGCAATGTGTGTACCCAACTAAAGGAGGAAAGGTGAACGCAGTACTGCAACATCGTAGGATGGCCACCCTGGTGGTTACCGCCACGCTTGCGGCTGTTCTACTCACAGCAGTGGCCAGTGCAACCAGCAAGCCGGCGAGCAGTGCAAAGGTGACACCGCTGAAGGTAGCGCTCGACTGGTTCCCGAACCCTGACCACGTCGGCCTGTACTACGCTCTCGACAAGGGCTACTTCAAGAGCCGTGGGCTCGATGTCTCGCTAAAGACGCCGTCGGATCCCTCGGCGGGACTCAAGCTGGTCGCCACAAAGCGTTTTGATCTGGCGATCTACTACGAGGGCGACATGTTCTACGCCGGTGCGCAGGGCCTGCCGGTCATAGCCGTTGGCACACTCGTTCCAACGCCCCTCAATTCGCTGATCGCCATGTCGGGCGGAAAGGTGAAGGCGCTCGCCGATCTGAAAGGGGCGACAATCGGGTCTGCCGGCTTGCCGTTTGACGGCGCAGTCATCCAGACGATCAAGAACAAACTGCGCCTGAAGAGCGACGGCCTCAAGAGTGTGAACGTCGGCTACAACCTCGTTCCGGCGCTGCTGACCGGGAAGGTCGACGCAGTTGTCGGAGGCTACTGGAACATCGAGGCGGTGAAGGTCGCGAACGAGTCCGGGAAGTCGCCGGTCGTCATCAAGATGAGCCAACTCGGCGTGCCACGCTACGCCGAGCTCGTCGTTGTTGCAAACCGTGACCGGCTCGAGTCGGACGCCCCCTACGCTGCGTCAGTTCGAGCGTTCCTCGCAGGGTTGGTGCAGGGTACGAACGGTGCGCGGAGGGATCTGGCCGGCTCGATCGTGTTGATGAAGAAGTCGTCCGAGTACACCGCCAAAGACCTCAACAAGATGATGCCCCTGACGCTGAAAGCCCTCGCTCCTGTGAACGGAACGAAGGTCGGCTGCATTGCCGCGGCCGACTGGAAGGCCTTCGGCGCCTGGATGCTGAAGACGAAGCTGCTGGAGAAGGCCGTTGACTCGACGACGATCTCCACAGGCAAGTACCTGTCAGGCTGCTAGAGGCATGCGGGGGGCCCGGTGCGCCGGGCCCCCTTTGCCTCTCGGCCCTACGTCCGTCGCACCGACTCGAGGTCAGGAACGTCCATCCGTGCTACGACCTCGCGGAATGAGCGATTGGCCTCGCGGAGAACCTCTTCCTCGTCGATCGTCGTGAACTGACGGTCTGCATAGACGATGGAGCCGTCAATGATGACGCTCTCTACGCAGCTCCCGTTGGCCGCGAAGACGAGGTGGGAGTAGATGTGGTCGGCGCTGCCCGGCATGAGCGGCGTGAACATCTGACTGCGGGTATCGACGAGCACGATGTCAGCCTTCTTGCCGATCGACAACTCGCCTGCATCGATGCCGAGACCTCGTGCGCCGTTACCGGTTGCCATCTGCAGCACGTCCCGTGCCTGCCCGAGGCTTGCATCGACTCGCGTAGCGCGATGAATCAGCGAAGCGAACTTCATCACCTCGAACATGTCGCGGCTGTTGTTGCATTCGGCAGCGTCATGGCCGAGTCCGACGTTGAGGCCTGCCGCGAGCATCTCTGGCAGACGCGCCACGCCATTCCCGAGCTTCGCGTTCGAGCTCGGATTGTGCGAGATCTGGGTTCCCGTCTCCCGCATCAGAGCGAGCTCGCGATCGGAGAGCCAGACGCAGTGGGCCGCGATACAGTCGGGGCCAAGGATGCCGTTGTCGTACGCCACCTCTGTGGGGCGGCGACCGAACATCTCCTTGCATATCTCGACCTCGGAGAGTGATTCGTTCAGGTGAATATGGATCCCGATCCCGAGTTCGTCGGCAAGTGCTCTTGCCTCGCGCAACAGCTCCTCGGAGGCAAGTGGAAGCCACTCGATGCCGACGCGTATCTGGACGCGCCCATCTGCAGCGCCGTGCTTCGAGTGGAAGGCGGCCGCGTTGTCGGCAAGACTGTCGAGCATGTGCTCGTCCGTTGCAACGTCATTCGAGAGCACTGCGCGAATCCCGATCTTCTCGGCGGCGTCAGCAAGGGCATCCAGTTGCCGGTACATGTCGTTGACGGTCGTCACTCCGCACTTGATCGACTCGCTATAGGTTGCCAACGCAGCCCAGTAGGCGGACTCGGGGTCGAGAGCCCGGATCATCGGGTACCAGCATGTCTGGAGGTACTCCCACAGGGGTAGGTGGTCGCTGTACCCCTTCCCGAGAGCCGTGTGGCAGTGGAAGTCCACGAGGCCCGGCATCACGATCTTGTCGGTTGCGTCGATCACCTGGGCGCCGTCGGTGCTCACGTCTCCGGCCGTTACCTCGATGATTCGGTCTCCTTGCACGACGACCGTCCCGCCGAAGTGCATCTCGTGGGCGTCGTTCATCGTTACAACGGTGCCGTTTCTGATCACGAGCCGGTCGCTCATCGGTTCTCCATTCGCCGCGGGTTCGCGCGAGTCTATTGAATTTCGAGGGTGAGATACGGTGCGTAACGGTCTGGAATCGGTCGCCGATGCACGATCTCCGTCACAGGCTGCAGTGGGTCTGGAGCCCCGGCTTTGCACTCGAGTGGTTGCCCGGGCAATCTTGGTCATCGGGAAGCGGCGGGCCACGTCCTGCTCTGCAGCCGTGCGTTTGCGAACCCAAAGTTCGTGGCCGCGGACGGCTTCACTGCTGCTGTCGGGTGTGGGGGTAGGCTGGGCGCAGGCTTGGTCTTCGCCGTGGTCGCTGTGGGAGGAGGAACGCTCGTGCGAATGGAGGGAAAGGTGCTGCTCGTCACCGGCGGAGGCTCGGGAATCGGCGCCGCGGTGGCACGCCGTTTTGCGGACGACGGGGGAAAGGTTGCTGTCCTCGATCTCGACGGTAGCCGGGCTGTTCAGATCGCCTCGAGCTTGCCCGAAGCGATCGGGATCGAGTGCGACGTCACCCACGAGGCCTCTGTCGTCACGGCCGTCACCCTGGCGCGCCAGGGCCTCGGTGAGATCGGCTGTGTCGTCAATGCGGCCGGCTACCACGAGGCAGGCGACCTCGAATCGACTACCGTCGAGGACTGGAATCGGATGGTCGCCGTCCATGCCACCGGGACGTTTCTCGTCTGCCGTGCCGCCCTCCCCTCGCTGCGCCAGGTGAAAGGTGGGTCGATCGTCAACATCGTCTCGATCGCGGCCATCGTGGCCCGCACGCGCAACGCTGCCTACGCCGCGGCCAAGGGCGCTGTCGTGGCGTTATCGCGCCAGCTCGCTCTTGACCTTGCACCCGATGGGATCCGCGTCAACGCCCTCGCCCCTGGCCGTGTGCTCACACCGCTGTCGGTCGAGAACTACACGGCGATGGGCGAGGGAGACCTGGAGCTCGGCCTTGCCCGGGCCGTCGAGGACACGCCACTCGGCCGGGTCTCCGGGCCGGAGGAGATCGCGGCAGCCGTGTGCTTTCTGCTCTCCGACGACGCGAGCTTCGTCACCGGGACGGTGTTCCCCGTGGATGGTGGCCTGACCGCGATCTGACGGGCAGCGCCGCCATCGACCGTCGCCGACCTTGACCTCATGCGCCCGGCACGATTCGAACGTGCGACCTCTGCCTCCGCAGGGCAGCGCTCTATCCCCTGAGCTACGGGCGCGGGGAGGGAGAGTGTAGCTGCGTCGCCGGGGCGGAGCCGTGGAGCAGCACTGCATCGTCTGGGACCTCGCGCCGCAC
The DNA here is from genome assembly GCA_037139935.1 of Thermoleophilia bacterium. Taxonomy (GTDB): domain Bacteria; phylum Actinomycetota; class Thermoleophilia; order Gaiellales; family Gaiellaceae; genus Gaiella. Next base: position 19,106 of record JBAXFL010000031.1, on the reverse strand, counting down.
GTAGGCGAGCGCGAGCACGCGGCCCCTGTCGGCGACGGCGCTCGTGACCCGTCCGACGACCTTGCCGTCGAGGGTCAGCTCGGCGTCGTAGACGGGGAGGTCGTCTCCTGCGAACTCGAGCGTCCTCAGCCCCCGGTTGGGATGGCCGCGGTAGTGCAGCCGGGCCACCGGCTCCTGGCCGGGGTAGCAGCCCTTCGTAAAGCTGATCGCGCGCTCCTCGAGGCCCGCTTCGGCCGGAAGCACGCGCTCGTCGAGCTCGCGACCCCAGGCCGGGGTGGCGGCGAGAATCCGCAATCGCTCGAGCTCCTCGGCGGGGAGTAGATCGGCGCGAGCCGGGTCGGCGTCGAGAAGCTCATATGCGGGGACGCCGTAGTCGGTCGTGGGGATCGAACCCTCGGGCGGCTCGCCGAACGCGATCGTCGACGAATGAATCTCCAGCTCGATGGAGCACTTCGCAGCGAACCGAAATCGCACGAGCTCTTTGACGACGCGGTCGCCGAGGGAGAGCTCGGTGAGTAGGAGGAAGTCGTCACTTCCGCGGCGCAGCACGATCAGCGGCGCAATCAGCCGGGCCTTCGCCGTGAGCAGGAGCGCCTGGCAGGCCTCGCTCGGCTCGAGTATCTCGACGTCGTTCGAGACCATCCTCTGGAGATACGACGCTGCGTCCGGGCCTATGACGGCCACGAACGACCTAGGCCGAGCGGCAGTCTGTAACGCTTGAGTGCTCACCGGGTCTAGTGTAGGAACATGTTCAGGAGTAAGGCGGAGAAGAAGGTGCGCGACGCAGGCTACGACTCGTCCCGGCTACCCGAGGGCCAGTACCTGACGGAGAAATGGCCCGTCCTCCACGCCGGCTCGGTCGCCAGGTACCCGAAGGATCTCGGCGGCTGGGACTTTCGTGTTCACGGCGAGGTAGACACCCCGGTGACGTTCGACTGGGCGCAGTTGAACGAGCTGCGGCAGGTCGAGGTGACGCAGGATATTCATTGCGTCACGCGTTGGAGCCGGTTCGACACGACGTTCAGCGGCATCCCGTGGTCGGCGGTGCGCGACCTCGTCGGGCAGCGAGTGACAGCCCGGTTTGCGATAGCCCACGCGGAGGCCGGGTTCACGGCCAACGTGCCGGTCGAGTTCCTCGAGCATGAGGGTGCCATGCTCGCCACCCACGCAGACGGCGAGCCACTCACCGTCGAGCACGGGTTCCCCCTGCGGCTGATCGTGCCCGGGAAGTACTTCTGGAAGAGCGCCAAGTGGCTTCGAGGAATCGAGCTCGTCGCCGATGACCGACCCGGCTACTGGGAGCGACTCGGATATCACAACGAGGCCGACCCGTTCGAGGAACAGCGTTTCGCGTTCTAGCCTCGCAGCACAGATCACTCGATCGGGGGATCAGCCGACCAGGCAACCCGCCGATACATAGGTCATACCCCATCCCCTAGCTTGACCTAGACGGCCCTCCCCCCGGGGCCGTCTTGCTTTTCTCCATCAGGCTGACGCTCGAACCACGAACGTGCGGGCGGGGCATGTTCCGCCCGCCCGGAACCCTGCCGCGGTCAGTCGGCCTTTGGCTCCCCTGCAGCCGCGGCCGCCCCCCCACCGACTGCATGGACGACCTCGGGGCGCTCGAGCAGGTGCGCGCGTTGCTCCGGTGAGGTGAGGCGCTCGACCACGTACCTGTCGCCGAGGATGTCGCTCAGCGAACGGCCGCGGTCGTGCTCACGGATCACGTACTGCACCACGCGATCCTCCTCCGTCGAGCCCCGGGAGCGGAACGAGAACATGTTCTTGAACGCCATCGACGCCAATCTAGTGGTCGTCGGGCGCCCGGTCGAGCGCCTCCGCCCGCGATCCGGAGCGGACGCATGGGCCGGTTCACCCGTTGGCCGTGGGAATCAGGGTGCTACCGTCGTTCGGCCATGGAGATTCGAGTCGGCCACAGCCCCGATCCTGACGACGCGTTCATGTACTGGGCGCTGACGACCGACCTCGTCGATCGTCGGGGCTTCGTCTTCGAGCAGGTGCTAGCCGACATCCAGACTCTGAATCAGTGGGCACGCGCCGCCCGACTCGAGGTGACCGCCATTTCGCTTGCGGCGTACCCGTTCGTGCAGCAGGACTATGCGATCCTCCCTCACGGGGCGAGCATCGGCACCGGGTACGGCCCTGTCGTCGTCGCGCGCGAGCCGGCGTCGCTCGACGACCTGCGCGGGAAGGAGATCGTCGTACCCGGCGTGCTGACAACCGCATTCCTGACGCTCCGGCTCGCGATCGGCGATTGCGCATTTCGCGAACTGCCCTTCGACGAGATTCCGGGCGAGGTCGCCTCGGGCCGGGCCGACTACGGCGTGTTGATACACGAGGGTCAGCTCACGTTTGCAGACATCGGCCTCCACAAGGTGCTCGACCTGGGCGAGTGGTGGCTGCTCGAGACGGGGCTTCCCCTGCCGCTCGGAGTCAACGTCGTGCGACGCGACATCGAGCGCATCGACGATCTCTCGGAGGTGCTCGCCGAGGGGATCAGACGTGGGCTCGAGAATCGTGATGACGCACTCGAGTACGCGCTCCAGTTCGGCCGCGGCATAGACGAGGCGGTGGCAGACCGCTTCATCGAGATGTACGTGAACGAGTTGACCGAGGACTACGGTGACGAGGGTCGGTCGGCGGTTGCCGAACTACTCCGGCGGGGCGAGGAGATCGGCGTGTTTCCCGAACCCGTGCGGCTCGACTTCGTGTGAGCACGTGCCGGTGAGGGGCTCCCGCCGGCCGCCGGGGTTTGTGCGTGCTACGTCTCCTTGAACGTGATCTCCCGGGCTCCCTCCCACGGGAAGCTCTTGCCGCGCGCCATCAGGTTCTCGTTCCCCTCACCGCTCGAGTGGACATGGATGATGCAGCCCGAGCTGAGAACTCATACCGGAGCCCTACCGCTGAGCACTGAAGGATGACAGCATGGAGGAAGAGGCGTTCCGGCCACAGGATTGCTATCGAGTTCGGAAAAGGAGTCCAGATGAGGAAGTCAGGTCTAGGGCCTGGTGTCTCGGTCCTGATGACGCTGCTCGCAGCACTCGTTGTCGCTACAACCAGCTCGGCGGCACACAGGGCGCGGCCGGCGCCGATCAAGGCCGCGTGGATCTACGTCGGCCCGCACAACGATGGTGGCTGGTCGCAAACCCACGATCAGGGGCGGCTCTCCGTCCAGAAGAAGCTTGGCGCCAACGTGATCACGACCTATAAGGAGAACGTTCCCGAGGGCCCACAGGCTGCCAGGGTGATCGATAGCCTCGTACGCGCCGGCAACAAGATCATCTTTGCGACATCGTTCGCCTACATGGACGTGATGGTGGCGGCGGCGAAGAAGTATCCGGATGTCTACTTCGAGCACGCGACGGGCTACAAGTCGTCCAGAAACCTTGCGAACTACTTCGGTGCTTTCGAGGACGTGATGTACCTGTCCGGTATGGCGGCCGGTGCGGCCACGAAGAACGGCAAGGTCGGCATGGTCGTTCCCGTCGCCATTCCGGAGACCATCAGGCATGTGAACGCATTTGCCCTGGGTGTCCAGACGACCCACCCGGGAGCAACGATCAAACTCGCGTGGACCAGGGCGTGGTTCGACCTCGCCAGGGAGAAGAAGGCGGCAGAGAGTCTTGTCGCAGCAGGCGTTGACGTGATCGGCCAGGGCGTTGACGGTGGGGCTACCGGCCAGTATGCGGAGTCGAAGGGCATTCCGTGGGTTGGCAGCAGGGCGACTGCCGGCAGTGCCGCGCCTTCGTCGTGGCTCACCTCAGGGAAGTACGACTGGGGTGGCTACTACCTCGACCGCACGAAGCAAGCAGCCAACGGAACCTGGAAGACGGGGAGCTACTACGGCTCGCTCGAGGACGGGTTCGCAGTTCTCGAGCCGTACGGGCCGAAGGTTTCGCCAAAGACAAAGGCGCTGATTGCAGCGAAGCGTGCGGCGATCATCTCTGGCAAGTACTACGAGTTCCAGGGTCCCCTCTACGACCAGAGTGGAAAGGTGCGGGTGGCCAAGGGCAAGAGGATGACGTTGCCGCAGATCCTCTCGTTTGACTGGCTCGTCAGGGGAGTCGAGGGTAGCCCGAAGGGTTAGAAGCCCTGTCGATTGACGGGAAGGAATGTGGGCGCCCATGCGGACGGTGTGAGCACGGGAACCCCGGAGCGCGCACGGGGTGCGTTAACCCGACTCCGTGCGCAAGACGAGGGGTGCCGCACCTGGCTGCTGCCGCACTACGGGCATCTCCGGGTCGTGAGGCTCGGATGACGAGAAGCGCCGTGATGCTGGTCACGATGAAAGCGGATGCGGTCGTGACTGCGGGGGATCGGACTGACGGGTTGCCTCCGAGGGAGTAGGGTTGGGTGATGGGTGAAGTCCTGACGTCCCGTGACGGGGCGGTTCTCACGATCACGCTCAACCGCCCGGAGGTCTTCAACGCCTTCAACAGGTCGCTCCACGCAGCGGTTCGTGCTGCACTGGAGGAGGCCGCTGATCCTGCCGTCCGCTGCGTCGTTGTCACGGGCGCGGGCCGGGGCTTCTGCGCCGGCCAGGACATGGGCGAGTTCGCCGACATAACCGACTCGCTCCAGGTGGCGCTCGAGGAGACGTATCACGTCAACATTCGTCTGATCCGTGGACTCGCGAAGCCGGTGATCGCCGCTGTCAACGGTGTTGCGGCGGGTGCCGGGCTGTCGCTCGCTGCCGCCTGCGACATCCGGGTCGCGTCCTCGACCGCCGCCTTCGTTCCCGGGTTCGTCGGCATCGGCCTCGTCCCCGACTCGGGTGGTACCTGGTTTCTGCACCGGCTGCTCGGGTTCACCCGCGCCTTCGAGTGGACGACCTCGAACCGCAAGCTCAGCGCCGAGGAGGCGCTCGCCTGGGGACTCGTCTCCGAGGTGATCCCGGCCGACGACTTCGACGTCCGTGTAGCCGAGCTTGCCGCAACGTGGGCCGCACGGCCCACGCTTGCCGTCGCGATGACGAAGAGCCTGTTCGAGCACGTGCACGCCGCCTCCCTCGAGGAGCAGTTAGCGCTGGAGGCGGAGGTTCAGCAGCAGGCCGTGCGCACCGCTGACTTTGCCGAAGGAGTGGCCGCGTTCCGCGAGAAGAGACCCCCCAACTTCACGGGCGCCGGAGGCCCTCTAGACGAAGGAGCGTCGATGTCGGAACACGAGGCCTTTCCTGTCGTTGCCGTGCCCGTGCCGCACCCGATCCACCTGGTCGTCACCGACGATCTCGACCGAACCCGGTTGACGGTGCTCTTTCGTTTGCTATTCGTGATCCCGCATCTGATCTGGCTCTTCCTGTGGGGTATCGCGGTCGGGTTTTGCTTGCTCGCAGCCTGGTTCATAGGCATCTTCGCCGGTCGTGTGCCACAGGGGCTCCATGGCTTCATCTCTGGCTACGTGCGGTACGAGACGCACGTCTATGCCTACTTCTCGATCGCGGCCGATCCGTTTCCGTCGTTCTCGGGGAACGTGGGGTACCCGGTAGACGTCGTGATCGCGCCGGCCGTACCACAGAGTCGGCTCACCATCTTCTTCAGGATGATCCTCGGTATCCCGGCCTACATTGTGCTGGTGTTCCTCGGCTACGTGGGCCAGATGGTGGCCTTTCTCGCCTGGTTCTACGCGTTGTTTGCCGGCAACCTGCACCCGGCGCTGCGGGATGTGCTTGCCTACTGGCTGCGCTACAACGCACAGGCCCGTGGCTATTTCTTTCTGCTGACCCAGCGGTATCCGAGCTTTTCGGACGAGTAGTACGGTTGACCTATTGACCGGGATCCGTACCGCCGACTACCACACGGGCGGCGAGCCGTTCCGGATTGTCGTCGGCGGTGCAGGGGTGCCGGAGGGCACCACGATCCTCGACCGTCGGCGCGATGCACTCGAACATCTCGACCACGTGCGGCGCTTGCTCGTCTACGAGCCGAGGGGCCACGCCGACATGTACGGCTGCCACGTCGTTCCACCAAACGACGAGGGCGCCGACCTCGGAGCCGTCTTCTTTCACAACGCCGGCTACTCGACGGCATGTGGGCACGGCACGATCGCCCTCGTCACCTGGGCGCTCGAGGAGGGAGTCGTCGAACGGAACGAGGGCGAGAATCGCGTCGTTGTGGATGTACCGTCAGGACGGCTCGAGACGGTCGCGACCGTCACCGGTGGCCGGGTTCGTTCAGTCACATTTCGCAATGTGCCGGCGTTTGTCTGGGCAACCGGGCTGCACGTGTCCGGGCTGAGCGTCGATGTCGCCTACGGCGGTGCTTTCTATGCCTCGGTGCCCGGTCGGGTCGAGCCGGTGGAGCTCCCCCGTCTGATCGAGCTTGGTCGAGAGATCAAGCGGGAACTCGGAGCGCAGCACGACATCGTGCACCCGCTGGAGCCGGAGCTGCGGGATATCTACGGGGTCATCTTCTGGCAGGAGGAGGGCGACAACCCGCTCACGCAACGCAATGTGACGGTGTTCGCCGACGGGGAAGTAGACCGCTCGCCTTGTGGCTCCGGCACCTCCGCAAGGCTTGCCCTGCTCGATGCTTCCGGGCAGCTTCCGCGCGGGGCGGAGCTGCGGCATCTGTCGATCGTCGGCTCCGAGTTCACCGGTTGCGTTGTCGGCGAGGTAGACCTCGCCGGACGTACGGCGGTCGTCACCGAGGTGACGGGGAGCGCCTACCGGACGGGCGAGTCGCTCTTCGTCCTCGATCCGGACGACCCGCTTGGCGAAGGGTTCCTCCTGCGCTAGAGGCGTGAAGCGTACGCTGTCGGGGTGGAGTCCGACGACGATGCGCTCGTGATGTATCTCGTCGTCCGGCGTCGGACGACGAGGCCGTTCGCTGATCTGGCGACAGCAACCGCGCTTGCGACCCGACGCTGCGCACATCGGTTCCGAGACGACGACCGCTGGCACGACGGCTTCGAGGACTGGTGGCACCATTCGTTTCGGAAGGTCTGTCTTCGGGCCGAGCCGCGCGAGTGGGACGACCTGCGCGCGCTCGATCACGAGCGGGTCGGTGACGTAGCGTGCCTGCCCCCTGTGCGCCGATCCCGGCGCGATCGTGTTCTCGTCAGGATGCAGACGCTCAGCGAGGAGGCCGGGCCGCTGCCGGAGTTCGATGTAGGCGACATCGGTGATCTGACGCTCGTCGTCGCCACGGATCTCGGAATGAGCTCGGGGAAGGCCCTCGCCCAGATCGGTCATGCTGCGCTGATGACTGATCTCGATCTCGGGGCCGACAGGGGACTCGACCTTCGTGTCGCCGGGGAAGGGCGCGCGAGATGGGCCGAGCTTGCCGTTTCCGCGGAGGCCGTCGTCAGAGACGGTGGCCTCACCGAGGTAGCGCCGGGCTCGGAGACCGTCCTCGTGATGAGGCAGCCGACGGTGCGGCCCGGATGACGGCGGGCGCGTCGAGAGTCCTGATCGTCAACCCGTTTGCGAGCGGCGTGAACGAGCGCAGGCTTGCTGCCGTGCAGGCGGCCTTGCCCTCCGGTACCGAAACGATTTTGACGCAGGCGCAGGGCGACGCTGCGGAGCTCGCCCGCGAGTGGTCGCTTCGTGCCGAGGCGATCTACGTGTTCTCGGGCGACGGAACCTACAACGAGGTGATCAACGGTATCCAGTCAGATGTTCCACTCGGATTCATTCCCGGAGGAGGCACGAGCGTCCTTCCGCGAGCGCTCGGCCTTGCGCGTGACCCGGTCAGGGCAGCCAAACAGATCGCGCGCGGCAGGCCGAGGCGGATCTCGCTCGGGATCATCAACGGCCGCAAGTTCGCCTTCAATGCCGGAGTCGGGTTCGATGCCGACCTCGTCCGGAAGGTGGACTCCCTCGGTCGTAGGTCTGACGGCAAGCGTCCCGGCGATCTCGCCTTCGGCCTGGCCGTGGCCCGGACGCTCGTTGGCCATCGGCTGCGTTACGCACCGGTACTCGAGGTCGAGGGGCTCGGCCGTGCTGCGTTCGCACTTGTCGCGAACTGCTCCCCCTACACCTACGCGGGGCACCTCGGACTGCGTGTCGCCCCCGACGCATCGTTCGAGGGGGGTCTGGACATCGTGGCGCCGCGCGAGGTGCGAGTGAGGGCTATCCCGGGGCTTGCCGTGCGCGCTCTCCGTGGGAGACACGGTGCGGCCAATGTGCTCGAAGGCCACAATCTCGACCGGATTCTGATTCGCTGTGACATGCCAATGCCGGCGCAGGCAGACGGTGAGGATATCGGCGACCTCGTCGAGGCGGAGATCATCGCCTGGCGCGACGCGCTGACCGTCCTCACGTAGGGCTCGTCACTCGAGCCGTGATTCCGCCGGAGGGCCTGCTGCCCACTACGCTGCCCATCATGGCACACGCTTTCATACTGCCGGATCTGGGCGAGGGGCTCGCCGAGGGAGAGATCACGCGCTGGCTCGTCTCGGAGGGTGACGCGGTCGTCGAGGATCAGCCGGTCGTCGAGATCCACACCGAGAAGGCGACCGTCGAGGTCGGAGCACCCGTCGCCGGGATCGTCCTGCGGATCGTCGCTCGCGAAGGTGAGCGCATTGCCGTTGGTGCCACCCTCGCGATGATCGGCGCAGTGGGTGAGCAGCTTCTCCATTCGGTCGCGTCTCTGCCTGCAGACGAGCCTCCGAACCAGCCCGTCATCGCGGCCGTTGGCTCGGAGCCTCTCGAGACACTGGCTCTCCACCGGCTGGCTCGCGATCTCGGCGTGGACTTCTCCTCCGTGCGGGGCACCGGCCCCGGCGGAACCGTGACCGAGGCCGACATCCGTACCGCCGCCGATCCGCCGGAGGGTCGCCGGATTCCGGTGCGCGGGATCCGGCGCGCAATCGTCGAGCAGGTCGAGCGCACCCATCGCGAGATTCCTGCTGTGACGTTCGTGGAGGAGTGCGATTTCACGGGCGTTGACCTCGACCTGCTCGTCGCGAGCACGCTCAGCGACCTGGCGGCATCGCTCGCCGGATTTCCGGAGCTCAATGCACGGATCGAGGACGGTGACATTGTTCTGCTCGACCGCTACGACATCGGTGTTGCTGTTGACACCGAGGCGGGCCTCGTCGTGCCCGTCGTCTGCGGGTGCGACCGGCTGTCGGTTGCCGAGATCGATACCGAGGTCCGGCGACTCGCCGGCCGGGCCCGGGCGGGCTCCCTTCACCCCGACGATCTCCGCAACTCGACGTTCACCATTACGAGTGCCGGCAAGCTCGGTGGTCTTTTCGTGACTCCGTTGATCAACCACCCCGAGGTCGCCATTCTCGGTTTGCACCGCATCGGCCCGAGGCCGGTCGTGCGTGACGGTGTCGTTGTCATTCGCGAGATGGGCAACGTGTCGGTCACGTTCGACCACCGGGTCGTTGACGGGGTGCGTGCCGGCGCATTCTGCCTCGACGTGATCGGCCGCATCGAACGACGATCCGTACACTGAGCTGTAGAGATGGGTGGCTGGTACGAGATCGGAATCACCGTCGGCGTCGGCGTCGCTGCGGGGATCGCACTCGCGGGAGTGCTGGCGGGGCTCCGGTTCGGTTTTGCGGCGACCATTCTCGGTTCGGTTGTCTCGGGCATCGTTGCCGGTGTGCTCGTCAACGGGTGGCTCGGCGCCGGTGGTGGCGTGATCGGTGGCGTGATCGGAGCGGCGTCCGCGGTGACCATCGCTCGTGGTGCCACGCGGCGCGGCGCGACGAGTGGCGGTGTGGCAATCTTTCTCGTCGGCGCGGCTCTCGCCGTCGGTCTGCTCGCACTCGTTCCCGTGGTCGGGTATCTCGAGGCGATCGTTCTGCCGTTCCTGGCGATGCGACGCGCGCGCGCAAACCCGGACAAGGTCGCGGGATTGCGCTCGCTCGCCAGGTGAGATGACAACCGCTGGCTCGCCCACTCCGGCATCCGGGTACCGGGTCATGTCCTCGGTGAGGATGCGTGCCCCGCTACCCTCGCACCAGATGATCGACCCACCCTCGGCCACGCCCGGCAAGAAGCCCATCCGGCGGATCGGCAGTGTGCTCGGGAGGCGAAGCAACTGGGAGCAACTCGCGAAGTTCTGCGTGGTCGGCGTGACCGGGTACGTCGTCAACCTGGCCGTCTACTACCTGCTGCTGAGGCAGGCCGGCCTGCACTACATCCCGGCTGCCGTCTGTTCCTTTGCCGTGGCGGTCTTGAACAACTACGCCCTCAACCGGGTCTGGACGTTCCGGGTCGAACGTGGCAGCGTGGGTGCGCAGGGATGGCGATTTCTCGTCGTCTCGACGGTCTCGTTGGTCGCGAACATCGGCCTTCTGTCCATCATGGTTGCCGCGGGAACGAACGAGCTCGCAGCACAGGCGGTAGCAATCATCCTCGTTACACCGCTCAATTTCGTCGGGAACAAGCTCTGGTCGTTCCGGCGCCGATGACGCGAGTGGCCGTCGCGCGGGTTCTCGCCATCGCTCTAGCTCTCACCGTCGTTGCTGCCCCTGCGGCGCTTGCCGCTGACCCGCTCGTGCCGACGATGGCCGGAGTGAGAGGCGCGCCTCTGTCTGCGCCGTTCACCCCCACGGCGGCAGGGCCGCGGCTGAAGAAAAGCATGGTCGTCGCCCGATTTCTCGATCATGAGAAGGTCGCACGCTGGGTTGCCCGCTACCCGCCACGCCCGACGACGGAGGCCACGTTCGACAGGGCGACCCGACGCTGGACGGTGAAGGTCTGGTCGGGCAGAGCGGGGGAGATCGCGCTCGGCAAGGTCGAGGATGGCGACGGCCGCGTCTCCGAGGCCTGGACAGGGCCCCAGGTTGCCTGGGACATGGCCCGGGGGCGTGTTGGCTCGTTTGGCGGCAAGACCCTGAACGCATGGTGGATGTGGATACCGCTGAGCGTGCTCTTCTTTGTCGGTCTCGCCGACTGGCGGCGCCTCCGTTCGTGGCACACGGCCGACCTACTCGCGTTGCTGTCGTTCGGCGTCTCCCTCTGGTTCTTCAACCGCGGTGAGGTCTTCCGCAGCGCACCACTCGGAGCAGTGCCTCTCGCCTATCTTCTCGTGCGCATGTGCTGGACAGGCTTCCGTGGGCGCGCCTTCACCCCGGTCTTCTTCTGGCCGGTCTGGTTGCTCGCCGCGGTCGCCGTCTTCCTGGGAGGGCTGCGCATCGGTCTCGATATCGAGACACCCCGAGGGGTGATCGATGTTGGCTACGCGGGCGTGATCGGCGGCGGCAGGATCCTCGACGGCGAGGCCCCGTACGGCCACATGCCGATCCGAGACACGGGCCGTCCCTGCGGCAAGCCCGACGCCAACGGTTCGGTACGCGACTGGATCCAGGCGAATGGACGGTGCGAGTCGTCGCTCCCGCGCGGCGACACCTACGGGCCGGTTTCCTACCTCGCCTACGTTCCAGCAGTGCTTGCCTTCCCACCATCCGGAAAGTGGGACTCATTGCCCGCGGCCCACGCAACGGCGATCGCATTCGACCTGCTCGTCGTCGTCGGACTGCTTTTCGTGGGCCGCCGATTTGGTGGCGCGCCTCTTGCCGTGGCGCTCGCGTTCGGCTGGATGGCGTTCCCTTTTACTGCCTATACGTTGAACTCCAACACGAACGACGCGATCATGCCCGCGATCCTCGTCTGGGGCTTCTGGCTCTCGACCTCTCCCGTTGCGCGAGGCGTTGCCGTGGCGCTTTCGGGTTGGACGAAGTTTGCCACGCTCCTGCTTGCGCCTCTCTGGCTCACCTACCCGAACGGCTTCTCGCGTCGTGCGGTCGTGCGCTTCACAGGAGCGTTCGCTGTTGCCTCTCTCGTGGCCTTCTCGGTCGCCCTCCTCGAGCCGAGCTCTGCCGTCGCGCTGCGCGCCTTCGTCGAGCACACGTTCCGCTACCAGCTTGACCGCGGCTCACCGTTCTCGCCCTGGGACTGGGGGCAGTACCACGCCCGTGGGATCCCCGACCTCGGAGCTTTCCAGCTGATGCTCCAGGTGGGTGTCCTCGCCCTTGCGGGTGTCGTTGCGATGATCCCACAGCGGAAGGGCCCACTCGAGCTCGCTGCCCTGAGCGCGGGGGTTCTCGTCGGCTTCGAGCTCACGCTCACGCACTGGTCGTATCTCTACATCCCCTGGTTTTTCCCGTTTGTTTTGTTGGCTCTCCTACTCCCGCTGCGACGAACCGACCCCGTGGCAACCGTGTCGTGACAGGCCCGACCGTGGTTCCTGCGGCGCTGGCGGCGGCGGCGGCGGCGGCGGCGGCGGGGCTTCTGGCGGGGCTCCTCCTCGGATCGGGCCTCGTCGGCGACCCGGGGATCTCTGATACGCCGGTGTATCAGGCCTACGGCGAGCGTATCGCCGGCGGAGACATCCCGTACCGCGACTTCCGGGTGGAGTACCCCCCGGCAGCCCTGATTCCGTTCGTGCTCCCCGCCTTCGTCTCGTCGGAGCAGGGTCGCTACGAGAGCTCGTTCGAGGCATTGATGATGGTTGCGCTCGCGGCCGTCTGCGTCTTGATCGTTCTGTCGCTTCGGGTGCTCCGGGCGTCGCCGATGCGGATTGCCCTGGCCGTGGCCGCGTTCCTGCTCGGTACGGTTCTCCTCGGGCAGTTCGTCCTGACCCGCTTCGACCTGTATGCCGCAGGGCTCACTCTCGCTGCGGTCTGCGCGATCCTCGCGCGACGCGCGACGCTTGGACCGGTGCTGCTCGGGGTCGCAATCGCAACGAAAATCTATCCCGCGGTCATCCTGCCGCTTCTCGTCGTCCGGGCCTGGAAGAAGGAGGGTCGGTCTGTCGCGCTGCGGGCTCTCGGCCTGACGATAGGCACTACGGCCCTCGTCTATCTCCCCTTCGCGGTTCTCGCCCCGGAGGGTGTGGCGCGCAGCCTCTGGCGGCAAGGCGGCCGGCCGCTGCAGATCGAGAGCCTCGGTGCGGGCGTGCTACTTGCGCTCCACAACGCTGCCGGGATGCCGCTCGGCTGGGCATCCGGCTCGGGCTCGCAGAACCTCACCGGTGCGGTGGCCGCCGTTGCCTCCGGAACGACCACGATCGTCGGCCTCGCGGCTCTTGCGGTCGTCTGGGTGCGGTACGGGCGCGGCGACACGGATGACGGAGCGCGGTTTGTGCGGTTTGCGGCAGCAGCGGCAGTCGCCTTCGTGGCCTTTGGCAAGGTCGCGTCACCGCAGTTCCTCGTCTGGCTCATCGCGATCGTGGTCGTCGTACCGGGCCTGCGCGGAACCGTTGCCACCCTGGTGTTACTCGCGGCGTGCGCGCTCACCCGGTTGTGGTTTCCGGAGAACTACTGGGACCTCGTCCGACAGTTCGACCCGACCGCCTCGTGGCTCGTCCTCGCCCGCGACCTCGTGCTCGTCTTCCTGTTCGCCGTCCTCGTCGTCCGGCTCAGGGCCAGGGAACCCGCACCGGCCTGATAGCCGTCGCCCGGCCGCTCGCCACGTCACACTCGACCAGGGCTCCCTCGATCCGCACGCCGTCAGCGGCCACCTCGAACCGCACAGGCATCCCTGTACGCATCCGCTGCGTCGCAAGCTCTGCCTTGACACCGATCACGGAGTCGTGCGGGCCCGTCATCCCGGCATCGGTGATCGCGGCGGTACCGCCTGGCTGGACGCGCGCATCCGACGTCTGCACATGCGTGTGGGTTCCGATCACCGCCGTCACGCGCCCGTCGAGCCAGCGTGCGAGCGCCACCTTCTCGCTCGTCGCCTCCGCGTGGACGTCAACGAGGATGACCGGTGTCGTTGCGCGAGCCTCTTCCACGAGGTCGTCCACGATCTCCCACATGCTTCGCGCCGGCTCGAGCGAGAGCGACCCCATCACGTTCACGACCCCCACCGACGAACCGTCCGTCGCGGTCACGACGGTGATGCCCCGTCCCGGCGCTTCGGCCGACAGGTTCGCGGGTCGGATAACCCTGTCGGAGGCCGCGAGGTACGACGTGATCTCTTGACGGCGCCAGGTGTGGTTGCCGAGGGTGATCACGTCGGCGCCCGCCGCGAGAAGGCGGTCGGCGAGCTTCGGGGTGATGCCGACGCCGTCGGCGATGTTCTCGCCGTTGACGATGCAGACCCCGATATTCAGCTCCGCCCTCAGGCCGGCAAGTCGGTCCTCGAGCGCCTCCCTCCCAGGCCGCCCCACGACATCGGCCACGAACAGGATGTTCATGGCAGAGACCCGGCCGTCGGATGAACCTCGATCGCCACGTTGTTACCGCGAGCCTCCGCGTGTTTTGCGAGGGACTGCCGTTCGACCACCGCGACGTTGACGACCGTGCCGAGCCTCGACGTCGAGGCCAGCACGGGGCTGCCGACCGTGAGTGAGGGATCGGGCTCCACGTGGCTCAACGAGATGATCAGAGAGGGCGCAGAGCTTGGTCGCACGTCGATTCGCGCACCGTAGGTCTTGCCGTCGATCACGAAGTCGGAGAGAGAGACGACCGTGCCTGCCGCGGGTGAGTAGACATCGGTACCCGGCATCGCACCGACCTCCATCACCTCGGTGCCGGGCCCGTCGCCGAGCTGAACCCAGACCGACCCCGTTGCCGCGGAGCCCGCGATGCGCTGCCAGAGCCGTGCGAGAAGTCCCTCGTTGAGCTGGCGTCCGACGGGATGCAGCTCGAGCGATCCGTTCCCGGCTCCGTGGAATCCGACGGCCGTGACCGCGTCACGGGCGACCGGAAGCTTGATCTGGAGGTTGCCGACGGTGGCCAGCACGTCGGGCTCCGGCGGTACGCCACTGGCAGCAGCGGCAACGGTCGTGGTCAGCAGCGGCTCGGGCGAGCTCGAGCCGAAGGCAGTCAGGATCAAGGTGACGAGAGCGAGGGCGACGACGATGCCGATCACGGTCAGACTGCGGACGCGATGTTGCGCGCGGCGCCGTCGTTCGCGGTGACGGGCCGCACGCCGAGATCGCGGCGTGGTCATGGCTGCAACGGTAGCGGACGTCCGAGAAATTACCGTGCGCGAGTGTGAGGAGTCTCGCCCGGCTACGATTCTGGGTATGACAACACCTCCGGGCCCGACGACGCCCACGATCAGTGTGCCACGGTGGATTCAGCTCGTGGGCCTGCCGGTCGGACTCCTTCTCGTCTGGATGCTCGCGGGCCTGCTCGGGCGCGTCCTCTTCCTCTTCCTCACGGCCGGGCTGATCGCCTTTCTCCTCAACCCTCTCGTCCGGGATCTGAAGCGGATGAGGCTGCCGCGCGGGCTTGCCGTCATGCTCGTGCTCCTGCTCTTTGCAGCGGCCGTCGCGTTCATCGTGCTCGCGCTCGGAGGCGTTGTCGTAGACCAGACCCGCTCCGCAACCGAGCGTATCGACGACTACGTGACGATTGCAGATAGTGGCGGGAACAGCGGCGCCCAGCAGGACATCGACCGCCTCCAGGGGTGGCTCGACAGCCACGGGCTGCAGCGGATTCAGATCCAGAAACAGGCGAACGACTGGGTAGACAACCTCGGTGCCGGCGAGATCTCCAAGTACACCCAGAATGCAATCTCCTTTGCGCAGGGTGCTGCATTCTCGGTCGTCGTGACGTTGTTCAACCTCGTCCTCATCATCGTGATCGCCGTCTACATACTGCTCGACATGGACAGGCTCGAAGGGGCGGTAGACCGCCGTTTTCCGCCCGGTGACGGCTTCCCGTTGACCCTGCGGGTCGAGAAAGCGCTGGCCGGCTACGTCCGAGGGCAGCTGATTCTCTCGACCGTGATCGGTCTGAGCGCGGGCGTCGGGATCTGGCTGCTCGGCACCACCGGCCTCGTCCCCGGTGCGGAGCGCTACGCACTGCTCTTCGGCGTGTGGACTGCTGTGATCGAGGTGATCCCGTATATCGGGCCCTGGCTCTCGGCCGTTCCACCGGTCATCTACGCCCTCGTCGTCGATCCGGTTTCGGCGCTCTGGGTGCTCCTGCTCTTCGTCTTCATCTACCAGGTCGAGGGCCATATCGTGGTGCCCAACGTGATGGCGAATGCACTTCGTCTCCACCCGCTCCTCGTCATCTTCGGCCTCCTTGCAGGGGGCGAGCTGTACGGGATAGCAGGGGTGTTGATGGCACTGCCGACGATGGCCGCCCTCCGGGCGATCTGGGAGTTCTTCGCCGAACGCGTTCACCTCGAGCGCTGGGATGACGGTGAGCCGTCGGTTGGCGTGGACGCGGGCGCCGCCGCCGCTGACGGGCCCTTGTCCCTGTGAGCTCGTTTCCCGTCACGCGCCTCCGTCGCCTCCGTCGCAGCGACACGCTGCGCGCGCTCGTCCGCGAGACGCGCCTGTCGCTCGACGACGTTGTGATGCCGCTCTTTGCCTGCCCCGGCGAGGGCGTCGTGCTGCCCGTAGAAGGGCTTGACGGGATCGCCCGGCGATCCGTTGACGAGATCGTCCGTGAGGCGACCGAGCTGGCGTCGCTCGGCGTGCGGGCCGTGCTCCTGTTCGGCATCCCGGAGGAGAAGGACGAGGAGGGATCGGGAGCGTGGGAGGCCGACGGGATCGTGCAGCGGGCATTGCGCGCGCTGCGCACCGAGGTTCCCGGCCTGACCCTCATGACCGACGTGTGCCTCTGCGAGTACACGAGTCACGGCCACTGCGGTGTGCTGACCGGCGCAGAGGTCGCTAACGACGAGACGCTCGAGCTGCTCGTGCGGACAGCCTCGAGTCATGTCGAGGCGGGTGCCGACGTCGTGGCGCCGAGCGACATGATGGACGGACGGGTGGGTGCGATCCGGCAAGCCCTGCCGCACACGCCGATCATTGCGTACGCCGCGAAGTACGCCTCGTCGTTCTACGGGCCGTTTCGGGAGGTGGCGGATTCGACGCCGTCTGTTGGCGACCGCCGTGGCTACCAGATGGATCCCGCGAACGTGCGCGAGGCGCTGCGGGAGTGTGCGCTCGACCTCGACGAGGGCGCAGACGTGCTGATGGTGAAGCCCGCGCTCGCATATCTCGACGTGATCCGGGCAGTGCGCGAGCGATTCGACTGTCCGGTGGCTGCCTACAACGTCTCCGGCGAGTACGCGATGGTCAAGGCGGCCGCGGCTGCGGGTCATCTCGACGAGAGGGCCGCCGCACTCGAGTCGCTCGTCGCGATCAGGCGAGCAGGTGCCGACTTCGTGTTCACGTACTGGGCGAAGGACGTCGCACGATGGCTCTGATGCGATCGGATCTCTACGATCGCGCGCAGCGCCTGATTCCGGGCGGTGTCAATTCTCCCGTGCGCGCAATGCGCTCGGTCGGGCTCGACGAGCCGCTCTTCATGCGTAGCGGAGCGGGTGCGTTGATCGAGGACGTGAACGGCAACCGCTACATCGACTGGGTGCTCTCCTGGGGGCCCCTGCTCTACGGCCATGCCGACCCGACGACGCTGGCCGCCGTGACCGAAGCGCTTGCGCTTGGCACGACATTCGGGGCGCCGACGGAGGCGGAGGTCGATCTGGCCGCCGAGATCGTGGATGCCATGCCATCCGTCGAGATGGTGCGTCTCGTCTCCTCCGGCACCGAGGCCGCGATGAGCGCGGTGCGCCTCGCACGGGCTGCGACTCGCCGTGACCGGCTGATCAAGTTCTCCGGCAACTACCACGGCCACGTGGACGCACTGCTCGCAAGCGCCGGCTCCGGCCTGATGACGCTCGGGATCCCGTCCACGCCCGGTGTCCCGTCGGGTGTCGCGCGCGACACCATCGTCCTGCCCTTCAACGACACCGACGCTGTCGCGGCGGCGGTGGCCGAGTTCGGAGAAGGGCTAGCGGCGATCCTCGTCGAGCCGGTCGCCGGCAACATGGGCGTCGTTCCTCCCGCTCCCGGGTTTCTCGAGGCGCTCCGTCTGCTCTGTGATGCGTGCGGCGCGCTCCTCGTCTTCGACGAGGTGATCACCGGCTTCCGCGTCGCGCGTGGCGGCGCGCAGGAGCGCTACGGCATCACACCCGACCTGACCATCCTCGGCAAGATCGTCGGTGGCGGCCTGCCGGCGGCCGCATTCGGTGGCCGCGCCGAGCTGATGCAACGGCTCGCGCCCGTCGGCGACGTCTACCAGGCCGGCACGCTTTCGGGGAATCCCCTGGCCACGGCGGCCGGAATCTCCGTGTTGCGGCGCCTCCGCGACCCGGCTGTCTACGAGGAGCTCGAGCGCCGCGGTGCGCGACTCGAAGCAGGTCTCGCTCCGTTCGGGACCGTCCAGCGGGTCGGTGCGATGCTGACGCTCTTCTGTCAGGACGACGCAGTGGCCGACTACGACGACGCTCTCCGCTCTGACACCGAACGCTACGCGGCGCTCTTCCGGCACCTGCTCGGCCGGGGCATCTACCTCGCGCCCTCGCAGTTCGAGTGCATGTTTGTTTCACTCGCGCATGGCGACGAGGAGATCGACAGGACGATCGAGGCCGTTGGCGACTTCTTCGGCAACTGAAGCGGGCGTCTGGGAGACGCTCGTAGCGGAGGCAGGAGCAGAGAGCTTGCTCTGGGAGGAGTCGCTTCGTCCCACGAGCGAGCAGGACCGCACGCCCGTGTTCTCTCGTCTCTGCGAGCCGGTGTACGCGCTCGGCGTCGAGACGATCTACGAAGGCTACCTCCTCCACTACGGTCAACCGCGCCTTTTCAGCCCTGCCGATGCCGACACCGCATTGCTTCTCGGTGACTACCTCTACGCACACGGACTCGTACGCGTCGCTGCGACAGGCAGCATCGGCGCAGTACACGACCTTGCCGAGCTCATCTCACTCTGTGCGCAGGCACGAGCCGACAGCCGAGCCGGCGAGTTCGAGGCCTGGGCCGCGACGGCGGCTCTCCTCGGCAAGGGGTCTCTCTCGCGGGCGAGAGCCGCGTTGAGAGACCACGGCGACGCGACTGCGCTCGCGGAGGTGGCCCAGATCACGGTCGGAGTGGAAGTGATCGAGCGAGCACGCTGCGCTCACACGCTCCTCGTTGGGTAAAGTCTCGGTCACATGCTTTTGGGTTCGCTTCTGTTTCTGGCCGACGCCGCTGAGGAAGGCCGCAAGGTGGTTCTCGCGATGCTCGTCGTTGGGCTCATCTTCATCGGCGTGATCGCACTCGGCGAGCTGACGCACTACCTCTCGGTAAAACGTAAGTCGCGAGCGCTGTAAAGCCGGCGGTGGAAGAGCGTACCGCCGGCTTTCCAGCGCCTTTGTTCCGGCACGCTTCGCG
>JBAXFL010000030.1:0-29729 GCA_037139935.1 Thermoleophilia bacterium | reverse complement strand
CTGTCCTGTCCTGTCCGTCGGCTTCCGTCTCCGTCTGCGTCCGTCCTGTTCCGTAGATTTCCACGATCTTCCGTGGATGCCGTGGCGTCTCGTTGCCGGCGGGCGGGACAGGTCCCGCCCCTACGTGCGATCGACGGGCGCGCCGCATTGAAGCGACCGACGTCGGCCTTGCCTGTCAGGCCCAGAACGCCTCGAACGCTGCCGGGTCGCTCGGGAGTGCGAGTACCTCGTGGATGAGCCCGTCCGCGATCCGGAAGAGCAACACCTGATCGAGGTCGAGTCGGCGTCCTTCTCGTTCACCGCTCGCGCGATAGAGAGCCGCGGCTCTGGTTTCCGAGGCTAGAACGTCGATCAGCGATGACGAGTATGTGCCGTCCGTCTCCTTCGGAAGCCGGCCCAGAAAAGCGAAGATCTCCTCGCGGCCGTGGAACGTCCCCGCCATCGTGCCGCTGCCCGGTACAGACCACGTCGCGTTGTTGGCGAAGGCATCGCGGAGTGTGAATCCGCGCTTCTCTGCGAATGCCGCGAAGATGCGGCGGACGAGGGCCTCGTTTTCAGCCCGAGCCACGGCTCGCCTCCCAGCGGTCGATCAGTCCCTCTACATGACGGCGTTGTGCATCGCCGAACGGGTATCGCTCGAGGAGACGCCGCGCCTCGGCCGGGTCGTCGTTCGCGACCGCCGCCTCGAGCCGCTCGCGCTCGGGCGTTGGTTGGCGCAGTTGCCGGCGGAGCCAGCGGAGCAGGCTCACGGTCTCCTGGTCGGCCGGTTGTGCCATACGTGGCAGCTTACGCCGTCGGCAACCTCGTAGTGCCGGGAGATGGGCAAGGTGCAGCTCCGCCCTTGCCGCCGATAGGCTGCGATGGTGGATACGTTGCTTGCCATAGCGAGCCGTCGCGACGAGCGAGGCACGCTGCCCGAACCGCTCTCCCCCGAGCTCTCGCTCCGGCTGCTCGATGCCGGCAGGCTTTCGGGGTCGGCCGGGAACGGACAGCCCTGGACGTTCGTCGTGCCGACGGGCCGCTCGCGGGTCGAGGAGCTAGCGGGCGCGGTTTTCGTTCCCGAGAACGTCCTCGGGGCCGGCCTTGTCATCGCGATCCTCGTGGCGGGCAAGGGCCCCCTTTCCTTCGACGCCGGTCGTGCTGCCCAGAGCATGCTTCTGGTGGCGTGGGCCGAGGGACTCGCATCGTGTCCCAACGGCATCGCCGACCTCGATGCGGCACGACGTGCGCTCGACGCGACGGAGAACGAGACCCCCGTCATCGTTCTCTCGTTCGGGTTCCCTGCGAAGCCGCGCGACCCAAACGTGCGCTCCGCCGCAGAGTGGAGCGAGCGGGCAAACCGCAAGCCGCTCGGGGATGTCGTGCGGTGGGTGTCGTAGCGGAGGAGCAGTGGAGTTCCACGACGGCAACGACTGACGTTCCGGCAACGTTTGTTGTCTGTCCGGACTACATGCAATACTGTTTTTTATGATCGGTGACCCCGAACAACGTGCCTGTGCATAGGTTTTGGATACTCCGGATGCTCCGGAGAGGCAGGAGTGGGTGTTGGACGATCTGCGTGTGGGCACGGGCGTTCTTCTTGCGGCGTCCTCCGTCGCATCGTCGTTCTCCGGAGAGCGTCCGGCCATGGCCGGAGGATCGATCGTTGGAGGCGCTGCGATCCGCGCTTTCGCACGTCTCGCCGAGGCGTCCGTCGTGGTGCGTATTCCGTCGAGTAGCCACCTTCATCGACGTCTTACCCCCGGCCTTCATCGCTCCCAAGATGCGAACCACAGGCGGATCCAACCGTTCTTCGTGGTGTTTCAGATCATCTACCACGCACTCGTCGCGGCCATCGTGCGGCTCCTCGCGTCGGTTAGCGGTGCGCCTGTTCAGTAACGACGATCCCCGATTCCATCAGTCCGCCGCTACTGCCGCCGCCCGACGCTGGCATGCCGGTGATGCGTGGTGGAGAGTACGACCCGCGGCGGTAGCGTCAGATTCCACAGGATCGGTTGTCCGGGGGGAGCCCCCCGTGCCGAACTCGAGGCGGTGCGTCATCCTGGAGTGCGTCTGCCAGACGTGCCTGTGCATCCTCGGTGACGGGGTTTCCGTGGGAGACGAGAATGCGCTCGACCGGCAGGTCGAGCAGCGGCTTCAGTGCCGTGCGCAGTTGTGCGTGGCCGATTCCGGCGGGAAGCCACGACGACGGGCACAGTCGCAGGCCGCCGTCGCCGTTGTTGCTGCCGAGGATGACGTCGCCCGGCACGACGGCCCCATGCTCTGGAATCCAGTAGATAACCTCGGTGGAACGGCCCGTCGGCAGGGCTTCGATGCCGCCGGGCAGCGGGTCGCCCGGCCGGAAGGCCTCCACCGTGACCCCTGTTCGGCGCTCGTTCGCGGCCCTCGCACGACGCGTCGCATGCAGGTGGCCGTCGTAGCGGCGGACGACCTCGCCGGCACTGCGCGCGTGCCAGAACACCGTGATGTAGACGTGCACGGGCAGCCTCGCGCGGCTCACATCGCGATCGAGCGCCTCCCGGAAGCGCGCCGCCTCGGACGGGTCGGAGGGAACGAGCGGGTCGATCAGGACGATCGCGTCGGGCGCCTCGTAGTAGACACAGCCGACCTCTTTGCCCCACTCCTCGGCGTACGCCGTCCAGCGCCAGAGGCCGTCCGCGATCCGGTTTACATCCATGTCTGTTGACGGTAGCACCGTGATGGTCGGAATCGACATCGGCACGACCGGCGTCAAGGCCATTGCAGTGGGCTCCCGGGGCGACGTCGTCGGACGGGCCGAGCGCGGCTATCCGCTCTCGACTCCGAGGCCCGACTGGGTGGAGCAGGATCCCGAAGACTGGTGGGCGGCGACCCGCTCGGCCATCGCCGCACTGGGTCCCCTCGACATCGCTGGCATCGGCCTGTCGGGCCAGATGCACGGCCTTGTTGCCCTCGATGCTGCGGGGGATATCGTCCGCCCCGCCATTCTCTGGAACGATCAGCGCACCGTGATCGAATGCGCCGAGATCGAGGAGCGCATCGGGCTCGACCGGCTGATTGCCCTCACCGGCCAGCGGGCGCTGACGGGCTTCACGGCCCCAAAGCTGCTCTGGCTCCGCCGCCACGAGCCAGACGCGTATCGGCGAATCACCCGCATCATGCTGCCGAAGGACTATGTGCGGTTGCGGCTCACGGGCGCGTGGGCGACCGATGTCGCCGACGCGTCCGGCACGCTTCTGCTCGACGTCGCTCGGAGGAGTTGGTCGCTCGAGATACTCGATGCGCTCGACCTCGATCCGGCGATTCTGCCGCCCCTGTTCGAGTCACCCGAGGTCTCCGCCACCACTCTTGCCTGTGATGCCTTGCCGGAAGGGATTCCGGTTGCGGCAGGTGCGGGGGACTGCGCCGCCGCCGCGGTCGGGGTCGGCATCGACCGTCCGGGGGGTCTGTCGCTTGGGCTTGGCACCGGAGGCATCGTCTTCGCGGCACTCCCTTCGTTCGCGAGCGATCCGCAGGCTCGCATTCACACGTTCTGTCACGCGATGCCCGGCCAGTGGCACACGATGGGCGTGACGCAGTCGGCGGGAGGGTCGCTGCGCTGGCTGCGCGACCGGCTTGCCCCGGAGACCACGTTCGCCGACCTCGTTGCCGAGGCAGAGGCCTGGCCTCCCGGCGTGGACGGACTGCTCTTCGCACCGTACCTCGCGGGCGAGCGGACGCCCCATGCCGATCCGAGTGCGAGAGCAGCCTTCACGGGCCTCGAGCTCCGCCACGACCGCGGTGCGCTCGTGCGTGCGGTGCTCGAGGGCGTCGCATTCGGCCTCCGTGACTCGCTCGAGCTCGTCCGGGTCATAGGAGGCCCGAGCACGTATGCGCGAGCCTCGGGCGGAGGAGCGCGGGGCCTCTGGCTGCGCATCATCGCTTCGGTGCTCGGCGTTCCGATCGAGCTCACTGCGGTCGAGGAAGGATCGGCTTTCGGCGCTGCGCTTCTCGGCGGCGTCGCGGGCGGGATGTTCGCCTCGGTGCCCGCTGCGGTTGGCTCTTGCGTCCGCGTTCGCGCCACCGTCGAGCCAGACCCCGCGTGGCAGGCAGTCTACGAGGAGACGTACGTACGCTTCCGGGCGCTGTACCCGGCCCTCGACTCGGTCAAGGTGCAACCAGGATGACACGCGCAGTCAGGTGGGGAATCGTCTCGACCGCGGACATCAACCGGGCAGTGCTCGCGGGTACAGCGGCGTCGGATGAGGTGGAGATCGTGGCCGTTGGCAGTCGCTCCCTCGCGCGGGCGGAGGAGTACGCCGGCGCCAGCGGCATCGAGCGTGCGTACGGCACCTACGACGGCCTGCTCGCCGACCCCGACGTCGAGGCGGTCTACATCTCGTTGCCGAACTCGATGCACGTCGAATGGTCGATCCGGGCCCTCGAGGCGGGCAAGCACGTGCTCTGCGAGAAGCCGTTCAGCCGCCACGTCGCCGACGTCGAGTGGGCCTTCGACGTGGCGGAGGCGGCGGGATTGCACCTCTCGGAGGCTTTCATGTACAGGCATCATCCGCAGGCTGTGCGGCTCGGCGATCTCGTCGCCTCGGGGGCGATCGGCGAGCTCCGGGTGATCCGTGCGTCGTTCACCTATTCGCTGTACGACACCGGGAACGTCCGGTTGAGTCTCGACCTGGAGGGCGGTTCGCTGATGGACGTGGGCTGTTACTGCGTCAGCGGTGCCCGCCTCCTAGCCGGCGAGCCCGTCTCCGTCACCGGAACCGTATACAGAGGCTCGACGGGCACCGACTCGGTGTTCACCGGCCTGATGCGCTTTCCGGGGGACGTCACCGCCTTCTTCCACTGCGGAACGTCATTGCCCGAGAGTCGTGGGCTCGAGGCGGTCGGAACCGACGGCTCGATCTTCCTCTCCGACCCGTGGAGCTGTCATGAGCCGGTGATCGAGCTGCGGCACAAGGGGGCGCTCGAGCGGATCGAGGTCGCGACCGGGAATCCGTATCGGCTCGAGTTCGAGGACATGAACGCAGCGATTCGGGGTGAGCGGCTGCCGCTGCTCGGTCGAGCCGACGCTCTCGGTCAGGCACGAACGATCGACGCGCTGTTCCGGTCTGCGGCCGGTAACGAGAGCGTCGAGGTATTGCGTGTTCCTGACTAACGGATTGCTAGTATGAGCGTCCTAGCAGTACCTAGCCAACATGCGATATCTGAGGAGCAAGATGAAACGGATAGTCTCGGTAGTGACGCTCATAGCGGCCTTTGCTCTTGCTGTTGCACTGCCTGCCGGCGCTTCGATACCGTCCTACAAGGGCGTTGTCGGCCCGGGATTCACGATATCGATGGTGTCGAGCCCGAAGAAGGTAGGCAAGATCAAGCTGACGATCGTCGATAAATCGAACGCTCACAACTTCCACCTGACGGGGCCGGGAGTCAATGTGAAGACGAGCATCCCCCTTGAGGGGACGAAGGTCTTCACGATCACGCTGAAGAAGGGCACCTACAAGTACGTCTGTGACCCGCATCTGTTCATGAAAGGTCAGTTCACCGTCAAGTAGTAACGAGTGTCGCGCGCGTGTCGGGGCGAGGGCACTCGCTCGCTCCGACACGCGCGCTGACCCCGATGGAGGCCGCGAATCAGACCGAGGCCTTTGCCACTAGAACATGTCGAGCGGTACGCTGCTTCATCCTCGACCGTCCCGATATGTCCCGTCTGGGCAGGGCCGCCTGCCCCTCACATCGCACCCGCCCATCACGCCCGCTGACGCACCGTCATTCCGGAGCGCGTTCCGGGCGGGACTCGAGCGGGATCGTCTCGATCTCGCCCTTGACGATCCGCCAGGCGGCGAGCTCGTCGGTGCGGATTGTGTAGATCAGATATGGCTCTCCGGCCCAGAGGCCGATGTTCTGTACATCCGTCCGTGAGGGGCGCGGAGGCGAGGAGATGTGCGAGTGGAACACCGCCTGCGTCACGTCACGGTCGTTCAGATCGGCCCAGACGATCGGGTCGATCTCGAGCTCGAAGTGATAGGGCGACGGTGAGGCGTTCCGGCCCCGAACGTACTCGACCGCGACGTGGCCCTCGAAGAGAACGAGACCGCACGCCTCGTCGGGCAACTCTTCCGTTGCGTGCGCGACGATCGCTGCGCGAACGCCTGCCGGCACTACCACGGGGCTCCTACCACCAGATCGTGCGTTCCATGGACTCCTCGAGGTCCTCATCGGAGGCCTCCCAGAAGTCCGCGGAGAGATACTTCCAGCCGGCGTCGGCCAGGATCGTCACGATCACGCCCTCGTCCATCTCCTCCGCGATCTTGCGGGCGACGTGCACCGCAGCACCACAGGAGACACCCGCGAAGATGCCCTCGAGGTCGAGGAGGGCCCTGACTGCATGCACCGACTCGGCGTTCGAGACCAGCATCTTGCGATCGAGCTTGGACACGTCGAGGATGGGCGGGATGTAGCCGTCGTCGAGGGAGCGCAGGCCCATCACGGGGTCACCCGGAAGTGGCTCGGCAGCCGCAACGACGATGCCGGGGAAGGATTCGCGCAGCCGGTCTCCCGTTCCCATCAGCGTTCCTCCGGTACCGAGTCCTGCGACGAGCACGTCCACGTGCTCGAGCGCCTCCGCAATCTCCGCTCCTGTGCCGTCGTAGTGGGCGCGGGGGTTGGCCGGGTTCGCGTACTGGAAGGGCATGAAGTATCTCGGGTCGTGCTCCGCCAGTTCGAGGGCAAGTCTGACGGCGCCGTTGGAGCCTTCTTCCCCGGGGGAAAGGACGACTTCAGCCCCGTAGAGCCGCAGCAACCGCTTGCGCTCATCGGTGGCGTTCTCCGGCATCACGCAGGTGAGGGGATAGCCCTTGAGCTTTGCGATCATCGCCAGCGAATGACCGGTGTTGCCGGAGGTCGGCTCGAGCAGGTGTCGGCCCGGTGTCAATTCGCCCGATGCCTCGGCCGCCTCGATCATCGACTTCGCGACACGATCCTTGATCGATCCGGTCGGGTTCTGGCCCTCGAGCTTCGCGTAGATCTGCACGGTGGATTTCGGCGAGATTCGCGAGAGCTCGACGAGGGGCGTATTGCCGACGAGGTCAAGCAAAGAGGAGACGACCGGACGTGACCGTGGCGGTGTCGAACCGCCTGCCATCGCCGGCAGCAGGATTACGGTCTGGCCCTCGCCGACTTCGGTGTCGAGACCGTCGAGGGTACGTATGTCCTCTCCTCCGAGATAGACGTTGACGAACGCTGCCACCTCACCGCCACTGAAGATCTGCGCGCCGAGCGCCGGATGACGAGCGACGAGATCGTCGAGCACGGCGCGCACGGTGTCGCCCTCGGCCTCGACGGAACGCTCGCCGCCGACCTCTGCGCGCAGGGTCGGCGGTATCCGCACGGTCGTCATACGTGCACCGGTCCCTGGCAGAACTCGACATAGTCGATGTACTCCGTGATCGTGGGCGATTCGCCGCAGACGGGGCAGTCAGGATCCTTCTTCACGGCCACTTCGTCGAAGCTCGTGTACAGCGCGTCGAAGAGGAGGAGGCGGCCGGTCAGCGTCTCGCCTGCGCCGAGGATGAGCTTCAGTGTCTCGCTTGCCTGGAGCGATCCGATGATGCCGGGCAGGACGCCGAGCACTCCACCCTCGGCGCAACTCGGTGCAAGTTCCGGCGGCGGCGGACTGGGGTAGAGGCAGCGATAGCACGGGCCGACATGCGGGTGGAACACGGTCACCTGGCCCTCGAAGCGGTAGATCGAGCCATGCACCACAGGGATGTTGTGCCAGACGGAGGCGTCGTTGACGAGATAGCGGGTCGGGAAGTTGTCGGCACCGTCCACGATCACATCCCAGCCGTCGGCAAAGATGCGCTCCACGTTCTCGGAGGTGAGGCGCTCCTGATAGGGCACCACCTCGACATCGGGATTGAGGGCCTCGATCGCCCGCTTTGCCGACAGCACCTTTGGCTCACCGAGCGTGTTCGTCGAGTGAACGATCTGGCGCTGGAGATTCGAGTCGTCCACGACGTCGGCGTCAACGATGCCGAGCGTACCGACACCTGCGGCGGCGAGATACAGGGAGGATGGGGAACCGAGTCCGCCTGCGCCGATCAGAAGCACTCGCGCCTCGAGCAACTTCTGCTGACCCACCTCACCGACCTCGGGAATCAGGATGTGGCGCGAGTAGCGGGTACGCTGCCCCGGCGTCAGTGCGTGCGGTGTCTGGAATGCGTACCCGTTGTGCTTCCACTCGGCAAACCCACCGGCCATCGAGGCGACGTTCTCGTATCCGAGGTCGGAGAGCGACTTCGTGGCGAATGCCGACCGCGCTCCACCGGCGCAGTAGACCACGACCTCGCGTGACCTGTCGGGGGCCACGGCCTCGATACGCGCCTCGAGATTGCCCCGTGAGACATGGACGGCACCCGGTAGGTGCCCCTCGTCCCACTCGTCCTGCTCGCGGACGTCAAGGAGCAGGGGCGGGTCGCCTGCAGCGAGACGTTCGTGGACGTCGGGCGTGGCGACCTCGTCGATTTCGTCCTTGACCCGAGTGAGCAGTTCACGATAGGTAGCCATTACTTCCAAGAGTATAGCAATAGGTGATCCAATCTCGAAACCTTGGCGGCTCCGGGTGCGTTCATCTCGCGGTGGAGGCGGCAACTACACCCATTCCGCGGCTACCGTGCGGGCATGTCGCCGCGCTCCCGTACATTCCTCGTCGTCGCGGTCATGGCTCTTGCCGTCGGGAGTGCGGTCGCGGGGATCACCGCCGTAACGGGTAGCGACCCGGCAGGGTCAGCTGCACCGAAGCCGACGGCGCGTGACGGGAATCCCCCGCTATCGCTCGACCTGGGCGTTCGGGTAGACGCGGAGGCTCTCGACCTCCGAGAAGGGCTGCGCCTCTACGAAGCCGACAACCGAGAGCGGGCCCGAGCACGATTTGCGCGACACGACTCCCTGGAGGCACGGGTCGGAGAGGCGTTCAGCGGCTGGCCCGACGGGACGATAGAGCGTCTGACCCAGCTGTCGGGCCTCCACCCGAAAAGCGCGGCCGTGCAGCTCAACCTGGGGATCGCCCGGTACTGGGCGGGCGAAGCGGGTGCGCAGGAAGCGTGGCAGGCAGCGGTAGCACTCGAGCCCGACACCGCCTACGCCGTCACGGCCGGCAGTCTGCTCCATCCTGATTTTGCGCGCAACCTCCCTCTCTTCGTTCCCACCGTGGACGTTTCCCCGGCAGTGCGAAGACTCGATCCCCCCGGCCAGTTCTCGGCTCTCGAGCGCCGTGCCAGAACGGGCTCCCTTGCCGATCGCCTGCTCTACGGCGTTGCGCTGCAGCGTCTCGGGAAGCAACTTTCAGCAGAGCGTGTCTATGCCGCAGCAGCACGATTGCACCCGTCCGATCCCGAGGCGCGGGTTGCGGCTGCCGTCGGCCTCTTCGACAAGGGCCGTCCCGTGAGCGCGTTTTCCAGACTCGGCCCGCTGACACGGACGTTCCCGCACGCCGCCACGGTTCGCTTTCATCTCGGCCTGCTGTTGCTCTGGTCAGGGCAGCTGAAAGAGGCCCGCCGTCAGCTTCGACTCGTCCGTACCGTGGAGCCGGGATCTCGGCTCGTGGGTGTTGCCGATCGGTACCTCGACCAGCTGAGAGCAGCGGGCAGTTGATTTTTCGGTCGGCTATCGTTGACGCAGCGGAGATCCGTGGGTACCTTCACGTCGGTCTGATCGAAAGGTGACAGTTCTGAGCACAGCTAATTCGAGTGGAATGTCATCGCCCTTACTGAGCGTGAGCGTCCTCGACTTGCTCGAGGTTCGGGCACTGTTCGAGACGGGCAAGGGTGCGGGCAAGCTCGACGCCGACGAGATCGCGCTCGTGCTCGATGATCTCGACCTCGATACGTCCCGGCTCGACGATTTCTACAGCGCGCTCGAGCAGGCCCAGATCGAAGTTGTCGAGTCGGCGGAAGGCGAGACCGAGCAGGATTGGGAAGCCGAAGCCGAGATCTCGACCGATACCTTGCAGCTCTTCCTCAAGGACATCGGCAAGGTGCCGCTGCTGAACGCGGCGCAGGAGGTCGAGCTTGCGAAGCGCATCGAAGTGGGTGACCACCTGGCAAAGCAGGCGATGATCGAGGCAAACCTTCGGCTCGTTGTCTCGATTGCGAAGCGCTATCGCAACCAGGGCCTACCGTTTCTCGACCTCATCCAGGAGGGCACGATCGGACTCGTTCGGGCCGCCGAGAAGTTCGACCACCGGAAGGGCTTCAAGTTCTCGACGTATGCCACCTGGTGGATCAGGCAGGCCGTCGCACGTGCGATCGCAGACAAGGGCCGGACGATCCGGATGCCCGTGCACATTGTCGAGAAACTCAACAAGATCCACCGGAGCGAACGGAAGCTGCGATCGGAGTTGGCGCGCGACCCGACGATTGCCGAGATAGCGCACGACCTCGATTTCACCGCAGCAGAGGTCGAGCAGATCAGGCGGTCGGCGCAGATTCCGGTGTCATTGGAGAAGCCGGTCGGAGACGACGACGGCTCGGAGTTTGGCCACATGCTCACCGATGTGACCGCCCAGCTTCCGGACGAGGCAGCCGAGGTGACGCTCCGGAGGGAGGCTCTTCGCTCGATTCTCGGGTCGCTCGCACCGCGCGAGCGGGCCGTGCTCGAGCTCCGCTACGGACTCAACGGCCAGCAGCCGCAGACGCTCGACGAGGTGGGACGGGCGTTCAACGTCACCCGCGAGCGAATCCGCCAGATCGAGCATCAGAGCCTGAAGAAGCTGCGTGGAAATGCAGAGGCAGGCAGCGTGCGGGACATCATCTAGCGGGGAGCAGTATCCGCACTGGAAGAGTGTGTCGCGGCATCCCGCACGCATCCCTCGCACCCGGCATGGCCGGGAACTGCGGATTCCGGCCGCTCCTCCCCTGGCAGGGTGCTCGCAGTGAGCGGAGGGCTAGACTTCTGCAGCCGTGGATATTCCGCCTCTCGACACGCTCGTTGCCGAGCTCTCGGAGCTGATCTCGATCCCATCGGTCAGCGCCGACCCTGCGCATCAGGGTGATGTGGCCGCGGCGGCAGAATGGGTTGCAGAGAGGGTTTGCCGCGCCGGAGGTACTGCGGAGGTGATTCCATGGGGTGAGCGACCACTCGTGATCGGTGAGATCCGTGCCTCGCATAACCCGGAATCTGCTCCGACGATCCTTTGCTACGGACATTTCGACGTGCAGCCACCCGACCCCCTCGAGCTCTGGGAGTCCGAGCCCTTCGACCTCGTCGAACGTGACGGCTGGCTCTACGCACGCGGCATTGCCGACGACAAGGGGCAGCTCTACATGCTGCTGAAGGCGGCGGAGCTACTCGCGGTTGCCGGTGAGCTGCCCGTCAACCTTCGCTTTGCCTTGGATGGCGAGGAGGAGATCGGCGGCCACTCCATCGTCGACTGGATCGAGGCCGACGCACGTGGGGCCGACGCGGCCATTGTGTTCGACAGTGGCATGGTCGAGCGCGACGTGCCGGGCTTCAACATTGCCGTGCGCGGGCTCTGTTACTTCCACGTCAGGGTACGTACCGGCGCCCGCGACCTTCATTCCGGCATGTACGGCGGGGCATCGCTCAACGCGATGCACGCGCTCATGCAGTCACTCTCTGCAGTCCTCCCGCGCGACGGCCGACTGCCCGATGCGTTGCGCATCGGAGTCGTCTCACCGTCCGAGACCGAGAGCGCAGCGTGGCAGACACTCCCGGCCGGTTCCGCCGAGCTTGCGGCGGCCGGGTCGAAGCCGGCCGACCCGACGGCGGGAGACGAGTTCTACCTCCGTACGTGGGGCGAGCCGTCGGTTGACGTGCACGGAATCCAGGGAGGCTCGCCGGTACTCCAGAAGACGGTGATCGCCGTCGAAGCCGAGGCAAACGTGTCGATCAGGCTCGTCGGTAATCAGGATCCGGCGGTGATCGCGGCCGCGTTCGAGGTGCTCCTGCGCGACGCTGCACCCATCGGCACCGAGTTGGAAGTGGTCGTGTTGTCGTCGGCTCCTCCAGGCCTCATCCCGTCCGATGCGCCCGCCGTGATCCTCGGTCTCGATGCCTTCGAGGAGGTGCTCGGCGTCCGGCCCCTCGTCATTCGTTCGGGCGGGGCGATCCCTCTCGTGTCGGCGCTCGCCGCGCGCGGGGTTGCGACCATCCTCACGGGGTTCTCTCTCAACGAGTCGAACATCCACTCACCGAACGAGCGTATCCCGACCGCCTACCTTCCACTGGGGATCGAAGCCGCCGCCGCCCTCTACCGCCACCTCGCCAGGCTTGGGTAGCGCTCCCTTCACATCGCCTCTCGCGGCCGAGCTGTCAGATGGCGTTCTCGAACGGTTTCTTCGCTACGTCAGAATAGACACTCAGGGTGACGAGAGCTCGGATACGTATCCGAGTACGGCCAGGCAACTCGATCTGTCACGCCTGCTCTTCTCCGAGTTGCAGGCATCAGGTCTCGTAGAGGTCGAGTTGACCGAGCACGGCTACGTCTTCGCGACGTTGCCGGGCAGCGAGGGTGCGCCCGTGATCGGCTTGATCGCTCACGTGGACACGACGCCCGAGACCCCCGGGGGGGGCGTCGTTCCGATCGTGCACGAGGACTACCGCGGGGGGCCGATCGTCTTGCCCGGTGACCCGGGCCAGGTGATAGATCCTGCCGAGGAGACGGCACTCGCCGTGCGCGTCGGCCACGACATCGTCACGAGCGACGGCACGACGCTGCTCGGGGCCGACGACAAGGCAGGGGTTGCCGCGATCATGGCCGCGGTCGCCTACCTCAGGAATACACCGGAGCCACGAGCCACGGTGCGGGTGGCGTTCACGGTGGACGAGGAGGTCGGGCACGGAACCGACTATTTCGACATCGAAGCTTTCGGCGCCGAGGCCGCCTACACCCTCGACGGCTCCGGCCTCGGCGAACTCGAGATCGAGACCTTCTCGGCCCGCCAGGTCTGCGTCACATTCCGTGGTCGGGGCGTCCATCCGGGATCGGCGAAGGGAAAGCTCGTGAACGCGGTCAAGCTCGCGGCAGAGTTTGTTGCGTCGCTGCCACAGGACTCGTTGTCACCGGAGACCACCGAGGGCCGGGAAGGCTTCGTCCATCCCGGGAGGATCAGCGGAGGCGTCGAGGAGGCTTCCGTCGTCCTGATTGTCCGGGATCACGACGATGCCTTACTGGACGAGCATACGGAGCGCCTACACGCGCTCGCCGAGGCCGTCGTGGAGCGCGAGCCGAGAGCCCGCGTTACGTTCGAGACCGAGGAGAGCTACCGCAACATGCGTGGCGAGATCGACAGGCACCCACGCGTCATCGCTGCCGCAGAGGAGGCGATCCGTCGGGCCGGGATCGAGCCTGTTCGGTCTCTCATCCGCGGGGGGACTGACGGCGCCCGGCTTTCCGAGCGGGGATTGCCGACGCCGAACATCTTTACCGGAGGTCAGAACTACCATTCGCTGCGCGAGTGGGCGAGCGTGCAGGACATGGCTGCCGCAGCTGCGACCGTCGTCGAACTGGTCAGAGTGTGGGCCGAGAGTGCATGAGGCTGTCGCGATGGCGGAGCAGATCGCGCATCTTCCTTACCTCAAGTGGGGTGGACGCCACAGCCGAGCCACTCGTGCCCGAAGCGTCGCATCTCGGCGACCAGCGGGAGCAGCGCCACGCCCTTCTCGGTCAGTTCATACTCGACGCGCGGTGGGGACTCGGCGAAGCTGTGGCGGACAACGATGTCCTCGGCCTCCAGCCACCGCAGCCGCTCGGCAAGCGTCCGGGGGCTGATCCCCGCGCAGGAGTGCTCGATCTGCGTGAAGCGCCTCGCTCCTTCCGACAGTTCGTGCACGAGAAGCACCGTCCACTTGGCGCCGACGATTTCCGCAGTTGCAGCCACCGAGCATGTGTCGGACTCGTGAACGTGGTGCATCGTTCTTGCAGCCATTGTGTGAAGCATACCCGTCGAGCCCGTCAATGCCAAGGCGGCGGCTGATGGGCCCACCGGCCGCCGACCATCGTCGCCACGACCTCGACGGATTCGAGCTCGTCCGAGGGGCAGAGGAAGGGGTCACGTGAGAGCACGACGAGATCAGCGAGAAAGCCGGGCAGCAGCCTGCCGCGACGACGTTCGTCGCCCGCGAGCCAGGCAGGTGTGACGGTCGAGGCGGTAATCGCCTGCTCGACCGTGAGGGCCTCCTCGGGCCGCCATCCGGGCCTGTCGTCGATCGTGCGGAGAACCCCGGCACGGATACCGGCGAGCGGGTCGAGCTCCTCGACAGGTGCATCCGAGCCGTTGACGATGACCGCGCCCGAGTCCCAGAGGCTCCTGAACGCGTAGGCGCCTTCGAGACGATCACCCCAGTAGCGTTCCGCGAGATCACGATCCGAGGGGGCGTGAGAGAGCTGGATCGAGCAGGCGATGCCGAGTTCCGCGAAGCGCGGAATATCGGCCGGGTCGAGACACTGTGCGTGCTCGATACGATGGCGGAGGCCACGCGGCTGCCAGGCGTCGCGGGTGGCCTCGAAAGCGTCCAGCGCATTTCGGTTGGCCCGGTCGCCGATTGCGTGTACGGCCACGGGCCACCCGGCCTCGGCGCCGCGCACGATGATCTCCTCGAGTTCCTCACGACTCGTGATCTCGACCCCGGAGCCGTCGAGCATCAGCGCTGTCTGTGAGCCGAGCGTCCCGTCCATGAATACCTTCAGGTAGCCAAGGCGGAGGAAGTCGTCGCCGATTCGTGATCGCAGCGGTACCGCTGCGACCTCGGCCAGCCGGGTGGCCGGGATGGACTGCCAGACGCGGAGTGACAGACCCTCCGTCTCGTGGATC
Source organism: Thermoleophilia bacterium (assembly GCA_037139935.1). Classification (GTDB taxonomy): domain Bacteria; phylum Actinomycetota; class Thermoleophilia; order Gaiellales; family Gaiellaceae; genus Gaiella. The sequence goes on along the minus strand of JBAXFL010000030.1, from coordinate 14,922 downwards.
CGTCCGAAGACGGAAGCCGCTCCGAGCCATCCGTCCTTGTCGTGGATCGCTGCGACCCCTCGGGCATTTGCGACGCGGATTCCCTCGCGCGTGGCGTTGCACCACTCGTCCTCTGTTATCTCGACGAAACGGGTGCGAAAGCGCCAGGCGGCCTCCTCCCGCAGAACGCCGGTGGGTTGTCCGTCTGCATCACGTTCGACGACCCCGCCCTGTGTGTCGAGGTCGCCGTTTGCGACCGCAAGCGCTGCGCTGTTGAGCCAGAGGGAGTGGTAGTCCTTCGACCAGAGCGCAGCCGGATTGGCCCCCGTCACCGGATCGAGCGCCCGAGCAGTCGGCCGGTCGGGCCACGCAGTATCCCGCCACCCCGTACCCCGGATCCAGGGGCCACGGCGCGGGTGTGCCTCGACGAGGGCAACTGCCGCCGCGACCGACGTTGCTCGTTCGAGCCGGACATCGTGGCGTGCGAGTGCCCAGGTGGGAAAGTGCACGTGCGAGTCGGTGAACGCCGGGAGGACGCACCGGCCCGCGAGGTCTACACGTTCCGGCGTCGGGAGCATCCACTCGTGCGTCCCCACGCCACCGGCGATAAGGGGTCCGGCGATCGCGAGTGCTCCGGCGGTCGGAAGCGACGGGTCGAGGGTACGGATGACACCGTTGTCGAGGATCATTCCGACAGCCTACTCCGAGCTCTTGTGGAGTCACCGCTGTGAGCGGCGAGCCCCTTGCCCCGGCGTCAGCGCGTCCGTTCGGTGAGCGGTCAGCCGGTTGCGATGATCGCGTAGACCTTGCGTACGGTCTCGCTGACGTGCCACGTCCCCGACCAACCGTCCGGTGTGATGAGAACGACGCCCGGTGCGATGAGCGTCGTCATACCGTCGTCTCCGACGATCGTGCCGCTCCCCGCGATGAAGTGCATCAATTCGGAGACGCCATTCTTGACGGTCGTGAAGGAGCCCGGCGTGACCTCCCAGACACCTATCTCGAGACGGCCCTCGGCATAGATCTCGTGCGCCGATTCGACAGGGGCACCGGCGAGCGTGTTCGGTTTCGGCCCGATCGCCTCGAGCGAGACTCCGAGAGGGTCGGTCACGGTGATCCCTGCGACGGTGAGGCGCATGGGGTGATTCTACAGGCGAAACACCTACACTACAGGCATGGCCGGAAGCGATCATGCAGGCTCGTCAACGGGGCAACACGGGCGCGACTTGCTGCGCACCGAGCTCTTCAGTGATGCCGTGCTGGCAATCGCTTTGACCCTGCTTGCCCTCGACCTGTCCGTGTCAGGGTACGAGACCGGACACCTGGCCGACAGCCTTGGTGAGAGTTGGCCTTCGTACGTCGCCTTCCTGGGCTCCTTCGTGTTCATCGCCGTGATGTGGCTGAACCATCATGCGGCCTTCATGCAGCTGCGGACGACGACAGCCGCGTTTCTGTGGGCTAATTTCGGCGTGTTGCTCGGTGCCGTGGTGCTGCCTTTTCCGACCAGGGTGCTCGCCGAAGCGCTCCAGAGCTCGAACCGGGCGGACGAGCGTGCGGCCGTGGCCCTCTACGCAGGCATCGCCACGCTGATGGGACTGAGCTGGACAGCGTTCTGGTTCGTCATCGCCCGGAACCCGAAGATGTGGAGCAACCCCGATAGCGCCGAGGTCTGGCAGAAGGCCCTGCGGCGGTCGGTGCCGGGAGCACTCGGGTACGTCGTAGCGGGCCTGCTCGGGGTGCTCGTGGCGCCCGAGATCGCCCTTGTGTTCTTCATTGCGCTGCCGTTGTGGCGGCGCAGGACGGGGGCGCTTCTGGCTCGCTCCTGAGGCGCGCCAGTCTGGTGCCGCTACGATCGGCCGGTACCGCTCGCTTTCAGGCGCGTGCGGCAGAACGATGAGCGCGCTTCGCCAACTGGTACTCGACGAGCGCCTCGGGGGAATCGACATCCCCGAGGCTCCTGCGGGTCGGTGCGAAGGCCTCCCATCCCGTCGGGCGAACACCCAGGCGCTTCGCGAGCACGCCGATCATCGTCGTTGCCTTCATCTGTCCGATGCCCGGCAGTTCGAGTAGGCGGCGTTCGAGGTCGGCTCCATCGCGGGCGCCCGTCCAGACTGCGGCAGGGTCACCGCCGTATTCGCTCGCGAGGAAGGCACAGTGCTGTTGCACGCGCTGCGCCATCGTCGTGGGGAACCGGTGCAGTGCAGGCTTCGCGCAGAACGCCTCCTCGAGGACTCGAGGATCCATGCCGGCGATAGCCTTGGCGTCGAGGTAGCCGATCCTCTTTGACAACTCGAATGGTGATGAAAACGCCTTCTGCACTGTCACCTGCTGGTCGAGCACGAAGCCGATCATCAGTGCGAGGGGGCTGGCAGCGAGGAATGCGTCGGCTTCCGGGTTACCGGTGAAGTGCATGGTTCCAGCCTGCGCCACACTCAGATCCTATCTGCCTCCGGTCTGTCCCCGGAAACGCAAATCACGATGTGGCCCGCGCCGCCGCAGTAGGCTCCGGCGGCGCGAAGAACCGTTCGAGGCCGCACGACCCGTCGGTAGCAGTCTGTTAGATCGAGACGAGGAGGCCGAGCACGATGCCAAACAGGAGGTGCCGGAAGGTCGCCTGTGCAAATGCCCGACCGGATCTCGACATCGGCGGGAGCTCCGGGGCTCCTCGGGCAGGGTGGAGCCTGTCGGTCAGCAGGGTCAGTGGGTAGGTCACGAGGTGCTCGACCATCGCAAATCCGATCGCGAACCAGAATGCGTTCGTGCCAACCCATTCGAACAGGGCCCAGAAGACAATTCCGGCGGCGGCGCCGTTCGCGACGTGCATCGCCCAGCCATACGCCCGCCAATGTGGTCCCCGAGTAACAAACATGCCAAGGATCGCGATGTCGGAGTACGGGAATCGAAACAGCCGTTGATCGAGCGGCTCGACGAGTCCCCAGGCGGTTGCTGCAACAGCACCCGCAAGGCCGGCCTGGAGCCAGGGGCTCACGTTCTAGCGAACCGGCGGAGCTGTGCCACTATTTCATCGAGGGTGCCGCCGGCGTAGGTCACTCCGCATTCCTTGGCGATCGCGGGTGTGACCGCGGCTCCGCCAATGACAATCTTTACTCGGTCAACTCTCTCGACGGAGGCGAGCGACTCACGCAGCCTCTTGACGGAAGGTTCGACGGCGGCCGTCATACAGAGCATCGTCGCGTTGACTCGGTTGGCGAACTCGACCGCCGTGTCCAGCGGCAAGTTAGCCCCTAGATACTCGACCTGCCAACCGTCGACGCGGAGTGAAATGGCGAGCATCAGGAGGCCGATATCGTGGTACTCTCCGGGCCCGCAGGCGAGAACAGCGATGCCCTTGACGTTGCCGCTGCGCGTCACTAACAGCGCGCCGAGATGGCTACGCACTTTGGCGCTGACCACGTGCTCCTGAGCGATCGAGAGATCGCCGCTCTGCCAGGCATCGCCTGTCCACTGAAGCGCGGGCGAGACCACACAGTTCAGCACCTGTGTCGTCGGCAGCACGGCGAATGCCTGGTCGAGCACATCGGACATCGCATCGACGTCAACATCACGGATCGCGCCGATCAGCGCATCGCGGAGCTCCGTTGGATCGTCGAGTGCCGTCGAATCGCTTCTCTCAAGCATCCGTGAGGCCTCACCGACGCGCCAGCCTTCGGCGATTCGATCGCGGATCCATTCGACTCGTTGCACGTCGGTCTCGCTGTAGCGGCGCTGTCCGCTAGCGGTCCGCACGGGCCGGAGGACGCCGTAGCGCTGCTCCCACTTCCGCAGCGTATCGGGTTTGATTCCGGTTCGCAGCGAGATCGCTGTGATGTTGAGAAGAAGTTCAGGCATAGGATATTTCCTGGACAAATAGTAGCTAAACGCACTCTGTCGATGCGCTGAGGTGTCGCATCGTCATCTCGGCGGCCGTGACGGACACGGGAGCAACCTGGCCCCGGGTCACTCCCCCTGCTAGTAGACCGATCCGGACCTCGACGAGAGCACCCTGTTCGCGGCGTCAAGCGTGTAGGCCGATGCGGCGCCAGGGGTGATATTACTCCAGCTGTTGACGGCAAACTGCTGACCCACAGGCACCCGCTGCACACTGACCGGTGTGTAGATCAGCGGGATGCCGGAGCTGCACGTACGGGTGATAACGGCCGTGACCGACAGGAGATAGGCGCCGTTCCCGGTGCCGAAGACCGTGCCTGTCCCGGCCTGCGTGATGCCTACCGCCGAGGCCTCGTCGATGCCGATGCCGCGTGGAGCAGAGGCAGTGCCATCCTGCTGGAGCCGGGCGAGGAAGGTGACCAGCCGGCCCATCCGGTCGCGAACGGCGAAGTGCGAGTCAGTGAGGACGTTCGTCAGGATGGGTGGCACCGAGAACAGCGCGGGCCCCAGGGAGACCGTCGCGTCGTAGGGGTTGGCGAGGACGGTCGAGGAGTAGGCGGTGCCGTTGAGCGCTGCGAAGACGTAGTTGCCGATCACCGCGAGTCCGGCGCTCGTGCCGCCGACCGGGTATCCCGCGTTGATGCGCTGGTTGACAGCGGTCTGCAGCGCGGTGTTCGACCAGAGCCGGACGTAGGTGGCCTGGTCGCCGCCGGCGATAAACACGATCTCGGCCTTCGCGATGGCGGCGGCCACCACGGGGCTGTTGGCTCCTGCGACAGACGAGATCACAATCGAGGTGACAGAGTTTGCACCAAACCCGACGAGCCACTTGTTGTAGCCGTTGCTCCCACTTGTGCGCAGCACCACCACGTCGCCGTACTTGCCCACGCCGCGCGCACCACCCTGACCGAGGAGCCACTTCATGCCCACGTCGCTGTCGGTGCCGCCGCCGGCGAGAAGTGCTCCACCGAGCGGGGTTGTGGTGACGTCGGTCGTGCTCCCGTCAAAATAGGTCTTGTACCCGGGGTCGACCGGTCGTGCGCCACTCGCCGATCCGGCGATCAGCGCGCTGACGATGAGCACCATTCCGATCGACGCTCGGAGGATTCGTGAGATCTGCATAGTGCTCCTGTTCGATGCCCCACCGGCTCGCCGACGACTTTTCGAGGCGGTCTACAACCACGGAATGTACAGGTAATCAGCGTCGTGGTCTTTCACGTAGCACCAACGATGGTGTGAGCCGCCGCGCCCGGCGCGTTGCTCCGGCCTCTGTTGCATCCGTGGTCACAGCACAGTCTCCGAAGCGACCACAGACTGCCCGTGTGATCCGGTCTCCGACATGGCGGTTACTCCCCCGGGCGGGCGTGGGGGATCGTCTCAAACGCTTCCGAGCGGCGCGGATGAGGTGGAAGTGACACCTGCTGACAACGCTCTCCAGGCGTACGGGGTTGTTCTTGACCGGGGGCTCGTGACAGGAGATTGAGCGCCGACCCCGTAGACCGGCACATGGATCCAAGGGCCCCTTACCTCTACTCGTCCCTGCGGGGTTTCGTACTCGGTGCCTTTGCCTATCTCCTCCGCGAGATCGACGAGGGAGCCGAGCTTCCGGTCGCCTTCGTGGAGCACGAGCACGCTAACGGGCCTGCCCTGTATGAATACCGTCCGCTTGTGCGCGCGTTCGTCGAGGAGCGTGCGACGCGGCTGCGCGGAAGGGAAGACGCCCTGATCGCCCTCGAAGAGCTGCAGCGAGAGCCCGCCGCGGCGATCTTCGCGCGCGCCCACGTCGGCAGGCGCCCCTCCGAGGACGAGGCACTCTTCCGCACGATTTTGCTCGGGCTCCTTGTCGCGACCGCAGAAGCGTGCGGCGGGTTCGACTGGGACGACGAATCGTTCGATCGTGCCTACGCGGAGCTCGAGCGGTCTCTGTACGGCGAGCGACGGATGTACACGGCAGTGGCACCGCTTGTCGGGCTCTCGGTGGCAACGCAGACCGAGCTCGTGGCCGGCTTGCGGGTGCGCGCCGTTGCCGACGGCGAGCTCGCTCGCCACTGGCCCGAGGTTGCGTCGTTGATGCCGAAGGACTTCGGGCGAGAGACTGATCGCTATTGCGTGCTCGAGCTCCGAGCTGCGCTTGGTGCCGACGAGGATCCGCCCGATGCACCGGCGGAGATTGCCGATGCCGTGACCGCGATCCGGCTTGCGACGGCCGCGCCTCTCTCGGCCGGGCCCGTGCTCTTCGAGACGCTCGACAGCCGTCCGTTCGGAGTTCGGCCCGTCCTGCCGATTGCCGCGACGCAGCCACCCGGAGAGCCAACCCGGCTCGACTCGTTCCGCGGGGCTCTCGCTGGTGCATTGCTTCTGCGCCTGACGCTCGCCGACGCAGACAGCTCTCTTGCCGAGGCACTCGATCGCTGGGAGCTCTCGCTGTTTCAGCAGGAACCGTTTCGCTCCGAGCAACTTCGCGCGACGTTCGATGCAGTCCTCGGGGAGACCTGGCCGCTGCGGGCCGCCGTTCTGCTCGAGGCGGATACCGCCGCGCGCGCCGGACTGCATGCAGATCTGATCGAGCTCGCTCGCGGCGAGGCACACACCGCTGCCGCAGCCGACGCTGCACGACGCGTCCTCGTCGAAACCCTGCAACACGGGGATCGTCTCGCGCTGCAGCGAGAGCTGGACGAGGCGCTACTCGGCGTGCGCGACCGTCGCGTGCTCCGCATGGCCGTCTGAGCCCGGAGCTAACGCACGAAGATAGACCCTGGCCGAGCGACCCGAGCAGCCGGGCGGGGATCCCGGGTCGTAGTGGGTCATCTAGGATGGGCCGATCGCAGCAGGACGGCTCATCCTCCTGACGGGTGCCACGGGCTATGTCGGTGGCAGGTTGTTGCACGCGCTCGAAGCACGTGGTGAGCCCGTCCGCTGTGTCTCCCGCCGGCCCGAGTATCTGCGGCCGAGCGTCGCGGTGACGACCGAGGTCGTGAAGGGGGATGTGCTCCAGCCGGAGACGATCGAGGCCGCGCTCGCCGGTGTAGACACTGTCTACTACCTCGTGCACTCGATGAGCTCGAGTCGTCCGTTCGACGAAGACGACCGAGTAGCTGCGCAGTCGTTCGGCGAGGCCGCCAGACTCGCCGGTGTCCGCAAGGTGATCTATCTCGGTGGTCTCGGGAAAGGCGACCTCTCCGCTCATCTTGCGTCCCGGCAGGAGGTCGGGGAGATCCTCCGTTCCTCGGGCGTGCCGACGATCGAGTTCCGCGCTTCGATCGTGATCGGCTCGGGAAGCGCATCCTTTGAGATGATTCGGGCGCTCGTCGAGAAGCTGCCGGTGATGGTCACGCCCCGCTGGGTTCGCGTGCGTGCGCAGCCGATCGCGATCGAGGACATCCTCGCCTACCTGCTCGAGGCGCTCGACCACGAGCCGGATGGAGGCGAGGTGTACGAGATCGGTGGCGCCGATCGCGTCACCTACCTCGAGTTGATGCACGAGTACGCGTCGCAGAGGGGCCTGCGACGCACGATGATCCCGGTACCGGTCCTCACGCCGCGGCTCTCGAGCCTCTGGTTGTGGCTCGTCACGCCCGTGTACGCGGGCGTTGGCCGCAAGCTCGTGGACTCGCTGCGCAACGAGACCGTGGTCGAAGACCCCCGGGCACTCGAGCTCTTCGCTGTGAGGCCACGCGGCGTGCGTGACGCGATAGCCCGTGCACTCGTGTTCGAGGACAGGGAGATTGCGGAGACACGCTGGTCGGACGAGGTGTTTGCCGAGAAGCCGGCGTACGGGGGAACACGGCGTGGGTCGCGCCTCGTGGACTCGCGTTCGATTGTCGTCCCGGTGCCTCCGGCTGCAGCCTTCGCGCCGATTCAGGTGATCGGCGGCAAGACGGGCTGGTACAACGGGTCTCTGCTGTGGCGGTTGCGCGGGCTGGCCGATGTCGTCGTGGGCGGCCCGGGGCTCCGGCGAGGGCGGCGCGATCCGGTGGGTCTGAAGGTCGGCGATGCGCTCGACTTCTGGCGGGTAGAGGCAATCGAGCCAGGTCGATTGCTGCGCCTCAGCGCCGAGATGAAAGTGCCCGGTCGAGCATGGCTGCAGTTCGAGGTCTCTCCGGACAAGGACGGCTTCGGCTCGGTTGTCTCCCAGACGGCGATCTTCGACCCCGCGGGTCTCTTCGGTCTCGTCTACTGGTACGCGCTGTGGCCGTTCCACGGCTACATCTTTGGCGGGATGTTGAAGAACATTGCGGCGGCTGCGGCTGTCGTGCGTGCGCAGAGCTGACACACAGGCGGAACAGACACGTCACACCTCTGTCTCTAGCCTGATGTGCATGGACGAGGCACGCAGGGTGTTGGAGAGACTGGAGCGCATCGACGCGCTCGACCGCGCAACGGCGAGCCCGGCAGATGTCCTCCGCGAAGTGCGCGGGCTGCTCGACGAGGCCGAGGCCTGGGTACGAGTCGAGGGAGGTGAGGCGGCAGACGATGCGGTGACGCGACTGCGGGAGGCGCTTGCGCGCGACGCAGTTCCTGCCTGAGAACTCGAATCAGAATGACGGTTCGTCGCTGGGGCGTGATGGGCGAGTGCGATGCGAGGACGCAGGGAGCCGTCGGTAGGGGACGTATCGGCGCGACCGAGGACGAAGCAGCGCGCCATCCAGCGCGCGCCAGCGGCACACGTCTCATTGTGATTCGAGTTCTCAGGCTGTGTCGGCTGTTGCGCGCGATCGCGCGGATGCTCGTCGGGAGCGTCAGGACGTGGGGCGGCGGCGGTCGTGCGGGCCGGTGTCCTCTGGAGCCCTGTCCCCCGATGGAGAGCACAATGCGGGTGAGGCCCCGAAGGAACGACAGAGGAACTCACCCGGACGGGGGCGCTCTGGCTCGCTCGACGAGGTGCAACACCCGCGCTCAACGGTAGATCCGAGCTGGGACCGTGCGGCCGACAGCACATTCCTGCCTTCGAGTCCGAGGTACGGCCTGTCTCGCTGCCCGCATTCGGGTCGCTCTGCGATGGCCTACACTGACGCCGTGATCACGGATTGGCATGAGATCGAGGGCAAACGGAGGGAGCGAGGTCACATCGCGGCCTCGTGGCAGAACCTGACAGGTGCCAACTCTGTCGGCGTTGGCGTCCAGCGCATCTCGATCGAGTCCGGCCACTGGGCAACCCCATTGCACCTCGAGGGCTCGGAGGAGGAGATCTTCTACGTGCTCTCGGGTACCGGATTCTCGGTTCAGGGTGACGGAGAGAGGCAGGAGGCGTTCGCGGTCGGCCCGGGTGATTGCCTCGTGCATCTGGCGCTCGAGCATGCCCATACGATCGGTGCGGGAGACGAGGGCCTCGTCGTACTGGCTTTCGGCCAACGTCATTACGCTGCGAATACGCTGTTGCCACGAGCCGGTGTGTCGTGGCTCGGACCCACTTGGGTGCTCGAGGGAGCTCCGCAAGACCACCCCTACGCGCGGGAGGCAGCCGTTGGCCCTCCCACGTGGGATACATTGGCCGACCGACCGTCGCGCATCGTCAATCTTGCGGACGTTCATGCGACGGAGCGGGGGGCGCAGACGGAGACGGTGCGAAGTGTGGTTCGGGATCTCGGCGACCCCGCTGGATCGGAGCGCACGGGGCTCTCGCACTACGTCGTGCAGCCGGGGAAACTGATGAACCCACCGCACGCACATGCGGCAGAGGAGGAGATCTTCCTTGTCCTCGAGGGTAGCGGCGTGCTGATGATGTACCCCGCCCCTGATGCGGCAGGCGATATCGAAGAGTTCCCCGTGCGCGCTGGCTGCACGGTCGCCCGTCCCGCGGGTACGCGGCGGGCCCATGCCCTGCGGGCGGGCGCAGACGGCCTCACACTCCTCGCCTTCGGAACGCACGACCCCAACGACATCGTCTACTACCCCAGATCGGGAAAGATATTCTTCCGTGGGGTTGGAGTCATAGGGCGGCTCGAGCAGACCGACTACTGGGATGGTGAGGATTGAAATCCGGGCCCACGTCTCCGAGTACAGATCCACCGTCGTGCGCGGGCCCTTCATCGCCTCGGGTTCTTCAGGGTGCGTACGTTCGTGCCGAAACCACGTTGCATCTCTGTTGGGTGATTCGGCCAGGGCGGTTTGCCGCGCACACACAAGGTGGAGTGACGGTCACGGGGCCACACGATGCCGGCTCCGCTCGCCCCGGCGGCCGGAGTGAGCGCCGTGCGGTTCGACAAGATGATGGATCCGCGTTGCAGGAGAGCGAGTAGCAGCGGTGAACGAGGCGCAATGGGATTCGTCCGCCTGCTGCCGCGCTCTTCCTCTCGCACCCCAAATCCGGTGGTCGATGATGGGCTGGATCTCGCCATGAGCGAGTTCGAGCCAGAGACTTCCACCGATTTCGAGGAACTCGACCGCGCGCTGCCCGTTGCGCAAGCGCCGGTGGTTGTCGCATCGCCGGACATCGAGGAGCCTTCCATCTCTGCCGTCGCCCCCGCTACCGTCTTCGTGCCACAGGCGCCAACGCCCGGCGCGACCGGTACCAGGATCATCGTCCTCGCGAATCAGAAGGGCGGCGTCGCGAAGACCACCACCACGCTGAATCTCGGAGTCGCCTTCAAGGAGATGGGCTATCGCGTTCTGCTCATCGATCTCGACCCGCAGGGCAACCTGACGATGAGCCAGGGACTCAATCCCGACACAATCGAGACCTCGATGTTCGACGTGCTCGTGCGGAAGATCCCGATCTCGGATGTGATCGAGCGGCGCGAGGTAGATCTCGCGGTGGCGTCGATTGACCTTGCGGGGGCCGAGCTTGCGTTGGCGGCGCTCATCGGACGCGAGCGTTCGCTCGAGAAGGCGATCGTCGAGGTGCGCGACAACTACGACTTCATTCTGATCGACACGCCGCCGTCGCTCGGTCTCCTGACGATCAACGCCTTCGTGGCGGCCACCGGCGTGATCGTGCCGGTGCAGTGTGAATACCTTGCCCTGCGCGGCCTCGTCCAGCTCGAGAACACGCTTACGATGGTGCGGGAGAACCTGAACCCGAGGGTCGGGATCGAGGGAATCGTGCCGACGATGTACGACGGTCGCACGCTCCACGCGCGCGAGGCGGTGGAGATTCTCGAGGAGAACTTCGGCGATCTCGTCTACAGGACGCGCATCAGGAAGACGGTCCGCTACGCGGAGGCTCCGGTGAAGGGCAGCTCGGTTCTGGGCTACGACCCGACCGGTGCAGCTGCCGAGGCCTATCGTGACCTTGCGAAGGAGGTGCTGCATGGCGCGGAAGCGCGTGAGCATGCGTGAGGGGCCGCTCGCCGAGCTGTTCCGCGCGACCGAGGCCGCCCAGCGCCAGGAGGGTGACGACGGCCCCATAGACGAGTCACTGCTGCCTGAGGTCGAGGCCGACGAGCAGCCAACGGCGATCCTGACACCGCCTTTGAGCGCGCCTGCGGCCGAGGCTCCTTCGTTCAGCCGCCACGACGAGGCTGCGCTCGAGGAGACCGTCGAACACGTTCACGACTTTGACTCCGTACCGGATGCACTCGCCGAACGACCGGTCGAGGTGGCCGAGGCGATCGTCGCCCCGGTAGCGCCGGCGCGGGAACCCGTCGTCAAGCGGGCTCGGAAGGCCGCTGAACCGATCGCGAAGCCTGATCGGCCCTACGAGCCACCTGCGAGCAGGTTCATCGGTTCGATGCCCGAGGGCGCACCGAGGCTCAACGTCGGCGGTGAAGCCGCATCCTATCTCGCCGTGATCCGTGTGGTCGGCGTTGGCGGCGGTGGGCTCAATGCCGTCAACAGGATGATGGACGCCGGAATCGCGCAGGTCGACTTCATTGCCGTCAACACCGACATGCAGCAACTCAACCTGTCGGAAGCCCCCGTCAAGATTCACATCGGCGAGGGCCTCACGCAGGGCCTCGGCTCGGGTGCCGACCCGGATACCGGTCGGAAGGCAGCCGAGGAAGCCTATGACCAGATGCGCTCGGCACTGCGTGGCTCGGACATGGTCTTCGTCACCGCAGGAGAGGGTGGAGGAACAGGAACGGGCGCAGCACCGGTCGTGGCGAGAATCGCCCGGGAACTCGGCGCGCTCACCGTCGGGATCGTGACGACGCCGTTCCGGTTCGAGGGCACAAGGCGTCGCCAGTCGGCGGACTCGGGTGTCGAGATGCTGCGCGCTGCGTGCGACACGGTGATCGTGATCCCGAACGACCGGCTGCTCGACGTCCTCGACCGATCCACCTCGATGGTCGATGCGTTCAAGGTCGCCGACGACGTGCTCCGCCAGGGTGTTCAGGGCATCTGCGACCTGATCACGATGCCGGGCCTGATCAACCTCGACTTCGCGGACGTCCGCACGATCATGTCGGATGCCGGTTCGGCGCTGATGGGGATCGGATATTCGGAGAGCGCAAACCGGGCCCGGGAAGCGGCAGAGCGAGCATTGAAGTCGCCGTTGATCGACACGGAGATCACGGGCGCCAGGGGCATTCTTCTCTCGATCGCCGGAGGCGAGGATCTCACCTTGCTGGAAGTCAACGAGGCGGCCGAGGTCGTGCGTGGCGCTGCGACAGACGACACGAACATCATCTTCGGTGCCACCATCGATGAGCGACTCAACGGTCAGGTGTGGGTGACGGTGATCGCGACGGGTCTTGCTGGAGGTCAGCGCCGGTCATTTGCTCCTTCATTCGTTGCTTCTGCATCGCCGCGCAGTACCTCGAGCGAAGACGCCGAGTTGCCAAGCTTCTTGCAGTAGGAGCACGTTGAGGCGGGGCAGGGCTCCATTCTGAACGTGGCCCAGGAGCACGTTTCGCAACCATGGTGCATCGAGGCCTAGACGGCCGGGAGAAGAACCGTCGCGCCAAAGGCGATCGCTGCGACTGCGGTCGCGGTGCCGGCGAGGGCCACCCGGACGTACGGCCGCACCCACGGGCCGGCGAGAGCCAGTGCGCCTGCGGCACCGATCGCCATTCCGGTGAGAAGCTCGACACCGCCGAAGGCGATCCCTGCCGAGAGAGCTGTCTGGGAGTCCACGCCCTGGGAGCCGAGAGCCAGGGCAACGGCGGCGCTCGCAAGGCCAATGTTCCCGGGTGTCAGGGGCAGAATGGCGGCCAACTCGACTGCCGGGACGATGACGAGGGCAGCCCGGAGCGGATTGTCTACCCCGAATGCTCCACCCACTGCGGCGGCCGCCGCAACCTTGGCGGCAGCGCCGAGAAGCGTCCACCCGGCGACTGCTGCGAGGTCGCGGTGGGACGACGCGAGCGACCGGAACGCGACCAGAACATGGTCGGCCCTCGAGGGAAGAGAGAAGCGCTGTGATCCGAACGCGAGGAGGGCCGAGCCGGTGACGATCGCTCCGAGTACGAGCAACGGCCAGCGGGGCAGGACACCATTCATACTCCCGATCGCGATGAGTATCGCAAGCCAGACGGTGCGGGTCGCGCCGACGGCAGCAGCGGCACCTCCGACCGCCCAGCACCCTCCGTGTGTCACGCGGCCAAAGAGAGCTATCCGTGCCGCCGACCCGACGTGTGCGGGCGCGACGGCGTTCAGACCACAGCCGACGGCGAAGCGGGCGCAGGCGTCACCGACCGGCAACGGCGAACCGCTCGCCCGAAGTGCCGCTCTCCAGGCGAGGGCGCCACCAAGGCTCGTCACGGCGAAGGCCATGCCTGCGATCCAGAGGCTGCCCGGATCGGCGGCATCCAGGCCTGTGACGGCCTCACTCACGCGGTCTCCGAGAAGCGAGGGACTGAGACACAGTGCGGCGAGCACTGCGAGGGAGAACCCTGCCGTGGTCAGGTGGTGCTTTGTGAGGTGATGCCCTTTCACGGCCGCACACTCTGCGTCGGCGCGCATCCCTCGAAGCTCGAGCGGGCCGGGGTACACCAGGAATCGCACGCACGGCGACGATCCGGTCGGATACAGATGCTCATATCTGATGGGACGCCGGCAACGGCTGCCTGGCCGCTCCCGTCCATAATTCCGAACATCTCTGAGAACTCGAATCACAATGAGACTTTTGCCGCTGGCGCGCGCTGGGCGGCATGAGCGCAGGTCGTCGTCGCTGCCGTTTCATCCGGCTCTACACTGGGACACGTGGCGAGCGAGGCTCGCCGAGGTCCACGAAACCCGCAGGAGAACCCCGCGCATGGAACCCTTCGTGCCCGTGACCATGCTCATGATGCCAACGACCATGCTTGTCTTTGCACCCGTGCCCGGTCTCGCCTTTTCGGGAACCCGGTACTGCGGGTCGCAGAGATTCCTGCTCGCCGTCCACCGGGCCTCCGTTGAGCCGCAGTTGTACATCGCGGAAGCGTGCGCCGAGATCGAATCTGCACAGACGTTGGAGGCGCCCGAGGTGCAGGATGCGGGCAAAAAGGTACATCCACGGCTCTGGCAGGGCACATACTTCGGGGGTGTCACGGCTGTCGTTCGACAACTCGTCGGAGCAGCCGGCGTTGCAGGTGATCCGCGCCATGGCGGTCACGGAATCGTCCTCGTGTGATCACGATTCGGCCCGCCGAACCAGGTGATTCGCTGTCTCTCGTGGAGCTCGCGAGCGAGATTGGCCGCGAGGACGGCTCGTGGCTGCTGACGACGGAGGAGTGGCGAAGCGTCGCCGACGAGCGGCGCTACCTGCGAGCCGTGCGTCGCCACCCCGATGCGGCCGTCTTCGTCGCCGAGGAAGGCGGGCAGATCGTTGCGAGGCTGTCGCTTTCCCGTGACACCCATCCGGCAAGTCGGCACGTCGGCGACCTCGGGCTGATGGTCGCTTCGAATCACCGTCGTCGAGGCCTCGGCAAGGCGTTGCTCGACCAGGCGGTCGTGTGGGCCGAGAGTGTCGGCATCCACAAGCTCGAGCTCCACGTCTTTCCCTGGAATGCGCCTGCGATTGCGCTGTACGAGTCGTTTGGCTTCGAGCGCGAGGGTGTGCGGAAGAGGCAGTATCTGCGCGACGGTGTGCCCGTTGACGCAATCCTGATGGCGATCTGGATCGGTGCTCTCCCGTAGCCGAACGGCTTTCCCTTCACCATTGCTGTCTCTCATCAAGCCAGGATGACGATTGAA
>JBAXFL010000029.1:0-30251 GCA_037139935.1 Thermoleophilia bacterium | reverse complement strand
CAGAGCGGTGTCGTGTGCCCCGACGCCTGAGCGGCCGAGGCGTCGAGCCGCGCACACCGCGAGCTCTTCTCAGCCCCTCGTGTGCTGGCTACTAGAATGACGCGGCGCAACCCCATCGATCCGAAGGAGGGCCACCCATGGCCGACGGAGCCAAAGTCGTCATCAACCTCGCGACGGGACTCGAGGATACCGAGCGGGTAACGGTCGCATTCCTCGTCGCTGGCGCAGCCGCCGAACAGGGCAAGCAGGTCGCTATGTTCTTGACCAAGGAGGCAGTCCGGCTCGCGGTCCCAGGTATGGCAGAAGCGGTTGCCTGCGACGGCTGCCCGCCGCTCGGCCAGCTCTTCCAACAGTTCGCCGACAACGGTGGCGAACTGCTTGTGTGTCCGATCTGCGTGAAGTCACGGAAGATCCCCCAAGACTTCGTGGCGAACGCTCGCCTTGCAGGCGCCACCCCTCTGTGGGAATGGATCGGAGAGGACGCGGCGACCGTCTTCAGCTACTAGCTCTCACGCCACCGCAGCCCTCGTCGTCGTCCTGAGGTGGCAACCGGTGGTTCTTCAGGGGACATTCCCGAACACTGGCGCAGACGACGTTTATCCTCGCGGGGTGAGGCTCACCCGTTTCGCGTGGGCGAGACTTCCGTCAATGGGACTTCGAGAGGGAGGTACAGCATGGCCGTAACAGTCAGCGTCGAGAATTTCGTGCGGGCTGAGACTGATCGGATGTTCGCGGGGCTTCAGGCCCAAGCGGGGGGAGTGAATCAGTGGGGTCACTTCCGAGCGCCGACGCCGCTCAATCAGCAGACCGTTATTCGGATGAACCGAGACACCTTGTACAGCTGGGTATTGGCCAATATTTCGAAGGGTGCAACGCTCACGATTCCCGACCCGGGCGGTCGGTATGCATCCGTGATGCTGGTCAACCAGGATCACTACATCAACCGGGTTCTTCATCAGCCGGGCGAGTATGAGCTGACCACGGCGGAGCTTGACACTCCATTCGTCTTGGTCGCGGTGCGGACCCTGATTGACCCTGCCGACCCTGATGACCTCGCCGCTGTCAACGCGCTCCAAGATCAGTTCCAGTTCTCGGCAGGCTCATCGGAGCCGTTCTCCTCGCCGAACTACGACGAGGCGAGCCTGGACGCGACGAGGCAGGCGCTGCTTGAGCTTGCACGGGGGCTGAGCGGGTTCGACCACGCGTTCGGAACGAAGGAAACGGTCGATCCAATTCGTCATCTGATCGGCAGCGCCGCCGGATGGGGTGGCCTCCCGGACGACGAAGCCGTCTACATCAACGTCGATCCCGGACTGCCCGTAGGCGAATACCAGCTCACCGTACGGGACGTACCGGTCGATGCGTTCTGGTCGATCTCGCTCTACAACGCAGACGGATATTTCGAGCCGAACGACCGACACGCGAACAGCGTCAACAGCATCACCGCGGGCCCGAACGATGACGGGTCGATCACCGTCAGCTTCGGCGGCTGCGACGCCGACAGGCCAAACTGCCTCCCGATCATGGAAGGCTGGAACTACATCGTCCGGCTCTACCAACCGCACTCGGAGATCCTCGACGGGTCATGGAAGTTTCCGTCCGTCGAAGCCGCCGAAGCCCTGTCCACGCAGGCCGACGGAGGGAATCCGTCGCAGGTGGCGTAGGCCGCTCATCCGGGGCAGCGTGGAACGACGTGCCTCAGGGAACATTCGCGAACACTGGCGCAGGCGAGGAAGCTGCCGCCCGTGCGCGGCGAATAACTACCGCCGGGCCAGCGGTTTCGAACCACGAGGCGCCTTCGAGACTAACCCGCGACTCAGTCCCGCACGGGCGGCTACACGATTGTGCCCACCAGGCCCAGTGGGCGTTTCGAACCACTCGTCATGAAGAGCCCTGTTCAACGCGACCTCCGCTGGCGTCAATCCCAAGTCCAAGGCGGTGCGTCTCGTAAAGCGCCTCCGCGTGATGTTTCGACTCGCGGGCCCGCTGGCGGAGGATGCGGCCGTCCTCCGTCCGGCCTCCCGCGGCCGATCGACGAACACCGTCGCCAGCCGATCGATCTTCGACCTCCGGGTCTGGTTCACCGCGGCAACGGCTGCGGAGGTCTATTCCCATGGCAGTTCGGGCTGACTCTTCGCCGCCGTGGCTCGGCCCTTGCGACTGCCAAGCCCGGGCGCCGCTGCGAGCTGAAGCGGGTTCCTACCGATCGGCTGCTCGATGCGCGGGAGGTGGCAGAGCGGCTGCACCTTCCCGTCTCGTGGGTGTGTGAGTCCCAGTGGGGCGCTCCCGGCGTCGCACGTGCCCCGATCGTCCTTGAACGCCACGGGCGGAGGGCACGCCGGCCCGAAGTCGCGTCAGGGCACGTTTTACACAGCCCTGATGTCCGCCCCCTGATCAGGGGTTGTGACCACCACGTGGGTCATGTATACACTGAGAGTGACCGCAGCGCCGAGCTACCGGGGCCCGTTCCGAGAACTGCAGGCGGAGCGGCTGCTCTGGCGCGCCGGCTTCGGACCAAGGCAGGGCGACGCGGCGAAGCTCTCCAAGCTGGGCCTGAAAGCGGCGGTCAGGTCGCTGACACGCCCAGGCCCGGATCAGCTGCTCGGCCCCGACCCGAAGAACGATCGAGGCTTTCCCCTTTCGCCGAACGCCGCGTCCGGGGAAGACCACCTCTGGTGGCTCGATCGGATGGTGCGCTCGACGACTCCGCTCGCGGAGAGGATGACGCTGGTCTGGCACGATTGGTTCGCAACCTCGAATATCGGCGTCGGCTCTCAGCAGCTGATGCTCGCCCAGAACGGCGTCTTCCGACAGCATGGGCTCGGGTCGTTCGCCGAGATGCTCACGGCAGTCACGCAAGACCCGGCGATGCTGATCTGGCTGAACGGCAACCAGAACGTCAAGGGCAGGCCCAACGAGAACTATGCCCGCGAGCTGATGGAGTTGTTCACGCTCGGTGCGAACCGCGGTGCGTACACCGAGTCGGATGTGCGCGAGCAGGCCCGCGCACTGACGGGCTGGCGCGGCGCGCTTCAGCAGGGGCTCTCGACAGGCTTCGCCTACAACGCTTCGTTCCACGATGCCGGCACAAAGTCCATTTTCGGCAAGACCGGCAACTTCGAGTGGACGGATGCGCTTCGCCTCTGCCTGAGCCACCCGTTGCACCCATCCTTCTTCGTGACCAAGCTCTGGAGCTACTTCGTGCCGACCCGCATCGACGGCGCCACGCTGGCTGCCCTGAGTGAGCTTTACGCGGAGCGGCAGATCCGGCCGGTTCTCGAGGCGATCCTCCAGCATCCCGACTTCCATACCGGCCCGCGGATGATCAAGCCGCCGATCGTCTACAACGCGGGGCTGCTGCGGATGCGCGGGCGCTGGGTTGACAGCTCCGCCTGGTGGACGCTCGGCGCGCAGGCGGGGCAGCGGCTCTTTTACCCGCCCGACGTCGGCGGCTGGGACGACTCGCGCTGGCTCGACACGTCGACCTTCCGGTCACGCTGGTTCATGGCGGCGCTCGTTCAGGGCGCGGGCCAGCCGCATGACTCGCCGAGCGATTCGGTGAAGCTGGTCGACCGCGCGCTCCGTTACTGGGGCTACCCGACCGTCTCGGCTACGACGACGTCACTTCTCGCCGCCTTCGCGAAGGCGCAGCTTCGCCGGAAGCAGGATCCACCGATCGTCGAGACGGCGTTGCGCCGGCTCGTCGCGACCTCCCCCGACCTCCAGACCGCATGACGTCCAGCAACTGCATCGACTGCAACCGCGCAGAGCTCTTCCGGCGGGCCGCCGCCACGGCCGGGAACGGCCTGCCCGAGATCGAAGCCGGGATGCCCTTGCCCGCCGGCACGGGTCTTACGCGGCACGACTTCCTCTACCGCGCCGGCGGGCTCGCCCTTGCGATCTACGGAGGCTCGGCGCTTCGCAGCGGCGCCTTCGAGAACGGGATCGCGGAGGCGGCCGCGGCAGCGACCGCGGCCGACAAGGTGCTGGTCTCGGTCTTCCTCTCCGGCGGGATCGACGCGCTCAACGTACTTTTCCCCGCCGGCGATCCGGCCTACTACTCGCTTCGGCCCACGATCGCGCTGCCGCAGACGGCGGGAAGGCCGTTCGCGGAGGACAGCCGCCTCCGCTGGCATCCCGCCGCAGGCGGCCTTGCGACGCTGCACGGCGAGGGGAAGGTTTCGGTCATTCCGGCGATCGGCTATGACAACTCGGACAAGTCGCACTTCACCGCGCGCCACTACTACGAGGTCGGTGCCACCGACGCAACCTTGCGTACAGGCTGGCTCGGGCGCTACCTCGACAAGGTCGGAACGGCCGACAACCCGCTCCAGGGGCTGACGCTCGACATCGCTCTCCAGCCCGTCGTGGCGACGGCTAGGGTGCCCGTGGCGACCCTGCAGGGGGCCGACCAGTACCGCTTCGACGCGCCGGGAGTTCCCGCTCACCCCCTCGAGCTGTCGATCCTTCAGGAGGCAGCGAACATCGGCGCCGCGCACGCGAAGTCTCGCGACCCGGCATTGCGCGCCGCCGGTGAGGCTGCGCTTCAGTCCCACCGGCTCCACGGCGAGCTCGGCAGCCTGGCCTACGGCTTCAAGACGCCCGTGGCGTACCCAACGTCGAACGACCCCTTCCCTCGGCGGCTGGCCGGACTGGCCGCGATGCTCGGCAGCGGTCTCCCGGTTCGCGTCGTCACGATCACCTCGCCGGGGCGCTTCGACACACACGCGACGCAGGCGAACACGCTCCAGGCGGGCCTCCAGCTCACGGTGGATTCACTCGTCGCGTTCCAGCGTGACCTCGAGGCGCGAGGGCTCGCCGACCGTGTACTTGTCCACGTGTGGTCGGAGTTCGGCCGCCGAGGCGCCGAGAACGCCTCACGCGGCACCGATCACGGGGCAGCCGGTGTCGGGTTCCTGATCGGGTCACGCGTGAAGGGACAGATGATCGGCTCGCACCCCGGCGTCTCCGGCGGCGGACTCGATGCCCAGGGCAACCTGCGTCCCACCGCCGACTTTCGGGCTGTGTACGCAGGGCTGCTGGAACAATGGCTCGGGGCGGACGGCAATGACATCCTTCCGCAGGCAAGGCCATTCTCGCGACCATCACTCCTGAAATGAAGCAGCCGGCCACTCTCGTCGCCGCGCTCGCCGCCGCCGCTGTCGCGTCTGCCGCCCCCGCGACCGTGACGCCGCCGGCGCGACTTCAAGTGACGGCCAAGGAGTTCTATCTCGCCCTCTCGAGCCCGACCGTGAAGTCAGGGCCGGCGATCGTGGAGCTGGTCAACTTCGGCGAGGACCCGCACGACATGCGGCTACGGCGCGTGGGCGGCGGGCGCGTCTACCGTATCCCGGTCGTTCAGCCCGGCAGGTTCCGTGACCTGAGCCTGAAGCTCCTGCCAGGCCGGTACAAGCTGTGGTGCAGCCTGCCGCCCCACGAGGCACTCGGGATGAAGGCGTTTGTCACTGTGCGACAGCGGTAGTCGAGCTCGAAGAGTGCGGCGGTCTCGTCGTCCCGCGTCACGCCGAAGTGGGCTGGAACCGGCCGAGGACGTGCGGTGCTCTGGGCCGTCGTTCGTCCGTGGTTCCTGACAACAACTTCGCGGCCAGGGCACGGTTCGAATACCTGACACGCGCGGTCGGCCTGATCGTCATTGAACCCCTGAGCAGATCCCTCGGACACGGGCCAAGGTCGGTACGGGACGTTCTCGTCACACCGAGATATTGGCTCAAGCGTTCGCCTGCGGGTCTCTTGATCTTCGTTGCTGCAGAACAACTCGCGTCCGACGTTCTGCCGAGAGAAAGATAGACGAGCGTCGCCTGCGCCAGCGTTCCCTCACCCCGATTCAGTTGAGGTGCCCGAAATAGCCGCTGATCAGAGAAACTGGGACACCGTTCGCCCTTGGCTCCATTGTCCCGCTGCGCGGGGACAGACCAGAGCCGTTGGAACCCCCTGGGCTCGCAGCCTGTTGGCAGGCCGGTCTTTTTGGATATCCAGGGAAGGCTGGTTGTCTTGGGCTCCCGCTCGCAGCCGAACCGAATGCGCGTTTGAGGAGCAGCGGATAGTCAATCCCCTTGAACAGGCTGCAAGGAACTGAAAGAGGCTGCGACGTACTGCAAGACCAAGAGGTGCGCGTACGCACATACGTACGAATATCAATTTAGAATTGGCAACACAAGAACCACTTTTGCAGGAATTTTCCATGCGCCCGGGAGGATTCGAACCTCCGACCCGCGGATTAGAAGTCCGCTGCTCTGTCCCCTGAGCTACGGGCGCATACGCGTAGGGTAATCGGCAGGGGCGGTTGGTGCTAGTAGCTGCAGAGCCGTGTTGCGGGGTGACCGCGGTCTGTGTGCGCGGTCAACGCCCGGCGGCACACCGACAGTCTGCTCGTCTGCGCACTGCGGCGGTGGTGTGCGAGGGGATCGACGTCGCTGCGAGTCGACGGACGGGCCGCTACCGCGGGAGGCGGAGGCCGAGACGGCGGGGGAGCGAGGCGACGAAGCCCGTCAGTCGATCGGGCGTCTCGCCACGGTCGTGGGCGGCATCCCGGCGCACGAGGGCGGCGCGTATTGCTGTGCCGCCGGCCCAGCGGAATGGCTCGGGCGGCATCAGTTTGCGGTCGGGCTCGACGATGGCAAGACCCGTTGTTGCGTCGCGTCGGTCGAGCGCCAGCCTCGCCAGGATCTCTCCGCCGAGGTAGGTCGGGCCGACGCCGTTCCCGGTGAAGCCGAAGCCATGATGGATCTTGCCGCGCGACCCGAAGATCGGAAGGTGCGTCGGGGAGACGTCGATCGGGCCGCCCCACGCGTGCGTCAACTGCCGGTCTACAAGCTGTGGGAAGAACCGTCGCAGCGCCGCAGCGGCGTGGCGTGCAGCATTGCGGTCGATGTCGAGCCGCCTGCTGTGGCGCCCACCGACCCCCATGTGCCCGCCGCCCCAGCCAAGCGCAATCCGCCCGTCTGCGGTCGTGCGGAAGTAGTGGAGCAGCGTGCGCGAGTCACAGATGCTCTCACCGCCCGTCCAGCCGATCTGCTCGATCACGTCGGGCACCGGTTCCGTGATCACCATGTGACTCGAGGCGACCCCGAGCGCCAGCCGGTAGCCGCTGAAACTGGCAGTCGCGGTGTTCACGGCAAGTACTGCTGCACCAGCGCGGACGGTTCCGTTCGGGGTCTCGGCCACCGCGTCACGGGACAGAGAGCCGACGGTCGTGTGCTCGTGGAGCCGAACCCCGGCCTCGATCACCTTTGCCCGGAGGCCCAGGGAAAGCCGGGCGGGATGCACGTTGGCAGCGGTTGGCAGAAACAGGCCGCCGAGGAACATTGGCGACGCGCACCGTGCCGCGACCTCCTCCTGCGAGAGCGGCACGGCCTCCTCCGCTGCACCTACCGCCCGGCACGCCTCCACGACCTCGCTCCAGTCGCCGACCTGGGCTTCGCTCGTTGCGACCTGCAGCGTGCCACCGGCCCGGTACCACGCATCGACCCCCTGCGCCTCGCACCAGGCGCCGATCCCGTGGACAGCGCGCTCGGATGCTCGGCATACCTCGACGGCTCGGGTGTCGCCGACGCGGTCGCGGAGGATCGGCAGGTCATCCCACAGCGTGGAGACGAAGCCGCCGTTGCGCCCGCTCGGCCCGTGTCCGGCGAGCCCTTGCTCGAGGACGACGACATCGAGGCCGGGCTCCAGTTGCTTCAGCTGCCAGGCAGTCCAGAGCCCGAGGTAGCCGCCACCAACGACGACAATGTCAGCCGTTGTGTCTCCCGCAAGGGACAGGGTCGGCTCGATCGGGCCTGCGTCCTCGAGCCAGAATCCGTAGCGGGTATGTCGCATACGGAGATTCTACGGCTCGCGTACGACACCGGTGTGCGGAAGAACAGCCAGGATGTCGCTGGCCCAAGCAGACCTGCGGGCGTGCTCCTTCAGGATCACGCGAAGCGTGCAGCACGTATCGAACGGGGAGGGTCACGGTACCCTTTTCGATCGTGACTCTCCCCGTTCGCAGGTGGCGGACGGGACTTGAACCCGCGACCACCGGGATCACAACCCGGGGCTCTACCAACTGAGCTACCGCCACCACGTACGCTCACAGGATACCGTGTATCGGACTACGGCCCCGTAGCTCAGTGGATAGAGCGGTGGACTTCGAATCCACGCGCGGAGGTTCGATTCCTCCCGGGGCCATCACACAGGAGTTGCCAGGTCGGCCCGGGACGGAGCCGATGTGGCGGAGGCGCTGGCACGGCGGAGCGGGCTTGCGCTACTTCTGCACCTTCGCATAGGGATAGATGATGTCTCCCGAGGCCAGATCTTCGGGCCAGAGGACGACATACTTTTCAGGGCCGCGGAACTGGTCTATGCCGTTGCCCTGGACGTTCTGGTACTGAACCGTAAGGGTACGTCCCGTTGCCCACTCGCCGTTCTTGCCGAACTTCACGGGCCCCACGATCGTATCGAACGAGGTGGCGCGGACAAGGTCGGCGATCTTCTGCTGGTCGACGCTCCCGGTGGTCTCGACGGCCTTCTCGATAATCTGGCCGAGGGCGTACGCGTAGGGCGGCAGGTAGTAGCCCAGCGAGTCCACACCGGTGGCCGTGGCCCGTGCAGCGTATTCCTTCATGAATGCCTGGATACCGGGCATCGCGAGCAGGGCCGGCGCAGGGACCCAGACGTTGTAGTTGATGACACCGTTCAGCAGCGGGCCCAGTTCGGTCATCACGCTCGTGAACTGCAGGCCCACCATGCCGCCACCCACCATTGCGGGTTCCAGGCCTTCTTCGTGGGCCGCGCGAAGGATGGCCACCGAGTCGGGGGGATACGACGCCACGTAGACGAGATCGGCGTTGGTCTTCTTGATCGCCCGGACAACTGGCCCGAAGTCCACGGTGCGCGGGGCATACGCCCTGTCGTAGACGGTCGTAAACCCGAACTTTTTGACCAAAGTGCGTGCCGCAGCCGTCGCGTTTCTTCCATAGCTCGTATCAGCGCCGACCAGGGCTACCGTCTGCGGCCGCGGACGTTGTCGTGAGGCCAACTCGAAGAAGCCGGTGGCGGTGCTAGCCCGGGGGTCGGGGCCGGAAGGCAGGGTCTGGAAGTAGTTCGGATAGCGATACTCCTCGTTGTTTCCCAGGCCGAAGAGTCCGAACACGGTTAGCTTGCGCTTGATCGCGAGGGGCATCAGCTCTGCGATGAGGTCCGTCCCGTACGGGGAGATGACGAGGTCTACCTTGTCGGTGTCGAGCAGCTTGCCGTAGATACCGGGCACGGTCGCCGGATCGCTCTGGTCGTCTTGAAAGACGAGCTCGACCTTGCGCCCCAGCAGACCGCCTCGACCGTTGACGTCGTCCTTCCACATCTGCAGCGCGAGCAGGCCCGCATTACCGTTCCCCGAGAGTGCCCCGGTCTGGGCGATGCTGAACCCGATCCTGAGTGGCTTCTCTCTGGAGGTGGCGAGCCAGACGGCAGCCACAACGACGAGGGCCGCAGCGCCGGCGCCGAGCAGGGTTATCGTGTGTTTTCGGGTCAAGATCGTCGGAACATTTTCTCGAGCTTATGCCTGATCGGGGACACTACTACGCTAACACCACCGATGGCTTCGGTAGAGGTTCTGGTCTTGGGCGGTGGCGGGCGCTTAGAACTCGAATCAGAATGACGGTTCGTCGCTGGGGCGTGATGGGCGAGTGCGAGGCGAGGACGCAGGGAGCCGTCGATAGGGATGTATCGACGCGACCGGAGACAAAGCAGCGCGCCATCCAGCGCGCGCCAGCGGCACAAGATCTCATTGTGATTCGAGTTCTTAGTGCACGGTTCGTCGCTTTGGAGGTGCGGGCGAGAGGACTCGAACCTCCAAGAGCCGAAGCTCAACGGGACCTAAACCCGCCGCGTCTACCAGTTCCGCCACGCCCGCGTGGTGTCTGAAATCTAGCGCGCGGATATGGCTGTGGTCGTCAGCGGCCGAGCAGGAGGCCGACGGTCTCGCGTACAGAGTCCACGATCAGCCCTGTAAGAGCGATGAGTGCGAAGGCTGCGAAGGCCGCGAGGGGCTCGTGCGTCTGCATGACGAGCACGCCGACGAAGGCGGCAAGGACGAGGGATGCGGTCGTGAGCGGTCGCCGCGTGACCGTTCCGAGCGCGAGCCCGGCGAGGAAGACGGCACCAAGAACGATGATCCCTACCACCATGAGTTGAGGGTAGGACCCCGGTCGGACGGAGCGGACATGTGGAGAGACCCGTCGGGGGCCCCTGCCGTCTCTGCTTGAATGATCCCCTCATGTCTTCGCAGATGGAAGAGCTCGGTGACAACCGCGTCCGCCTGACGGTGGATGTGTCGGCGCACGAGCTCGAGCACGCGGTTGAACACGCGACCAACGACCTTTCGGAGTCGGTCAAGATTCCGGGATTTCGCAAGGGCAAGGTTCCGAAGCCCGTGCTCGTCTCGAAGATCGGCAAGGGCAGAATCTGGGCCGAGGCGGTCGATTCGCACATCGGCGGATGGTTCTGGACGGCGGCGGCTCGAACGCGGCTGCGCCCGATCTCTGCTCCCGCGTACGACTTCGAGCTCCCGACGTCCGACACGGAAGCCTGGTCGTTCTCCGCCACGATCGAGGTGCAGCCAACGCCGGAGATCGTTGACTGGACAACGCTCGAGGTGCCGCGCGCAGAAGCCGAGGTGCCGCAGGAGCTCGTCGAACAGGAGCTCGAAGCACTCCGGCAGACCGTCGCAGAGCTCGTCCCCGCCGACGACCGCCCTGCCAGAGAAGGAGACACGCTGGTCGTCGATCTCGTGGGCGATACGGGCGAAAAGCAGTCGGATACAGTTGTCGAGCTCGGATCGGGCCGGCTCGTGGAGGAGATCGAAGCAGAGCTCACCGGTGCCAGCGTCGGCGAGACAAAAGAGGTCTCCTACGCGCTTGCCGACGAATCCACCTCGAGCGTCTCGATCACGGTCAAGCACATCAACGAGAAGGTGCTGCCGGAGATAGATGACGACCTGGCGCGTTCGGCGAGTGAGTTTGACACGCTCGCCGAGTTGCGCGCAGAGATCGAAGGACGGATTCGCGCCGCGGTTGATGCCGAGATCGATGGGGCCTTCAGGACTGCCGCGGTGGACGTTCTCGTGGCCGCTTCGAACGTCCAGCCTGCCGGCCCGCTTGTCGAGACGAGGGCCCGTGAGCTTCTGGACGGATTCGTCCGCTCGCTCGGCCGCCGCGGTATCGCGCCCGAAACGTACTTCGAGGTGACCGGTCAAACGCCAGAGATTCTGATCACGCAGATGCACAAGGAGGCCGCGCAGTCGGTCGCCCGTGAGCTTGCGCTCGAAGCCCTCGCTGACCGCGTCGGAATCGAGATCTCCGATGAGGCTGTCAAGGATCTTGTGCGTGAGCAGGCCGAGGAGGCGGGCGACGATCCCGCAAAGGTGATCGAGGACATCTGGGCACACGGCCACCAGGAGTCGCTGCGAGAAGACCTCCGCCTGCGGGAAGCACTCGACCGCCTCGTTGCCGATGTCAAGCCGATCTCGACCGAGCTTGCAGAGGCCCGCGACAAGATGTGGACGCCCGACAAGGAAAACACTGAACCCGAGAAGAAGTTGTGGACACCCGGCAGTAAGGAGCCCCAATGAGCCCGTTGATTCCCATGGTGATCGAGCAGACCTCGCGTGGCGAGCGTTCGTTCGACATCTACTCGCGACTGCTGAACGAGAGGATCATCTTCCTCGGCACGCAGGTCGACTCCCAGGTAGCAAACCTGATCAATGCCCAGTTGCTCCACCTCGAGTCGGAGGATCCCGACAAGGACATCTCGATCTACATCAACTCACCTGGTGGTTCGGTCTACGATGGACTCTCGATCTACGACACCATGCAGTTCATCAAGCCCGACGTCTCGACGATCTGCGTCGGCATCGCGATGAGCATGGGAGCTCTTCTCCTGACGGGCGGCGCTAAAGGGAAGCGGATGGCGCTGCCGAACTCAAGGATTCTAATCCATCAGGTCTGGGGTGGCTATCAGGGACAGGCGTCTGATATCGAGATTCACGCGAAGGAGACCATTGCGTTGAAGCGCAAACTTGAAGAGATCATGGCCGACCACACAGGCCAGGATGTCGAGAAGGTCAAGCAGGACATGGACCGCGACTACTTCATGACTTCGACCGAAGCGGTCGAATATGGCCTCATTGATCGTGTGATCGCGCACCGCTAGGCCGGAGGGTCTAGCGAGACAGACGATTTCCGAGTAAAAGGAGAAACGTGGCCCGAGCGAGCGACGGAAACGAGCAACTGCTCTGCAGCTTCTGCGGCAAGAGCCAGCGGCAGGTGAAGAAGTTGATCGCCGGTCCCGGCGTCTATATCTGCGACGAGTGCATCGATCTCTGCAACGAGATCATCGACGAGGAGTTGGCCGCTCCCGTCTCGCTCGACCTCGAGAAACTGCCTCGCCCGAAGGACATCTATACGGTGCTGAACGACTATGTCGTCTCGCAGGAGGAGGCGAAGCGGACGCTTGCTGTCGCGGTCTACAATCACTACAAGCGCGTCCGCATGGGGCAGGTCGAAGAGGGTGAAGTCGAGCTTCAGAAGTCGAACATCCTCCTGCTCGGCCCGACGGGCTGCGGGAAGACGCTGCTTGCACAGACGCTCGCTCGTATTCTCAACGTGCCGTTTGCGATCGCCGATGCCACTGCGCTGACCGAAGCGGGCTACGTCGGCGAGGACGTCGAGAACATTCTCCTCAAGCTCATCCAGGCCGCCGACTTTGACATCAAGAAGGCGGAGACCGGGATCGTCTACATCGACGAGGTAGACAAGATCGCCCGCAAGGCGGACAACCCCTCGATTACGCGCGACGTGTCGGGTGAGGGCGTGCAGCAGGCCCTCCTCAAGATCCTCGAGGGGACGGTGGCGTCGGTTCCGCCCCAGGGGGGGCGGAAGCATCCACATCAGGAGTTCCTCTCGATCGACACGACCAACATCCTCTTCATCTGTGGTGGAGCCTTCGCGGGCCTCGACCGGATCATCGAGAGGCGCATTGGTGCCAACTCGGTCGGTTTCGGCGCCAACGTCCGGTCGAAGCAGTCGGGTGAAGGCTCCGAGCTGCTGTCGGCAGTGATGCCCGAGGATCTCGTCAACTTCGGCCTGATCCCCGAGTTCATCGGTCGCCTGCCCGTCGTCTCTGCCGTGCATCAGCTGCGGCGTGACGACCTCGTCCAGATCCTCACGGAGCCGAAGAACGCGTTGACGCGCCAGTACCAGCGCTTCTTTGGGTACGACTCGATCGAGCTCGTATTCACCGACGATGCGCTTCTCGAGATAGCCGAGAAGGCCCTGAAGCGCGAAACCGGTGCGCGTGGCCTCCGCTCGATCATCGAGGCGGCACTCCTCGACGTGATGTTCGAGCTTCCGTCGCGGAAGGATGTCTCCAAGTGCGTGATCACGAAGGAGACGATCTCCAAGGGTCTCAGCCCGACGCTCGTGACGAGCGGTGTGGCAGAGGCGGTGGAGGAAGAGGACGAGTTCGGCACCGCAGCGGTGAACGCAGCCTCGTAGCTCGGCGGCGGAGGCGCCTCTGCCCGGGCCTGTGTGCGGCGGCGGCATTGCCCCTGAGCTACGCCGCTCCGCGATACGACATCCTGCCCGCGTTGTTGCAGGATGAACCGCTGTTCACGCGTACCCTCGGCCTGCATCTGTCGTCTCCCTGTCTGCTGTCTGCTGTCTGCGAGCGCGGGCGTGCCACGAGAGACCCGTTCCACCGGGGCGGCCGACGGCCGACAGGGGCCTGTGAGTGCAGATCACCGGCGCCGGCGCCGCAGCCGGGCTGTGGCATTGCGCCGTACACTCTTTGCTGTCGATGGAGAAGCGCGCACCGATGGAGTCCGTCTACAAGCCCAGCGGGGTCGAGGCCCGCTGGCAGGAAACCTGGGAGGCCGAGGGGCTCTACGCCGCAGGCGTGGGCGCACGCCGTGAGGAGAGCTACGTCATCTGTGTTCCGCCGCCGAATGTCACCGGCGACCTCCACCTCGGCCACGCCCTCAACGGCTCGATCCAGGACGTGCTCGTGCGCTGGCACCGGATGCGCGGCTACCGCACGCTGTGGCAACCCGGCTACGACCACGCGGGGATCGCGACGCAGAACGTCGTCGAGAAGCAGCTTGCACTCGAGGGGCTGACCCGGCACGATCTTGGCCGCGAGGCGTTCGTTGCTCGGACGTGGGAGTGGCTCGAACTGACGGGGCGGACGATCATGGTGCAGTACAGGCGGCTTGGCGCGTCGCTCGACTACGGCCGTGAGCGGTTCACGCTCGACGAGGGGTATTCGCGAGCGGTGATAACGTTTTTTGTCCGCCTCTGGGAGCGCGGCTGGATCTACCGGGCGAATCGCATCGTCAACTGGTGTCCGTTCCACCAGACAGCGATCTCCGATCTCGAGGTGATGCACGAGGACATGGACGACGTTCTCACGTACGTCCGCTATCCGTTCGCCAACGCCAACGCCAACGCCAACGCCAACGCCAACGCCGACGCCAACGCCGACGCCGACGCCGACGCGAACGCCGAGGGAGGTGAGGCAGACGGAATCGTGATCGCCACCGTTCGTCCTGCCACGATCCTCGGTGACGTCGCGGTCGCGGTGCACCCCGACGACGAGCGCTACCGCAGTGCGGTCGGCCGGCACGTGATCGTCCCGTATGTCGAGCGGCCTGTGCCCGTGATCGCGGACGAGCGCGTAGACCCGGCCTTTGGCTCGGGCGCTCTGAAGATCACGCCCGGCCATGATCCGACAGACTTCGCAATCGGCCGCGACCACGGGCTTCCCGAACCGATGGTGATCGGCCTCGACGGCAGGATGAGCAAGCAGGCCGGTGACCTTGCGGGACTGAGCCAGGCAGAGGCGGACGTGGCCGTGATCGCGTGGCTCAAGGAGCGGGGTCAGCTCGTGAAGCGGGAGAACATTCGACACGCCGTGGGCACGTGTGAACGATGTCACACGCGGATCGAGCCGCTGATCTCGCTGCAGTGGTGGTGCAAGATGGAGGAGCCCGCTCGGCCCGCGATCGAGGCGCTCCGGGATCGGCAGGTCAGCTTCTACCCGGAGTCGCAGCATCGGTTTGCCATTGCGTCGCTCGAGGGGAGCCCGGACTGGTGCCTCTCCCGCCAGCTCTGGTGGGGTCATCAGCTGCCGATCTGGACGACACCTGACGGCGAGACGATATGCGCTGTCACGGAGGAGGAGGCGCAGGAGCGCGCGGGTGCAGGCGTGGAGTTGACGCGCGACCCCGACGTTCTCGATACCTGGTTCTCGTCCGCACTCTGGCCGTTTGCGACGCTCGGCTGGCCTGATGCAACACCCGAACTTGCCGCGTACTACCCCGGGAACGTCAGCTCGACGGCGCGAGAGATCATCCGTCTGTGGGAGAACCGGATGATCTGGGCAGGCCTCGAGGTGATGGGTGAGGTGCCGTTTACCGACGTGATCATCCACTCGACGGTGCTTGCCATCGACGGGCGGAGGATGTCGAAGAGCCTGGGAACCGGGATCGACCCGATCGAGATGATCGATGCGCACGGGGCCGACGCGACGCGCTACGGGCTTCTCAAGATCTCCTCGACACAGGACGTGCGCTTTTCGCCAGGTGCGATCGAGGAGGGACGCAAGCTTGCGAACAAGCTCTGGAACGTCGCGCGGCTGATTCTTCACAATGCAGGCGATACGGCATCCTCGGTGGATCCGACAGCGCTCGAGGAACGCTGGATCCTGGCGCGGATCGACACGGCCCGAGCGCAGGTCGAGGAGGCGTGGGCCGCATTCGACTTCGCTACCGCTGCGAACGTGCTCTATCACCTCACGTTTGACGACTTTTGTGACTGGTATGCCGAGGCGGTCAAGCCTCGTCTCTACGAGCACGAGGCCACCGTTGCAGCCACGGCACTTGCGGCTCTCGAGCGACTTCTCACGCTGTTGCACCCGATGTTGCCGCACGTGACCGAAGAGATCTGGTCGTACCTTCCAGGAGCGCGGAGCCGCCTGATCGTGTCGGAATGGCTTGAGCCTGATGCCCGCTTTGCCTCCGACGGAGAAGCACTCGAGCGCGTGCAGGAGGCCGCTATGACG
Source organism: Thermoleophilia bacterium (assembly GCA_037139935.1). Classification (GTDB taxonomy): domain Bacteria; phylum Actinomycetota; class Thermoleophilia; order Gaiellales; family Gaiellaceae; genus Gaiella. The sequence continues at coordinate 14,138 of JBAXFL010000029.1, read as the reverse complement.
TTCAGGCGGAGTGGTGTCCAGGTGGCACTCGACTCCGATGACGAGAGGCGGATCTTCGCGGCGGTGGTGCGCCCTGAACGGCAGAGGGTGGCCGGAGACGCGGGGCCGGAGGTGGCGCGGTTGCAGAAGGAGATCGCACGCGCAGAGGCCATGCTGGCAAACCCGAAGTTCGTTGCAAGTGCGCCGCCGGTGGTGGTCGAGGGAGAGCGTTTGAAGCTCGACCGGTTCAGGCGTGAGTTCGAGGCGCTCTCCGGTAGCGGAGCCTGAGGAGGGCAGGTGCGGGCACGGCGCGTGGGAATGATCGTGGATGTCCGTGGCGAGGCTGCCGTGGCCACCGACACGGCGTGCGGCATCGAGAACGGCTTACGGAAGCAGCATCGTCTCGGCTGGGTGGCTTGCCGGGTGCCAGGCAACGCTCTGCGCCCGCAGACGAGGTGCTGATGCGTGATGACGTAGCCTGGCTTGCCGGTCTGAGTCCCTGGCCCGAGGACGGTTTCGGGCTCGAGCGCATGCAGGCGCTGCTCGCCGCGTTGGACGATCCGCAGTTGCGATTTCCTGCCGTACACGTCGTCGGAACCAACGGGAAGTCCACGGCGACGGTGCTGGTGGAGCAGGTGCTTCTCGCAGAGGGACTCTCCGTCGGCTCGACGATCTCGCCCCACGTGCGCGCCTGGGAGGAGCGGTTGCGGCTCGGCGGTCGTGCAGGAGACCTCTCGGTGGCCCTGCGGCGCGTCAGGCCGGCAGCAGAGGAGGGCGGGGCGACGCAGTTCGAGACGATGACGGCGGCCGCGCTGACGGCGTTCGCGGATGCGCAGGTCGACGTAGCCGTCGTCGAAGCCGGCCTCGGGGGACGCTTCGACGCGACGAACGTGCTGCAGTCCCGCGTGGTGCTGCTCACGAACGTGGGCCTCGAGCACACCGATGTCCTCGGGGACACGGTGGAGGCGATAGCGACGGAGAAGCTTGCTGTTGTCCATACTGACGACACTGTAGTGATACTCCCGGACGACACGCTGAGGCCATTCGTTCCACGCGGAAGCATCAGGCTCGGCGGTGCGCGCGAGGCCGCCTCGGCGTTCGTCGGCCACCCCGTCGAGCTGCCGCTGGGTATCTCCCTCCCGGGACGGCTCGAGTGCCGGCCGGGTGAGATCCGGGACGGCGCCCACAATCCCGATGGTGTCAGGTGGCTGAGTGCCCACCTGCCGGCCGCGGACTACACGATCTGTGCCTCGATCCTGGCGGACAAGGACGTCGATCTGATGCTCCGTCGCCTCGCCACGATCGGCAGCCGTTTTGTTGCCACCACCTCGTCGAATGCGCGTTCGCTCCCTGCGGTCGATCTTGCGGAGAGCGCCGGGCCATACTTCTCGAATGTGGAGGCCGTCGAGGATCCCGTCGCCGCACTCGGTCGCGCCCACGCCCTGGGGGAGCCCGTCCTCGTGACCGGGTCTCTGTACCTTCTGGCCGATCTCGAAGTGGCCGACCGACGATGAGCAGCCGTTTCAGGATGAGAGAGAAGCTGGGCGTTCTGGCCTTTGCATCCGTCGTCGTCGTCGTCCTCGCGGGTACGGCGTTCGCCGCCGGGTATATCCTCGGCAAGATCCTTCTCTGAGGTATGACGCGCCCCCGATGATTGCCGCGATCTTCTTCGACTCGAACACCTGGGTTCTGACCCGCAACCTGACGGGGTTTCTCGTCCTCGTCTTCTGGTTGACGACGGCCTTCTGAGTGGTCAAGGATGCCCGTTGCCGCATCGACGACCCGTGGCTCGTCGGCATGGCGGCGGTGCTTGGGCTCGTGCCCCCGTTTTTCTGACCGATCGTCTATCTCTTTCTGCGGCCGCCCGATTCGATCGAGGAGCGGCGCGACCGGGAGCTCGACAATCGCGCCCTCGAGGACAGGCTCGCTGCACATAGCCTTCGCTGCCCTGTCTGCCGCGGCCATGTTGACACGTCCTATCTCTCGTCTGTCCGGTCTGCACGACGCGCCTGAAGCAGGCGTGTGGTTCCTGTGGAGCCCCTCTCGAGGCGATCTGGCAGGCGTGCCCGTACTGTGCGCAGCCCGTTCCAGCCGCTGCTGCCCCGGGCGAAGAGCCTCTCCAGCCGCTGCAGACCCGACGCACGAGCTGATCATCGGCTCTCGGGCGTGCACGTGCGACTAGGCTGCAGCTTCTATGGCATCTGAAACCACACTCGTCCTCATCAAGCCGGACGGCGTCCGCCGCGCACTCTGTGGCGAGATCATCTCCCGCTTCGAGCATCGCGGCTACGAGTTGCGGGGTGCACGCCTGCTGAAGGTCTCCCGTGCGCTCGCCCGGCAGCACTACGCCGAGCACGTGGAGCGGCCGTTCTTCGGTGAGCTCTCCACGTTCATCACCTCGGGTCCCGTGCTCGCCCTCGCCATACGCGGCGAGAACGCGATCCTCGGCGTGCGCAGCATGATGGGGGCAACCAACCCGGCAGACTCTGCTCCGGGAACGATCCGCGGCGACTTCGCGACGCTCCTGGCGGAGAACATCGTGCACGGCTCCGACTCGAAGGCGAGCGCGAAACGCGAGCTCGCACTCTTTTTCCCTGACGGTCTTCTCTGACGTGCTCCCCTGGAGCGACGACTCCGGGGGAGCATTACGATCCCACCGATGAACGGGATCTCGGAGGACGCGAAGCGAAACTGCAAGAGCTGGACACGGGTGAACGCCGATTACAGTGACGCGACCGCGACCGAGGCCTGGGCGGCCGACGAGATCCGGTGGGGGGTGTTCGGAACACCCGAAGCACCGCTCGACACGCTGGGTGCGGTGGACGGACTCGATGTCGTCGAGCTCGGCTGTGGCACCGCGTACGTCTCGGCCTGGCTCGCCAGGCGTGGCGCTCGGCCCGTTGGTATCGACGTCACCCCTGCCCAGCTCGCTACCGCCCGCCGCTGCCAGGTCGAGTTCGGGATCGAGTTCCCGCTCATTGAGGCAAGCGCCGAGGATGTCCCGCTCGCGTCGGACAGCTTCGACCTCGCGGTGTCCGAGTACGGCGCAAGTATCTGGTGTGACCCGCACCGCTGGATTCCCGAGGCGTATCGACTCCTCCGTCCCGGTGGTCGCCTCTGGTTTCTGCGGAACAGCACCCTCTCGACGCTCTGCGCTGCCGATGAAGGACAACCTGCCGTGGCGCTGCTGCGGCCGCAGCGCGGGCTCGGCCGTCTCGAGTGGCCGGGCGAGGACGGTGTTGAATGGCAGCTGCCCCACGGAGAGCTCTTTCGCCTGCTGCGCGCAACGGGCTTCGACGTCCTCGACCTGGTCGAGCTCTACGCGCCCGACGACGCGGTAGACCATCCGTACTACGACGGTTTCTCGGCGGAGTGGTCACGCAGGTGGCCCGCGGAGGAGATCTGGGTCGCGAAGAAGCCCGGATGAAGCTCGTCCTCGCCTCGACGTCGTTGCAGCGCCGTGCGATCCTCGAACAGCTGCGGATTCCGTTCGACGTTGTCGTCCCACTGTACGAGGAGCACGATCCGTCGGACGCAGAGCCGGTGCAGCTCGTGCGCGCCCATGCAGAAGGCAAGGCGCGCTCGGTTCATGTGGACGGACGCGTGACGCTCGGGGTGGACACGACCGTTCACCTCGATGGGCGTCTCTATGGAAAGCCGACGGATGAGAGTAGTGCGCGCGCCATGCTGGGCGACCTCGTGGGCAGAGCCCACCTCGTCGTGTCGGGCCTCTGCCTCCTCGGCCCGGGATTCGCTGTCGTGGAGCACGATGTCACCCATGTCACCTTCCGGGGCCTCGAGCCGTCAGAGATCGACGCCTATGTCTCCGCCGGAGAGTGGCGAGGGCGCGCCGGCGGCTACGCGATCCAGGGCCTTGGCGGGCGGCTCGTCGCGCGCATCGAAGGCGACTATCTCAACGTCGTCGGGCTCCCCGGCTCTCTCCTGATCGACCTGCTCACTGCTCACGCACCGAACCTGCTCCACCTCCCGGCCAAGGGATGATCCGTGTGATCCCTGTGATCCCTGTGATCCCTGTGAGCCCTGGTTCGAGATGGACGTGAATCACTTCCGGAGGCGATCCTGTTCACAACAGACCGTGTCCGTCGAGTCGAGGATCGAGGCAACCACACCCGACGTCTCGGGCAGTGAACCCGCGCCCGTGCAGAACCCGCCTGGTCGTGATCCTCTCGTCCTAGCTAGACTGCTGCGTTCATGAGCTGGTTCAACGCTCTCACCGGCTTCGGCGGTCGCGACATGGCGGTCGACCTTGGCACTGCCAACACCCTCGTCTATGTGCGGGGCCGTGGAATCGTGCTCTCGGAGCCGTCCGTCGTCGCGATCGATCAGCGCACCGGTGACGTTCACGCCGTTGGTGCCGAGGCGAAGCGGATGCTCGGCCGCACGCCCGGCACGATCTCTGCGATCCGGCCCCTAAAGGACGGCGTCATCGCCGACTTCGATGTCACCGAGCAGATGCTGCGGCACTTCATCCAGAAGGTACATCAGCATCGTTTTGCGCATCCCCGGGTGATCGTCTGCGTCCCGTCCGGGGTGACGGGTGTCGAGAAGCGCGCCGTCGAGGATGCAACTCTCGCTGCCGGCGCCCGGCAGGCATACCTGATCGAGGAGCCGATGGCCGCAGCGATCGGTGCCGGTCTTCCGGTCGGAGAGCCCACGGGGAACATGATCGTGGACATTGGTGGCGGAACGACCGAAGTGGCGGTGATCTCTCTCGGTGGCATCGTCGTCTCGCAGTCGCTGCGGGTCGGCGGTGACGAGATGGACGACGCGATCGTCACGCACATCAAGAAGGAGTACAAGTTGCTCGTCGGGCAGCAGACCGCCGAGGAGATCAAGCTCGAGGTCGGATCCGGATTTCGCCTGGCCGAAGAGATGCAGGCGGAGGTGCGCGGCCGTGACATGCTCACTGGTCTGCCGAAGACGGTTGTCATCTCCTCGGAAGAGATCAGGCGGGCTCTCGAAGATCCCGTCTCCCAGATCATCGACGCGATCAAGTCCACACTCGACAAGACCCCGCCCGAACTGGCCGCGGACATCATGGACAGAGGGATCGTCCTCGCGGGTGGAGGAGCGCTCCTGCAGGGCCTCGACGAGCGGCTTCGCCACGAGACGCAGATGCCCGTCCATCTTGCGGAGAGCCCCCTGACATGCGTCGCCGTGGGCTCCGGCCGGAGCCTCGAGGAGTTCGACACGATTGTCCGCTCGGAGCGCTCGCGTAAGCGGCGCACGCACTACCGCCGCTGACCGCAGGCGGTTTCGGGGCCGCCGGCCCGTGTTCCCCGTACCTCGATTCGGCCAGATCATGCTGTCTGGACACCCTGCGCCCGACCTGCGCCCGGGCCGGCCCCCCGAGGAGGCCGGTACAATCATCTGCTGTGGCCCGTCATCGCACCGCACGTACGGCGGTGCTGGGCGTCAGCGTCCAGCGTCCCGCCAGCGGCAAGCCCCCGTCTCGTTCGGCCTCCGCTCTGCGGCGGCGGATCGTGGTCGGCCTCCTCGTGGTGCTTGCGCTCGTGCTGATCACGTTCTCCTTCCGTACGCCCGACTCCGGGCCGGTTGCCGCGGCCGAGCGTGCTGCTGCGGGTGCCCTGCGGCCGTTCACGATCGCCGGTGAGCGCGTTGCCCAGCCGTTTCATGACGTCTTCGGATGGGCCGACTCCCTCCTGTCGGCGCGCTCCGACACGAAGCGGCTTCAGGCGGAGAACGAGGCACTGCGCCAGCAGGTCATCCAGAACCAGTTTGCGGCCAACGACAACGACAAGCTCAAAGCTCTCCTCGCCTTTCGCGACGGCCCACGATTCCCGGACGACTACACCGGTCTTGCTGCAGCGGTGATTGCCCGGCCGACCGAGAGCTTCCAGCAGGCCGTCGTCGTCGCGGTGGGGTCGAGCGACGGGGTGGCGCTCGATGCCCCGGTCGTCACGGCGGACGGCTTCCTCGGACGCGTGACGCGGGTGTACGCGCACTCCTCACGCGTGACGTTGCTCAGTGACGAGCAGTTCGCCGTGTCGGCGCTCGATGTCAGGTCGGGTGCAGCCGGCATCGTCAAGCACGGGCGCGCATCGGCTTCGACGCTCATCTTCGACCGCGTCCCGAAGAAGCTCAAGGTCTCCATCGGAGACACGATCGTCACCGCCGGGTGGCGTTCGAGCAAGCTCGCTTCGCTCTACCCAAAGGGAATTCCGATCGGCCACGTGACGAGTGTCGGCCAGGCCGACACCGACCTCTGGAAGCAGGTTCAGATCGAGTCCTTTGCAGGATTTGATCGTGTTGACGCGGTGCTCGTACTGGTTCTGAAGGATGGCAAGAAGTGAGTCCGCTGGTCGGCATCCGCATCGCCGTGATCGTCTTCGTCGTGGCGATTCTCCAGGTGTCCGTCTTCTCGTCGGTGGCGGTTGGAGGCGGGGGGCCCGACGTGCTGCTCGTCACGCTCGTCTCGATCGGATTGCTCCGCGGTTCCGTGACCGGAGCGGTCACGGGGTTCCTTGCAGGCCTGATCGTCGATGTGGCGACGCTCGGTGCCCTCGGACTGACGTCGCTGCTCCTCACGCTCGCGGGCTACTGGGTCGGGCGCTACGGAGAGACCACGGGGCGGGATAGCTCGTATGCCCCGCTGGTCGCCACGGTCGCGGCAACGATCTTCGTCGGGATCGGTGGCTACGGGGTTCAGGCGATGCTCGGAGAGCCCGTGTCGGCGCGTGCGATTCTCGACGTATTTCCGGCAGCCCTTGTCTGGAATGTGGTGCTCGCCTACCCGGTATTCGGACTCGTTCGACGTTTCGTCGGGCCGAGCGAGCGCGGCGACCGGGCGAGAGAGGTGACGATTCTTGTCTGATGCGCCCTACGGCGAGCAGCGCAACACCTCACAGCGGTTCCTGCCCCATGATCCCTCGGTCAGCGCTCCGTATCGGCTGACGCCGGGCCTCGCCCTGCGTGTCGGGGTGCTCGGCGTCGTTGCCCTCGTCCTCTTCGCAGCCCTCTTCTTCAGGCTCTGGTCGCTGCAGGTGCTCTCGGGCGCGCAGTACCTCGATGCAGCGCAGAACAACCAGCTCCGGACGATCCGGGTCGAAGCGCCGCGTGGCCTCATCCTCGACCGCACGGGCAGGGTGGTCGTCGGGAATCTACCGGGGACGGCGGTCAAGCTCTGGGTTGGTGACATGCCCAGGAAGGAGGGGCGGTACCGCATGGTCAGGCAACTCGCCGCCATCCTCGATGTGCCGGCGCAACGCCTCGCCCGTGAGGTGGACGCACGGGGCCTCGACCCGCTGACGCCGATCACCGTGAAGACGGCCGTCCACGATGACCAGGTCTTCTACCTCCAGGAACATGCCTCCGACTTCCCGGGGTTGCAGATCCAGCAGACGTATCTGCGCGACTACCCGTATCAGTCCCTTGGCGCCCAGATTCTGGGCTACGTCGGTGAGGTCTCGCCGGACGAGCTGAAGCGGAACCGGTCGGGGCGAAAGGACTATCGCGGTGGAGACAAGATCGGCAAGTCGGGGGTCGAGGCGACGTTCGACGAGTATTTGCGGGGTGCATCGGGTGCCGCCCAGCTTCGTGTTGACTCACGCGGGCGACAGCAGGGCTCTGTCGCGTTGAGCCGTGACGCGGAGCCGGGAACGGCAGTGCGGCTCACCCTCGACATAGGTGTGCAGCGCGCCGCCGAGCGAGCGATCCGGGAGGCGATTCTGATTGCGAAAGCCAACAAGCAGTACAACGTCGCCGGCGGTGCCATCGTCGCTATCGACCCGCGTGACGGTGCCGTGCGCGCAATGGCCTCCTACCCGACCTACAAGCCCTCGGTGTACGTGGGCCGAATCGACCCGGACAAGCTTGCGCCGCTCGTGAACGACGCCGCTGCCAGGTCGGCCAACTTCCCGGGCCTCAACCGCGCGACCCAGGTTGCCTATCCGCCCGGATCGATCTGGAAGCCGGTCACAGCCCTCGCGGCGATGCAGGAGCACCTCCTCTCGCCGTACTCGTCGATCCAGTGCACGGCGAAGGCCGAGTACGGGCGCGACAAGCAGGTCTTCAAGAACTGGGATCCGTACGTCAACAGGCCGATGAACCTGTCCGAGGCGCTTGCGACATCCTGTGACACGTACTTCTATACGGTCGGGAACCGGTTCTACGAGGGCGGCCCTGCGGAGCGGAGCCGATTGCAGCAGTGGGCCCGGACATTTGGCTTCGGTGCTCCGACAGGGCTCGACATCGGTAACGAGGCGCCATCGTCCGAGACCGTCGTGCCCACACCCGCCTGGCGCAAGCGGACGTTCAAGAGCGACTGGGACAGGGCCTGGAACCCCGGTGACTCGATTCAGCTTGCGATCGGTCAGAAGGACGTGACGGTGACGCCCCTCCAGATGGCCCGCTTCTACGCGATGATCGCGAACGGCGGCAGGCTCGTCCGGCCCTATCTCGTCTCCGGGGTGGAGCAGCGGGGATCGGCGGGGCAGCAGTCGCTGACCCTGAAGCAGTTCCCGCCGGCGCCCCCGCATGATGTCGGAGTTGACCCGGCAGCCCTCCAGGCCGTGCGCGAGGGACTGTGGGCTGCCACGCACTCGAGCAACGGAACGTCGGCCGGGGTCTTCGCCACGTTTCCCGTCTCCATCTCCGGCAAGACCGGGACGGCAGAGAAGGTCGTCAATCTTCCGGGCTACCCCGTCGGGCACATCGAGGATCAGTCCTGGTGGTGCGGCTATGGGCCCTCTGACGACGCGAAGCTTGTCGTATGCGCGGTGATCGAAAACGGCGGTCATGGATCGGCCGCAGCGGCGCCCGCCGCCCTGCGCGTCTTCGAGAAGTACTTCGGTCAGAAGGCCTTCTCCCCTCGGGTGGTGAACGTCGATTGATCGCTGACGCGCGGCCCCGCCGTTCCTCCTTCGCGTCGTCGGCTCCCGGTGCCTACGACCTCGGTTCGATCCTGCGACAGCTCGACTGGCTGTTGCTGCTCACGGCCGCGACGCTCGTTGTCTACGGCCTCTGGGCGATCGCCGGCATCACCCGCTTCGACGTTCCCGGGAACCCGGACTACTACGTGACCCGGCAGGCCGTTGCCGCGGCTGTTGGTGTCACCGGGATGCTCGTGGCGGTCGTCGTTTCACCGTCGGTTTACCAGCGTCACTGGCATGTCCTCTACGGAGGGACGATCGGCGTCATGCTCTTCGTCTTCGTCTTCGCCGGTGCGGTGCGCGGATCGAGGCGCTGGATCGACCTCGGGCCGTTTCAGTTCCAGCCGTCCGAGTTCGGCAAGCTCCTCTTCGTCCTCGCCGTCGCCGGCTTCCTCGTCGAGCGCGGACGACGGATGGGGGAGCTTTCCACGGTGCTTGCGGCCGTCGGCCTCGGTCTCGTCCCGATAGGCCTCGTGTTCGTTCAGCCAGACCTCGGGAGCAGTCTCGTCTATGGAGCAGCGCTCGCGGCCGTCCTTTTTCTCGCAGGCGTTCGGTGGCTGCACCTCGCGGTCATCGGCGGCGGTGCGCTCGTCGTTGCCGTAGGCGTTTTGTGGTTCCTCCCGGCCGCCGGACTTCCGATCCTGAAGCCCTATCAGACCGACCGTCTGACGGGGTTCACAAACCCCGAGAGCGACCCCGGTGGGTTGACCTACAACGTGACACAGTCCCGGACAGCCGTCGGTGCAGGGGGGCTCTCGGGCCGTGGTGTCGAGGGTGCGAGCCAGACCCGGCTCGACTACCTGCCCGAGCACGCCACCGACTTCGTCTTCGCCTCGCTTGCGGAGCAACGCGGCTTTCTCGGTACCTCGATCCTCCTGCTCCTCTATCTGCTCGTCGTGTGGCGGGGGCTGCGCGTCGTCACGGTGGCCGGTGACCTCTACGGAGCGATCGTGGCCGGGGGAATCGTCTGCGCGTTCCTCTTTCAGGTGTTTGTCAACGCCGGCATGACGATGGGGATCGCACCGGTGACGGGGATTCCACTCCCGTTTGTCACGGTCGGTGGCTCGTCGATGGTGGCGAACCTGGTTGCAATCGGTGTTCTGCAGTCGATTCATGCGCGTGGCCGCGTGGAGAAGTCGCGCTGATGCCGCTCGGGATCGGGATCATGCAGGTATCCCGGCTCGTGCGCGAGGTTCATGCCCTCGAGGGCATGCCGGCGTGGATTGCCATCTCTGGCCCGGGCGCGGACGCCCTGGCTACGGCTCTCGCAGTGCGCGGTGACCGGGGCGCGGTCGTTGTCGGCGGGAATCCTGCAGCAGCCGCTGTTTCGATCAGGCTGATCGAGGGTGAGCCGACCCCGGCGGAGCTCAGCGTTCTGCGTCGTCTTGCGCACGAGGAGACCCCCGTGATCGTGGTGCGCCACGGCGGGATTTCGGTGATCCCGTACGTGCTCCCGGAGGATGTCCTCGACGGCGGGCCGGAGCCGGACATCGAGGAACTCGCGGCGGCGATCGCGAGAGCTGCCCCTCACGCTGCTCCAGCGCTTGCGGCTCGCCTGCCGCTTCTGCGCCCGGCGGTGTCGCGGCGGTTGATCGCAGTCACCGCCTTTGCGAATGCGGCGCTCGCGGCGTCGCCTCGCTTGCAACGGGAGCAGCTTTCGATCCTCACGCTTGCACGGCTGCGCATGCTCTTTCTCCTCGGGATCACCCGAGGAGACACGCTCCCGCGTGACCCGCAGGGGTTTGCGGTCGTAGCAGGGCCGTATCTGGCGGTGTCGCTCGTGACCGGTGCCGCGGCGAGAGCCCTCGTTCGGCACCTGCCCTGCGGAGGGCCGGCTGTCAGAGCGGCGGTGGCCTACGGCGGCACCCGTGCCCTCGGCAAGGCCCTCCTTTGGCGCTAGTGCGCCGGAGAGTCATGCTCCGAGAGGGTGTCCGTCCGGCGTAGGTCCTAGGATTGCCATCGATACGACGGATGCAGTCGACAACGGGGAGGGGTGCCGGTGCCGGATACAGAGCTAGCAGAAGAATTGCTTCAGATCGAGGAAGCCGATGCGTGGTTTGAGTATCTGGAAGAGACCCGTGCCCAGTCCGAGCAACGGTACATGGAGGTCGAGCCATGGGCGTGGGCTCGCCTCAACCAGCGGCTCCGCTCTGTTCACGCTCGCCGCCTGCGGCTCCGTCCAGCCGCCGCCTGAACAGGGTCGAGCGGGCATCCCTGCCGCGCGCGCCCCGCACTGATACTCTGCGTTCCGAGGCGCTATGAACATGGCCATGGTTTTTGACATCCGCTGCGCGAGGCCGGCATCCCGGTGGGATGCCGTACGCCCGCGCGCGCTACAACGAAGAGAGGCACTCTTTGCCCTGGTTTCGATGGAAAAACAAGAAGGACGATCAGACCGCGCCCGAGGGTGCAACCGCAGGGGCCTCACAGGCACCGGCTGAGGAGCAGGTCGCTCAGGGCGGCACGGCCGCTCGTGTAAACAGGGCAGGCGCGGGCTCCGACCCGGAAGCGTCGAGCAGTAACAGACGTCGCGGTAATCGTGGTGGGCGGGGTCGTGGAAAACGGCCTGCCGGTGAGGAACAAGCCGCCGTATCGTCTGATACATCCAACGGTAGAGGCAAGCAGGCGAAAGACCCTGCCCGGGAGAGACCGGAGCAGAGCCAGCGGGCCGAGCGCAACGCCGATCGGCGCCGCACGGGTAGTCAGGGTGGCTCGTCACAGCGACGGCGCCAGCCTCCACGCCGGGCGCCGTTGCCGGCTGCGAAACGCGAACTGCTGATCTCGGTGGACATCGGCGAGCAGCGCGTTGCGATCATCGAGGACGACCGTGTTGCAGAGGTGTATCTCGAACGGCCGGAGCGCAGGTCGATCGCAGGGAACATCTACCTCGGCACCGTTGACAACGTGCTCCCTGGCATGGAGGCCGCGTTCGTCGAGATAGGGCTCGAGAAGAACGGTTTCCTCTACGTGGATGAGATCATCGTGCCGGAGCTCGAAGGCAAGCGACATGGCAAGAAGATCCAGGATCTGATCTCCCGTGGCGAGACACTGCTCGTCCAGGCGGTCAAGGACCCGATGAAGACAAAGGGCGCCAGGCTGACGACCGAGATCTCGCTGCCGGGCAGATTCCTCGTCTACGTGCCAAACGGTGAGGGGCTCGGTGTCTCCCGGCGGCTCGATGACGCCGAGCGCGCGCGCCTGAAGGACGTCATCAAGGGCCTCGAGGTAAAGGAGGGTGGCGTGATCGTGCGCACCGCCGCCGAGGGAGCTTCCGCCGAGGATGTCGAGCGCGACCTCGTCTTTCTCCAGCGGCTGTGGAAGACGATCGAGGCACGGGCGAAGGGCGCTGCGGCCCCGGCCCTCGTCTATCAGGAGGCCGAGCTACCGCTGCGGATCGTGCGCGATCTCTTTGCGGGCGACTTCGTCTCGGCGCAGGTAGACAACGAGCGCACCCACAAGCGGATTGTCAGCTATCTCAAGAAGACGTCGCCGCACATGGTCGAGCGGGTTCACAGGTACAAGGAGAAGGAGTCGCTGTTCGAGAGCTCGGGTGTCGAGAAGGAGATCACCTCGACCCTCGACCGGCGCGTAGACCTCCCGTCGGGTGGATACCTCGTGTTCGACTATGCCGAGGCGTTCACCGTGATCGACGTGAACACCGGCCGGTTCGTCGGGTCGCGGTCGAAGAACTCCAACCAGCGGCTCGAGGACACGATCACGAAGAACAACCTCGAAGCGGTGAAGGAGGTCGTGCGCCAGTTGCGGCTGCGCGATATCGGAGGAATCATCGTGATCGACTTCATCGACATGGCGAACCCGAAGAACCGTGCCTCCGTCGAGGACGCTCTGCGGGAGGAGCTCGAGCGCGACCGGACGAAGACGTACGTCGTCGAGATCTCCCCGCTCGGCCTCGTCGAGATGACTCGCCAGAACGTCACCGACGGCCCGCGCGAGATTCTCACGCGCAAGTGCCCGACCTGTGCAGGCGACGGCATTGTCGTCTCCGAGTACACCGTCGCGATGCAGATCGAACGCCGGCTGCGTGCGCTCGCCTCACCCGGCAGTCGCGTCCAGGCTTACCGGGTGGCGTTGCACCCCCGAGTGCTCGAGATCATCGCGGGCCCGGGTGGCACCCGGCTCGCGGCAATCGAGGAGGTAGCGCGCCGTCGCTTCTTCCTCGTCGCAGCGGAGGGTCATATCCACACCGATCATTTCTCGGTCGTTGCCGAGGGGAAGCTCGTGGACATCGAGCCTGCCTTGGAGATCGCCGAGGGATCGACCGTCGAGGTCGAGCTCGGCGAGATCGGTCGCTATGACGTCACGGCCGCCGCGGGAAAAATAGACGGGATCGATGTGAACGTCGCCGACGCTGCGAAGCTCGTCGGCAAGAAGGTGACGGTGAAGATCGGCCGGGTTCTCGACGGACAGGCCTTCGCCACGCTCGTCAGCTCGGGTGATGCAGGTGCCGGGCCGATCACGTTCGAGAGTGAGGCAGAGAAGCCGACGAGGGCTCCGGCGAAGCGGAGGCTCGCCGCAGGCGACGATGCGAGTGGAGAGGGTGACGCGACCGGAGAGCCTGCTGCCTCTGACGAGGGCGACGCGTTGGACACAGCCGTCGAGCCTGAGCTTGTGGATGAGAGTAACGAGAGTGAGGGGACAGATGGCTTCGCCGAAGCTGACGAAGCCGCCGCCGACGAGTCCGGGGATCCGTCATCCGCTGTGGACGGGACGACGCCGGCGAAGAAGCGTACGCGTCGTGGGTCGCGCGGTGGCCGCCGTCGCAAGCCTGCGGCCGCCGGAGCAGCGGCAGAGAGCGATGCAGCGGCAGAGAGCGATGCCGATGGTGCCCCGGAGCAGGTGCAGGAAGGCGCCGGCGACCTCGAAGCGACAGAAGAGGAGAGCGGTGACAGCTCCGCAGCCGTAGACGTGAAGCCGACGCGCCCGACGCGAAGCCGCAAGCCACGCATCCATATCCCGGCCGATCCGGCCGATCCTTCGATCTCGGCAGGCGTGGTCGAGGATGCGATACGCGGCAGCGAGATCGATGTGGGAGTAACGGACGCGGCCGCAGCCGGCACGGATGTCGGGGTAGGCGGCGACAGCGACGGTGGCGGCGGAGAAGAGGGTGGAGCGTCTCCCGTCGTGAAGCGAAAGACGCGTCGTGGAAGCCGGGGCGGCAAGAATCATCGTAAGAGGTCGGTCAGCGTCAATGACAGCGATGCAGCAGGTGGCAATGCAGCAGGTGAC